>CANQQJ010000068.1 GCA_947625905.1 uncultured Clostridia bacterium | reverse complement strand
CATTTTTGCGCCGCTTACTGCTGTCTAAATGTCCATTGTACACATAAAAAATAAGAGCATAACCGCATTTGATTTTATCGGTTATGCTCTTAGTATGAGTGGAACAATAGAACCTCATTTTGAGGGGTTATGGTATAAGTATATTACCGAAGATGTTTTTGGCTTTAAAACCACCGTTTTTACGTCACTCGCAGGCCTCTATTTTTCCACTCCGGCACCTTGAAAACCGAAAATATTTTCAAATGGATAACTATACAGAATTCGCCCTTTGTGTCACGCAGTAGAACCTCGTTTTTGGGGGGTTAATATAAGGACATAGCTTTGCCTGTTTTTAGCCTAAAAAACTACGTTTTTTCGGCGTTTAAGGCCGCCTACTGCGTGACAGCTTATCCCCCCCTTTTTTATCGAACTGCTGTTTTTATCTGCAGCTATGGCTATGTTATATATCGCGGATATTATATAATTCTTCGACCTGCCCGCGCGTTATCGGATAGTAAAGGTTTTTATATTTTAATTTCGGATTTTATTTACCCATATCTATCCATCCTACATTATCATTTTTCTTCACGCGCACGTGATTGATAGATGGATAGATAGTTTATTATGTTAGTTATTAATATTTTAGTATTTAATTGCGTTGACTTATCCAACATAGGCTTTTCCAACGTAGGATCATCCGATATAGGGTTTACGGACATATGTTTTTCCTCGATGTTATTTCTGCGTCACATTCTTTCTGCCTCGGCACCTCATAAAAAGTGTATTCGGTCTTTGAGAGCTTGCCGCTGCGGCTTATCAAGCGCCTGCGTTTCACATATCCTGCGCTTTCAAGCTCACAAATAGATGAGCGAATGGCGTTAACGCCCTCTTTGCTGATTGCAGCCAAGCCTCTGATAGTAAAATCCCAATTGTCGGGCAGGCTGAGAATAACCGACAACAACCCTTTTGACCTCAAAGATAATTCTTTATTTTTCAAATGATGATTAGACATCACAGTAAAATTCTTAGTTTTTTTAACTCTAAACACCGCCATAATTTTTAACTCCTTCTGTATAAATTTTAAACCTCCGAAATTTTTGTCAAAAAAAGAAGGCCTTGCAAAGAAAGATCTTCTTTTTTCACTGCCTGTTTCGGCGCTTCTTCCCTAACCAGCAAGCTTGCTTGCGGGTTCAAAGCTATCTTTCAAAATCGCTTGCGATTTTGACCAAGAGCTTCCTTAATAGAAGCGCGCTACGTTGGCGCTTTGCGGGAGCCAACGTAGGGACTAGGACGGGCGGATGATATCCGCCGCTTTAAATAAGACCATTGGTTTTACCCGGGACGTCGAGGGCGCCGTCCCCTACGAACATGGTATGTATAACACCGTAGGGGAGGATATTATCCGCCCGCTTTGCCTCCTCCCGGGAGGAGGTGGATTTTCGCCGCAGGCGAAAAGGATTGAAAATCACCGTAAGATATTCCTAGTACCTAGTACCTATTTCCTAGTTTCTACGTTCGTAGGGCGGCTTGCCCACAAGCCGCCGGCCGGATGTGGGCATCTGGCCCTACAACGTTGAACAAATCCCGCGGGCGGCAGATTGCCGCCCGTTCTATGGACTGAGAAAACACCTCATCAGTCTGCGAAGCTGACTGATGAGGTGTCATACATATTCTTATTTTTCCATTTTCCAGTACTGCACGCTGTAGGGCGGGAGCTCACTGCCGCCGCCGAAGTCGTGGGTCTTGCCCGTGATAAGGTCCACCGCGGTGCCGCAGCCCGCATCGAAATGGGCGGTGTAGGGCGCGCCCTCAATATTGACCGCGACCATGACGCGCTCGTCGTCGCGCCTGCGCTCGAATACCGCCTGCTTGTTGGTGAGCACAACCGAGCGGAAATCGCCGAAGCACAGCGCCTTTGACTCCCTGTGGGCCTTGGCGAGCTTTGAGATAAACGCCGTCAGCTCGTTGAATTCGGGCTTTTCGAAGCAGGGCCTCAGTGCGGGGTCGCCGTCCTGCTTTTTGCCCGGCGCTCCCCACTCGCTGCCGTAGTATATACACGGCACACCGGGCATTCCGAACAGCACGCCGTAGATCAGCGGCAGGTGGTTCTTGTCGGTCAATATGTCCGCAACGCGGGTCACGTCGTGGTTATCGACAAAGCAAAGCAGGTGCTTTCCGCGGTACAAGCACCAATTATCCGGACCGAACTGCCTGAGAAGCGAGTGCACGATCTCGAACATATTAAGCGAGTTCATGCTGGAATACAGGCCCTTGTAGCACTCGTAGTTGGTGCAGCTGTGGAGCTTGTCATCCGCCACGAATTGGTTGTAGTCGCCGTGGAGCAGCTCGCCGATTAGCACAAAATCCTCTTTGAGGGAATTGCAGTGGGCGCGCAGCGTCCTTATAAAGTCCTGATCCAGGCAGTACGCCACGTCAAGTCGCAGGCCGTCGATATCGAACTCGTTTTTCCAGAAGTCGACGCACTCGAGAAGATAGTTCACAACGGCGGGATTTCTGAGGTTTAGCTTGACGAGCTCAAAGTGGCCCTCCCAGCCCTCGTACCAGAAGCCGTCGTTATAATTGCTGTTGCCGTCAAAGCTGATGTGGAACCAGT
>CANQQJ010000067.1 GCA_947625905.1 uncultured Clostridia bacterium | reverse complement strand
CACCCGGAACGACCGAGCCGACGCAGACACCCGGAACGACCGAGCCGACGCAGACGCCCGGAACGACCGAGCCGACGCAGACACCCGGAACGACCGAGCCGACGCAGACGCCCGCTCCCGCGGCTACGCCTCAGCCTTTGGAAGAACAGAAGTTTGACGGCGAAAAGCCCGAGGATGTTGTTGTGGCGCTGCCGAGCGCGGATGTCGATGTGGCCGAGGTTACGTTCAACGGCTCCGCGGTTCCCAAAGACAGCTACACGGTTAAGGACGGAAAGATCACATTTACCGACGAGTTCCTCGACACGCTGCCGAACGGCACGCACGAGCTTGTGATAGAGGACAGCCAAGGCAACGTGTATTCGGTTAAGATAAACGTTGCCAACACATTCGAGCCGACGGCGTCGCCCGGACCCGATGAAACTCCGACTCCGACTCCGACGCGCAGACCGAACAACGGAGGAGGATCTATCGGCAATTCGGGATTCGGCACGGGAGGCTCAAACACGGCGGCAGCTCAGACTCCCGCCCCCACGGCGGACGCGGGCGCCTCGGCGCAGCCTGAAGCCACAAACGCTCCGATCACCGCGGCGACCTCAAAGCCCGCGGGCGCGGCGATATTTGAGGATGTTCCGACCGACCATTGGGCATACGGCTACATTATGGATCTGTACAACGCCGGCATAATAAACGGCGAGACGCCCACGCTGTTTGTGCCCGACGACAAAATCACAAGAGCCGAGTTCACCAAGATGGCGGTAATGTTGTTCGGAATCACGCCGGGCGGCGCCTCGAGCTTCAGCGACGTTGCCGACGGAGAGTGGCACGCCCCGTATATCGCGGCGGCCGAGGCAAGCGGCATAATAAACGGCACAAGCGCCTCGACGTTCAGCCCCGATGAGAATATCACGCGCGAGCAGATCGCGGCTATTCTCTACAGACAGGCGTCGGCAAGCGGCGCGGGCGAGAGCGCCGATATCTCAAGCTACGCGGACGCGGCGGCGATAAGCGATTACGCGGTTCCCGCGATGCAGTGGGCATGCGGCGCCGGTATCATAAGCGGCTATGAGGACGGCACGCTCAAGCCCGGAGGCAGCGCTTCCAGAGCGGAGGCCGCGGCCATGATGTCGAGATACAAAAAATAATAAGACGGGTCAAAACGGCTGTCTTATCGTCAAAGCTGCTAAGATAAGATGACGCAATAAAGGAAGCGCGCTTTGGAATGAAAACCAAAGCGCGCTTCTTTTTGGCGTTCAAAACGGAAACGGTTTGTCCGAAACGATCATTTTAAGCCGTTTAAAAATTCGGCTATGCACTCGGCGGCGAGGGTTATGGAGTATTTGGCTTCGCTCAGGCTGTTGCCGCTCGAGCCCGTCTCGATTATCAGGCTGCCCTTTGTGGTATGGCCGTTGAAGCGGTTCTTGCGGAGATTCACGTAGCGCATAAGGTCGGGATATTTTTCGTCGATCTTATTCTGAAGCTTCAGGGCGAATTTCAGGTTCTCGCGCCAGTCGGGATTATAAAGCCCGTTCTCGTCGGTGCCGACCACAAACATCAGCTGCGCCGCTTTTCGTCCGTTTATCTCGGTGACGACCTTCGCCATCTCGCCGCCTCCGCGCACGATCGAGTCGCGGTGAATGTCCAGCACGACGCGGATGCTCGGGTATTCCGCCAGATAATTCTCAATGCTCTCAAGGGCGTCGGCGTAGGAGCCGTTGAACGAGGGATAGTCATGCAGCGCGGTGTCATGCAGCGTCTCGATCCCGCGCTCGTTTAATACCCTCGCCGCCTCGTCGCCCACGGCCACCACGTTTTCCGAGGTGTTCATGCTTCGGTCGCTCTCGTCTCGGGCGTATTCGACCGCGCCCTCGGCGGCGTACGCCTCGGTTGCGTGGGTGTGCACGATCAGCACCTTCGGCCCCTCGCCGCTCATGTTAAAGCTCAGAGGTTCCTCAAGCATGCCGTTTATATCGACGGCGTATGAGGTCTCGTTGCCGATCCTGATTTGATAGTCGTCGTATCTCGCGTTCTGGGCGGCGTTTATTTCCGTAATATCCGAGCGTTCGACTTCGTCGGGGGTCGTCTCGGGAGCGGGCGTTTCGGTTGGGGCGGGCGTCGGCAAAAGCTCCTCGCCCCGCGCGATCAAGCCGTAGCTGTTAACTATCTCGGCGCCGCGGACCTCCGCCGCGACAGCCCCCGAGGGCGTGAACGGGTCAAATCCCGCGATATATCCCGCGATTTTTTTGAGGCTTTCCGCGGCGTTTTTTGGCTCGTCCGTTCCGCTTTGAACCGCCGCGGGTTCGGCGGAGGATAAAGGCGCCGGCTCCTCGGTCTCGGGCGGGTCCGAGGACTTGCCGCCGCCCCAAAAAGCCGATACGATTATTCCGATCACGATCCCGACCGCCGAAACAAACAACACGGATTTAATGATTTTTTTGCCGTCAATGATCACAGCGCGGTAACGCCGTCTTTTTTGTCTATGGTTTTTCTCAAGCATTGTTTTTCCTCCGCGAATATATTGTGTCAATCAAGTATATTCGCTCATAAATCGGATTATGCCCGAATAAATTCTTTGCGGTGTTACGATACAATTGATGGGTGACAAATAAAAAGGAAAATGAACTCCAAATATGATATAATGTTAAAGAACAAAGA
>CANQQJ010000066.1 GCA_947625905.1 uncultured Clostridia bacterium | reverse complement strand
TTTTTTGTTTTTTCCCTTTTTTGCTCATAAAATATGCACCTCCAAAAGTGTCTAACTTTTGGGGTGCATATCATTTTCATGGGCGGCTTTTTGGGGTATATATAATATTTTATGCATTGTAACTTCCGTGGGCTGCGCCTGGCTGTCAGCGCCGAAGCTTTGGACAATAATATCCGAAAACGGGTTCGCATACTGGAGTATTCCGATATTTTGCGGCGCGCTGTGGGGGTTGTCAGCAATAGGGTTTTCAAAGGCTATTGACAAAATAGGTATGTCAATGGTATACGGCATATCCATGGGTATTTCAACCATAGTCGGCTCGGTGACGCCTATGATAATAAACCGCTCGTTCCCTACCGGGTTCTCTGCGGCGATGTTCGTGACGGGTCTTGTTTTGACTGTTTTGGGCGTAATAATTGTAACTATAGCGGGAGTGAGACGCGATGGCGGCATAAAAGGCTCGATATCCGGCGTTTTGCTTGCCATTCTGTCCGGTCTCGGTTCGGGCGCAATGAATGTCGGTTTCGCTCATTCAGAGAGCATGACCGGGCAGTTCGCGCTTCTCGGTTATTCTCAGGCAGCGGCGTCAAGCGCGAGATGGATGCCCGTTTTGGTCGGCGGATGTCTTGCGGGGATCGTATGGTGCGCGATCGAGCTTTTGGCGAAAGGCGATCAGAAAACGCTTATCGCAAAGGGGAGCGGCACAAGAACGCTCAAGCTGTTCGGCACAAGCATTGTGTGGTACGCCGCTCTGCTGCTCTACGGTCTGTCCGTGGATATGCTCGGCGATATCGGAAAGAGTGCGGGCTGGATATTATTTAACGCTCTCGCTCTAATAATATCCGTCATGTGGGGCCTTAAAACCGGCGAATGGAAAAACAGTCCCAAAGGGCTGTTGTACATAGGCTGCGCGGTTCTTATCACCGCGTGGATATTTATTTCGATAATATAAGTTTAATATCCATCAGAACAATTAATTGCTTATCGGCAACAGACAAGCATGATCACGCAATCATCAAAATTAATTAGTGTACTTTAATAAATTAATCTAATTTTATCCCCCAAGGAATATCATCTTTTCCTTGACATTTCGGCTTATTCTCCCAAGTCGTAAATAGAAACTGATCAAAATTAAAAAATTCAGTTTCACTATATTTAGAAACTTTTACAATAAATTAATTTTGGATTTCCAAAGTCTCGGATAGTGGTCTTCCCGAATTTAAATCACTCCATACAAATGCTTTTACTGAACCAATTTTCTTTGTCTGTGCTGGCACATAAAATTCAAATGAATCTGCGTTTCTATTCTCTAAATATACACGGACATAATCAATTTTCAAAATTACATCTTCTGTATCGTAAATGGCAATGACCAAGTAACCTAAGATGCCATATGTTTTTTTCTCGAGAGTGAGATTAACCGTAAATGGAGAATCGGAAGGTGGAGACACAAACTTATCGCCATATGCATCTTTGAATGAAATATCCGTTATTCTGTATGTATATATGTCAAAGTGCATAGTCGCTTTAAATATTTTATCATTTCCCTCACTAATTTCAGTCATATTCCATTGCTTTGCACTGCCATCATAATATATGTCAGATAGATTATAACAGCTAGAAAATACAGATTCACCTATGCTTTTAACACTATTCGGTATAGTTATACTTGTGAGCGATGAACATCTAGAAAATGCATATACACCTATACTTGTAACACTATTTGGTATAGTTATACTTGTGAGCGATGAACAACCAGAAAATACAAATTCACCTATACTTGTAACACTATTTGGTATAGTTATATTTGTAAGCGATGAACAGTGTTCGAAAGCACCAAGGCATATGGTTTCAACACTGTTCGGTATAGTTATACTTGTAAGCGATGAACAGTATTTAAACGTATATGATGAAATCTGTTTGATTCCTTCCGGTATTCTTATATCCGTAAGGATTTTCCCATTTACATAAAAATACCTAGGTTTATAATCGGATGTAGAATTTGGATTTTTACTACAAAGAGGATTTGAATATTCATTGGCAAATTCTATTTTACACCATGCCGCAGGGTTAGTTATATTAACACGTTCAATGTTATAGCAATTAATAAATGCGTTGCTCTCTATTTTTGTAATACTATCTGGTATACTTACACTTTTAAGTGATGTGCAATCAGAAAACGCCGAATTGCCTATACTTGTAACGCCGTTCAATATGTTTGCACTTATAAGTGAAGAACATTCAGAAAATGCACCAACACTTATTATTTTTACACTATTTGGTATAGTCACATTTTCAAGCCATTTACATCCGGCAAAAATATTTTCAGAAATGCCTACAGTTCCGGATTTTATAGTATAATTTGATGACAAAGAGTTCTTATCTATATTCACCAACCAATTCCCAATATATAGCGCCCCTTCTTGCCAATTTGTTTTGTTATTATAGTATCCACAACCCTCAAATGCATGACCACCAATATATGTAATATTATCTGATAGGGTTATATTTGTTAGTGAATTACAATCAGCAAATGCATAATCCGCTATGCTTATAACGCTATCAGGTATGATCACACTCTCTAACGAGAGGCAATAGGAAAATGCATATTGGGATATAGACCTAGTTCCTTCAGGCACGATTATATCTGTAAGTGCTTGGTTATCTATATAAAAATATCGTGATTTATAATCAGAAGTGCTCATAGAAAATGAATATTGACTACAAATAGGATTCGAGCATTGATTTCCAAATTCAATTTCACACCAATTAGCTAAATTGGTTATATTAACACGTTCAATATTATTACAAAATATAAATGCATTATCACCAATTCTTCTCATACTATTCGACATGGTTATGTTTTTAAGCGAGCTGCAATAGTAAAATGCATTATTGCCTATTTCTGTAACGCTATCTGGCAGAATAAGGCTCGTAAGTGATGAACATTCATAAAAAGCGGAATCCCCAATGCTGCTGATATTTATGGACTAATAGCGTGAAACCCGCGATTTTATGCGGTTTTTCAGCTTTGTGCGACTGAGATTTTTTGAAAAATTTAATAAAGAAAAGTTATTAAGCGTGTTTACTTGCTCAGTATGAGCTATGTGGACACGCTTTTTTAATATCAAGTTTAGGAGGTAGAGATATGTTTGAGGAAAACTATGTGCTTCTTGCCGATGCGGTTATTGTACAAGCCGCAAAGGACTATCGGAGAGCAAGCACTCCGCAGATTAGAGAAGTCCTTAAAAACTTTTTCTTGTCCGAATGGTTTTGTGCTTTGACCGATATGGACGG
>CANQQJ010000065.1 GCA_947625905.1 uncultured Clostridia bacterium | reverse complement strand
TTATAGGATCACAAAAGACGCTCTCGGGCAACAGACGAAACTTGTATTTGAGGCTGTGGGCGAGTACTATCTCACACTCAAATATGCATTTTTGTTAAATTACGATACAACAAAGTATGCTTCCAACAAAATAACGGGATATTACAACGGGGATGACTATGTAAATATCTCGGGTGGGAACATTCTATCCTTAAACCGATCTTCAAGCGGACAATCGGCTTCCGCCGATAATTTGACTTGGAACGATAACTTCTATTTCCATTTGGCGGGAGAAGGCTATCATCGTCTTGAATTAGAATTTAATGGGACGGGTTATGTCGAAGCAAATGATATTTTTGCGATCAAGGATATCGTCTGGAACGAGGATCCCGAAACGGTTACATTCCAACTTGAATATGACGAAAAATACGGTACGGTCTATATGGATTCGATTGCCGTAGAGCCGGGGCAGCATTCGGTCATAAAAGGGCAGTATGTCTGTTTTTCCGCGTCCTTCAAAGACGTTATGTCTCAAATCGATCCCGACCAAAAGGCGTCCGTCCGCTTTGGGGGGTTCTATATGCAGGAGGGGGTACAGATTTGGCCCGACCCGCAATCATGTTATATCACCTTTTCGGATAATGGGTTCGTTGGAAATAACAGCAAGTCAAGCCAAAATCTTTATATCAAGGCGAATTTTGAGGAGATCGCGGTCCTTCCCGACGTCTCGGTCACCGTCACCTCGGGGAGCGACTTCCAAGAAGCGGTAACGGTAAAGAGTGGCGACACGGTCGTACTTCCCTATGGGAAAGAAAACAGCGTGAGCTTTATGTTCGAGGATTTTGTCCAGATCGAAGAGAAGTACACGGTCTCCGTAGACGGAGAAGTGCGGTCCGATATTCAGATCATGAACGAAGCGGGCAAAAACTTCTTCCGCTTGGAGAAGATCGACAGCAACAAGACCGTCACCGTGCAATATACCGCGGAAGGCTATTTCGAGAGCCCGATCTTTACGCTGTACCTCGTCGTGACAAACGAAGACGACATCTCCGAACATCTTCTTGTAGACGGTGCGAAAAATATTGAAGTGGAAAACGACCCGTATGTTCCTTGGGTGTTTTCTGCGGCATATACGACGGATACAGGTTTTGCCTATATGGCAGGCAATTCGGGCGATCTCGGCTACTACGGGAAAGCCGTTTCGAGCTTGAAATTTAAGGTGACGGGCGCGGGTCTGCTCGACTTTGATTTCAAGCTTGAAGGCGGTGGAAATTTTTGGCTCGTTTGGGGGGAACAGCCGCTCTCCATTACGGATACGATTAATCAAACTTATTCCGGCACACATGCGAATGACAAAGACAATAATGGGGAGAAATTTTGGAGGATCAACTCCGATGACAATACCGATGTCAACAGGCTGATTGCAGCCGGTTGCACTTCTACGAAAACCGTTTCCAACAACAATTATATGTTCTGGCTCGTGGGCGGAGAGCAATGGGAAGGCAACAAGACGACCACCATGCTCGAAGACGGCTGGGCGCATGTCTCCATTCCAATGGGCGAAGACGCGCAACAAAAAACATATTATGTAAGCTATTATGTAAGTTCGGACACTTATCTTTATGCATCCCCTTGGAGCACCACTCCCGCGTGCTTTGCCGTGATCCGTAATGTCGGCTTTTTCTCGGGCGAAGGCACGCTGACTTATAGCGTTTCCAATGACGGAGCGGGCTCTGTCAGCGCAACGAGCGGCGGAAAGGGGATCGAATCGGGCAAGCCGATCGCGCTCGGTAGTCGCGTCACCTTCAAGGCGACGGTGAACGAGGGCGAATATCAATTCTACGGCTGGGTCAATTCCGACGGGAAGCTCCTCTCCACGGCTGAGGAATATACGACTTCCGTCACCGATGCCAACTTTACCGTAAAGGCGATCATTGAGTCCAAGGGAAAGTATTCTATCCGCAACGACGGAAAGTTTTATGAAGATCTGGCGTCGGCGATCGGCGCCGCCAAAGCGGACGATAAACTCATCGTCATCAAAGACGGCCTTACCGTATCCGAGAGCATAGAGCTCCCCGCGAAGGTTTCGCTCGTCCTGCCCGTCAACGACAGGGGCGACGACTACGAGCTCGGCACGACTACCAACTCTACCGCTCGCGTGCCTTGGTCGAGCGCAGAGCTCATTTCGCGGTTTAAGCACTTCACGCTCACCGTGGCGGAAGGGCAAACGTTCACGATCAAGGGCAGCCTCTTCATCGGCGCGGTCGAACATTATCCGAATCAGAACGCGCAGGGCGCGACCTCGGGCAAATATAATGTGTTGGATATTCAGGGCAGCGTCGTCGTGGACGAGGGCGGACATCTCGATGTGCGCGGGCTCGTGACGGGCAAGGGCGGCATCACCGTGAAACAGGGCGGCAAGCTCACGCAACCCTTCATGATCCTCGACTACAACGGCGGCACCAATACGGAGGCCTCGTTTAACGCGGGCGTCACGCCGTTCAAGATGTATGGCATGGCGAACATCCAATGCACGGGCGGTTACACGATTGAATATGGCGGCGAGCTTTGGGGTCATGCGAGCCTCTATTTCTGGAGTAGCACCACGACGATCGATACGCCCTTTATAACTTGGGATGGCGCTTTGGGCGATTCCGCAACGGCGCTCCTCATTCTGAAAGAGGGCGCAAATGTTGCAGTCAAATATGACGATAGTCATCTCCGCCCCAATATGGGGGATTCGAACAACGCGCAGGACGTCGGCAAGACGACGATGACCGTCACGGGCGGCGCAAAAGCGGGCTATATGCAGTTCCCGCTCGGTATCAACACTTCGGGCGTCTATTTCTCGCTTCCCTATAACTATGAACTCATTCTGAAAGCGGACGCAAGCGGCGAGAATGGCGATTACGACGTTGCAAATTACTTCAAGCTCATGCCCGGCTCGGTGGTGCGCGTGGAAGAGGGGGCTATGCTGAATGTTGTGGGCGGCAAGGGTCTTCATGTCTATGATAGCTTCTTCATTCCCAACGTTGCAAAGCGTACCTATCCCACGGGGACACAGCTCACGGGCGCGGGATATAAGCCGTATGCGAGCCTCATCGTCAACGGCACGCTGAATGTTCAAAACGGCGCGACGTTTGTGGGTACCGTGCAGACGGAAGGCACGAATGGGAAAATCGTTGTAGGAGAAACGGCAACGCTTTCGGCGAGCCTTTTCGATGGCGTGGAGACGCAGTATTCCTGCAACTATACGAAGTACACGCTCACCGCGCAGGTCTACGACGCCGCGCACAAGTGCATGGGCAAGCTCGAAGCGGGCAAGACTTATACTTCCGTTGCACCAGTGAAAGACGCCACATGGCAGCTCCC
>CANQQJ010000064.1 GCA_947625905.1 uncultured Clostridia bacterium | reverse complement strand
GATGTTAAATTATCCGGCATATCAACGGCTGTTAAGTTCTTGCATTCCCGAAATGCTGCTACTCCAATTGATGTTACAGCCATTCCATCAATATACTCTGGAATATTAACTTTTGTTATATCTGTATCACAACCAGTAATCGTAATAGTATTATCAGCACTTAGCGAATATGTTAAGTTTCCATAAGTTAAATCGCTAGCAGGCGATGATAGTTTATTATCATTAGTTTGAATATCTTTGTATGAGTTAGCTAATTCATTATTAATAATTTCATTATCTGTATCGGCGAATGTAATTGGAACAATTGATAAAAGTATTGACATTATAATCAATAGACAAATAAATTTTTTCATATGGTTTTCCTCCTGTTATATAAAATTTTATATAATAAATGCGTGACTTTTTTCAAAGCCACGCACCAAAGAACGCAGCCTTGATTGTTATGCAGCCACGCATCTCATAAAACTTATCAATCTACAAAGGTATGATGAATCAAAGCGTGCGCCTTTTAGCAAAGCGCAACCTTTGCAAATTATAGCTTCCAATATTAAGATGTCGTGGCTATATTTAATATACCACAATATGATACGATTGTAAAGATACAAAATTAATGTTTTTCTGACATTTCTGATGTTGCTAAACCACGACTTATACACCACACAAATTCACTGGCACAACTTTTCTGGTAATCAAATTATCCTGCATTTCGCCCGCATATTCCGCGACCATTAATCTTAAATAATACACAAATGCCTTATCCTTCCAGTTCGCATACTGCTCCGTTGTGTAATTCTCTCCTGCATCCGCCCGGTCCTCAAGGAAAAGGCACATATCGGCGTTAAGGTCGTTCTTTGCTTTTCCGTCAAACTTTTAGGAAACTTTTTAGCAAACAAAAGTGAGGAATGACACAGCCTAAGCTGCGCCATTCCCCAAAATATACTTTACTGTTTTATCTCACAATATTGCGAGCGTCGGATTTTTGTTTATTTCTTTTTCGCTTTGGGCTTTGGCAGCTCGTCATACATAGCACTAAACAAGCCCGACAAATATTCTTTATCTTCTATATCGCTCACCAAAAGCATTTCCTTTGCTCCCTCATAGGGCGATTCGTAAACGGCGGACGGCATATATTCTTTCGCCGATTTCACCGGCTTTACGAGCAATCTGTCGTCATATATGCCTCCGACGATCCTTCCTCGGTAATAAATAATAAACTCGCCCATCATCGGTCTGTAAGTGATCTCTTCCAAACCGCTAAGCTGCTCAAGGATATAATTTAAATATTCTTTACTCGACGCCATTATCTTCAACCTCGCTTTCATATCCGGATTTATTGTTCCGCGAGATTTTGGCAAAGGCCTTGTCAACGGACAGGCCATCGCCGGACTTTGCCTGATCGTATCCTTTTTCCATCATCGCGTTAAACTGCTCATCGGTCAAACTGTCTCTCGTAGGCGGTTTCGGCACGGTGAGGGAATACGGAACGCCGCCGGTCATAATTATTTGTCTGTATAACGTGTCGATCAGAACCGAAACGGGCAGTCCTATCCTGCTTAAAACCGCCTCCGCCTGCCGCTTGATCTAGGGCTGTACGCGAGCCGTCACATTCGCGCTTTTTGTTGCCATAATAAGCTCCTGCCTTTCTGTTTTTTATTATATCATATTGTATCGCCGATTGCAATACAATATTCAAAAACAAAAAAGTTTGCCTGAGCTTAAACATCGCGGCGCGCCGCGGTAACGGCGCCGACGATCGCGAAGATCGCGATATACGCGGCGCATATGACCGTAAACTGCGCATAGCCGCCGCTTTCGGCGATTTTTTGCGGCGCGTTGGCGTTCATGCCGTAGGACATCAGCGAGTAGGGCCACAGGTGCCCGAAGCCTTTGGACAGAAACGCAAGCCCCGAGAGCCCGCCCGCGAAGGATATCCCCACCGGCAGCGCGAAGCTTTTTACGTTCATCGAGATCAGGATCTGTATCGAGACGGTTACCATGCCTCCGAGCGTGCCGAACAGGCACCACTGCGCGACAGTGAGCCACGGCGGATCTGTGAGCCCCGCGATATATCCGCATATCACAAACAGCGCACATATCCATATCATGCTGAAAAGCAGCATCACTGCGGCGGTTATCAATTTCGCGAAAAACACCGACGAGCGGCGGGCGGGCACGGTGAACACCTTGTTTAGGTTGTTGTTCGCGTGCTCGAGGCGCATTATGTACGCGCAGTAAATTCCCAGCATCAGCGGCAGAAAAAAGTAATCGGTAAACAGCGTGTGCTGCGTCCACAGGCTCAGCCACTCCTTTGACAGTATGCCTTGGTTGTAAATATAATTCGCCGTGCCCAAAGCCGCCGGAACTATAGGCATCAGCAAAAACGCGAGCCACACGGGCGAGCGTTTGAGCTTCATTCGCTCGGCTTTCAATAATTTCAGCATCATATCTCACAGCTCCTTTCTTTTGAACATTTCGCGCCCGATAACATACATCGCGGCGCACACGAATATCAGCGCGATAAAGTATTTCCAATCAACGTCCATGACGTCAAAGTGCGCGAATTTGTAGCGGTCCTCCTTTGTCCAGTCAAACAGCCCCACAAAGCTCAGAGCGCCGTAGCCGCCCCAGATGAGCGCCCTGCGGAGCCACGGGAGCTGCGGCAGGAACATCGAAAACGTCCCGAAAAACGTGCCTATCGCTCCCGAAAAGAAGGTGACCGCCTGATTTTTAAAGCAGAGCGACAGCGCGTGCTGAAAAATATACACCGCGGCAGTCGGCGCGGCAGTAAGCAGCAGATACAAAAGATACAGCTTTATCGGCGCATCGCCCTCAAAGCCCGCGATATATCCGAACGCTATCGTCGCGCCCCAGCTCAAGATCACGCAGAACAGCATGATCGCGAGGCCGTATAAAAATTTCGCGTCGTAGATTTGCCCGCGCCCTTTTGTGACTGCAAGCTGTTTCAGCATTGAACCCTTATGCTCGATATCGCACAGGCGCGACGACACGATTATCGAGAGCAGCGGCATAAAGATCGAGTTAATAAGCGGAAGCTCATACAGATTCGCCATCCAGCCGAGGCGCAGCAGGTCGGCGCCTTGGTGCCTCGGATAAATCCACACGAGCATCGCCGCGGTTATGACGAGGGCGGTCCAAAACACGTATCTGCGGCGGGTCTTCATATATTCGCACTTTAAAAGCTTTGTCATAAGCTCCGCTCCTTTCCCGTGAGGTCGATGAAGATTTCCTCCAGAGACTTTGTCTCGTCCACGCGGTGCAGATCTTCAAGCGCGCCCTGGTACATCATTCTGCCGTTTGCAATTATGCCCACGTCCTCGGCCGTTTGGTCGATCTCCGAGAGCAGATGGCTCGACACTATCACCGTCATGCCGTACTGCCGCGGCAGCGATCTTATCAGCTCGCGCATTTCCTGTATGCCCGACGGATCAAGCCCGTTTGTGGGCTCGTCGAGTATTAAAAGTTTCGGAAACGCCAGCAGCGCGCCCGCGAGCCCGAGCCTCTGTTTCATGCCCAGCGAGTAGGCCGAGACTTTTTTGCCCCGCTGACCGTCGAGCCGCACTATTTGCAGAACTCTGTCGATATTGCGCCTCGGGACGTCCAAAAGCGTTTGCAATATCCTGAGATTTTCCTCGCCCGTAAGGTGCCCGTAAAACGACGGCGACTCGATAAGCGAGCCGATATTGCGGAGGATCTCTATCCTGTTTTTGGCGCGCACGCGCCGCCCCGTTATCTCGATCTCTCCCGCCGTCGGGCGGACAAGACCGAGCAGCATTTTCAGCGTGGTGGTTTTGCCCGCGCCGTTCGGTCCAAGAAAGCCGTATATCCGCCCTTCCTTAACGCTCATATTAAGATTGTTTACCGCCGCCGCGCCTCTGTAGCGTTTGGTGAGCCCGCTTGTTTTTACGATCTCGTTCATAATATATCCCCTTTCACTCTTGAAATAATTTGATGATAGCACGCAAACCTAAAATAAAAATAAACATTATCTAAAATTTTTATAAATTCGTCTGCTTTCGGACGCAAAAAAAGAGCAACCGTTTTTCGATTGCTCTTTTTTGCGGTATTTCGTTTTTATCTGCCCGATAAACGAGAAGTTTATTGTTTGTCATTTTTCTTCATTCTTCTTTTACATGTTACCTTCTCTACTACCAGTTTGAAAACTTTTGTATCAGGCATTACTGATTTGTTGAACGGAAAATCCTCTTGATGATAATGCTTCATCAAAATGCATAAAGCATTATATTTTTTTTCATCATCAGAAAGCATTTCAATGTGTCCTTGCCCAACAACACTTTCATACTCCATTGTACAACTTCCACGTTCAATATCTGTAACTAATTTATGCC
>CANQQJ010000063.1 GCA_947625905.1 uncultured Clostridia bacterium | reverse complement strand
AGAAGAAGGAATAGGCTGGTTATAAGCGAGGCCTGTAGCGGTGTGAACGTTAACATTGTCTACATAGAACCGCGCGGGTTAGGTTGGCGGAGGGAGGTGGGTGGGGGCTTCGTCGCCGATCCCTGCGCTCAATCGCTTTCACGCAAGCGTGAAAGACTCATCCGCTCCGGGTCATTTATTTGCTGCAATAATTCCGTTTCACTCCATTATTGCTTTTTATGTCCGGCGCTGCCGCGCCTCAATCGCGTCTAAAACATGCCGCCGGCATGTTTATTAACGACGCTACTCCTCTTTCCCAAAAACGCAAGCGTTTTCGGGAGCCCTGTTGACCCACCTCCGTCAGGCTTCGCCTGACACCTCCTCCCCGGAGGAGGCAGCCCCTACCACCGCAAGCGGCCCCTCCCCCCGCCTTACGGCAGGGGAGGCAAAGCGGGCGGCCGAGGTCGTCCGCCCCTACGAACATAGTGATTAGTAATTAGTGAATAGTGATTAGAGCTATGAACGCGGGGATACGCAAATGTTTTTTGCAAATTATTTCCGCGTATTCGCTATTCGCTAATCGCTAATCCCTACGTTCCCACCTCCGTCTTTTCGCCTTCGGCGAAAATCCACCTCCTCCCGGGAGGAGGCAAAGCGGGAGGCTGATGTCCGCCGCTATCGGTGCAGGGAATGGCGGGTTTTACGCTTAATTGGAAATATTGCATAAAAAATCCATAATAAAATTATACAAGAATTATAAAAAATATGATTGA
Source organism: uncultured Clostridia bacterium (assembly GCA_947625905.1). Lineage (GTDB taxonomy): Bacteria > Bacillota > Clostridia > Monoglobales > Monoglobaceae > Monoglobus. The sequence continues at coordinate 3,807 of CANQQJ010000063.1, read as the reverse complement.
CTAATGTGAAATAAAATTATATAATTAAAGTGAAGAAAAATATAAGCTACAACTTTAAAATGGAGGTAGAAAAGAAATGAAAAAGGTTAATGTAACATTAGGTTCAATGACTGCCGTTAAGGATTTTAACGCTATCGTTTCGAAGTACGCTTGCGACATCGATTTGGTATCGGGCAGATATGTTGTTGACGCTAAGTCGATCATGGGTATCTACAGCCTTGATCTGTCACAGCCCATCGAGGTCCAGATCCATTGCGATGACTGCGACGATCTCGTTGCCGAGCTCAAGCCGTATATCGCGTAATAACCGATTCAGAACAAAAACTAAGCGGGGCATGGCAGGTTTATCCTGCCATGCTCCCGTGCGGTAACAACGAAGTATGCTTAACGAGTATATGAAAGCGGCTGTCCGCGAAGCGGAGGCCGCCGCCGAAAACGGAGATATCCCGGTGGGCGCCGTCATTGTCAAGGACGGACGGGTCATAGCCTCCGCCCACAACACTCGCGAAAAAGACAGAAACGCCGTGAGGCACGCCGAGATCACCGCGATCGAGCGCGCGTGCGCGGCCGTCGGAGACTGGCGGCTGGACGGCTGCGATATGTATGTGACTTTGGAGCCCTGCATGATGTGCGCCGGCGCTGTGTCGCAGGCGAGGCTGCGCAGGCTGTATTTCGGCGCCTATGACCGTGAGCGCGGTTATGTCGTCTCAAACCCGATCGACGGATTTGACGTCGAGTGCTACTGCGGCATTATGGAAAAGGAATGCGCGGCGGTGCTTAGTGAGTTTTTTGAGGGAATGAGGAAGAGACAGGATCCCTCCCCCTCAGTCGCCTTCGGCGACAGCTCCCCCTCCCAAGGGAAGGGGAGCCAAAAACATAGTAAATAATTTTTAAAACAATATAATACCAAAAGGAGAAAATCAAATGGCAAAAAAGTTTGTATACCTTTTCAGCGAAGGTAACGCTAACATGAGAGAGCTGTTGGGCGGCAAAGGCGCCAACCTTGCCGAGATGACCAACCTCGGCCTGCCGGTTCCCCAGGGCTTTACGATCTCGACAGAAGCCTGCACTCAGTATTATGAGGACGGCAGAACCATCAATCCCGAAATTCAGGCCGAGATCCTTGAGTACATCACCAAGATGGAAGCCATCACCGAGAAGAAGTTCGGCGACAAGGAGAACCCGCTGCTGGTATCGGTTCGCTCGGGCGCGAGAGCTTCCATGCCCGGCATGATGGACACGATCCTGAACCTGGGCCTTAATGAGGAAGTTGTTGAGGTAATGGCGAAAAAGTCCGGCAATCCCCGCTGGGCTTGGGACTGCTACAGAAGATTTATTCAGATGTACAGCGACGTTGTTATGGAAGTCGGCAAGAAGTACTTCGAGGTGCTCATCGACAAGATGAAGGACAAGAAGGGCGTGACTCAGGACACCGAGCTCACGGCCGAGGACCTCAAGGAGCTGGCGGAGCAGTTTAAGGCCGAGTATAAAGATAAAGTCGGCAAGGACTTCCCCACAGACCCCAAGGAGCAGCTGTTCGGCGCCATCGAGGCCGTATTCCGCTCGTGGGACAACCCCAGAGCCAACGTGTACCGCCGCGACAACGATATCCCCTATTCATGGGGCACAGCCGTTAACGTTCAGATGATGGCGTTCGGCAACATGGGCGACACGTCCGGCACGGGCGTTGCGTTCACGAGAGACCCTGCGACCGGCGAAAAGCACCTTATGGGCGAGTTTCTGATGAACGCTCAGGGCGAGGATGTTGTTGCGGGCGTTCGCACACCTCAGAAGATAGATCAGCTCAAAGAGGTCATGCCCGAGGTTTATGACCAGTTCGTTGGCATTTGCAGCACTCTTGAGAACCACTACAGAGACATGCAGGATATGGAGTTCACCATTGAGGACAAGAAGCTCTATATGCTCCAGACAAGAAACGGAAAGAGAACGGCCCAGGCGGCTCTCAAGATCGCTTGCGATCTGGTTGACGAGGGTATGATCTCCGAGAAGGAAGCCGTTCTGATGATAGACCCCAGAAACCTCGACACTCTGCTTCACCCGCAGTTTGACGCGGCGGCGCTCAAGGCGGCTGTTCCCGCGGCCAAGGCTCTGGCGGCGTCTCCCGGTGCGGCCTGCGGTAAGGTCGTGTTCACGGCCGAGGACGCCAAGGAGTGGAACGCGAGAGGCGAGAAGGTTATTCTGGTAAGACTTGAGACATCGCCCGAGGACATCGAGGGCATGAAGGCCGCTCAGGGTATCCTGACGGTTCGCGGCGGAATGACTTCCCACGCGGCGGTTGTTGCCCGCGGAATGGGTATCTGCTGCGTATCGGGCTGCTCCGAGATCAACATGGACGAGGAGAACAAGAAGTTCACTCTGGCGGGCAAGACCTACCATGAGGGCGACTTCATTTCGCTGGACGGCTCGACCGGAAACATCTATGACGGAGTTATCGACACGGTCGACGCCTCGATCAGCGGCACATTCGGCAGGATCATGGGCTGGGCCGACAAGTACAGGACCATGAAGGTAAGGACCAACGCCGACACGCCCGACGACGCTAAGCGCGCGCGCGAACTGGGCGCCGAGGGTATCGGCCTCTGCCGCACCGAGCATATGTTCTTTGACGGCGACAGGATCGGCGCGTTCCGCGAGATGATCTGCTCCGACACTGTTGAGGAGAGAGAAGCGGCGCTTCAGAAAATACTGCCCATGCAGCAGAGCGACTTTGAGGAGCTTTATGAGGCTCTCGAGGGCAACCCCGTTACCATCAGATTCCTCGATCCCCCGCTACACGAGTTCGTTCCCACAGAGGAGGACGACATCAAGGCTCTGGCCGACGCGCAGGGCAAGAGCGTGGAGGATATCAAGGCTATAATCAACTCGCTGCACGAGTTCAACCCGATGATGGGACACAGAGGCTGCCGTCTGTCGGTGACCTATCCCGAAATCACAAAGATGCAGACAAGCGCCGTTATCCGCGCCGCCATCAATGTGAAGAAGGCTCATCCCGATTGGGATATCGTTCCCGAAATCATGATACCGCTGGTTGGCGATATCAAAGAGCTCAAGTTCGTTAAAAACATCGTTGTTGAGACAGCGGACGCCGAGATCAAGGCGGCGGGCGCGGACCTCAAATACGAGGTCGGAACCATGATAGAGATCCCGAGAGCGGCTCTGCTGGCGGATCAGATCGCGACCGAGGCCGAGTTCTTCTGCTTCGGCACCAACGACCTGACACAGATGACCTACGGATTCTCCAGAGACGACGCGGGCAAGTTCCTCGACGCGTACTACGACACCAAGATATTTGAGAACGACCCGTTCGCGAAGCTCGACCAGAGCGGCGTGGGCAAGCTGATGGAAATGGCTATTTCTCTCGGCAAGCCGGTAAGACCCTCGCTCCACGTGGGTATCTGCGGCGAGCACGGCGGAGACCCGACATCGGTAGAGTTCTGCAACAAGATCGGTCTCGACTATGTATCATGCTCACCCTTCCGCGTTCCCATCGCGAGACTCGCGGCGGCTCAGGCGGCTATCAAAGAGCAGTAATTTAAACAATAAAAATCGGCTTGGCTAAAACCAAGCCGATTTTTTGTGTTTAAAAAACTCCGTTTTTCCGAAATTATTCGCCCGCCCGATTGCGCGAGCCCCTCCGCCCCTCGCGCCGAAGCATTTTTGCCGATATGGCAATATGAGTTTTTTAATATACTGTAAACTATTCGGGGCGTGTTATGATACAATTGATGGGTGACAAATAAAAAGGAAAATGAACTCCAAATATGATATAATGTTAAAAGCAAAAGA
>CANQQJ010000062.1 GCA_947625905.1 uncultured Clostridia bacterium | reverse complement strand
GCAATTTCGTCGCAACGGTGTGTTTCCTCAATCGGAAATCATCTACCGCTGCCGCTTTTCCACTATTTATTTTTCAAACACCTCGTCGGAACTCGCCTCTTAGCTTGTTTTGCCGCAAGCGGCAAAAGCTGCGCCCTTACCGGCGGTTCCTCCTCTCAAATCGAAACGCACGGTTTCGATTTGTTGCGCCTGCGGCGCTTGTCAAATCCCTACGCTCGTTCGCTTCCGCGCAAGCGCGAAAGTCTCACCCGCTCCGGGTTTGCTCCTCTTCCCGTAAAACGCACTTCGTTGGCGTTTTCCGGGAGCCCTGCGCCTTGCGGCGCTTTGAGAAGTTTCGCTCCGGGTTTGCTCCTCTTCCCACAAAACGCACTTCGTTGGCGTTTTGCGGGAGCCCTAGTTTGCTCCTTTGCTTTGCACGGTTCCTCCTCTCAAATCGAAACGCACGGTTTCGATTTGTTGCGCCTTGCGGCGCTTTGAGAAGTTTCGCTCCGAAGCTCCTCCTCTTCCCGTAAAACGCACTTCGTTGGCGCTTTGCGGGAGCTCTGTAAGGCCTAGTTCCTAGTTCCTATTCCCTAGTCCCTACGTTAGCAACTTTTTAAGTTTACCACATCTTTTCGCCCTTGTCAAGAACTTTTTTTTAAATTTTTTAAAAAATTTTTGACGCGGCCAAGATTTGGTTTTTGGCGGGCGGATACTATCCACACATACATTCCCACCTCCGTCAGGCTACGCCTCATGTCCGCTTACATTAATGATTTGTGGCCTCCCTCGTCTATCCGATAAAACGAAATACTTTAGTGCCACGAACCCGCTTCGCGGCTTCGGCCGCAGCCGTCCCCTACGACCATAATACGCAAAATGCCGTAGGGGCAGACGGCCCCGGCCGCCCGTGCCTCCTCCCGAAAGAAGGCAAAGCGGGCGAACATCCCGGCCGCCCGCCGTTAAAACGCACGCGGATAAAAGCGAACGTATTTTCGCTATGCTCTCTCCGCGTATTCGCTATTCGCTAATTACTAATCACTACGTTCGGATAACCGCCCTTCCAGTCTCCGAGCGACTTGATTATTCCAGCGCCGCTGTAATTGTTTACATATGCCTCGGCGCCGCTCTCGGACAGTTTTACCGCGTGGGGGCCGTCGCCGACCGTGAACTCAACCAGTCCGTCAGCTCCGACTTTCAGCTTGACCTCATTCTTAACGCCGTCGATATACACTTCCGTTTCCGTTCCTTCCGGAGCATAAGCGCCGTCCGAAGTCACGGCTCTGATGTGAGCAGTGTAATCCTTGGGGGTGTACGCTCCGACCGTTTTTATCCTGCCCTGCGTCACCGGCATATCGAGAACCTTTGTTCCGTTCTCGGTCAGAACACCTATATAATCTATTACCGCCTGCGCCAAATCACCGGCCTCACCGAGCTTGGGAATATCTTTAAGCAAAGCGTTTGTGAACACATAATCGTTTGACGCGAGAATTATAACGGATGTTGTATCATTTCTGTCAAGCAAAGCTTCATCGTCGGTGTATATTGCCTTTACGCGGCTTCCAGATTCACCGTTCGGGTCATACTCAAAACGCATACCTCCGATTTGCAGGAAGCTTCCGCTGTACGCCGCGCTGAGCATTCCGGTTTCGGGGTCCTGAGAATTAACGGTCGCGACCGACTGCTCGATCAATTGATAGATCACGGACGGAGTGACCGCCTTATATACGACTGTGTTGTTAAACGGCAGGCTGTTGATAACGCTGCCAAGAGTTATATCACCCGCAGGTATAAGCGCTCGGAAACCTCCGCCGTTTTCAACGGCCACAACCGGCGCGTCCTTATACTCCTCGGTAAGATTATTTTTGGCGGCATAGAGGATTGAATCGGAGATCAGATCGCCTTGATTCGTTTCACCCGAGCGAGATTCCGCGATTTGATTTATCGAGCCGCCCCAAAGAGTTCCGGCTGTTTCGCCTATTTTTTGGCCGAGCATACCTTCATTCTTTTTACTGAGCTCATCCGCAACGGCTTTCACTGCGGGATCGGGGTCAATATTTTTGAAGAAATCATATGACAAGACAGTTTCCTCCGCCTTAACAGTGCCGTCGGCATCGACGGTTATTTCCATTTTACCCACATTGGCGTCGGCCGTGCCGGTCTGACCGATGACGATCCCGTTAACCGTGTCGCTCTCTATAGTGTGGCTGTGGCCGTCGATTATCGCGTCGAGCTCGGTGCCGCCCATCGCCTCCGCCAGTTGGACCGCGGTCACCGGCGCCTGGTCGCTCAGATTGCCCATATGCGTGATCGCTACAATAACGTCGGCACCCATTTGGTCAAGCTCCGCGACCTGCTCTTTGGCGGTCTCGATCTCGTTTTTGAACTCAACGCCGACTATGTTATTTGGATTTGTGGATGTGCTTGTGTCGCTTGTGGTCAGCGCGAACAAGCCGACTTTAATTCCGTTTTCCTCGATAATGACATTCTCGCCGTTTGTCTCGCCGCCGCTGTAGCTGCCCGCGAACAGAGGGTTTCCCTCATAATAGGTATTTGCGGAAATGATCGGGAACTCCGCCGCCTGTCTGTTTTTGGCAAGCTGCTCAAGGCCGTAGTCGAACTCATGGTTGCCCGCCGCCATCGCTTTATAGCCCGCGGCGTTCATGAGCGCGATCACATCCTCGCCCTTTGACAGCGACGCGAACGCTACGCCTTGGGTCGCGTCTCCGGCGTCAACCAGGAAGGCGCCGGCGGTGGCGTCCCTGAGCGCAGCTATTTTATCAACGCCTATTACAGAGCTTGAATCTATCAGACTTCCGTGCATATCGTTTGTATGGTAGATCGTCACAGTATTTGCTGTGTCGGCTGCCACATCATAAGTCAGCACACCGGATTTGGGCTCAAGATCCGCCGTCCAGTCAAACACCTTCGCTTCAACCGCTCCGTCGGGGCACTCCGCATTGACAAGCGTCTCTATCTCGCCCTCGGTCAGCGTTCCGCTTATCGACTTCACATCGGAAATTATTCTGTCGGCGTCAAAATACGCTATAAAATGGTAACCCGCGGGCTCGGCCTCATCGGCGGCAAAAACAGCGCCCGAAAGACAGGCAAAAACCGTCATTACCGATAAAACACCCGCGCATAGTTTCTTTAATTTAAACATAATACTGCTCCTTTCTCGAAACATTTTAAATAATTATACCACAAATCAGCGTGATTTACAAGCATAAAAACGGACAAAGACGAAGCGCCTTTGTCCGTTTTGATAAATTTGATTATTCATGGTCATGGCCGCAGCCGCAGCCATCGTCCATCGCGGACAAATCGAGTTCTATAACCTCGCCGCATTCCGGGCACTCAAAACTGCCTCCGATAATATCGTCGATGTCGTCGCCCGTGAACTCTATCTCGGCTCCGCAGTGCTCGCACTTGATCTGGTACAGATCATCGTCAAGCTCGTCAAAGCCTTCCATCTGCTCGGCGAGAATCTCGATCACGTCGTCAAGCTCGTCGATCCTGTCAGCCAAAAATCCCTGCTCGCTGTCAAGCGCGCTGATCTCCTCGGCGGACTTTTCCAGATATGAAATGATGTGCGAAATAATTTTCGTCTCGCCCTTTTCGGGATCGAGCTTCATGCCGTCAAACAATCCTTTTATGTAGGCGGCCTCTTTTTTTAACTCGGACATAATATTTCTCCTTTCGGTTTGGTAGGCTATACGCGCTCCATGTACTCGCCGGTGCGCGTATCAACTCTGATCATGTCGCCCTCGTTGATAAACATGGGAACAGTTACGACGGCGCCGGTCTCAAGCGTCGCGGGCTTTGTAACATTGGTGGCCGTGTTGCCCTTAACGCCGGGCTCAGTGTGAGTTATGGCAAGCTCAACAAATGTGGGCGGCTCGACCGAGAAAATATTGCCCTTGAACGAAAGGAACTTGACCTGCATATTCTCTTTGACAAACTTGAGCGCGTCGCCCAGCTGAGACTCGCTCAGGGGAACCTGCTCATAGGTTTCGGGGTCCATGAAATAATACAGATCCCCGTCCTGATACAGATATTCCATATCGCGTCTTTCGATCATCGCCTTCTCAAACTTCTCGGTGGGGTTGAACGACTTTTCAACAACCGCTCCTGTAATAACATTCTTGAACTTTGTTCTGACAAACGCAGCGCCTTTGCCGGGCTTTACGTGCTGGAACTCAACGACCTGGCACACATTGCCGTCATATTCAAAAGTCAATCCGTTTCTGAAATCACCTGCTGTAATCATTGGTAAATACCTCCTAATAACTTAAACAAATATTGCAGCTAATCATATTTATTAAAGTATACTTTACTTTAAGTTGTTTGTCAAGAGTTTTTCTTAAATAACAAGAAGCCTCAAATGAGGCTTCTTATAGTTACTGGAGGCGCCACCCAGATTTGAACTGGGGCGTAAAGCTGTTGCAGAGCTCTGCCTTACCACTTGGCTATGGCGCCTTATAAATAAATTATGATAAAAGACGCAGAAGTATGCGTCTTTTATCAATTGGAGCGGAAGACGAGATTCGAACTCGCGACGTTCACCTTGGCAAGGTGACGCTCTACCACTGAGCCACTCCCG
>CANQQJ010000061.1 GCA_947625905.1 uncultured Clostridia bacterium | reverse complement strand
TTGTCGGGCATATTGTCGTCGTTTTCGACCGTCATGTCAAAGGCCGCGACAAGCTGAGACACCCACTCCGCGCGCGTCACATCGCCCGCCGCGAACGCGTTTATCCCTGCGGGAATTGCCGCGCACAGCATGGCAAGCATAAGCGCAATTATGATTAGTCTTTTTTTCATTTTGTTTTACCTCCGTTTTTTATATATAATTTTTTATTTTTTGCAAAACACGTTTTGCCTCGCCCCTTGGGGAGAGGTGGATTTCCGCCAAAGGCGGAAAGACGGAGAGGGGTCAACATAGGTACTAGAGAATAGTAACTAGGGACTAGGAACCCCTCTCAGTCGCCTTCGGCGCCAGCTCTCCCCAAGGGGCGAGCCGGGACGCCGGGGTCGTCGTCCCCTACGATAAAAGTGTGCAAAATGCCGTAGGGGCGGACGACCTCGGCCCCCGTGCCTTCCCCTCAAGGGGAAGGCTTTTCCCACCTCCGGCCGCGGGACGCCGGGATCGTTGTTCCCTACATACCTATTTTACGTCATTACTGCGTTCGCGGGGACAAGCGAAAAATTTTCGATAGCCATCTCCGCGTAATTACTATTCGCTAATCGCTAATCACTATGTTCGTAGGGGCGGACAACCTCGGCCGCCCGTGCCTTTCCCAAAGGGAAGGCTTTTCGCAACAAAAAATGCGCAGCCGTTAAATCACAGCCGCGCATAAAAACGCCGCTTTGATTTAATGCTGCGACACACTCTAATCTATTACTCCCAATAGAATGACAATCAAAGCATACGCGTTTTTACATATCGTATACTATTGAGAGTAATTGTATTCAATTAGAGTTGTCGCACCGATATTATATCATACCTAAAATCGACTGTCAAATCATTTATATTTAAATAAATAAAAATGCGCAGCCCTTGGAGCCGCGCACGAAAAATGCACAACTCCGATTGCTGCGACACAATTTCATACATACCGATATATACACCACAAGTATGTGAAAAGAGAGTATGCATTTTTGCCTAAAACAAAAAAACTACATACTTATGGTGTGTGAATAATATGAAATTATGTCGCACCGATATTATATCATACCGAGAATTTGCTGTCAAATTATTAATTGTTTCGATATTATTTGAATTTTGCAAATAGACAATGTATATTAAATGATTGACAAATAATATTTATTGTGATATAATACAGAAAAGGGGATGATAATATGGCACAGACAACTCAGATCAATTTCCGAATTGACGAAAATGTAAAAAAAGACGCCGAGATCGTTTTGAATGATTTGGGACTTACCATGTCGGCGGCGATAACGGTCTTTCTGAAAAAAGTCGGCAGGGAACACAGAATTCCGTTTGACCTGACCGCGGACCCGTTCTACTCGGCGGAAAATGTAAATTATCTGAAAGGCATTATGAATGATGTGCGCGCCGGAAAAGCGCGGTTTTCGGAGCATGAACTCGCGGAGGCGGACGAATGATGCGTATATCATGGGAAGACAGAGCGTGGGATGATTATTTATATTGGCAAAAGCAAGACAAAAAGACGCTGAAACGGATCAATGCTTTGATCAAGAATATCCAAAGAAATCCGTTTGACGGCATAGGAAAGCCCGAACCGCTCAAAGGCGATTTGAGCGGCTTATGGAGCAGACGGATCGATGAGGCAAACCGAATCGTATATTTTGAGCAGGACGGCAATGTCTATATCATATCTTGCCGAAAGCATTATGATTGAGCAATTTCATGGCGCGAAATGAATAATTAATCAAAAAACGGCGGTTGTATCTGCAAAACCGCCGTTTTTTCAATTTGAAATTTTTATAAAATACTCACGCCTTTTCGCAGTTGCCGCAGTCGCTGCAGCCGTTGCAGCTTATCTTCATGCCGCATGTCTCACAGCGCTCGCGAAAGCGCGGAACATACAGCCTATCCTCGGGTATCGGCATTCCCCAATCGTCGTACAGCTTAAACTTCATCGGCCTGCCGCGATAGCTGAGGCCCGATTTATAGGCCTGCGCGCTCTGCAGCGCGTTTCCCTCGATCTTATAGAGCCTGCCGTCTTTTATAAACCTCCGTCCCGTTCCGCAGAAAACAAACGTCACATCATAATCGACGCACTCCTCGCACAGCGACTTCACCCAGTCGTAATTGCACGGGCGCGCGCCGTCGTAATTTTCGCCGTCGCACAGCACCTGCTCTATTTGTCCGTATTCGAGATACTTTTTTATGCTGACCGGCCCGATAAACGGCGCGCACATTATGCCCTTGTGCTTAAAGGGCAGTTCGAGCAGTATCGGTATCCGCTCGTCGGCACGCCTTTGGTTCTCGCAGGTGACGTTGAAAAACACGTTTTCCCACCCGTCTCCCCAGCCGCGCGGAAGATGCTCCGCGACGCGCTCGGGCCGCTTGGTCAGCAAAAAGAATTTCACGTCGGGCCTGCGCGCTATTATATCCCAGGCCTCATCGCGCCACGCGTCCGCCTCCTCCAGAAAAAAGTCCGAGATCATGCACACCCGCAGCATTTCGCCGCTTTTCACCTTGTAATTCCCCTGCCGATCCTTCTGCAGCGGGTATTTAAAGCCGGTCTTTGTTTTGTAAATATCCGAGCCGTCCCTGTCGCGCATCCGGTCGAGAAAAAACATATAGCAGTTGTCGCAGCCCTCGCTCTTTTTGCGGCACCCATGCCACGGATTCCAAATATCATGCATAATATACCCTCTTGATTGCGACCGCGTTTAAGCTAAATTTCTATTATCTCTCCCGCCTCGACAATCAGGGCGGACGGCGTCTTGAACCGCTCGGCTTTTTTACGGTCAAAAAGCCTACCCGGCGACATGTGGATCGGAACGGTGTGCTTTGCCCCGATAAGCTCGGCGCACTCTATCGCCTCGGGTATGCCCATGTTGAAATACCCGTCGATCGGCAAAAACGCGTAGTCGATATTTCTGTTTTTAAGCTCCGCCATTTGCTCGGTTTTTGAGGTATCGCCCGCGAAGTACAGCGTTTTTCCGCCGAGCGTGACAAGATAGCCCGCGCACTCCCGGGCGTCGTGGTTTTTGTTATACGCCTGCGTCGGCTCAATGCGGACTCCCGCGAAATCGAGCGCCTTATAGCCGTCCTTTGTTATCGCGTCGCTGTTTTGGAATATCACGCATCTTTCGGCGCGCGGCACCATGTCGATCCTGTTGTGGTCTGGATGCTGATGCGTCACAAGTATCAGATCCGCCTTTTTGTCGTACCCCTCGCCCGCGAACGGGTCGATATAGATGACCTCGCCCGTTCCGAGAGTCAGCCGAAAACTCGCGTGTCCCTGATATAAAAGCTCTGCCATACGCTTTGCCTCCTTATATTTCCGCTTTTTTGCCTTTAATATACCATACTTTTACCGTTTTTGTCAAACAACTAAACAAAAAGCGCTGATGCCGCTGTTGACACTTTAACTAAAACAGGGTATAATAACATTAGCTAATTTGAAAGGAGAATTTCTATGACCACAGCGACGGCAACAGAGGTTCAGAATAATTTCGGAAAATATTTAAAGAGCGTGCAATCGGGCGACGAAATAATTATTCTCAAAAACGGCAAAGAAGTCGCGCGCCTTATTTCGCATGATAAAAGCGTATCATACCTGACCGATTCCCTTCGCGGAATTTTGAAAGGCGATTACGACGATAAAGCCGGGCGCGCCGAAGGGATGGCAAAGTATGAGAGCGCTGATTGACACAAATGTTATTCTTGATGTGTTGTGCGACAGAGCGGAACTTTCGGAAAGCTCAAGCAAAATTTTCAAACTGTCCGAAGTCGGGCTGATCGAGGGATATATCTCGGCTCTGTCGATCCCGAAAATTATGTATATTTTGAGAAAAGAGCTAAACACCGAAAAAACAAAAAATATTATTAAACGGCTGTCAATGATTTTTAAGATCTCGGATCTGAAAGCGAGCGATATCCAAAAGGCCGCCGATTTTGATTTCAGCGACTATGAGGACGCTCTCCAAAGCGTGTGTGCTGACCGAATAAAGGCCGACTGTATAATAACCCGAAACATTAAAGATTTTTCTAACAGCCCAATACCCGCGGTAACTCCGCAGACCGCAATTGAAAAAATAACGTAGGGATTAGAGAATGGTAAATACGATTTATATTAGGCTCGCCCCTTGGGGAGAGCTGCCAACATAGGGACCAGAGAATAGGCTCGGCCCCTTAGGGAGAGCCGCCAACGTAGGGACTAGGAAATAGGGACCAGAGAATAGGCTCGGCCCTTGGGGAGAGCTGTCACCGAAGGTGACTGAGAGGGGTTAACGTAGAGATTAGCGATTAGTGACTAGCGAATACGCGGAATTAATTAATCAAAAAGGATTAGACACTGTCCGCGCTCGTTTGTTTTACAAATTAAAAAGCCCCGGATTTCGGCGGCATGACATAAGACAGTATAAACAATAATTTTATGACAGGCTGTCAAAACGGGATTATGAAAGAGCGTATCAGCAAAAATGATACGCTCTTTTGCTTTTTTTTAGCTTGTATAGTGGAATAATAGAACTTTGTAAACAGCGCAAAAACGTTGATTTTAAAGCCATAATCAAGCACGGTCATATAATTATATTAAAACCCCTTAAAATTAAATTCTATTGTTCCACTCTTGTGATATCGGATGGACATAGGGTGATCAAGCAGAAAAACAATGCTTCCAAAACAACGTGAAGTGTCACGCAATAGGAACTCAGGATCAACGTAAATATGTTAGTTTTAGGCTCGAAATCAAGTCATTTGATATTTTTATTCAAATACCACTAAAAACACGGTTTAACTGCGTGACAATAAAGAAATTTATCAAAAATTTGAATTTAGTTCATAGCTCGAATACCATGTGCATCTCTAATAACAACTCCTGCGCCTATTGTTGAGCCCACTCCCACTGTACCTGTTCAGTCTGCGGAACAAACTGAACAGCTAATTTCGGAATTGACTGTGCATTTTATAGAT
>CANQQJ010000060.1 GCA_947625905.1 uncultured Clostridia bacterium | reverse complement strand
AATCCTGCAGCACCGCCGCTATTGCGTTACAATCGTCACGCGCCGCCGCCGTAATAGTCTTGCTTTCGTTCATTCTCACCGCCTCCTTTCTTGACCGTCCCGCCGCCGCGTGTTATAATAACTGCAGGAAGGGGGTGTTGATTATGTTAATACGTTACAATGTTGATGTTTCGGGACTAACCGAAGAACAAATTTCAAATGTTTACAATCAACTCGAAAAATATTCTTTCAGCGTGTTTCCGCAACATACAAATTCTTTACATATAAAATGCTTTGATGTGTATTTAAGCGATAGTTATAATTTTGATGAAGTCTTTTCGCTGCCGCCAAAGTGCAAAGTTACCCGTCTTGCATGATTTGTATTAAGCAGTGCGCAAAATTCGGATCATAGTCGTATATAATCCGGGTTTTGCGCGTCGTGTCTATATCAGCCTTACATAGTAACTGCCCGAAATTTATAAACGGCTCTGTATTATATCCCGTAGCTTTCGCCACGCCCTGCGGCGTATCATATCCGAAATGTTCAAGCGTTGTTATGTCCTGCTCTGTCATGTGCTTGTTCATTCTTTCCGCACGTTCGTTATTAAACACGTTTGTATACATTAGCTTCACCTCGCTTTCTGTTCTTCCCGGCTTATGCCGTTTTTCTTTCCGGCTCGTCGCCGTTAATGCGGTTTGCGTCCTTGATCCCGTTTATGTAGCTCATAGCCGCGATTTTCTCAACGGGTGTTAAATCCTGCAGCACCGCCGCTATTGCGTTACAATCGTCACGCGCCGCCGCCGTAATAGTCTTGCTTTCGTTCATTCTCGCCGCCTCCTTTCTTGACCGCTCCGCTCCCGCGTGTTATAATAACCGCAGAAAGGGGGTGATTTTAATGGAATTATCTGAAATGTATTATCCCGGTTATTGTAAAAAGTGTAAACAGCCGCTTACTTATTATGGTAAGGACGTCAATACCTACATAGAGTGTCCTTCGTGTCATACGCTTATTTATGTAGATAAGGACGACTTTCTCAAAACTTATAATCATATTAAGCGGCTGTTTAAAGATTAACCGGCGGGCGGCACTAAACCGCCCTCTTTTGCTTCGCCCGCAATTCCCGGCATAGATACTCCGAAAAATGATGTCATCCACTTATCAACAAAATCATAGATATTTTTATGATCGTTCTCGTTAAAATTTTTGGTTTTAACGCAAATGACTATTTCTGCTGTCGTTCCATGCTGTAACTGTTCCTTTTTGTGCATCATTATACAGTTATCCTTGTTCGTCAATTCCGGCATTTCTCTTTTCACCCCGCTTTCTATGTGTTGATATGCGGTTTTTGGTTTTGTTCTTGTGTTGATATACTCACTATAACACACAATTTCAAGTATGTCAACACATTTTTGAAAAATTTTTTATTTTTTTGTGTTGACATACTCATAAATGTGTGATATGATTAGAGCATGAATGAAAGGGGGCGATAATATGAAAGATCGAATTAAACAAATTCGCAAAGAAAAAAAATTGTCACAATCTGAATTTGGTAAAGTTTTGGGGGTTTCGCGTGATGTGATTTCCAACTATGAAATGGGACGTGTAGATCCGACAGACTTATTTATAAATCATCTATGCTCAACATTCAATGTAAACGAAGCATGGTTACGCGACGGAACGGGCGAAATGTTCGTCCAAACTCCTAAGACGCTTATTGACGATTTGAAAACGCAATACAGTCTTGACAATATGGACGTCGCTATTTTGGAAGGTTATCTGTCTTTGAACGAGAACGAGCGGAACGCGGTTAAAAAATACATTATGAATATCGCTAATGCCGCCGCGGACGGACGCGCCGCCACACGCGAAAGTAAAATTGCGGAACGGATCGCCGCCGCTGATAAAAAGATAGAGGAAGATATGAAAATCAACAAATCATAGGATATAGTTTTGTCCGTTCATCTAACGGTGTTCCGGTCTGGTGTTACGTATTCAACCGCCCGCCGGACGCCCCGGTGAATGAGTTTTTTCGCAGAATATCAATCGGTGGGCGGACTATGTATATACAAATATTTTTTTAGAAAGTATGCTCCCGGTAAATGGGATTATAAATAGATATATCATTTATTATACATAAGAAAGGAAGAAAACGCAGTGGACAAACAAACCATAAGTAAATTAAAATTGCGGTTTGACGATTATGTACATAAGACCGACTCTAACGGTGTAGAATTTTGGTACGCTCGTGAGCTTATGTCTTTGTTAGGGTATGAGCAGTGGAGAAATTTTGAAAACGCTATTGAAAAGGCAAAAATTTCTTGTGGCTCTGCCGGAATAGCGGTCTCCGACCATTTTGTTGAAGTCAGCAAAATGGTTATGCTCGGTAGTGGTGCAAAAAGAAATATCAAGGATTATATGCTTACTCGTTATGCTTGTTATCTGATTGCGCAGAACGGAGATCCCAAAAAAGAAGAGATTGCGTTTGCTCAAAGTTATTTTGCGGTACAAACACGCAAACAAGAACTTATTGAAAAGCGAATGGAAGAATTAAACCGCATTCAACTTCGTAACCAGCTCCGTTCTTCCGAAAAGCGATTATCTCAAAACATATATGAACGCGGAGTAGATGAAAAAGGCTTTGGGCGGATACGTTCAAAAGGCGATGCGGCATTATTCGGAGGCTACACTACTCAGGATATGAAGGACTTATATGGCATAAAAACCGGCGCGTTGGCTGACAGGCTTCCGCCCGTTACCATTGCGGCTAAAAATCTTGCTACAGAAATGACAAATCTTAATGTAGAACAAAAAGATTTGCATGGAGAAACTCCGATTACACACGAACATATACAGAATAATACAAGTGTTCGCAGTATGCTTACCAACCGCGGGATACAACCCGAAAAATTACCGCCCGAAGAGGACATTAAGAAAATTGAAAGACGCCTTAAATCTGATGAAAAGAAAATGTTAAAATAAAAATCCCCTCCGGCGCGGCAACGCCAAAAGGGATTTCATATAAGTGTTGCGGTATAATAAATCATACCACCAATAAGTATAATTATTATACCACAACACTCCCAAAAAATCAAGTAAAAAGGAGTGTTTTTTGTATGCCAAAAAAGGAAAAATGCGACGGTAAACGCTGTGTAATCTACGCGCGGTACAGTTGCCACAATCAGACGGAGCAATCAATCGAAGGACAGCTTTTCGATTGCGAAAAATTCGCTGAACATAACGGATTTAATATTGTCAACCGATATATTGACCGAGCGCTTACCGCGACGACCGACCGCCGCCCGCAGTTTCAACAGATGATTGACGACAGCGGCAAGAATTTATTTGATGTTATCCTCGTTTGGAAATTGGATCGCTTCGCGCGTAACCGCTACGACAGCGCGATTTACAAGCATAGATTGAAAAACAACGGTGTCCGCGTCATGTCCGTTATGGAAAACATAACCGACACGCCCGAAGGTGTGTTAATGGAAAGTATGTTAGAAGGATTTGCAGAATACTTTTCCCGCGACCTCGCGCAAAAAGTAACGCGCGGTATGCGGGAAACGGCAAAGAAACATAAAATAACGGGCTGCCTGCCGTTCGGCTACGCACGATCGCCCGAAAACACATACATTCCCGATCCCGCCACCGCTCCGGCAGTACGCAAGATATTTGAAATGTATTTAGCCGGGGAAAGTAAAGCCGATATTGCTGACTATCTGAATAAACATGGATATAAAACCGCATATGGCAATCCGTTTACAAAGAACTGCATAACTCCGCTGGTACGCAATACCCGCTATGTAGGAAGATATAAATACGCTGATTTAGAAATATATGATGAAAACCAAAGAATTGTTTCCGATGATATATTTGACCTGGCGCAGGTAAAAGTCCGAGCCAACCAACGTACCGGGGCAATGCGCCGTGCAAAGGAACGATATTTATTGACAGGGAAAATTTATTGTGGATATTGCAAATGCCATATGCATGGTGAAAGCGGGCGGAGCGCAAGCGGAAAACTTCACCTTTACTATATGTGTACCGGTCATAAAAAGCGGCATATATGTAATCATAAGAATGTGAAAAAAGATTTTATTGAAACTTTTATCCTTAATTCACTTTCTCAAATCTTCGGCAATGATAAGCTTATCGACATCATATCGGACACAATCATTTCACGGCAGAACTCTTTAAATATCAATGCGGATATAATAGCAGCATTAGAACAGCAGTTAACGGAAACTGACAAGAAAATATCCAATCTACTGTCGGCGATTGAAGCGGGTATAATAACGCCGACAACACAAGGACGCTTAAAAGAGTTGGAGGAAATAAAGGTCCGACTAAAATATGATTTGGATATAAAACGTTCTGAACGTGCACCATTTACAAAGCAACAGCTTTACAGCTTTTTTAAATCGCTTGATTTAAAGGCCACTGCCACATGGGAAGAGCAGCAGACATTAATTGAACATTTTATAAATCGTATCTATGTATGGGAAAACAAAGTTGTTATAGTATTTAATTTCACCCCGACGAGCAAAATCACTGATGATACCGATGAAATCGACATAGATGCCATAATAAAAGCGATAACCGAGAATTGTTCGGTTATCGCAGTGATTGTGTTTAGTGGCACTTTTTAATACAATTTACCGAATTGTTTTCGGTGGGGTACTTTTTACCGAAATTCTAAAATTACCGAATTTCTGTGGGCTGGTGGGGTACTATTTATCAAAATGCAATTATTACTTAGTTATGTGATTTTGCGTGCATGTATAAGGTTGATTTGTTATCTAATAAAAATCATCAAATATTAGAACCAAGCAAAATAGTGTCCTACTCGAAGATCGTTGATACGAGATATTGAGAGCCTGTGAAAAAAAGTCTGTAAATATTGAGCCTTCTGTGGTAGAATAGAATCAAGAACCACAGGAGGTATTTTTTATGGCACGAAGAAGAAAATTAAGCGAAGGAAAGAGAAACGTCATTGCAGGCTTGATTACACTATGTGACGTTAAAACACATAATATAACGCAATATTCATTGAAATGTAAAATATTAACAAATTTCGCATTT
>CANQQJ010000059.1 GCA_947625905.1 uncultured Clostridia bacterium | reverse complement strand
GTGGCCGCACTCTCCGAGCAGGGAATCCTGACAGGCGACAACGGAATGTTCAATCCCAAGGATCCCGCGACGCGCGCGGAAGCCGCGACAATTATGTCAAGAGTTAAAAATCATTAATCGGTTTTTCGGCTCTCCCCTTCGGGGGAGAGCTTTTTTGTGCTAATTTCAAATTGTGCTTGCTTTTTTATATTCTATTTGTTAAAATACAATATAGATATCGGATATTAATTTTTCGGTATCATATAATTAATTTACGCGAAAAAAATTAAATTTTAAAAGGAGGAAGAAAATCTATGAAAACAAAACAAAGACGCGCGCTGTCGTTGATCCTGGCTATCGCGATGATCGGCACCATGTTCACTGGATTGACCGTGTTCGCCGCTCCGTCGAACAGTGAGGCTCAAGCGGCGGTGACGGCCAAAAGCTGGGATTTTACCGTGGCTCAAGATTCTTCATGGACCCAAGGCACAGACATTCCCGCCAACACCTATGATGGCCTGACGCTTAACGGCGTAAAGTATCACGGCACGCAGTACGGAACCTCGATGGGAAACGGAAGCTCGATCGGCATAGCGGTCGAGGGCCCCTGCAACATCAAAGTTTATGTGGGCTTCAGCTGGAACATAGGCCTTAACGGCGACGAGTTCAGCGAGGAGTCCCCGAGCGGCTCCGGACAGGAATGGGTAACATTCTACTACAAAGGAGAGGCCGGAACCGCGACGATCGAGGCGTACGGCACAAGCTATGTCGGAAAGATCGAGATAGCCGAGCCCACAGAGCCCGCGCCCGCACTTAGAGTGGAAAGCGCAAAGTATGAGCTGAAGATGGACGGAACAACTACCGCTCAGGTAACTCCCAAGCTCCGCGGCACAACGGGCGCCGACGTTCAGGCTGTTTCCAATAATCAGGCGGTCGCGACGACAGCCGTTGACGCCGCGAGCGGCGTTGTTACCATAACGGCAGCGGGCGAGGGCGACACAACGGTCGATATCTCGCTGAAAAGTGATTCCAAACAAAAGGGCTCCGTCAGCGTGCATGTTGACCCGGCCGGCGAGCTTGATATGACTCTCAAAGAGGGCACTTACAGCTTCGCCACGGCCGACAAAACCAGCGCGGATGTTCGAGGCATCACATGGACCGGATTGGCGCACAATGGAAACGGCCACGGCATAGAGGGCAGCCTGCCCGCGTCGGCCACGCTCAATCTCAAAACCGACGTCACGGCCGACATTACCGTAACGACATGCTGTTTCGGCTCGGGCACAGATGTTTTGCTCACTCCGAGCACAGGTAATCTGCTTTCGACCAAAACATGGGATGAAAGCGGCCAAAACGGTCTGTCGTTCGTCGTGACCGGCGCAAAAGGCGAGACCACGCTTTCGTTTAACACCGAAGAGGGCGGCGGATCTATCTGGATACACGACATCACCG
The DNA here is from genome assembly GCA_947625905.1 of uncultured Clostridia bacterium. Taxonomy (GTDB): domain Bacteria; phylum Bacillota; class Clostridia; order Monoglobales; family Monoglobaceae; genus Monoglobus. Next base: position 4,156 of record CANQQJ010000059.1, on the reverse strand, counting down.
TGAAATATGACGCTCCCGTTTCGGACACAAAGCAGATCGACGTATGGGATATCGCGGGCAAGGCCCAAGAGGGCGAAGGCTACGTCAGCCATATCACGCCCGAGGCTTGGGTCGAGAGCGCCGCGGCATCAGGCGGTGTTTTCAAAGAGAACGGCGACACGACATTCGGAGATCTGACGCTCAACCATACAAATAACGACCGCCTCTATTCGAGCGTTAACGGCGGCGACGCGTTTAAAGCCGTTATCGGCAGCAATACAAAGGGATATGACACGGATTTCGGCGACGGCTACAAAGCGGCCGGAGGCTGGTACTGCAACGGAACGGGCGGCTCAAGCCGCCGCTATGTGATGATCGACCGCGTGAACCCCGGCGACAAGATCGTCGCTTATATGGGAAGCGCTCAGAACGGCGACATCATTTTCCACTTTGACGGACAGGGCTCGGCTGTTGATCAGCAAGAGACCGTCACGGCCGGAGTCGGCACATATGGCAAATACGTGTTTGTGGCGCAGTACAAGGGCAGCTACAAGATCTGGGCCGGAACAGATGGAGGCGGCAAAGCGCTTTATCAGCGCATTGTGCGCGTTCCCGCCGTTGACGTAAGCGGAACCATCACATTCCCTGAGGATTTCTCGGGCTCTGATTATAAGCTCAAGTTTATAAACAAAGAAACCAGACAGGAAACATTCGCGGAGCTCGCGCAGGACGGCAGCTACACCGTTAAGCTCGCCGCGGGCTTTACATACACCGCGATGCTCACGGGTGTTTCGGGCTGGGGCATAGACAACGCGACCAAGACCGTTGTTATCGCCGACGCTGACTCGCTGACCGGCAAGGCCGATGTTGCTCTTAACGTGACCGCCAAGTCGACATATAACTACACCGGAAGCATAAAAGGATTCGCGGAAGGATACGACACGTCGAAGCTTGAAATAAAGCTCACGCCCGAGCAGGATTCAGGCTCTGACGAAACATATCTGAACATAACTGACGAGCTGAGCTTCAGCGCTACTCTGGATCCCGACGTTGAATATACTCTCACCATGAGCGGAGTGAACGATTACGATATCAAGACCCCGCTGACGGTTAACCACGCGGCCGACACCCAAGAGGATATAACCGTGGAGGCTAAGCCCGTGCATAATGCGAGCGGAAAATTCATCGGACTTGGCGAGGGAGTAAACGTCACGACCCTCAGCTTTGAAAACATTGACGACAAATACACATACAACGCCGAGATCGCCGACGGCGGATACAGCGTAAGCCTCAGAGACGGCGCATATGCGGCCAAGGCTACAGTCGACGGATATTCAACCATAACCCACGTTGTCGTAAACGGCGCCGACGCGCAGAAAGATCTGCTGTTTGTATCGACTTCGACAACCAAGCCCGCTATCGATTGGGTTTCCGATATCTATGTGGGATATCCCGAAAAAGACAACAACTATGACACAGTAAGAGCGGCGGTCGACGCGGTTTCATGCATGGGCGTGACCGAAGAGGCAAAAAGAGTGACGGTGCACATAGCGCCCGGTACCTACCGCGAGCAGGTAATAATCAACACGCCTTATATCACGTTCACAAACGACGAGCCCGACAAAGAAGTTCTGCTGACGTGGTATTACGGAATAGGTTATAAATATTACAGCAGCAACGGCTATTATGACGAGCAGAGAGCGTATGACAAGTTCGAGAAAAAGATAGCGGAACGCTGGGGAACCGCCGTTCGCGTGCTTGGCAAAGGCTTCCGCGCCGAGAATATAACTTTTGAGAACTCGTTCAACCGCTACATCACCGACGAGGAGATAGCCGACGGAGCCGAGCCGTCGGGAACCGAGGCGATCAATGTTCCCAGGAGCTACGCCACGGACGTTGACAGCAAGGCGGCGACGGAGCGCGCCGCGGCGATCTGCATTGAGGCGGACGAATGCGAATTCTATAACTGTGAATTCTATTCCAGCCAGGACACCGTCTATACCAACGGCAAAACTTACTTCAAAAACTGTCTTATCGAGGGTCAGACCGACTATATCTTCGGCGACACAAACAGCAAGGGCGTGTTTGACGGCTGCGAATTGAGCTGGAAGGGCTACAGCACCGGCTCACTGGGCGGATATGTAACGGCTCTGCGCTCGAACGCGGGCGAGCTCGGATATTTGTTCCGCAGCTGCGTGATCACGGCGAACAGCAAGCTGACCGTGACGCCCGGAAGCTTCGGACGCCCGTGGGGCGCGGACGCCAATGTCAAGTTCCTTAACACCAAGCTTGAAAACGCGAGTCTGATCAACGACGCGGCTTGGGCCGAAATGAGCGGCGCCAAACCTGAAAACGCGCAGTTCGGCGAATACGGAACCACCTCGCTTGACGGAAATACGGTCGACACTTCAAAACGCGTTGTCGGCACCGTTATGACGGCCGACCAGGCGAGCGCTCTCAATCCGATGGATTACTTCGGCACATGGAAGCCTTACTATTATGTTGAGGAAGCCGCCGAGCCGGCCTTTGAGACCGACCCGTATATCACCGACAACGGCGATATTAATATTCCGTATCCCGGCCATACTCTCACGGCAAAGTATTCTCTCGGCCAGGCAAACGACGCGAACGACGCGTCCTTAATACGCTGGTACCGCGTTGCGGAGGACGGAACCGAAACGCTTCTTAAAACTTCGACCGCCGCCACCGACAAAACATACAAGATCACATCGGATGATATCGGCGCGCGAATCAAAGTTGAGATAACACCGGCGACATTCAGCGGAAAAACCGCGGCCGCAAAGAGCGCCACGCTTGTTGAAACGGTCAAGGACGGTTATGACGATCCTTCGGGCGGCGGCGACGCCGAGCTGGGCGACGGTATTAATATATTCCTCGCCGGCGACTCCACCGTTAAGGACTACTCTTCAAAGGGTATGTACAACAACGGCAAGACAGGCAACGAAGGCTCATGGGGCGAGTTCATTCAGAACTTCTTTGACAAAGATAAGGTGACTATCGTCAACTACGCAAACGGCGGACGCAGCACCCGTAATTTCTTAAACGAAGGCACGCTTGACAAGATCGCGGGCAACATCAAAAAGGGCGACTATCTGCTTATTCAGTTCGGCCACAACGACTGCGCCAACGACGACGCGTATCGCGAGGATCGCTATGTTCCGCTCGGACAGCCCGACGCGAACGGAGTTTATCCCGTGACGGCTCCCAATGATCTTGCCGCTAAACCGTACACATGGGATTGCGGCGGCACATACAAATGGTTCCTGAAACAATACATTGACGTCGCCAAGAATGTCGGCGCGATACCTGTTTTGATCACGCCGGTATCACGCATGCAGTATGATTCAAACGGAAAGATCAAGCCGCATCATGACGCAAGCTTGGTTCCGGGCACCGAGAACGGCACTCAGCAGAAAAATTCCAACAAATCAAACACTTACTGCACAGCCGTTAAGCAGCTTGCAAGCGAAGAAAATGTTTTGCTTATAGACGGTTTTGAACTGACGAATAAACTCTTTGAGGATGCTTACGCCGCGTCGCATAACGAAACCTACGGCAAACAGATCATGTCAAGCGGCGACGGCACGCACAATAACAAACTGGGTGGACTGATCGAAGCGGCGGTATTAGCCGACGCGATCCGCGATATGGACCTTAATATTTCAACGGCTGTTAAGGCTCCCGCGAGAGTTCAAGGCAATACACCAAGTGATATTCCCGTGTTTGTTATAGACGGCGACAGCAAATTGACGGCATATGATATTCTAACCGACTATTCCGAGACGGCGCCGTATTGGATGGGTATTGGTCAGGATTTGATCGACAAGTTCGCAAGCGAACCCGATCTTCCCTCTCAATCGCCCGCAGCGACGGATAATCCTCCCGTGGAAACGGATAATCCTCCGGCAGAGACGGATAATCCTCCGGTTGAAACGGATACGCCTCCCGTGGAGACAGACACGCCTCCGGTAGAGACGGATACTCCCACAGCTACACCGACAGCGGCTCCGACTGAGACGCCGACTGCGGCTCCGACAGAGACGCCGACAGCAGCCCCGACAGAGACGCCCACAGCGGCTCCGACGGCTACGCCTCAGCCTCTGCCTCCGAAGGACTTTGACGGCGACGCTCCCGAAGATGTTGTTGTAACACTGCC
>CANQQJ010000058.1 GCA_947625905.1 uncultured Clostridia bacterium | reverse complement strand
TCCTCGATGCTAAAGCGTTATATCACGGGTTTTGATTTGGGATATTATTTCAACATATCCTCGATGCTAAAGCGTTACATCCCGGGTTTTGGTTTGGGATATTTTTTCGGCATATTCTCGATGCTAAAGCGTTATATCACGGGTTTTGGTTTGGGATATTATTTCAACATATCCTCGATGCTAAAGCGTTATATCCCGAAGCCGGTTTTGTCGTACAGCCATCTTACAGACAGGTCGATCCATGCCGCGGCGGCGGGCTCTATATGATTATCCTCGTTGGCGGTCAGCTCGCTGCCCAGCGACAGCCCGTGGCTGCCCTTCGGGAAAATGTGCAGTTCATACTCCACGCCGTGATCGAGCAGCGCCTGCGCAAAGCGCATAGAGCTGTACACGGGAACCGATTCGTCCTCGAAGGTGTGCCAGATAAAGCAGGGCGGCGTGTCTTTTGTGACAAACTTGTCAAGGCCGAAATATTTTTCGTTCTCCGGATTTTCGCCGACAAACCGCTCTTTGGTCCCGGCGTGGGTCCTGCCTTCCTCATCTATTATTACCGGATAGCAGAGGATCAAACCGTCGGGACGGTTCTCTCCGCCCGAGGCTGCCGCGATTGGGCGCTTATCGTAGTGCACGCCCAGCGACGCCGCCAGATGTCCTCCCGCCGAGAATCCACAAACGTATATGTTTTGTTTGTCTATCCCGTGCTCTTCGGCGATTTCGCGCACAAGCGCCACGGCCGCCGCCAGCTGGCACTGCGGGATCGGCCACTCCGCGGGCTCCACCGAGTAATTCAGCACAAAGGCGTGGAACCCCGCCGCGCAGTATTTGAGCGCCACAGCCTCGGCCTCTCTGGCCGAGCGGAACCCATAGCCGCCGCCCGGGCACACGATCACCGCGGGACGGGTTTTTGTGCGCGTTTTTTGGAGCAGCTCGGGCGATAAGATATAGGACGAAAGCGTGGCCTTGTCCTTCGGCGGCGCAACTCCGGCCGCCGCGTAGTCCGGAATTATGTCAAATGTCTCTGTCAGCATATCACTTGATCATCCCCGACACGATCTTATTTATCAGCTTGCCGTCGGCCTTGCCCTTAAGCTCGCCCATGACCGCCTTCATTATCATGCCGCGGTTGCCTGTCGCTATAACGTCGGCGAACTTTTCTTTGATGACCGCCTCGATCTCCGCCTCGGAAAGCTGTTTGGGCGCGAACTCGGTTATGACCTCTACTCTCGCCTTGTACTCGTCGAGCAGTTCGGTCCTGTCGGGCGGGCAGGTGTCAAGCTGTTCCTTGGCGGTCTTGAGCTCCTTGAGCACCGCCGCGTCTACCATATCCTCGGGGATATCGTCGCGGCAGCCCGCGTCGATAGCCGTCTTTTTGACCGCCGCGATAAGGCTCGATATAGTGTCCTTGCGCGCCTTGTCGCGCGCCTTCATCGCCGCGACCATCGCCAACTGTAATTCCTTTATCGTCATATATTATCACTCCTTATTTGATCTTATCTGTAGTTTTTCATGGCTCTTTCCATGTGCCTCTGCGCGTCGCGCCGCGCCATGTCCTCGCGCTTATCGTAGTTCTTTTTGCCGCGGCACAGCCCCAGCAGGACCTTGACGTACTGCCCGCTGAAATACACCTTGAGCGGTATCAGCGTGTATCCCTGCTGCTGCGTCAGGCCTATCAGGCGGTTGATCTCGCGGCGGTGCAGCAGCAGCCGCCTCGGCCGCTCCGGGTCGCCGTTCCAAATGCTGCCCTGCTCGTATGGGCTGATGTGCACCCCGATAAGCACCGCCTCGCCGCTTTTAAGCGAGACATAGCTGTCTTTAAGATTGATTCGGCCCGCGCGAATCGACTTGACCTCGGTCCCCAGAAGCTCGATTCCGGCCTCGTACTCGTCGTCCACAAAATAGTCGTGGTACGCTTTTTTGTTCTGGGCGATAATTTTACGCCCGTTATCCTTATCAGCCAAGACCCCGCCTCCTTTTCTCGCTCTATTATACCCGCATTTTCTTAAAAAGTCAATAGCGGCGGGGCGGCGCAATGCGCCGAAATTTTTAAATTTTTTCGAAAAAACCCTTGACAAGCGCCGCCGATTGTGGTATTATAGTCAAGTCGTCAGCCGCGAGGCGGCGCAATGGCGGCGCGATAAATACAATTCGGAGGGGTTCCCGAGTGGCCAAAGGGGGCAGACTGTAAATCTGTTGTCAACGACTTCGATGGTTCGAATCCATCTCCCTCCACCAGCGCCGAAAAAGGCGGCGTTTTATGAAGACCTTGCAAAGCAAGGTCTTCTTTTTTAGCCGCCTTTTTCGGCGCTTTTCCCACGAAACGCGCTTCGCTGGCGTTTCGCGGGAGCCCTAAGAATCCGCCTCGTTTACGAAAGTCATGCAAAGCATGACTTTCTTTTTTTAGCGGATGTTTTTCCGCTTTTCCCAAAAAGTCCTTCGGACTTTTCGGGAGCCCTGATGGCGGCGCTTTTCGCACGAAACGCGCTTCGCTGGCGTTTCGCGGGAGCCCTAAGAATCCGCCTCGTTTACGAAAGTCATGCAAAGCATGACTTTCTTTTTTTAGCGGATGTTTTTCCGCTTTTCCCTAATCAGCAAGCTTGCTTGCGGGTTCAAAGCTATCTTTCAAAATTGCTTGTAATTTTGACCAAGAGCTTCCTTAATTGAAACGCGCTTCGCCGGCGTTTCGCGGGAGCCAACGTAGGGATTAGTAATTAGTGAATAGTAAATAGACGGGCGAATAATATTTGCCCCTACGGTATTTTGCGTACTACGGTCGTAGGGGACGACGACCTCGGCGTCCCGGCTCGCCCCTTGGGGGCGATGGTTGCCGGTGGCAACCGCTTATCGCTGACCGAGCCGCGAGGCGAGAAAGCTGTCGGCGCAGCCGGCTGAGAGGGAATGCCCCTTCCACCGCTATCGCGGTCCCCCTCCCCCACTTACGCAGGGGAGGCAGGAATCAGGCTCCCCTTCCTTTAGGAGGGGAGCCTAATTAATGCTTCCTCCCGGGAGGAGGCGGCTGCGGCTTGCCGCAGACGGAGGTGGGTTCCCTAGTCTCTGGTCCCTATTTCCTAATCCCTATGTTGACTAAACAAAAAATTTATTATATAATATAAATCAGTAATTCTTATACAAAAAAGGAGGAAAATTTATGGCAATGTTTCAACCCGAGATCGAGACCATGACTCGGGAACAGATCCGCGAGGTGCAGCTGGAAAAGCTCAAATGGCAGGTAAAGCGTGTGTACGAGAACGTTAAGATGTACCGCGAGCGCATGGACGAGGCGGGCGTGAAGCCCGACGATATACAGACGCTTGACGATCTTTCAAAGCTCCCCTTCACCACCAAGCAGGACCTTCGCGACTACTATCCGTTCGACCTTCTTGCGGTGCCCAAGCGCGACATCGTGCGCATCCAGGCGTCGTCGGGCACCACGGGACGCCAGATAGTTTCGGGCTACACCCGCGCCGACCTTGAGCAGTGGGCCGACGGATTCGCGCGCCAGCTGGTCGCGGCGGGCGGCGACAACAAGTCGATCGTTCAGGTGTCCTACGGCTACGGCCTGTTCACGGGCGGTCTCGGCGCACATCAGGGAGCCGAGAAAGTCGGCGCGATGGTCATTCCCACCTCGTCGGGCAACACCGAGCGCCAGATCCGCTTTATGTGCGATCTGGGCACAACGCACCTGTGCTGCACCCCCTCGTACGCGATGTACATAGGCGAGACGGTGCGCGAAATGGGCGTTAAGAACCAGCTCAAGCTCAAAGCCGGAATTTTCGGCGCCGAGCCCTGGACCGAAGAAATGCGCCACGAGATCGAGGAATCCCTCGGCATCAAGGCTCACGACGTTTACGGCCTGACCGAGATCATGGGCCCCGGCGTGTCCTACGAGTGCGAGGTGCAGCAGGGTATGCACATCTGCGAGGACATGATAATCCCCGAGATCATCGACCCCGATACCGGCGAGGTTCTTCCCGAAGGCTCGTTCGGCGAGCTGGTGCTGTCGACCGTCACCAAAGAGGGCCAGCCCCTGATGCGCTACCGCACAAGGGACCTGTGCACGCTCGACTACTCGCCCTGTCCCTGCGGCAGGACCCACGTGAGAATGAAGAAGCCCGCGGGCAGGACCGACGATATGCTGATCATCCGCGGCGTTAACGTGTTCCCGTCGCAGATCGAGGAAGTTCTGCTCAGGAACAGCATCGAGGTCTCGCCCAATTACCAGATATTGGTTGACCGCGTGAACAACACCGACACATTCGACATAAACGTTGAGCTGAGCCCCAGATTCACGGGCGATGTGGACGCCGAAAAGCGCAAGCTGGAGAGCCAGCTCCACTCGTCGCTGGGCATAAAGGCAAAGGTCCATCTGCTGAGACCCAAGTCGATAGTCCGCAGCGAAGGCAAAGCCGTCCGCGTTATCGACAACAGAAAACTTCATTAAAACAAAGCGCCGAGGGGTTTATGATCCTCTCGGCAATTTTTATAAGTTATCTCTGTTCCCATACCTTTGGCCGGCTTTGTTGTTTCAGATATTTATTTCCTTCGCCGGAGTCGCGGCTCCACCGTTTTGGGATCCCAAACAAAATATCCGCCCCTACGGATTTTTCGGAAGGGGAGGTTTTTTGTTACGCAATATACCGCGGCGGAGATTATCGCGGCTGCGGCTATGCCGCCGAGGATGTCGGTGGGGAAGTGGACGTAGAGATATATTCTCGAAAACGCGATCAGGCATGCCGAAACGAGCGCCGCGATGTCGATATATTTAACGCGGTACATAAGCAGCAGAAACGCCGCGGTAAACGACGACAGCGCGTGCCCCGACGGAAACGAGTACCCCGAGGGCGGCGGGATGATAAGCGCCGCGTTCGGATTTTGCAAAAACGGCCTCGGGCGGCAGACTATGTTTTTGAGCCCCCATGTGCTCAGCACCAGCCCCAGCAGCAGCCCGGCGATCACCGCGGCGCCGCACAGGCGGTATTTTTTCGCGCAGCACAGAGCGAGGCCTAAGATTATCCAAATCAGGCCGCCGTTCCCGAGCAGTGTGAAAAATTTCATCAGAGCGTCCGAAAGTTCGGAGCGCATATTGTTTTGTATAAAATTAAGTATAGCGAAATCAATGTTTGTTATTGCCGCAGTCATGGTATCCTCCCGAAGGCGTTTGATTTTATTATAATAACATAAAGATTCGGAAAACACAAATAATAATTCGGGAATTTAATTCAATACAGAGATAATAAATCGGGTATAAAGCTTTAAAAATTTAATAAAATTTTTTGAATAAAGAGCCCAAGCCCGGTTCCGCCCGCCGCGCCCGGGCGGGTTCGATCCTCCCTTCGGGCGGAACGAATTAGGGGACGAAGTCCCCTAAAACCCCTGAATTATAAGTACAGCCCCGCGGCGGCGCAAATCCCTGCGCTTATCGCAAAGCCTGCGGGCAGCCTTTGCTCATCGCTTCGGGTTTGCTTCTTTTTCCCCAAAACGCAAGCGTTTGCCGTAACATAAACGACAAGTACGCAAAAGGGGTGTGGGGAAAATGCCTTGTCCCCACCATAACGAAAACAAGAGCCTTGTTTTCGTTCAGCCCTCGGCAGAGCGCACACCGCTCAGGGCTCCCGCAAAGCGCCAACGAAGTGCCCTTTGTAGGAAAAGGAGGAGCAGCGGAATGAGCGTGCCCTGCCGCTTGCGGCAGGGTGAGAGATATGTAGCTTGCTCCGACGCAGTGTATAAGTGCGCCCTTGCTCCGGCAAGGGATTTCCCGTTTCTGCTTTTTCTTCGGTTTTCGCTCTCATTTTCTCGACTTTGGCTCTTGCGTCCTCGACAGCAAAGACTTCAAATAAAAGACTTTGTATCTGCTCATTTGAAAAATCCGTTGCGTCCCATATGACGTTTTCTAAAATTGCCCCACGCTCAATCAGCCGTTTTACACGCTGATTTCGTTCAAGGTCTTTTTGTCGTGATAAGAGCCGCTTTTTCTGATTTTCTTTCCGTTTCAGATTTTCACGAGCCTTTTCAATTTCATC
>CANQQJ010000057.1 GCA_947625905.1 uncultured Clostridia bacterium | reverse complement strand
AAGTGCGCCGCATAAATCCTCAGCGGCGCACCCAAAAACGCCACCTTGATTTAATGCTGCCACGCACACCATACATTAATAAAATTTGACTGAGTATGATTATCAAAGCGTGCGCCTTTAGCAAACGCAAGCCCCAATCAAACTTTATTAAAATGTACGTGGCAATTATTATAATACCATGTATGACACAATTTGTAAAGATGTAAATCTGGTGTTTTAAAAATTTTCAACAAAAACTATTGCTTTTTCATTCCCATTGTGCTAAACTATATTTGTATAGTTGTCAAAGTAATAGAACAATTCCATTAATTTTATTTTATATATAAAGCTGTTACACAAAAAGGGGTGTGACGGCTTTTTGTGCTTTTTATGGGAAAATCGAATAATGTCGAAATAGGCGTTTAGATACATTTTCATAGATTAGCAAGCACAGCAAGTGCGTACACACTTACGGGAAATTCATTTCCATGTGCTTGCTGTTTTACGGAACAGCAAGCACAGCAAGTGTAGCCACACTTGCAAGAAATAAATTTACTATGCCTGCTATTTTGATATAATAGCAAGCATAGCCGATGTAGCCACACTCGGCATTTTTCCGCTCTCATATACTGTATGGAGCGCAAAAAAATTATTGGGAACAAAATCCCAAGCCCAGCGGAAAACCGCCTTTAGGCGCATTATACAGACCGTCGAGATAATTTTTTGTAATTCTGCCGCTGGGCGCAGGCTTAGATTGATGATATAATTTTCTTGAATAAATTTTTTACGGAGGATTATACCATGAATTTTATTGAGGAATTATTTTACGGAAACATTAATCCACACACGGAACACGGTTTAGAAACAGCACGACACGAACAGGCGACTGACATCGTTTTTAAACTGACAACAAAATTAAGGGATTCTCTTTCAGAGTCGGAACAGACAATACTTGAACGTTTTATTGAAGCTGAAAATGAAATCACCGAAGAAACAGGGCTGTCATATTTTAAAATCGGTTTTGCATTGGGTGTGCAAATGATGATTGATTGCGCAACGATAAATATTAATAAAAACATATAAAGGGGTTGACAGAAACTATATGTCGGGTTATAATATATCTATCAAAACAACGGAGGTGTTATTATGGACGGATTAGGCAAACGCCTACGCGAATTACGCCACAGCACAATGATGTCGCAGGACAAGTTTGCGAAGGTTATAGGCTCGTCGCAGTCGGCGATAAATCGGTATGAAAACGACCAATCGGAGCCACCATGCGATATATTTTTGAAATATGCCGACTACTTTAACGTGTCGTTGGACTACCTCTACGGCAGGACGGACAATCCGGAGGGTATGTCGTATAAGTTCAAGCCGAAGTTTGACACGGATAACGAACAGTTCAGACACTTCATTGATATGTGTTTTGACCCGCAATCGCCGTTAAACGGCAAGCTGAAACAGGCGTTATTTGATTTGCTGAAAGAAGGTGAACGCTGATGAAAGCCGTGATATATGCCCGCTATAGTTCTGACAATCAGAAAGAAGAGTCAATCGAAGGTCAGCTTCGGGAGTGTAAAGAATATGCTGACCGTAATGATATTGTAATCGTAAAAAATTACATAGACCGCGCCTTATCAGCGAAAACGGATAACCGACCGGAATTTCAGCATATGATTAAGGACAGTCAAAAGGGTTTATTTGACGTTGTGCTCGTGTGGAAGCTGGACAGGTTTGCTCGGAACAGGTATGATTCGGCGTATTATAAGTCAATTCTGCGCAAGAGCGGCGTAAAAGTCGTTTCAGCAAAGGAAAGTATTTCTGACGGACCGGAGGGAATTATTCTTGAATCAATGCTCGAAGGCTATGCGGAATATTACTCGGCGGAGCTGGCACAAAAGGTCACACGCGGTATGACCGAAAATGCGTTGAAAGCGAGGTATAACGGCGGCACTATGCCGCTCGGTTACATGGTCGGAAGCGACAGGCGTTATGCGATAAATCCCGATACCGCGCCGATAGTTGAAGAAATTTTCACTCGTTACGCAAACGGCGATTTGATTATCGACATTGTAAATTCGCTGAACAGCCGAGGATTCAAGTCCACAACAGGTGCAGATTTTAACAAAAGCAGTCTGCATATGATGCTGAAAAACCGCAAATACATAGGCGAGTACAAATACAAGGATATTGTTATTCCCGGAGGCATACCGCCAATCATTTCGGAGGACGTTTTCAAAAAGGTTCAGCAGCGAATGCAGCGAAACAAGCACGCTCCGGCGAAGGAAAAGGCGAAAGTAAATTATCTGCTCAGTACAAAGCTGTTCTGCGGCAAATGCGGCGCACTGATGTTGGGTGAGAGCGGTTACGGATATAAAAATAATATGTATCATTACTACAAGTGCGCAAATACTAAGCACCGTAAAATTTGCGATAAAAAGTCGGTCAGGAAAGATTGGATCGAGGATTTGGTAATCAATTTAACGAAGGAGTTTGTGCTGAACGACGAAGTTATTGAGCGAATCGCGGAGACTATATACAATCTGCAATTTAAAGAAAATACAATTTTGAAGGCGCTGAAGAAAAGTCTTAATGACGTTGAAACCGGAATAAATAATATGCTCAACGCAATTCAAATGGGCGTTGTGACTTCCTCGACAAAACAGCGCTTGGAGGAATTGGAACAGCGCAAGTCGGAGATTGAAACCTCTATACTGAACGAGGAAATCGAGCACCCAACACTGACGAAAGAAAATATTGTGTTTTGGATCAGCAAGTTTAAAGATCTGGACATGGACGTTGAGAAAAATCGACAGTATTTGATTGATACGTTTGTAAATTCGGTCTATCTTTATGATGATAAACTTGTTATCACATACAATATTAAAGACGGAACGAGGACGATTACACTGGAGGAATTGGAAAATTCGGATTTGGTGCAACACGGTTCACCAATGACTTTCAAAGGCGAACACTGATAATCCGCGAGATTATCAGTGTTTTCCTTTTTGTTCATGTACTGCCGTATCACGTCGTAGTCAATGCATTTCTCGCCATCTTTGTAATTGTAAGTTATGAGCATTTTATCGTCGTATACATAGATTGAATTTACAAAAACGTCAATCAGCTTTTGCTTTTGGCTGTCGTCGCTACGGTCGATCAGACGGAATTTGCATATCCAGTAGCGGATTTGCTCTTTGCTCAGCTTCGGGCGTTCGATTTGCTCTTTCGCTATTGCCAGTTCAAGATTAGCTTTTTCTTCTTCAAGTTCGTTAAGCGTAGTTTGAATTGTTGGTGCAAAAATTCCCTGCTTGATTGCTTTCATTATGTTGGCAAGCTCTTTTTCAATTTGCTTTAAGCGGCTCTGCATAGAGGGGAGTTTTGTGTTGCTGTTCGATTGCAGCTTGAAACAAGTGTCCACTATGTAATCAATTATTTCATCGTTATTCAGCATATCCAACGTGTAATCAAGTACGATATTTTCAATCAAATCCTTCTGCACGCGCTTCTTATCGCAAGACTTTTTTGCCTTCGCCTTGCGACAGTGGTAATATCTGTGCGTAATTCCGGTCTTGCTCGTACCGCTCACGCCTGCCATTGAACTGCCGCAATGACCGCAGAAAATTTTGCCGGTCAGAATATACCTGTCCGACGTATCTTTGAAGTGCGCCGGCTTGTGTTTGTTCGCCGCCAATCGGGCTTGACATTTATCAAAAATATCTCGCGTAACAAGCGGAGCAAATGCATTTTCTACGACAGTATCTTTAAACCGATACTCACCTAAATATCGTCTGTTTTTCAACATATTCGTTACAAAACTATACGTTAAATTTCCTCCCCGCTGATTTTTTACGCCCTGCTCGATAAGTGATTTCAAAATACTTTTCGCGCTTTCACCGTCAGCATATCGAGTGAAAACGTCCTGCACAATTGGTGCCTGAATTGGGTCAGGCTGAAATGATTTGTTTTCATCAATGTAATATCCAAAGGTCAGTGCGCCGCCGTTGAATTTTCCTTTCAACACATTCTCCGTCATGCCGCGGCTTACTTTCAAAGCTAAATCTTTTATGTAGTAAACCGAAAAGCCTTCAAAAATACTTTCCATAAGCTGACCTTCCGGCGTATCGTCGATTGGCTCGGTAGCAGAAATGACGTTGACACCATTCTTTTTCAGTGCGTTCTTATAGAAAACACTGTCGTATTTGTCGCGCGAAAACCTGTCAATTTTCCACACGATTACAGCGTCGAATAGTTTTTGTTTGCTGTCCGCTATCATTTGCATAAACTGCGGTCGATTATCGGCTTTTTTACCGGAGATTGCTCTGTCGGCATAGGTTTTGACTATTGTGTAACCCTTCCTGTTTGCGAAATCCGAACACTCACGGAGTTGTCCTTCAATGGACTCCTCGCGCTGATTTTCAGAACTATAACGAGCGTATATTACAGCATTCATTTAGTTTTCCTCCTTGTTAATTATTACCTGTTGTGATTTTGTCAATATTCATAGCAAAACAATCAATCATCATTTGAACGCCTAATGCAAAACCGACTTGAAACTCAGCCGCGCCAATCTCTCCGATAACATCATTATTAGCTTCGATTAAACGCTCTAACAAAGTGCGTTCAGGCTCGGAAAGCGTTTCACGAAGCTGTGCCGTTATTCTTGAAATAATGGCTGTCGCCTGCTTGTACGTTTCCGTTGAGATGTGTTCCTGCGTGTTTGGTCGAATATTTCCATAGTATAATTCTTCAATAAAATTCATAATATAATCCTCCGTAAAAAATTTTCTACAGAAGATTATATCATCAATCCAAGCCCGCGCCCAGCGGCATAATTACAGAAAAATTTATTAGCGGTCTGTATAATGCGCCTAAATGAATTTATTTGTGAAACGGGTTATGCTCGTGCGCATATTCTTAAGCTGTTTGCAAGTTTTTCCTCCTGTTTAAATTTTTACCTTGTTTTCACTCTCCGTCAAAAGGTAGGGGTATTTTTGAGCATTTTTTGCGGCTCTTGACTTGCAAAATTCGACGATTTTAAAATAGAAAATGCTCTGATGAACCGTGGTACGTTTAAAATATTTCTATCGTCAAATTTTCAACTTTTACGGCTCTTGACCGTATTTTACCTATTCAATCTCCTGCTCACGATTATGCCGTTTCGGGACATCGAGAATTGTATCAACATTCGCCTTGATAATATCCATTTCTAAAAGAGCCTTTTTTGATTTCCTATACTCCGCGTATAGCTGTTGTTTCCGCTTCGATAACTCCGCAAGCTCCGCATTCAGACTTTCCAAGCTTGGCAGTTTGCCGCCGTTCTGAACGGACGATAAATATTTCCGCGCAGTCTCAAATAAAATTATTTCGCGACGATGTTCACGCTCAAAATCATCTTTATTTCTTGATTTCCGATATTCCGTATAAATCGGACGTAATGATTTGTAAGTTCGGATATTCTTTTTAAGCATATTGATTTCCTCAATCCGTTTTTCGACCGATTTTAGGTTATCCGTCGTTTCAGTAAATTTACGGCTCATTTCGTCTACTCTTGCAACTAAATCCTCGTAAGTATGTATGCCGTTCTCGGTGAGGAAGTTTATTGTTTTACTCGCCTGTTGTAAGTTGTTTATTTTCGCACAATATTCATAGCCGCCGCTCTGTTGCGCCTTTATGTTGTTCTGAATATCAATAAGCAAACTGATACGCTTATCATTACGGCGCGGCTGTTTTCTCGTTCTCTTTCCGGCGATCCGCTCCGCAATAGCTTCTTCGGTATAGTTTGCTCCGATAGTTTTAGACCGGGTGAACCGCTCCTGACCTTCCGCTCGGAACGATATATAGTTACCCTGCTTGACCTCATATCCGTTCTTCTGCATAAGATGCAGAAAATCATCAAAATCCTTCGCCTGTGGTATGAGTGCGTCAATCGTATTTTTCAGCTTTGCCTTCCAGCTTGTACCGTTCTTAGCGGCTGTGTATTCTGTGTAACTTTTCCCGCGCGCGGCACTCGGTTCAATAACCGACAATCCATATTCGCGGCAAATTCGGTCGCTGATACGGCGGGTATTGTAATACCATTTTTGTTTATGTGGATATGCTTGTAATCGACGAAGCTGACGTCATTGCAAATTATATGATTGTGAATGTGCCCTCGGTCGATGTGCGTACTGACGATGAACTCAAATCTGCCGTCGAAAATTTCGTTCGCGAGTTTCACTCCGATTTCGTGAGCCTGCTCCGGTGTAGTTTCACCCGGCTCGAATGATTGAATAATATGCCGCGCAAGGTGCTTTCCCTTGTCTATCGCATATTGCCTTGTCCGCTCAAATTCAAGATCAGCCGTTTCTGGCGAGCATCCGAATGAACTAACGAGTAGCTTTCCGTCAGTCTTGGCGGGATTGAGTATGTAGTCAATCGCCGTTTTCAGCGTAGTGTCGATAGCATGGTTCTTTGTAATCGCCATATTTCGTCAAGCCTTTCTTTTATTTCCGCTATGTCCGTTTCATAGACAGAGTCGGTCGCATTTACGCGTTTTGCAATCTGATTTATATTCCTGCCGATTGCCTGCAACTCTTTTTGAAACTCCTTTATTTCGGATAAATCGGTATAAATGATATACCCGTCAATCGCCATTTTCCGCATATATGCGCCAATTCGTTTTGTCGGCAGCTGCGCCATTTTCTGCTCAATTAACTTACGTTCTTCTGGCGTTACCCAAAATTTGATTTGTACATTTCTTGTTCTGTTCTGCATATAAAATCCTCCGTTTTTTCTGTAAGGGTGTGGGTTTGTTCTCACGAATTTTTTACGCCGTTTCGCCGAAGCGGAACGAGTAAAACCGCCAATAGGGTACTCTTTGGCTTTGCTTGCTCTTTTACGAAAACCTTTCTAAATGTCCATTTTCGACATTATTCGATTTTCCCATAAAAAGCACAAAAAGCCGTCACACCCCTTTTCGTGTAACAGCTTTATGTACAAATAAAAGTAATGGAATTGCTCTATTACTTTGACAACTATACAAATATAGTGTAGCACAATGGGAATGAAAAAGCAATAGTTTTTGTTGAAAATTTTTTAAACATCTAATTTACATCTTTACAATTTCGCCATATTGTGGTATTATAATTATTGCCACGTACAATTAAAAAATCCCATAGGCTTGCGCTTTGCTAAAGGCGCACGCTTTGATAATCATACCTATGGGATTTTATCGTATGATGTGCGTGGCAGCATTAAATCAAGGTGGCGTTTTTGGGTGCGCCGCTGAGGATTTATGCGGCGCACTTTTTATATTATGTATAGATTTGGGAGGTACATATAAATGAAAAAACGGATTTTCAGTTTGATTACGGTATTGGCGATGATGGCGGTAATTATGCCGACAATGCCGGCGGGCGCGCATGATATGGGCAAGGTTGGCGAGTATCAGACGATTTCCGTAGGAGAGGGATATACAGCGGTGATAAAGGAAGACGGCAGCCTGTGGACTTTGGGAAGGAACGAGTACGGACAGCTTGGCGACGGCACAGGTGGGAATAGAAATGATTATAACCCCACACCGATAAAAATCATGGACAATGTCGTGGCAGCTTCCGCAGGAGAAAGTCATACAGCGGCGATAAAGGAGGACGGCAGCCTTTGGACTTGGGGAGCTAACTGGAAAGGACAGCTCGGCGACGGCACAACGGATAATAAATCTACCCCTGTAAAAATCATGGACAATGTCACGGCAGTTTCCGCAGGGAATTGTCATACAGTGGCGATAAAGGAGGACGGCAGTCTTTGGACTTGGGGATGGAAAGCTTACGGACAGCTCGGCGACGGCACGAAT
>CANQQJ010000056.1 GCA_947625905.1 uncultured Clostridia bacterium | reverse complement strand
ACCGCCGGGGACGGCTCGGTATCGTGGAACGACTGGAGCGACGTGCTCTCCGAAGGCGAGCAGATGGGAACCGATTTCCTTAAGTCGATCGGATACCTTGATCTTCTTGAGAGCACCGAGCAAATGATCGACGAATACAAAACCGCGCTCTCCGCTTATCGCGCGGAACATCCCGATGCGCCAAGCGACGAGCTCCCCGAGGAGATCGCGGCTCTTCAAGATAAGTGCTATTCCAACGCGGCAATGCTTGACACGTTCTTTAACTCGATAATGAACGGGGATTACGACGATCTCGACCTCACCGATGAGCAGCTTGAAAACGCCAACGTCCAGGCATTTTACGTTAACGACAACTTCCCGATAAGCGTTATCGCCGACCCGGTGGAGGCGGCCGATTACGCGTTATATTACGATCCCGAATCGGGCTTTCGCAAAAACAGCAAAGACGGCGAGCCGATCCCGCCCGAGGAACTCCCCGACGGAATAACAGCGGACAGCAATGTCGTTACGCTCACATCGGACTTTCAGTTCGTGACGACAAACAGCATCGGTCTGGCTTTATCGGACGGAGTGACGCTCAATGTCCCGGAAGGTGAAAGCCCGTCAATCCAATGCGCCCTTTTAGGCGGCGACGATCCGCGCGCTTTCGGAATATTCGCAAGCGGAGATGTAACGCTTAAGACAGACGGCGATCTCACCGTGACAGCCGAAGGAACTGAAAACGCCATAAATACCTCGCTCTGCTCCGACGGCGATATAACGATAACCGGCAGCGGCGTTCTCACCCTAAACGGCGGACTGATGTGCAATACGGGTGCGCTGACTGTCGGCGGCGGCTCCCGCGTGACCGCGAAAAACGAGAAAGGTTACATCGCCTTCAGCACCGCGTGTATGACGGCCGATCTTACGGTTAAAGACGGCTCGAGCCTCGAGATTGCGGCCTCGGACCCCGAAAACAAAGACTGCGCGGCTCTTATCATATGCGGCAGCGCCAATGAAGCGGGCGAGATAACGCTCAAGAACAACGCCTCGCTCAAAATAACCTCGGACGGCATCGGCATTATGCCGCTTCAGGCGGACACGCGGGCAGTCGCGGATATTGACTCAAGCTGCGTCTTTACCGTCGAGGGCGATCCCGCGGTAGGCGTCAAGCTTGAGGGCGTCAGCGCCGAATCCGACGCGGCTCCCGCGTCATACGACAGCGAGAAAGAGGCTTATGTTAACTCCGGCGGCGAGCCCGCGAAAAACATAACGTTTTATCCGCTCCCCTCCTCCCACTCCTCCGGCTCGGGCGGAAGCATATCGACAAGCGCGTTCTCGACCTCAAATTCGGCTCCGACCGCGGCTCCTACGCCCAACGCGACCGCCGCGCCGCAGACAAGCGAGCCCCAATCACCCGACATAAATCAACCGTCCGGTAACGCGCTGCCGTTTGCCGACGTGAGCCCCTCGGACTGGTTCTATGACGCGGTTTGCAAAGCGTATAACAAAGGCATTGTAAAAGGCGTGAGCGGCACTGAGTTCGAACCCGACACTGCTATGACGCGCGGCATGCTTGTGACGGTAATCGGACGCATGGACAGCTCCGCGCAGTCATCGCAGTCCCCGTTCGTCATTTATCCGAAAGAATACTATGCGCCGTATGTGGCTTGGGCAACAGAAAACGGTATAGTTACGGGCTTTGAGGACGGCACTTTCAGACCCGACGAAAACGTGACGCGTGAGCAGACCGCGGCGATACTCTACAGATACGCGCGGTATAAGGGCGAGGATGTTTCGCAAGGCGAGAGCGCGGATATATCGGGCTTCACCGACGCGGCCGATATCAGCGAATACGCGCTTCCCGCAATTCGCTGGGCGTGCGGCGCGGGAATTATAAGCGGCTATCCCGACGGCACGCTCGGACCCGCGGCGAGTCTGACCCGCGCGGAGTTTGCGGCGATACTCGCTCGGCTTGAGCCGCAGAGCAACTCGGGAGTTGATTACTCCGACATTGCAAACTGGGCATATTTCGAGAGCGGCAATACCGACAAGGCCGCCGACGTGTTCTTCGTCTGCCCCACCGTCTACACAAGCGGCGGCAACATGAGCCTCTCGGATGAAAAGACCAAATCTAACTTCCTGGGCGCGATAAACATGGAAAAGGGGATATATGACGCCGACAGCCGTTTTTTCGCTCCGTATTACCGCCAGGCGGGTCTTGATGTCTATACCATGAACGAGAGCGAAAGAGAAAAATATCTCGCGTCCGCTTACGAAGATATAAAAGACGCGTTTGAATATTATTACAAAAACATAAACGACGGCCGCCCGATAATACTCGCGGGATTTTCTCAGGGCGGCGATATGTGCATAAGACTTGTGAGAGATTATTTTGCGGATAAATCGGCACGGGATCAACTCGCGGCGTGCTACGCCATAGGCTGGAGGCTAACCGAGGACGAGACGAAAAAATATCCCCAGCTTAAACCCGCCGAGGGCGAGAACGACACCGGAGTTATCATAGCCTTCACCTGCGAGGCGCCCGACGTTGACAATTCGATAATCATACCGAAGGGCACAAAGTCACTCGCGATAAACCCGCTGAACTGGAGGACCGACGGCACTCCCGCGGACAAGAGCCTTGATCTGGGCTCGTGCTTCACCGACTACGGCGGAAACATCAAAACCGAGGAACCCGCCCTGACGGGAGCGTATATCGACGACGTCCGCGGCGCGCTGAAAGTCACCGACGTCACGCCCGAGGAATATCCTCCGGGACTCGACGTGTTTAATAGCGGGGTGTACCACCTATACGACTATCAATTCTTCTATCGCAATCTTGAGAAAAACGTGCGGACAAGGCTTGACGCATTCAATGATAATCGCGATTGATATTTGATATTATTTTCAAAAAATATAAGGAGTTGATTTTATGACAACATTTTTTATCGGGCTCGCGCTGCTTTTGGTCGGCGGTGCCTTGTACGGAAAGGTATGCGAAAAGGCCTTCGGCCCCGACGGACGGGAAACGCCCGCCGTCAGGCTTAACGACGGCATGGACTATGTGCCCATGCCCAAATGGAAAAACTCGCTTATTCAGCTTTTGAATATCGCGGGAACCGGTCCGATCCTCGGCCCGATACAGGGTATTCTTTTCGGTCCGATCGCGTTTCTGACGATACCGATCGGCTGCGTGCTGGGCGGCGCGCTTCACGACTATATGTGCGGCATGATCTCGGTGCGCGAGGACGGCGCGCAGATGCCCTCGCTCATACGCAAATACCTGGGCAAATACACGTATCCGCTCTATAATGTGTTCGTGTGCCTCACAATGCTGCTGGTGGGCACGGTGTTTATCTATACCCCGGGCGATCTGTTCATAACTCAGATCCTGAGGACCGACAACGGCGCCGGCAATCCGCTGGTATGGGTGGTATACGGCGCGATATTCGTCTATTACGTTATAGCGACGCTGTTCCCTATCGACAAAATAATTGGCAAGGTCTACCCATTTTTCGGCGCTCTGCTTGTCCTGTCGGCGATCGGCGTGTTTATAGGATTTATTGTCAAGGACTATCCGCTCGACAACATTTGGACGACGGGAGTTTCGGGCGTTCACCCCGAGGGTCTGCACTTTATCCCCGTGTTCTTTGTGACCGTCGCCTGCGGCATAGTCTCGGGCTTCCACTCCACCCAGGCCACGCTCGTTTCACGCACGATCGGCAGCGAGAAAGAGGGCCGCATGACGTTTTACAACATGATGATCGCGGAAGGCGTTATCGCTATGATATGGGCGGCCGCGGCCATGGGCGTTATGAAGCTCGGGCTCGCCTCGGCCTCCACAAGCCCGACCGACGTTGTTGGTATCGTGGCGAAAAACCTGCTCGGCGGCGTGGGCGGCATTATTGCCGTGATCGGCATTATTGTTCTTCCGATCACCTCGGGCGACACGGCGCTGCGCTCGCTCAGGCTGATAATTTCCGAAGCGCTCAAGATCGACCAATCAAAAAAAACAAAAAGGCTGGGCGTCTCGATCGTGATATTCGCGGTCGTGGCGGTCATACTGATTTTCGCCAAGGTCAACGCGGGCGGATTCAACGTGCTCTGGCGCTACTTCGCGTGGGCAAACCAGACACTGGCGGTGTTCGCATTCGCTATGATCACGGTCTATATGATGCGCAGCAAGCAGCCGTTTATTATGTCGCTCGTGCCGGGCATGTTCTATATGTTCATAATATCGAGCTTTATTTTAAACGCCGCCATCGGCTTTAATCTGCCCTGGCCCGTCAGCTACGCTGCCGCGGGAGTTCTCACCGCCGCGTACGCCGCGCTTCTGCTGCGGTGCGGCAAATCGAAAAAGAAAATATAGGAATTTTTAAAACAATAAAAAACAGATCCGCGGGTTTATGCTCCCGCGGATCTTGTTGTTATGTGACAATGATTATATATATGTGTTTCGCGCACCATGATCGTAGGGGAGGCACCTCATCCGAGCGCCCTTGGCGCCCACCTTCCCCTCAAGGGGAAGGCAAGAGAGGCTTCCCCTTGAGGGGAAGCTGTCAGACGCAGTCTGACTGATGAGGTGTTTTGCGAGCCTATCAAATTACCAGATGGCGACTCTGTCCTCGGGAGCAACCCACATTCCGTCGTTTTCGGTTATGCCGTAGGTCTCAAAGAACTTGTCGCAGGTCTCAAACAGTCTGTTTACGCGGACGCTCGGCAGGCTGTGCACGTCGCTCGTCGCGCACATTTGCAAATAACCGCGATACGCCGCTGAAAGCTGAAGATTGGCATAGCTTTCAAACATTTGCTTATAGTCAAAATTTTCGATCCTTGACGCAAGCTCAGCCACAACCGACAGTCCGCCCATATCGGCGGTATTTTCGGTAAGAGTCAGCTCTCCGTTCATAGCAATTCCGGGCGCCGCCTCATAGCCGTCATAGAAATCTATAACGTTTTGGCACAGCTTGTCAAAGGCTGCCGCGTCCTCTTCCGTCCACCAGTTCACCGCGTTTCCGTTCTCGTCATACTGCGAGCCGTTTTTGTCAAACGCATGACTGATCTCGTGGCCGACGACCATACCTATGGCGCCCAGATTTCTCTCATAAGGGGCGTCGGTGCTGTATACTCCGGGCATCTGCAAAAATCCCGCGCAAACAGTCACATCATTAAATGAAGGATCATAGAAAGCGTTTATCGTCTGCGGAGTCGCTACCCACTGACTGTGGTCTACCACTGTGCCTTCTCTGGCTATCATGTCTTGTTCCTCTGCCTCGCTTATCGTTATCATATTTTCAACGAGGCTTCCGCCCTCGGCATAGGTCTTGAGCTCCTTTGAGTCAAGGGCGACCTCGGGGTACTCGTCGGGGCAGCCGACCTTAATGCCCATGGTGTCAAGCTTTTTTATCGCCTTTTGTCTTGTGGCTTCACTCATCCAATCGTTGTTTTCAAGTCTTTCGCGATAGATCCCGATCATGCCCTTTATCATTTCGGTCAGGTCGGTCTTGGTTTTCTCGTCAACGTATTTGTCGCTGTACAGCTCGCCGAGATAGTCCGGAACAAGACTGTCTATGCAGTTCACGGCCTTCGTCTCTTCATCAAGAGTTCCCTGAATGCCCATGACCGCGGAATTGAGTTCGGTTTCCGCGTTTTCAAAATCTTCGCTCAGATATTGAACGTTATTGGCGAGCAGAGCGAATTTGGCGTAAGTCTTTAAGGCGTCGATATTTTTGTCGTCAAGCAGCTCGGCTGTCTTTTTCATCGCGCCTACATCATAAACCATAAATCTGTCTTTGAGCTTAAAGCCGCTGTTTTCAAACACCTTTTCGATATCAATATTTTTAAACTCTGCGGATATTTCATCAAGCGAGTATATGTTGTATGTTTTGTTTATATCATAGGTATCTATAAGCGAAAGGCTTGCTTCGGCTATTTGGGTCTCAAGATCAAATACCGTGTCGGCCGCGGCTTCGGCGTCTGCCTCACTGTAGCCTATAAGGGTGAACAGCGACGCGGCAAATTTGAGATATGCCTGCTTTTTGTTGTCATCCTTTCCCTCATACATATCCTTTGTGTTTACCGAGGGAGTGAGGAAAGTGTTAATATACCTGCTCGAGTCCTTTTGATCGATCTCATTCCGAAAACTCATGAAAGTATCGATCGCTTCGGTGCCGATAAAGTCAGAGACAGTCTTTACCGCGTCTATCTCGTCGAGGTATGGCTTTAACGGCTCATAGCCCTGCGCGTTTCTGGCCTCTTTGTTCATGTAGTTGTCATAAATCGTCTTGATCTTGCCCGCCTTTGAGTTTTTGTCGGGGTTTGACGAGTCCGCTTCCTTTACAACAGCTTTAAGCTGGTCGTTGACCTGATCACCGTGCATGGTGCCGGTTGCGCTTTTTCCCTCGGGGATCACGGCGTTATCAAGCCCGTCATGATTAATTGTCTGATAATAGTCGTCCCTGAGGTTTGTGCCGAACACGCGGTACATACGCTCAATAAACAGCCGCATCTCGCCTTTGGTAACGTTGTCGTCGGGCGCGAATATGCCTTCGGATTTTCCCGCCACTATGCCCGCGGCAAACACGTCGTAAAGCTCGGTTTCGGCCCAGTCGGGTATATCGGTAAACATCTCGACCGGGAAGGCAATGTATTTGTTTGAGCCTTTGATCACGGGGATCTCGCCGAACGCGCGCTTAAGCATAACGAGAGCCTCGGCTCTTGTCACGCTCCACTCCTCGTGGAGCAGACCGTCCTCGTAGCCCTTTAATATGTCGGTTTTTTGTACGCCGGGATTGTAGTCGTCTGCGGCAATAAGCAGCATGTCGCAGACCTCGCCGCGGGTGGCGCTTTCATCCGCCGCGAACACCGGCGCCATAACGGGCATTGTGCCGATAATCATCGCCGCGCTTAAAATAAACGCAATTATTTTTCTTTTCATTGAAAGTTCCTCCTGAAATAAATTTGTTTACAGCAGAGAGGTTCTGCCTATCATTGTCACAAATTCGGCTCTTGTTATTGATGCGGCAGGCGCCAGAGTGCCGTCGGGGTAACCGTTTATGATTCCCGCTCCGCACGCCCACTCTATCGCGGGCACAGCGTATTCGCTGATCTGCGCCGCGTCGGTAAAGAGCATATTCGCGCTCTCGCCGACCGATACGTCTCCGCCCTTATACTGCGCGTATCTGTAAAGTATAGCCGCGGTCTGCTCGCGCGTCACATTTTCGTCGGGTCTGAAGGTGCCGTCCTCAAAGCCTGTCACAATGCCGTTTGCGGCGGCCCAGGCCACATACGGTGCATAATATTCATTCGGATCAACGTCGCTCAACAAAGCACCGATCGACTCCGTGAATCCGTCCGCGCGTCCGATTATCGTCACAAGCATTCCGCGCGTCATATTCTCATCGGGGCCGAACTCGGTGTCGCTCACGCCGTTTACAAGGCCTTTGCCGTACGCCGACTGCAACGCGTCATAGAACCAGTCGGAAGGCTTTACGTCATTAAACGGCAGTCCGCCGGATATCGGCGCATCGGATACGGGAGCGTCCGTAGCCTCGGTCTGCGGCGCCGCTGTTTCCGTCGGCGTTTGTGAAGGAGACGGAGACGGGGTCGCTCCGCTCGTGCTGAATGAGCTGCCGCCAAAGCCTGCCGAGCCGCTGCCGCCGGAATGTGGCGCAGCTTTAGGTAAAAACGTAA
Source organism: uncultured Clostridia bacterium (assembly GCA_947625905.1). Classification (GTDB taxonomy): domain Bacteria; phylum Bacillota; class Clostridia; order Monoglobales; family Monoglobaceae; genus Monoglobus. Next base: position 205 of record CANQQJ010000056.1, on the reverse strand, counting down.
TTTTCTTCGCGACATTTCCGTCCGCATCGACGTAACATCCCCACTTGTCGCCGTCAAATGTTAAAACCTCGCCTTCGGACGTTGCCGTTACTCCTTCAAGATAAACGAATCCCCCCACATCTCCCTCCGAGGTAAAGGTGCAGGTGTCGTCCATTTCTGTTTTTATTGCGCCTTCAAACGGCCCGTCAAACAGATAAATAGCGTA
>CANQQJ010000055.1 GCA_947625905.1 uncultured Clostridia bacterium | reverse complement strand
AACGACGACAATATGCCCGACAACTATTTCAGCGACATATCCGAGGATATGCCGTATTACCGCGACATACTGCTTGCCGTTGAGTTCGGTGTGATAAACATTGAAGCGGGAGACCCGTTCTATCCCGACGAGCCCGCGACGCGCGAGTTCGCCGCCCAGACGCTTAACTCCTGCCTGCTGTTTCAGCTTGACGAGGGAGAGGGCTACACATTTGCCGAATCGGGCAGCGTGACATACCCCGACGATATACAGGTTGCGATAAACCGCGGCTGGTTCAAGCTGTCGGGCAATAGCTTTATGCCCGATCAGGCGGTAACGACCGCCGAAATGACCGCTATGCTCGACGACGCCAAAGCCGTCCTCGCAAGCGAGGTCATAGATGAGAACCACCAAAACACCTTTGAGTTCGCGCCCGGAGTTATAGAGGTACCGCAGACCGCGAATACTTCGATTGCCGCCGACAACACGGTGACAATAACGGATTATGATCCCAAAATAAAAGCCGGAGATATTTTTGTGGTATACACAAGCGGCCTGCCCGTTGCGCTGAAGGCGACAAACGTCACAACCGACGGCAATATAACCACCATATCCGCCGCAAAGGAAGGCGCCGAGGGCGCCATAGTCTCAGCCGACGCCGAAGGCGTTATAGACGTTGACCTTGAAAACATAGAAGCGCCCGAGCCGGTTACATATCAGGTATATGACGGAGCCGAGGCTTATGCCGCCGCTGAAGATCTGACGGTTGAGGCCGCTGATTTTAACTACGACAAAAAATCAAAAACACTCTCCGCTTCGTACAGCATTAAGCTCGGCGGTTCCGCCGCGGGCACAGTAAGCGCCAAACTCAGTAATTTGCAGCTTCATCACAAGCAGGACGTCGCCGCCAGAAATTATATGGCTTACATAACCGCCGATACAACCGTTTCGACTTCGGTGTCTTTTGATTTCGGAGACTATGCGGGAATTCCGTCTACCGTTAAATTATGCACAGTCCGCGTCGCGGGAATAGGAACGATCGCGCTTGACGCCGAAATTTCACTGAAAGGCGGAGTTTCGATGACATGGGTCGGAAAACTTAAAACAGGATTCAGCAAAACAAGGCATGACGGGTTTAAATTTGAAAAACAATACACAAAAAAAGAGTTTTCTTTTACCGCGAACATTGATATCCGAATGGGACTTAAATTATCGGCCGGTATCGATTTGCTGCTGATAAAAGGAAATATATACGGCACTGTAGGAGCAAATGTAAGTTACATATACAAAGATTACAGCAGCGGCACGCCCAAACTATGCGAGACTACGAGCGGCTATATGTATGCCAAAATAGGTGTTAATGTCAGCGTTATCGGCGTGGACGTTTATAATAAATCAATAGATATATACACCGCGGACAACAGCCCGATAAGAGTTGTTATCCATTACGAGGACAGCGTATATGTGGGCGAAAAATGCACAAGAGGACAGAATTTAAAATATTTGACCAAGCCGACATCAAAATATTTTAATCCCTCGCCAAGCTACGGACAGGGTTCATACGGCGGATCGGGCTCCGGCGGATCGGGCTCCGGCGGCGGCACAAGCGAACCTGTGGTAATATGGGAATATACGCTTGACAGCGATAATAACGCCACAATAACAAAATACCGCGGAAACGCCTCCGCCGTCGCGATCCCCTCAAAAATTGACGGATATACCGTGACAAAGATAGGGGAAAGTGCGTTTGATAGCAATCAATATATAAAGTCCGTAACGATTGCGAATACCGTGACAAAAATAGGAAGGTATGCATTTAATAATTGTTCTGAATTATCAGACCTTGTTTTGTCTTCCAATATAAAATCAATAGATATTTTTGCGTTTAATAACTGCACAAGTATGAAAAAGATAAATATTCCTAAAAGTCTAGATACAGCAGATACTTCTTTTTATATATTTAATAATTCAGGAATAAAAGAAATTGAATTTGAAGAAGGAATAACAAAAATTATTAGTGGATTATTCGGCGGTTGCAAGCAGCTTGAAACTGTTAAAATTCCTGATACAGTAACAGTTATAGGAAATTCAGCTTTTAAAGATTGCGATAATTTAAAGCATATTGATTTTCCAGATTGTTTGGTAAGTATTGGAGGATATGCTTTTCAGAATTGTATTTCTCTTTCAGATATTATTTTACCTAATAATTTGGAATCTATTGATTTATTTGCATTTAATAATTGCGAAAGTTTAAAAAGAATTAAGATTCCCAAAAGTTTAACTAATGTAAATAGTACATATCCTATATTTGATAATTCAGGGCTTATTGAAGCTGAAATAGAAGATGGTGCAACAAAAGTAATTAACGGTTTATTTAAAAACTGTCCAAATCTCCAAACTGTTATACTTCCGGATACTATATTGGAAATAGGTGGATATGCTTTTCAAAATAGTCAATCATTATCAAACATAACATTACCACCAAATCTATTATCAATAGATTTATTAGCGTTTAATAATTGCACAAGTCTAAAAAAAATAAATATCCCAAAAAGCTTGTCACAAATAAATACATCATTTTACGTGTTTGATAATTCCGGGATTAAAGAAGTCGAATTTGAACAAGGAATTACAAGGATTCTCGGAGAGTTATTTGCAAATTGTAGAGAGCTTGAAGAAATACATATACCAAATACAGTCACAGAAATTGGAAATGGTGCGTTTTTAGGATGTAATAGTTTGAAAACGATTCAAATTCCTAAAATGGTGACACAACTTAAAGCTAATACATTTGATGGCTGTTCTTCTCTCTCGAAAATAATATTGCCTTCTTCCATAACAAAGATCAGCAACCACGTATTTAAAAATTGCTTATCGTTAAAAGAGATTGACCTTCCTTCTTCTATAACTAAAATTGAGGAATATGCATTTGAAAAAAGTGGTCTGGAAAAATTTGATTTTCCGCCTAAATTGCAAGATGTATCAGTCGGAATGTTTTATGATTGCAAAGGATTGACAAATATTACAATACCAAACACAGTCAAATATATTCGCAATAACGCATTTTACGGCTCTTCCAATCTAAGCACAATTGATTTGCCAAATTCACTTTTGGATATAGGCGCTGCTGCATTTTATAATTGCGGTATAACTGAAATCTCTGTTCCGGAAAGTGTGACAGGTGTTGGTAGTTCGGCGTTTTACAATTGTGATAGATTAAATACCGTTATAATAAAAGGTTCAGGAAAAATATATGAAAAGGCGTTTTATGATTGCGATGCTTTGACATCAATCAGTATTGCCGATGGTGTTACGGAGATTGGGCGCGAATTATGCTACGGCTGTGATAAATTAACTGAGGTTAAGCTCGGCAAATATATAACGAATATTCCGGATTCGGCATTCAGGCTTTGTCAGAGTTTGGAGACGGTAAATATTCCGCGGTTCTGCACTACTATCGCGGCTAACGCTTTTGCGGAGGATACCAAGCTGAGCTCGGCTTATATCCCGCCTTATGTGACTAAGATCGAGAACAATTCGTTCTCTTATCCGTCGAAGATGACGATTTACGGAAAGTCGGGCTCTTATGCCGAGGAGTACGCGAAGTCGAGGAACATGAAATTCAATCCTGTAGACGCGCCCATAACAAGCATAAGCTTTGCAGAAAATGAGGTATTTGCGGACAGAAGCAAAACCATTGTGCTGCCGATGAACATAACGCCCGAGTTTGACACCGACATTATAACATTCTCGTCGTCGGATGAAAATGTGGCGACGATTAAAGAAAACGGAGTTATCAACACCCGTAACTATGGAATAACAACGATAACCGCGAGCACATCGGGCGGCAAAACGGCGACATGCGCCTTGCGCGTATTGTCGGACGGCACGATAATAAAATTCGAGGCGGAGAAAAACGGAGACACTGCAAATGTGCATATAGAGACAGGCATAGTCCCGGCGGGCGCTGTGGTCTATATCTCGGCTTACGACAGAGACGGAGTTATGCTGAATTTCACCGAGACGGATTTGGTTAATTACATTGCCGACGTGAGCGTTTCGATAAACGGCGCAAGGAAATTAAAAGCCTTTATCTGGGATCCCAAAACGTTGGCGCCCCTGACACAGGCAAAAGAAATAAACATCTAACCCAAAATCGGCGGCAGTCCAACCTGCCGCCGCGGGCGGATAATATCCGCCCTACGGGATGTCGGGGTTCATAATGACTATCGTTAATGATTTGTGGCCTCGTTTATATCCGCAAACGGAATACGTTGCTGACACGAACCCGCTCCGCAGCTCCGGCCGCAGCCGTCCCCTACGGCCATGATACGCAACGTAGGGGCGGACGACCCCGCATGTCCCGGATAATTTAATGATTTGTGGCCTCGTTTATTTGTGCGCTCGGAATACGTTAGTACCACGAAGCCGCTGCGCGGCTCCGGCCGCAGCCTTCCCGTGCTTCCTCCGGGGAGGAGGTGGCTGCGGCTTGCCGCAGACGGAGGCGGGAACGTAGGGACCAGGAACTAGCGACTAGGCCCGCCCTGCCTTATCGGCGTATAGCCTGTTTTCTCGATCAATTCCGCGCCCTGCTCCGACAATATCCAATCTATCACCTCGCCGCATCGCGGATCAGAATTCTCGGCGGTCACCGCGTAAAACTCCGACGCGAGCGGATATGAGCCGTTTCTGATATTTTCCTCGCTCGGGTACACGCCGTTCACGCTCAGCAGCTTGATCTTGTCGTTCTTCACCATTTCCGTCGAATAGAACCTGAACGAATACCCGATCGCGTTTTTGTAGTTTTTATAATCGGCGGTCTTTGTGATGATCCCGTCCATGCCGCCGACAACGTCCTCAGTCGGCGCTTCGGCAAGCCCGCGGCCCGCCATCAGCTTTATGAGCGCCGTCTGGCTGCCGCTGCCCTCCTCGCGCTGAAAAGCGCGTATGTTTCCGAGGCGCTTAACGCCGAGTTCGCTCCATTCCTTGATCTCACCCGAATATATCCCGCGTATCTGCTCGATCGTTATATCCTCCAGCGGATTTTTTGAGTTCACAAAAAACACGAATCCCTCTTTGCCGATCGGCGTCAGCTCAAGCGTCAGGTCCGCGTCCTCGGCGGCTTTTTTCTGCTCGTCCGACGGCACCGCTGCGAACACTATGTCGGCGCTTCCTTCTATCAGGTTTCGGTACGCTCCGTCTGTGGTCGAGCACAGAACCGGGCTGCCGGCGCCGAGGCGGTCTTTGGGATACAACGCAAACGCGAACGCCGAATACACGGGATAGAGCGCGGTAGCGCCGTCAAGTATCGGCAGATCATCACCCGAGAGCAAAAGGCTCGGCGCCTCGTCAAGGACCGCGACCTTGGTGCCCTCGCGCGGCAGATAATCGAGCCGTATTCGAGCGCTGTCGCTCACCGTTTCAATGCCGCGGTCGTGTATCCGCCACGCGGCAAAGCCGCCCGTCAGAACAAGCGCCGCGCAAAATATTATGATGACCGGCAGGTACACCCGCCGCTTTTTTATGTAACCCCACGCTGTGCCGTTCAGAACCGTGAACAGAAGCAGCGCGAAAACAACCAGCGCCGCGACGTACGCGTTAAGCTCAGCGCCCGCAAACGAAAACACCAAACCGACAAAGCTCAAAAATCCCGCGGCAAGGATCCCGAAAAGCAAAAGAAGCGTCGTGACCGTTTTCGCGAAAGCGTGACCCTTCACCGCAAGTACCTCAAAAACGACCACCGCCGCCAAATACGCCGCCGCCAAAACCAAATACATAACAACACCTCCCGATAATATTTTTATTATATCGGAAGATTATAAAATTTTTATAAACTTTTGGAAATTATTTTAATTTTTATCTTCGGTCCTGAGTTTATTAATAAATGCGTCAAGATCTTTGCAGTCAAGGGCCATAAGCGTGATCCTTAACCGCTCCGACCGCCCCGCCTCATCCCGAAGGATCTCTGCCACACTCGGCGTTTTCGTTTGTCTCACTCCTTCTGCAACAAACCGCGCCTTTGTTTTACGCGCATTAAAGCTATATCCCTTCTCTATAGCCGTTAACTCCGCTATTTATGCACAATTTATAACATACATAAATAAATGCCGATCTGTTAAATTATTTTATATTATAACACATCACAAATCCAAATTCAAGCACCCATCTACACCCCGCAAATACAACACACCATAGTCGTAGGGGACGACGACCCCGGCGTCCCGTCGGACGGATATTATCCGCCCGCATTGCCTCACCCCTTGGGAAGAGGGGTCAACGTAGTGACTAGGAAATAGGTACTAAAAACTAGGAATATCTCGCTGAGATTTTTCAATCCTAATCCATAGACCCTAATCTCTAGTACTTATGTTCCCACCTCCGTCTTTTCGCCTTTGGCGAAAATCCACCTCCTCCCGGGAGGAGGCAAAAAATAGGCGCCCCCTCGGGGGAGCTGTCGGGCTTTGCCCGACTGAGGGGGAGGCCCATTCGCTAATCACTACGCCGTCTCCCGTAAAACTCCGACGCGAGCGGATATGACGGACAATTAAAGTGCTCGAATCGGAAAACATGCCGAAAATCTTTGACAAATTTGTCGGCATAAAGTATAATGATGATATGGCAAACATATTTTAAGGGTGATCGAATTGACCGAAAAAGCTTTATCGGCTTATCAAGGCAAGAACATTCGCGTTATTTGTAATGACGGAGATGTTATCGAGGGCTTTTGTTGCATATTTACACAAGCGTTAGATAACGAACCCGAAGCAGCGGAAATAAGTCTTGAAACCGAAAAATACCCAACCGGGCTGATTGGTATTACTCTGCCGGAGATTAAAACAATTGATGTAATAGAATAATCGCCCGCAACGCAGTGATTAGCAATTAGGAAATCGCGAACAGAATAAAAGTTCGCAAAATGCCGTAGGGGCGGATATTGAAACGCAGCGGTTAACGATTAGCGAATAATGATTAGAAACGCCTCAAAGAGGATTTAAATAATAAATATATGGAGGGATAAAAATGTCATTTATACTTAATCATCCATGTTCAATGTGTAAAAATGCAATCCCGATCTCAGGCAGTTATGGTATGCCGAGATGCAAAGCTTTTCCCGATGAGATACCTTCAAAGTTTTTTGGTGGAAACATTGATGTAAGGCAGCTTAAAGAATGCAATAACGGATATAAATATGAGTATGACGGTTCACCGAGAATTGAATAAAAAATAGGCCCTCGGAAGCAGCCGCTCCGTCATATAGAGAATGACGAAATACAAGCTTTTAATAAGATGAATTGAAATCGGGGTGCGTCCGCCCCCATAAGCAGTAATTCGGAGGAGATAGAATGGTAATCAAGACATTTGATGAAGGCTATCGAGATGATCTTATTTTTATGGTTTTGCAGGCCAAAGACGCACTGGGAAGGAAGCCGACAATTAACGAGGATTTATTGGATATAAAGGAAAATTACATAGATCGCGGCGATATGTTTTGGATTGCGGTCGATGAAAATGACAGAGTGATCGGGTGCGTTGGATATTCTAAAACAGCCGATACAACAGAAGCGTTTCTCCATAGACTATATGTCAAACCCTCTGAAAAGCGGAAAGGAATAGGAACCGCACTTCTTAAGATTGCCGAATCATCAATGCGTGATAACGGCGTGACCATATCAAAGGTTCATCTTGGTTTTCCAAAGGAGCAGTGGTTTGAATCCTATTCATTCTATCCAAAGAACGGGTATTATGAATATGAACCGAGATATATGAAAAAAGAACTGTAAAAATTATTATCAACAACAAAGGCAGGTGTAATTTGAAGTGGCCGCAAGTAACGATTGGACAGATAATATAAAAGGTCATTTAAAATTAGACGGAACAATTGAAGAACAGCAAAAAATACGCGAAGTATTATTTGCCGCTATGCCCGAAGAAATGAAATTTGAGTCCATGTCCGACAAATACGCCTATTTAGACGAAGATTTAGACGACGAATAAGCACCCCATGAAAACGGGTGCTTTTATTATACAAAAAACGAACGGTGACATTGTGTGAAGTTACAGGAAACTAACGTAGTGATTAGTGATTGGTAAATAGCGAATAGAACCCCTCTCAGTCAGCTTCGCCGACAGCTTTCTCGCCTCCCGGCTCGGTCAGCGATAAGCGGTTGCCACCGGCAACCATCGCCCCCAAGGGGCGAGCCGGGACGCCGAGGTCGTCGTCCCCTACGACCGTAGTACGCAAAATACCGCAGGGGCAAATATTATCCGCCCGTCTATTTACTATTCACTAATTACTAATCCCTACGTTGGCTCCCGCGAAACGCCAGCGCAGCACGCTTTGTGGGAAAAGCGCCGAAAAAGGCGGCTAAAAAAGAAGACCTTGCTTTGCATGACTTTCGTAAACGAGGCGGATTCTTAGGGCTCCCACGAAACGCCAGCGAAGCGCGTTTCGTGGGAATAGCGGAAAATCAACCGCTCAAAAAAGAAAGTCATGCTTTGCATGACTTTCGCAAAAAAGCGGTTGATTTTCCGCTGGTGGAGATGAGGGGAATCGAACCCCTGTCCGAAACCGCTTACTCAAAAGGCGCTACGAGCGTAGTCAATGATCGGGATTCCCCCGCGGGCAGGTTCATTGACAAACCGGCCCGGTCGGTAGCTTCATAAGTTCATGGGCGCGTCAAAGCTTTCGCGTCTCACGTTCACCGCGTTGTTGATGCCCGGAACCGGATCCGCGGTAAACCCGGGCGGACAAGCCGCAGTTAGGCGGCCAGTGCTACTCTATTATTGTTAGCGTTTAATTTTAAGTCGGGCTTTTTACGTGGTTCCCGCCACGGCTCGCTCCTTAAGCCTCTGCGGCCCCGTCGAAACCTTTACATCCCCGGGTTTATATTTAGGGGATATATTTTTCAAATATATCCCCGGAATGACGAAACCATTACATCCCCGGGTTTTGATTTGGGATATTATTTCAACATATCCTCGATGCTAAAGCGTTATATCACGGGTTTTGATTTGGGATATTATTTCAACATATCCTCGATGCTAAAGCGTTATATCACGGGTTTTGATTTGGGATAT
>CANQQJ010000054.1 GCA_947625905.1 uncultured Clostridia bacterium | reverse complement strand
CAAGTCAAGCAGAACAACGACAAATAGGTAAATGCTTTGATTGCTTAGACAACCTTATCACCCTTCATCAGCGTGAGGAAATTTTAATATATCTTGGAGGTAAAAATGTTAAACAAAGTTAAACAAACAGATCTGTTTTATGATTACTACGCTCAATGGATCGCGGTATATAAACAGGGAGCAATTAGGAAAGTAACTATGGACAAATACTTGTTGACACAGCGATGGCTCAAAAAGTTAGCTCCCGAACTAAAGCTTTGTGATGTCACAAGAATTACATATCAGCAAATCTTAAATGATTATGCTGATTGTCACGAAAGACAAACAACAATGGATTTTCATCACCAGTTGAAAGGCGCTGTTTTGGATGCTGTCGATGAAGGGCTTATAGAAAGGGATCCGACCCGAAAAGCCATAATAAAAGGCAAAACGCCAAAGGAAAAGAAGATCAAATATTTGAACCAGTTTGAGCTGCACAAGCTGTTAAGCGAACTGGAGCTTGGCCCTGAAATTTCGTGGGATTGGTTTATTATGCTTGTGGCCAAAACCGGAATACGGTTTTCAGAGGGATTGGCGATAACTCCAAAGGATTTTGATTTTTCTCATCAAAGCCTTTCAATCTCTAAAACGTGGAATTATAAAGATGGCGGAGGCTTTTTGCCTACAAAGAATCAGTCTTCGGTTCGTAAGGTGCAGATTGATTGGCAGACGGTAATTCAATTCAGCGAATTGGTAAAAGATCTGCCGGAGGACAGGCCTATTTTTGTAAAAAAGAAAGTATATAATTCCACGGTAAATGATGTTTTAAGCCGCCATTGTTGCAGCGCAAATATTCCTATTATATCCGTTCACGGTCTTCGGCATACACATGCTTCGTTACTCTTATTTGCCGGAGTTTCGATTGCAAGTGTGGCACGTCGTCTCGGCCATGCGAGTATGACGACAACACAAAAAACATATCTTCATATTATACAGGAGCTTGAAAGCAAAGATGTAGATTTGGTAATGCGCTCGTTGTCCGGGCTCACATAATATCCAATGCGCTGATGGAGGGTTGTAATAAAATATATTGTTAATACTGCGGTAATGTTATTGCTTTTATGCCGGTAAAGATATATTAACATAATATACAGATTTTGAATAGAGAAACACTGCAGCTGAATTTGGCTGCAGTGTTTGTGTAGCAATAAGAGGTGACAGGGTTTGTTAGGTAGCTTACGCGCAGCGCACAGATGGGTGGGAAATTACGTAAATTCGGCGAGCGTGAATTGCTCCCAAATCCTCTAAAGGTGCGTGAAAACGTATTTTTCGGGGATTTTTAGGCGGTCTGTGGCACTAATATGGTACTATAAATTTGCAAAAAATTAAATTGTCTTGCAAAAAAGAAAAACCTGTGCTATAATGTCTCAAAAATTAAATTAAAATTGTAAAAGAATTAGGAGAATATGCATGAGTTTTTCAAAAAATTTTTTATGGGGTACCGCCACTGCGTCGTATCAGATCGAAGGAGCATGGGATGAGGACGGAAAAAGTTCTTCGATCTGGGATATTTTTTGTGAGAAGGACGGCGCGATATTGAACGGTGATGACGGACGAGTCGCCTGCGACCACTATCACCGCTATAAGGCGGATGTTGCGCTTATGAAAAAGCTGGGCTTTTCGTCGTATCGTTTTTCGTTGTCCTGGCCGCGCATTATGCCTAAGGGAACAGGGGAGGTAAACCCGAAGGGCATAGAGTTTTATAACAAGCTTATTGACGAGCTTATCGCGAACGGGATAGAGCCGATCATAACGCTGTATCACTGGGATCTTCCCGCGGAGCTGCACTACAAAGGCGGCTGGCTGAATCCCGATATCGCTGATTGGTTCGAAGCATACGTCAAGGTGGCTGCCGAGAACTTTACCGACAGAGTAAAGAAAATAATCACTGTCAACGAGCCCCTTTGCGTTATAGGGCACGGGTATGCCGACGGCGACCACGCTCCCGGATTAAAATTGACGGAGCGCGAATATTTGTCCGCGGCCCATAATTTGCTGATTGCCCACGGAAAAGCCGTGAGAGCGCTTAAGAAATATGGAGCCGAGGATCTTCGGATAGGTATTGCACCAAATTTCGCCAGTTATTATCCGAAAGACGAAAATAACGATACGGACATAGAAGCCGCAAGACAAAAAATGTTCGGGATGGACCCCGGTGATCCGCGCGCGTGGATCGCCAAGGCAAATTGGTGGCTCGATCCGATAATTAAGGGCTGTTATCCCGAAGAGGGACGCGGGATATGCGAACCGTACCTGCCCGAGGGATTTGGCGATGAAATAAAGCAAGCGATGGGAGGACTTGATTTCATCTGCTTTAATTTGTATCACGGAACTCCGGTAACAGCCGGAAGCGACGGCAAGCCCGAGCTCGTGGGATTCAAGCCGGGCTATCCGCGCAGCAATATCGGCTGGCCCGTTACACCGGACGCCATAAAATGGGCAGCAAAGTATCTGTACGAGAGGTACAATATGCCGATCATTATAAGCGAGAACGGAATGTCATGCCATGACTCGGTTTCGCTCGACGGAAAAGTCCATGACCCGAATCGGATAGATTATTACAACCGCTATTTGCTCAAGGTAGAGGAGGCGATCGACGAGGGCACGGATATAATAGGCTATTTTGCGTGGTCCTTCATGGATAACTTTGAGTGGGCGCGCGGATACAGAGAAAGATTCGGTCTTATATATGTTGATTACGAAACACAGGAACGAATTATAAAAGACAGCGGATATTGGTATTCCGAAGTCATAAAAACCAACGGCGAGAGTCTTCACAACTGAAAACCACGGCAGGGATCGTATCGCACGATCCCTGCCTATTTATTTTAATTCTTTTAAAATCTTTTGATCACACCTCCGCGATTGCCGGTCTTAGACTCAAGTTTGACACGGCTATAATAAAAGCGTCGCCTCTGTCCGTTCATTTGACAATTATGGAACCGAAACTGATTTATAACGGTTTTTCGAACTATTTTTTGTAAAATCGGATTTTCGGATTAAAAATATACAAATAGGTAATTAAAACGACAAATAGGGAATTGCTAAAGTAAAATTGTATATGATATACTACAATCAGAAAAGAAAATTTGTTGAAAATGTTCAAAAGCAGATGTATTCACATAAAAATTGGAGGTGTTTTTTTGAAGTACAAAGATAGACTTCACGGGAAAAGAAAACGGGGACGCCGCAAACGGATATGCGCGGCGGCGCTCGCGCTGATAATGCTTTGCATGACGTTTAGTGTGTCGGCTGCTGATTTGTGGGACGGCTACGTTGAAGAGGAGGCAAAGGATGTGGTCGATTTGATCGACTTCAACAATGCGGGTACTATTTTGGCAAGCGGAATGATGCCGAAGGACCGACATACCGCAGACGGAAATCTTTATTCCGGCTATTGGGGCAATCACGGCGCGAACCAAAATATATACTTGACCGAAGGCATTCCGCGAGATTGGTCCGAATATGAACGAATCGAGATTAAGATATATTCCGACATAGCATCTACGGGTACGGCAATGTTTATTGTTGAAACAGAGGGACCCACGGCGGATATTTCCTATTTTTCAACCAAGTTGGCGTTTGATTGGGAGGGCTGGAAAACTTATTCGATCCCGCTGAGTCAATTTACGCAGAGCAGGGCTGCCGATTGGTCAAAGGTCACAAGGATCCGAATAACGGTCGGCGGCTGGAACATGATAATTGCCGACGCGTCGGTTTACTTCTCATCTCTAAAGCTTTTGCAGGGAGACGGCACCAGCCTTGGAGATATATACACGCCCGAAACTATCCAAGAAGCCAAAGACGCTATGGAAAACGCGGTCGCGATTTACGGCGGCCGTCCAAACGCGGTGAAAGCCGACGGCGAGGTTGAGCAGATGGGAGCGAACACGATAACGATAAATGATACGGTCCTTGCGCCGCAGGTATTTTTTGAAGATCAGTTGGGCGCGGAGGTGCAAACCGACAGCGGCAGCTGGCGGATGACAGCGAACGGAATAACCGTTTCGGGAACGGAGGGCTCCGCAAACTACACCGTTAACAACAAGGAAAACAAATTTACGGCTCCGGTACAGGACCTGAACGGACAGCTTTACATTCCGGCGGCGGAAGCGGCCGCCGCCTTGGGCAAGAACACGGTGACCGACGGAAAATTGGTGATCATCGGAAGCGATGACGCGATAGATCTGTTTGAAAGAAATTTCGGAGTTAATGAATACACCGAGATAATTACATATTTGGCGGGACATATTACGGTCGATCCGGGCACGCTGACCGACGAGGACTGCAAGGCCGTAAAAGACAACTGGAGACATTATCTTGTAGGCAGTGTGGAAGAGAATGACACAAGCGATCCCAATATTGCCGCAAAGCTTAAAACGATTTCGGATACGGGGCAGTCTTCACGGGATAGAATGATAAAATCTGAGGGGCAAACCGAACTGTTCAGCGGAATGAACTCAACCGCCAGTTCCAGTATGACATCGGCATATTTAAGGCTTAATGAAATGGCAATGGCATACGCGACGCCGGGATGCGCTCTTTATCATGACGACAGCCTTAAGGACGATATACTCTACGGCCTTGAATGGCTGAACAAGAACCGTTACGGTCAAAAGGAGATCGACGGAGTCGGCTGGCGCAGCACAGAGGAGTACAACTGGTGGGATTGGGATATCGGTGTACCGCAAAGCCTTGTATCCATACTTCTGGTTATGGAAGATCATCTGACCCAAGAACAAATTTCGCGGTATCTTAAGCTGTTTGACCTTCGCGTACCCGGAGCCGAGGGCGAGGGTTCAAACGCGTTTGAGACCGGACGGTGCGCAATAGGATCAGCTCTTCTCCAGAATGACCCGAAAAAAGTTCTGAAGGTCGAAGGACAGATGGATTTCCTGTTCCTGTATGAGGATAACGCCAGATCGGTCGGAAATCAGCTCCAGGGCGACAGAGCGGAAAGCAAGGGCCAGGGATTTCATACGGACGGTTCGTATGTGTTCCATACTCTCCACGCTATGAACGCTACCTACGGACTGGGACATTTCATCGGAATAGCCGCTTTTGTGCCGTTGTTTAAGGGAACAGCGTTTGAATTTACAAATCCTCAGACCGACAATGTGGCGGACTGGATCTACAACTCATTTGAACCGTTTATCTATGACGATGCGTTCTTCCGTCTTGTCGAAGGCCGTGATCCCGGAGACGAGCGTAAAAATGCCGTGAGCGCGCTTGAAGGCATGCTGAGCGTGATAAATATGCTCGAACCGGAGGATCAAGCAAGGGTAAGATCCATTATAAAAAATCAGGCGCTCAGGAACAGTACGGACAACGTCTATGCGGATCTCGATCTGTATTCACTGATAACACTTGCCAAATTAATGGAAGACGAAAGCGTAAAGCCGAGAGAAAACTACAAGCTCAACAAAGTGTTCTATAATGAGGACAAGGTGATGCACCAGCGCGAGGATTTTGCGATGGGCGTGTCGATGTCAAGCTCGCGCATATTTAATTACGAGAGCATCAACAGTCAAAACACGACAGGATGGTATGTGAGTGACGGAATGGTAGAGTACCGCGTAAAGGGCGACGTTACACAGTCAAAGCCCGAGTATTGGAAGGATATTGATCCGTACCGTCTGGCAGGGACCACGATAGAGACGCAGGAGAGAAAAGCTGCCACCATAGCGCAGGGCAACGAGTATCTGAGCAGCAAGGATTTTGTGGGCGGAGTGAGCGACGGAGAATACGGAGCGGCCGCTATGTGGTTGGAATCATACCATTATGATACCGACTTTGGAAGAGAGAACGGAAGTTACGGCGGCAAAGCTCCGGCTCTTGACTGTGACCTTGAGGCTAAAAAATCATACTTTATGTTTGATGATGAGGTAGTGTGCATCGGAGCGGATATCCACGCCGATACCGACGGCCATAAGAACCCGGACGGCGATCCGTCGGAGGTTGAAACCGTGGTCGACAACCGTTTGGCGATACAGACCAAAAGCTATAGTGAGGAAACGGCAAACGAGCCTTATATCATAAGATCCGTATCAGCCGACCAAACTCCGGAAGCTGAGAATGTGGCGCAAAATACGATAGACGGCAGTCTTTCGACCAAGTGGGCGGCCGAGGAAGGAGCGGCGATCACGTGGGACCTGGGCGAAGATCACGAGCTGGGATTTGTTGTCCTTTCGTTCCAAAACGGCGCAGCCAGAACGCAGAAATTTGATTTGGACGTTTCGAGCGACGGCAGCAGCTGGACGCGTACATATTCGGGAAGCAGCAGCGGCAAAACCGAGCTGGGCGAGGCATTCACGTTAAACAATGAGGACGCGCGGTATGTCCGCTTCGTTAATCACGGCAACAGCGCGGGCAGCACTTGGGTCAGTCTGACAACGGCGGAGATATATCCGCCTAATGCCGACGGGTCCGTTGCGGCGCCGGCAGCCAATCTGATCGGCGCGGAAACGGTCACGGCGGACGGAGCGGTTCGCGAGATAGGCGCCGATGACGTTGATTTGTCAAATTCCAAGTGGGTTCATCTTGAGGGCAGCGGCGGATATTACTTCCCGAATGGCGGAAATCTGTTTGCTCGGTGGTACAGGAAAAAAAGTCCGTTCTTTGAGCTTTGGCTAAAGCATGGCAAGAACCCCAAAGACGAAAAGTACGCCTATGTGATGCTGCCCGGCAAAACGGCGGAGGAAACGGAAGCGTACGCCCTGAACCCCGATATTGAGATCCTGGAGAACAGCGAGGCGCTGCAGGCAGTGAGAGAGAATAAGCTCGGCATCACCGCGATAGTCTTCTGGGAGGCGGGAGAATATAACGGTATAGCCGCTGACAGTCCCATGATGGTTATGCTGCGCGACGGAGAAAACGGAGAACGGGAAGTGGTAGTATCCGATCCGACCCAGAAGCTGAAGACGGGCAAAGTGACCATTCCCGGCAGCTGCACCGCGGCCGAGTGTGACATTATGATGGACGTCGGCGCGAGCACGAACGACACAATTCTTAAGATGAATTTTGAAGGTTCCGACGGACGCTCGATGAAAGCAAAACTGATCCCGAATACCTGAAAGGAAAATGTGAACTTTTCCGGAAGCGGAGTAGACGAAAACGGCGGCCTTATGCCCGGCGGCATTGTCCGGGCAGAGGCGGCCTGGGAAAATCCCGGTTTAAGGGAGCGGCGGATCTGTCTCTTATTGGCGGCTTATGATAATGCGGGAGCATTGACGACCGCGGCGTATGACGGCCCGCATATCTGCGGAGCGTATGAGAGGATCGACATATCTGCCGAGCTTTTGACCCCGACCGATGCTAAAGAGGTAAAAGCGTTTTTTTGGGACGCGGACAGTCTTGAACCTGTCGCGATACCCTACACTGTATATTAAAAATATATTGCTGCTGACAAAGAAAATTTGTCGTAAATTAATTTAATAAATTCAGGAATGAAAAAAAGAAAGAGAAGTGAGAGGAAACATGGAAATTCCAAGACCTGAACATCCGAATCCGCAGTTTGAGAGGACAGCGTGGACTAATCTCAACGGGGAGTGGGAATTTGAGATCGATAACGGACAAAGCGGCATAGACCGCAAGTGGTATGAGAGAGATTCGTTTGACGGCAAGATCATTGTTCCGTTCTGTCCGGAAAGCGAATTATCGGGCGTGGGATACAAGGATTTTATGCCGGCGGTGTGGTACCGCCGCACATTCAAGCTGGACAGCGCTCAGGCGGACGGGCGCGTGCTGCTGCACTTCGGCGCCGTGGATTATGAAACGACGGTGTATATAAACCAAAAGGAAGCGGGCAGACACAGAGGCGGCTACACGTCATTTGTGTTCGATATAACCGACTTGATCAATATCGGTGAAAACACGATAATCGTTTGCGCGGCCGATGATGTGCGAAACGGCAGGCAGCCCCGCGGCAAGCAGTCCGAGATGTATTATTCGCATCGAGTTGATTACACGCGGACAACCGGTATCTGGCAGACGGTATGGCTTGAATATGTGCCGATGAGCTATATAAAAAGCGTACGCTTTTATCCCGATGCCGCAAACCAAAAGGTGACGGCGGTCACCTGCTTGGAGGGAGCGGGAAAGCTCAGCGTCGAGGTTCTGTATCAAGGCTCTCGCATGGGCGGGGCATCGGCGGTCTCAGCCGGCGGAAGTGTCAGCGTTGAGATACCGCTTTCGGAAAAATTCTTGTGGGAGCCCGGCGAAGGGCGGCTGTATGATGTGGTTCTGAAATACGGAGACGATGAGGTGAACAGCTATTTCGGGCTCCGCGACGTCCGTCTTGAGGGAATGAAGTTCTTGATAAACGGCAGATCGGTATTCCAGCGTTTAGTGCTGGACCAGGGCTTTTATCCCGACGGTATCTATACGGCGCCGACGGAGGACGCGCTGATAAATGACATCAGAATTTCTATGGATGTTGGGTTTAACGGCGCGCGTCTGCATGAGAAAGTATTTGAGCCGCGTTTTCTTTACCATTGCGACAGAATGGGCTATATAGTATGGGGCGAGTTTGCGGACTGGGGCTTTGACCATACTACCATAAAGGAGATCGGCGGATTCTTGAACGAATGGCGCGAAGCGGTCGAGCGTGATTTCAATCATCCGGCAATAATCGGCTGGTGCCCGCTTAACGAAGCGTGGGATCGCGGCCCCGGAAAGCTGTCGGAAAGCCTGGTCGAAACACTGTACCGCGAGACCAAGGTCTGGGACCCGACGCGTCCGTGCATTGACTGCAGCGGCGGTTACCATGTTATGACCGATATTTTTGATGTGCATAACTACGAGCAGGACCCAAAGCGGCTGGCCGAGATGTTCAATGAATTGGAAAAAGAAAACTGCGGCGACCAGAGTATATGGGATTATTACTCAAGGCGCGAAACATACGGAGGCGAGCCGATATTTGTCAGCGAGTACGGCGGGATAAAATGGCTCTCGGACGACCGTGAATATATCTGGGGCTACGGCGAGATCCCGAAAACCGTGCAGGAGTTTACGGACAGATTCAAGGAACTGACAGATGTGATCTTGGATAACAAAAAAATGTTCGGTCTCTGCTACACGCAGCTTTATGATGTGGAGCAGGAAGTAAACGGGCTCTATACATATGACAGAAAACCGAAATTCGACAGTGCGGTGCTTCGTGGAATTCTGAGCCGCGAAGCGAGCATCGAAAAAGACGGAAACGTAAAATAAAAACGGAAGATAAAATACAGAGAAGGAGGAGAGAAAAAACAATGAAACACAAAGGATTATCAGTCTCGGTGGTCGTGTTGGTCATCTTGTCAATGTTCACGAATGTGTTTGCCTCATCGCCGGGTCAAAGTCAAAATATAGCCGAAAGCTTGAGTACAGACGACACTTTTGAAATGGCGGTGTTTAACGCCGCGAACAGCATAACCGAGCAGCTGAAGCAGTCGCCGAACACCGAAATGACGACCGAAAATCCCCACGACCCGAGCAATAACGGATATTCT
>CANQQJ010000053.1 GCA_947625905.1 uncultured Clostridia bacterium | reverse complement strand
TCTTTTGCTTTTAACATTATATCATATTTGGAGTTCATTTTCCTTTTTATTTGTCACCCATCAATTGTATCATAACAGCGGTTGATTTATTTTTGTCCGGCAATTGCCGTTTGAATTCGCATTGTATTTATGGTGACAATATTATACTGCCTGCTTTGAACGCTCGTAGTCCGCCTCATATTTCCTTTCAAAATCATATGAAATGAATTGTTATCATGAAAAAATTTAAAATATTTTTTAATACTCCGAAAAAACTGCGGAGATTGCGTTTTATAATGGTCATGAAAGGAGGTGCGGTCGATGCGGGACAAGCTGCTACCGTTTGATAGACGGATGGAAATGTTATTTATGCTTGTGAACAGATACAGAATAACAAGGCGGGAGCTTGCCGAAGTGTTTTCGGTTTCAGATGATACGATCGACCGCGATCTGATAATTTTGACAAGGTATGTACCTATTAGCATAACAAGAGGTTGTGCCGGAGGAGTTGAAATTTTAAATAATTATACCGGAATAATACATAAACATTTAAGTCAAGATGAGATTGACTTGCTTAAAAAATACCAAAATAATGCGACTGAAGCAGACAAGCTGATCTTGAAACGAATAATATATAAGTTCTCAGCACCGGAAGCAAGGATATAACCTAAACGGCTTATTGATATATGAAAACCTCCCTCTTATCACAACAATTCAAAAGGACGTATTGCCGTTTATACGTCCTTTTGATATTTTGTATGAGATATTTTATTTTGCATTAAGCAATATTTTTCTTGCTGCGGTTAGCAGTACCGGATCAATGGTTGTGTTTTCCAAATAGCATGGATCAATACATGTTTGCGAGGCTGAAAAATATTCGGGATATATTATGCCGTAAGCCTCAAGAACTGCTTTAGAATAATCTCCACCGTTTTTTACTGCTGCAATCTGCTCGGAGAGCAAAGGCCTCAACATAGTTTCTGCCGTCTGATACACATTCGGACGCTGGATAATGTCAATTATTAACCGTATAGAGTTTTGGGATATTGTCGAAAGCTCGGCATATCCGCAGCCGTTTGCTTCGCCTTTTGCTACCGCTTGGCGTATTAGAGCATTAGATCGTCCGCTTGCGGGGCCGTAACTCAGGCCGTTAAATACTTCGTCCAGTATGCCGCCGATAATCTTTTCCGTGGTTTGGATTGCTTGCTCCGATGCGTCAGGAGGGGCGGCTTCCCTCGGAATTTCCGCAGCGATCGATGTTGTTGAAAGCATAACCGATATAATAACCGTTAAACTTAGTGTAAATAAATTTTTCATGCTGAAACCTCCTAAATTTTGATATTAATATTATAACATGTGCTCAAATTAAAGACAAATTTGACCGTCAAAAAATTTTTTTAAAAAATTTTTAAATACTCCGAAAAAACTGCGGAGTATAGGATATATAATGATTTTCGGTTGATAAAACCGATACAAAGAAAGCGCGGAGGATAATGCCGCTGCATAATAAAGAGCTGACAAATACGTTCCGGTACGGACGAGCCTGCGGATAAATGCGCCATGACCCGGTTTTGGTGAGCGAGAAACATATTATCCCGAATTAAGCCGCAGCTTAAACGGCGATGACTCCGTATCGGGGGATACTTCTATTCAGTCACAGCATGAGCGGATAGTAATTCAGGGCTCCCGCAAAGCCGTGTGCTTTGTGGGAAAAGGAGCAATCGCTTTTAAAGTGAAGCGTTTGCTTTTAAAGCAAATGCGAGCCCGTAAAGCGAGTTGCGACGCCGTCGCACGCAATGAGAATAGTCCGGGCGGATGCCGGGAAGGTGAAACTCCAATGAGCGGTCTTGCAAACCGCTGTTTGTCGGGCTTAAATAAATATCAACAACAAAAATAGCATTGACCCTATGCTGATTTTGTTGTTGATATTGAAAATTCATAGGATAGGCAGTGATGTTTGTTGAACGAAAAAGTCCAAAGAATTTCCGAAACCGAGTTTATTATAGAAAAAGAAAAATGTGAGCCGATCACATTGATCTTTAACGAAGCTGATAACAAAGAAGTTGAAAACTCGATATTGGAAAATTTATTGATTTCTTATGAAAACCGTTTAGGTAAAGAAGTAGCGAGCAGCGTCTGATAACAGGCGCTGTTTTTTTATGCAGAGGCAAAATTGACATAAATATATTTGGTATAGTAGTATTTTAATATAAGATGTTTGAAAAGTTAATATGAATAATGACTTTGCATAATTAAATTATGTGGGGTGACAAAACCATGAAAAAAGCATATTGCTTATACAGAGTGTCAACCAAAAAGCAGGTTGATGTCCAAAAAGACGATATACCTATGCAAAAATTAGCCTGCCATGAGTTTGCCGAGCAAAACGGCTGGATAATTGCAAAAGAGTTTTATGAGAAGGGCGTATCGGGCTTTAAGGTATCCGCAAATGACAGAGATGCCATACAGGATTTAAAAACGGCGGCTCAAAAACATGAGTTTGAGGTACTGCTTGTGTATATGTTTGACAGGCTCGGACGAATCGACAGCGAAACGCCGTTTGTCGTTGAGTGGTTTATATCTCAAGGCATAGAAGTATGGAGCACACAAGAGGGACAGCAAAAACTTGAAACTCAGGGCGATAAACTTATGAACTATATCAGATACTGGCAGGCAAACGGAGAGAGCGTTAAAACCTCAATGCGTCTTAAAACAAGGATGGCCCAGCTTACAGCCGAGGGAACATATCACGGAGGAGTGGTTCCGTTTGGCTACAGAGCCGTAAACAAGGGCAGGAAAAATAAGAAGGGTCAGCCGGTAAAAGACCTTGAACTTGACCCGGGCGAAGCCGAAATTGTAAAGACCATATTTAACAAAACTCTGAACGAAGGCTACGGCTCATACAGATTAGCGGAATATATAAACAGCCTTGGCATAAAAACTCATAATGGCAGCTGCTTTCAATGCAATACGATCAACAGAATATTAAAGAACAGGCTGTACTGCGGCTACTATGCCGCGGGTGATACGATTTCTCCAAAGCTTGAACATCTTGCGGTTATAGACGACAACGTATTTGACAGCGTTCAGCATATCTTAAAACAGCGCTCCGGCATTAATGATGAAAAACAGCATATAGCCAGAACAACAAAGGGCAAAACGCTGCTTTCGGGAAATATTTATTGCGCGCACTGCGGGGGAGCGCTTAACGCCTCAAATAAAATCGAAAGCCATAGGAGAAAAGACGGAACGGTATGTTCACATCAGACTATAAGATATATTTGCTATCATAAAGCCCGAAATTTAAATAAGTGCGACGGACAATCCGTATATATGGCAAATAAAATCGACAATGTTATTCTTGAAATTGTAGAACATTATTTATCCGCAATTAAGCAAACGCCGAGAGATAAAGCTCTTGAGCTGCGCTACGGCCGAGAAATAGACGAAAAGAAAAAACTTAAAGCCGAGCTTGCAAGGCAGAAGTTTAAACTTGAAAATCGCCTGAACGAACTTGCCGCAGAGATCGGTAAATGTTTGAGCGGCGAAAGCGTGTTTACAATAGATGTGCTGTCGCTGTCTATTGACTCAACAAAGAAAGAGCTTAAATCAACAGCGGATAAATTAACCGAATGTGAGACAGCCCTTTCGGAAAAGACAAAAGTTTTTAATAAACTCGATTATTACTATCAGCAGTTTGTGACATGGGCGGACGAATTTAAAAACGCTTCAAACGAGCGGAAGAAGATGATAATTTGCAGGTTGATAGACTATGTAAAGGTGGGCAGAGGGTATAAGATAGAAATTAAGTTTAATATAAGCTACAGACAATTTTTCAGCGAAAACAGCCGCTATATTCCGAAATGTAATAATATAGCGGCAAGCGTAACGGAGGAAACAACAGCAATATAGAACAATCCATGGTAAAGTGCGAAAATTCATGCGCGAATTTATGGGTTGTTTTGTTGACGTATGGTAGAGCATGCGGCTGTTAACCGCAGGGTCGTTGGTTCGAGTCCAACTGGAGGAGCCAGAAAAGCCTCGGAAATATCCGGGGCTTTTTGATTTTCTGTAATCGACAAATATTTATTTTTACGAACGGCTGTCGTTATTTCCATTTCCTTTACTTACGGCGCTTTATGAGATTTCCTCTGACTGCCGAGCAAAAGGAAGAGGAATATCGCAGAGTACGCCGTCAAGCTCACTGTAATTGCATATCCGTAGCATGAAACGTTTCCCGATCTTTGAGTTGTCGCAGAGATAGTAGTGCTTATCCGAATATTCCAACATGATTTGAAGCAGCTCGGTCACGTCCTCCGAGGAATCGGTTATATTTCCGGATTCATCAATGCCCTGCGACGAAAAGAACATAAAATCCGCATACACGCTTTTAATGGATTTTATTGCCAGCGCTCCAACCAAGGCGAATGAGTTGTCGACGATCTTGCCGCCGGTGCTGTATGTTTTAATATGGTTTCGCGAAAGGATTTCCAGAGCTTTGATACCGTTTGTAATAACGGTGATGTTTTGCTCCGGCCTCAGAAAATGAGCCATACGCGAGACAGTGGATGACGAGTCCAAAAAGACGGTGCTGTTGTTTGGAATGAGCTCCGCTGCCTTTTTTGCCAAAGTCGTCTTAATGTCTTTGTTGAAATTTTCGCGAAGCGACAAAGGAACGTCCAGCTTGTTGTTGGCGATAGACACTCCGCCGTAGCATGTGCTGACCAGGCCGTCCTGCTCAAGTTTCTTAAGATCGCGGCGTATCGTAACCGGCGAAACAAAAAGCTGTGACGCCAGAGTGTCCGGAGTGCTGTATTGTTCTTTTTCCAGGATCTCCATTATTTTGTCCAAACGCTCATTTTTAATCATTTTCATGTATTCTGCTCCTTAATTCTTTTGTTTAAATCTTGCGCATTTTCTTGAACAATTTGGGTCAAAAACAAGATTATTCTTGAACATTTCGCGATTATCCAATCATTTTGTGATTATAGTTGACAAAAGTTGTAGTTTATGTTATAAAGTAATCAGCTGATTTGCTTATATGCACATCATATAAAAAAACCCTAAGTTTGTCAAGGGATATTTATAAGTTTTTTAGGCATGAATTGCAATATAATACGATCGGCTTTGCGCCTATTTCCAGGTAGAGATCACGTGTGCGGATTTAAAGCGGTGTTGTTTACCGCGAACGCCCAAAAAGTCATATGAGATATTGAAAATATTGTTGTTTTATAAACATATAATAAAATTAAAAGGAGCGAAAAGATGAGTATAATTACGATAGTAGGATCCGGAATGATGGGATCTGCCATGAGTATACCGGCGGCGGATAACGGGCATGAGGTGAGGCTGGTAGGAACGCCCCTTGACCGTGAAATCATTGACCGCGCAAAAAAGGACGGCTATCACATAACTTTAAAAAAATACCTTCCCGAGGAAACGAAGTGTTACCAAACAGATGAGCTGGGGACGGCTCTTGAAGGATGCGATTTGCTTATCGGCGGTGTAAGCAGTTACGGTGTTGAGTGGTTCGGCGAAAATGTGCTTCCGAAGATTCCGAAGTCATTGCCTGTGCTGTCTGTAACCAAGGGCTTGCAGGCGTCACACGACGGAAAATTCATTGCTTTTCCGGACTATCTGGCGAGCAAGCCCGGCTGTGACGGACTGTCGCTGAACGCGGTCGGCGGACCGTGCATTAGCTATGAGTTAGCGGAAAGACGTCATACCGTGGTTGCGTTCTGCGGACATGATATGGACATTTTAATCAAAATCAAGGATATGTTGTCTACAGACTACTACCACATAAATCTGACGACCGATGTGATTGGTCTTGAAATGGCTGTAGCTATGAAAAACGCTTACGCTTTAGGTGTTTCGCTCGCGATAGGTTTGAATGAGAGCCAAAATGAGATAGGCTGCCCCGAAAAATATAATCCGGAAGCCGGTTTGTTTGCTCAAAGTGCCCGTGAAATGCAGCGACTGATCAAGCTGTCCGGGGGTGACGATGAAGAAATTCTTTACGGCACAGGCGATTTATATGTAACGATATTCGGAGGCCGAACCAGAAGAATCGGAACACTGCTCGGCCGCGGAATGACATACGAACAGGCACTGGAGGAGCTTCAAGGCGTCACTCTTGAGTCGATCGCGATCACTAAATTAGTGGTAGCGGCTCTGAAACGGCAAGGTGAGGACTTAAATCAATTCCCCCTGCTCAATCACATCTATCAAATGATTACGGAAGGGGTCACAGTCAACGTGCCGTGGCACGCATTCGAGGAAAATACTGTTAAAAAATAAGTGATTAGAAAAAACAAACATTAGTAAAACCATGTAAACACGTACTTTTCGGAGTTTTGTTCATGGCAAATTTATTATATAATCGGAGGTTTATAAATTATGAAACAGTACTACAGACACAAGGTGTTGGTAGCGGCGCACCGCGGAGATTCCAAGCATTTTCCCGAAAACACCATTCCGGCGTTTGAATCGGCGCTTGCTTTGGATATTGATATGATTGAAACGGATTTGCATATGACAAAGGACGGCGAAATCGTCCTTATACACGACCACGCGGCAGGACGCACCACTAACGGCTCGGGCGACATTAAGGACTTGACCTTGGCGGAAATTATGGCGCTTGACGCGGGTTCCTGGAAGTCCGATAAATTTAAGGGAACAAAGGTTCCAACCTTCACTGATTTTTTGGAATTGGTGAAGGACCGAAAGGATATGCTGTTTAATATTGAATTTAAGGACTACCCTCATCTGCAGGGTGACCGTGCCTATTACTCCTGCGACAAAGCTATCGCCATGATGGAGGAATACGGGATCGCCGAGCGAAGTGTGATAAACAGCTTCAGCGGCGAACTGCTCGAATACGTCGATAAAAAATACGAAGGAAAATATAAACTGCACGGATATTATCCGACGGAGCTTATGGGCGAGGGTCTGACCCGCGATCCGTATGAATACTTATATACGATCTGCATATTCGGCGGCGAAAAGGAAGTCGCGGACAAGGAGCATTTTGATTATGCGATAAGCCGCGGCGTGGAACCCTGGGTATACCTCGGAGAGGAAAAACCGGACACATACAAATCGGCTTTGGAGCGCGGCGCCGTTCTGTTTACCGCGAACGATCCCCAAAAGGCGCATGAGATATTAAAGGAATTGGGAGTAAGATAAATACTCGCAGAACAAATAGATGATCAAGATTCGGGAAAAGAGATCGTAGAATTTAGCTCCGAAATCATGAGAGCTGATAAGTATAACAGAAGAGCCAAAAAAGCCTCTGAGAGCTGAGGCTTTTTTGTTTTTTTGAGTCTGTTATTTTACTTTGTTTCCGGTTTAATTGTATGTATGACATTATTTTAACCGACTGAAAAAATTAACAAATTGAATTTTATAATTTTTTGTGATTTTATGCACTCATACAATATTAACCTAAAACATATGTTTTGATGTATAAAATCAAATTTAGCTCTTGACTTATTTGAAAATTTTTAGTATTATATTAGTGATATTTTTATTTTTCTTGTAAGAATATCATAAAAAGTTTGTAAGGAGCGGGTTATTATGTATATGAAAGAAGTAGTGGTTCAAAATCAGGTTGGACTTCATGCAAGACCGGCGACATTCTTTATTCAGAAGGCAAATGAGTACAAATCAAGCATTTGGGTTGAGAGCGACGACAGAAAAGTCAGCGCAAAAAGTCTTCTCGGTGTCCTGTCGCTGGGTATCACCAAAGGTCTCACTATCACGATCATAGCTGACGGCCCCGATGAGGAAGACTCCGTTAACGATCTTGTCAATCTGATCTCGTCTAACTTCGCATAAGCCGATTTTATATGCAATATCGGGTAAGCCGCATTTTCGGTTTACTCTTTTTTATTTAAAAAACAAGGATATAATATAACCATGACCGATGAAACATTATCAAGAATTAAGCAAAAGCTGAAAACCCTTCCCATGTCCCCGGGAGTTTATCTTATGAAAAACGAAAACGGGGATATTATTTACGTGGGAAAAAGCAAGGTGCTTAAAAATCGCGTCAGCTCGTATTTTATAAATTCAAAAGGACACTCGGTAAAAACTTTGAGACTTGTGGAAAACATATATGATTTTGACTATATGCTGACCGACAGCGAGGTCGAAGCACTGATTTTGGAATGTAATCTTATAAAAAAATACAAACCGAAGTATAACATTCTGCTTAAAGACGACAAACAATATCCATATATAAAAATCACAATGAACGAGCCGTTTCCGAGAATATTTATCACGCGGCGCGTCGAAAAAGACGGTTCGCGATACTTCGGGCCGTATATGAGCTCAAGCAGCACCAAGGACACCCTTGAGATAATAAAAAAAATATTTAAGATACGCACCTGCAACAAGGTATTGCCCCGAGATATTGGCAAAGACAGACCCTGCCTTTATTATCACATAGGCCAATGCAGCGCGCCTTGCGACGGAAAAATATCCGCTGAGGAATACTCCGAAATGTTTAATAAGATCTCCTCCGTGCTTTCGGGCAATTACTCTGTGCTTCGTGATGAGCTTACCGAAAAAATGCTCAAAGCCTCCGATAAACTTGAATTTGAAAAGGCCGCGCGATATAGAGACAGCATAGCTCATCTTAAAGCGCTGGATGAAAAGCAAAAAATCGTTTCGACAAACGAGGACAACAGAGATATTATAGGATTCTTCACGGACGGCACAGATTGCTGCGTTCAATTATTTTATATGCGCGGCGGAAAAATGCTCGGCTCCGAAAAATATGTTTTTGAGAATTTTGAAGACACGCAGTCCGAACTGATCTCAAGCTTTATAAAGCAATTCTATTTTTCGGCAACAAGCATACCGAGAGAAATATTGATCCCGACGGAAATAGACGATCGAGATGAAATAGCCGATTGGCTTTCGGAAAAGTGCGGGCATAAGATCAATGTTCATATGCCTGTACGCGGCTCAAAAGCGCGAACTGTGGAAATGGTCAACAAAAACGCCGAAGAATCCTTAAAACTCCATAAATTCAAACGCGACAAGCAGCAGACCGACCAAAACGCCGTGCTCAAAGAACTGATGACGCTGCTTGATCTTGATGATGTGCCGTTTCGTATCGAGAGCTATGATATCTCAAATATTTCCGGTGCTCAGAGCGTCGGCGTGTCTGTTGTTTACAACAACGCACATCCGCTGAAATCGGCCTATAGAAAATTTAATATAAAAACCGTCGAAGGTGCCGACGACTACGAAAGCACCAGAGAAGTTATATACAGGAGAATAACGCGCGCCTACAAAGAGGAAGATGCGATAAACGAGGGCAGCCTTGAGCCTTCAAAAGCCAAGTTTCTTCCGCTCCCCGACCTGATCTTGCTCGACGGAGGCAAAGGCCATGTTTCCGCGATAAGAGAGCTGTTTGACACGATGGGCGAAGATATCCCCGTGTACGGAATGGTCAAGGACGATAAACACAGAACCCGCGCGTTGACCGATATTAACGATGAATTCAATATTGACAAAGACAGCGCTCTCTTTAAATTCCTGACGGCAATGCAGGAAGAGGTACACAGATTCGCAATAACAGCGTTCAGAAAAAAACACGTGAAAGCCGGACTGAAAAGCGAGCTTGACAATATCAAAGGGATCGGGCCCTCAAACAGAAACAAACTCCTGCTTCACTTTTCTTCAATTAAAAAAATCAAATCCGCCTCGCTCGAAGAACTCGAAGCCGCTGTCAATAAGCGTGCCGCAAAAAATGTTTATGACTATTATCACAAATAAAACCCCAAATTGCGGATATGCAGCAAAAATTAATCGGTTGACAAATAAAATATTATCTGATATAATACCAAAGTCTTGCGGGCGTGGCGGAACTGGCAGACGCGCCAGACTTAGGATCTGGTGGTTTTACCGTGCAGGTTCAAGTCCTGTCGCCCGCACCAAATAACGAAAATCCGAACCCTCACCCGATCGGCGAAGGCTTCGGATTTTTGTTTTGGCGTGAAAGGAGAATTGCGAAAAAATGATCATCGGATTTACGATACTGCTTATCGCGGGCGTGTGTCAGGGCAGTTTCGGTTTGGGATATAAAAAATACGAGCCGTTTTGAAGTGAACCCCAAAGTTTAGACAAAATTTAACATTAAATTAACTGGTAATGAGTTCGGTACTGTACCGGGCT
>CANQQJ010000052.1 GCA_947625905.1 uncultured Clostridia bacterium | reverse complement strand
CGCGTTCATGACATACGCCACAGCCACGCGAGCCTGCTGGTCGAAATGGGGTTTTCGCCGCTCCTTATAGCGGAAAGGCTGGGACATGAGCGTGTTCAGACAACCATGGAAACATACAGCCATCTTTATCCGAACAAGCAAATCGAAGTTGCCGATAAACTTGACAGCCTCGCGGCTACAAAATCCTTACCGAATGTAGCCAATTTGTAGCCACCGTAATGACAAAATCCCGAAAAGTAACGCAAAACCGTTACTTTTCGGGACTGAAAATCAAATCCGTGCTATTCCCACTCGATGGTGGCGGGGGGTTTGGAGGTTATGTCGTAGACTATGCGGTTTACGTGGGGAACCTCGTTGACTATGCGTTTGCTGACGGTTTCAAGGACCTCGTAGGGTATGCGCGCCCACTCGCCGGTCATGAAGTCGGTGGTGGTCACGGCACGGAGCGCCACCGTGTAGTCATAGGTGCGCTCGTCGCCCATAACACCGACACTGCGCATATCGGTTATCACTGCGAAATACTGGTTGATGTCGCGCTCAAGACCCGCGTTCGCTATTTCCTCGCGGAAGATCGCGTCGGCCTCCTTGAGTATATCGAGCCTGTCCTCGGTGATCTCGCCAATGCATCTGATGGCGAGGCCGGGGCCGGGAAACGGCTGGCGCCACACGAGTTTTTCGGGAATACCGAGCTCGGTTCCGAGCGCTCTGACCTCATCTTTAAACAGGTTTCTGAGCGGCTCGATGATCTCCTTAAAATCAACATAATCGGGCAGGCCGCCGACGTTGTGGTGGCTTTTTATCACCGCCGCGTCTCCGGTGCCGCTTTCGATCACGTCGGGATAGATCGTGCCCTGGACCAGATAGTCAACGGCTCCGATTTTCTTGGCTTCTTTCTCGAATACTCTTATAAATTCCTCGCCTATGATTTTACGCTTGGTCTCGGGGTCGGTCACTCCCTTGAGCTTGCCCAGGAAAACGTCTCCGCAGTTGACGCGGATAAGATTGATGTCAAACTGCTTTGTAAACACTTCCTCTACCTGATCGCCCTCGTTTTTTCTGAGCAGGCCGTGATCGACGAATATGCATGTCAGGTTTTTGCCGACCGCCTTATAAAGAAGCACGGCGGCAACGCTGCTGTCTACACCGCCGGAAAGGGCACAGAGCACTTTTTTGTCTCCAATCTTGTTTTTGGCGTACTCAATATAATTCTTGGCGTAATCCGACATTGTCCAATCGCCCGACAGTCCGCACACGTCGTACAGGAATTTTCTTATCATTTCTTTTCCGAACGGTGTGTGATTGACCTCAGGGTGGAACTGGACGCCGAAGAATTTCTTCTCGGTGTTTTCAAAGGCCGCCATGGGGCAGTCGGCGGTCGTCGCAACGACCTTAAAGCCCTCGGGCAGGCCCTCGACCTTATCGGTATGGCTCATGAGGCATTGATTTTTCTTGTCCATGCCCTTGAAAAGCACAGAGTCGGTGTCAAGGCTGATCTCAGTCACACCGTACTCGCGGGTATTTGCGCTGTGAACATTTCCGCCGAGCGCCATGCTCATAAGCTGCGCGCCGTAGCAGATGCCCAGCACAGGCACTCCGAGGTCAAACACGGCAAGATCAGGCTTTGGCGCCTTTTCATCAAATACACTGTTGGGACCGCCGGTGAAAATTATTCCCTTTGGCTCCATTGCTTTTATATCTTCGATCGACTTTGAATACGGCACGACCTCGCAATACACATTCGCCTCGCGCACGCGGCGGGCGATAAGCTGGTTGTACTGGCCGCCGAAGTCGATCACCACAACTGTTTCGTTTTTCATAGTAAACTCCTTTTGAACGTATTGATTAGTGATTAGTGATTATGCGGAGATGATTTGGCAAAAATCGTTCGTGTATCCCCGCGAACGCAGGGTCAGGCTCGCCCCTTGGGGGATAATCAGCAAGGGGCGATGCAAACGGGCGGCCGGGGTCGTCCGCCCCTACGAATTTTGGGGCGCCTAATTAATGCTGTTTTCTTCTTGGGGGACACGGACGGGATATTTGCCGGTGAAGCAGGCGGTGCATCTCGAGCACTTTGAACCCTCGGCTATCTTATCCACCGCCTCAAGCGAGAGATACGCCAGCGAGTCGGCTCCGATATGCCGACACGTTTCCTCCACCGACATTTGGCACGCGATCAGTGAGTCTCGGTCGGCCACATCTATGCCGAAATAGCAGGGATTCTTAAATGGCGGCGAGGAGATCCTCACATGCACCTCTTTGGCTCCCGCGTCGCGCAGGAGCTGAACGATCCTGCCGCTGGTGGTACCGCGGACGATCGAGTCGTCTATCATTATCACGCGCTTGCCGCTGACGGCCTCGCGCATGGCGTTAAGCTTGATCCTGAGAGCGGATTCGCGTTCCTCCTGGGTGGGCTGAATAAACGTCCTGCCTATATATTTGTTTTTGATAAATCCCACGCCGTAGGGTATGCCCGATTCTTGAGAATAACCCAGAGCGGCGTCGAGCCCCGAATCGGGAACTCCGATAACCACATCGGCATCGACCGGGCTTTCCTTTGCCAAAAATCTGCCCGCCTTGAGCCTTGCGGCATGTACGCTCACGCCGTCGATCACGCTGTCGGGTCTGGCGACATACACGTACTCGAACACGCAGAGCGCGGTCTTTCCGCCGCATCTGTCGCGGTACGAGTGCAGTCCGCTCTTGTCAACAACTATGACCTCGCCGGGCTCCACATCACGCACGAACTCGGCTCCGATCGAGTCGAGAGCGCAGGTCTCGGACGCGAACACGTACGAATTATTGATCATGCCGATGCACAAGGGTCTGAATCCCTGCGGGTCGCGCACGACCACCATTCTTTTGGGCGTCATGATTATCAAGGAATAGGCGCCGCTTATCTCGCCCATAAGGCGCAGGATAGCCTCGGCTGTCGAGTCGGTCTTGATCCGTTCCTTCGCCAGCAGATGCGCTATGATCTCGCTGTCGTTTGTTGTCTGGAATATGGCTCCTTCGTCCTTGAGTTTGCGGCGCATCGTGTCGATATCCACAAGATTGCCGTTGTGGACCAGGGCGAAGGTACCCTTTTGGTACCTTGAGACAAGAGGCTGCGCGTTTTCCCTGCGGCTGGCTCCCGCGGTGGTGTACCGCACATGACCGACCGCGGCGCGGCCTTTGAGCTCGTTTAGCACAAGGTTGTTGAACACCTCCTGCACAAGCCCCATATCTTTATACTGGAGAATTTGTATCTTATCGTTCTCGTCTATGCTGTTTACCGCGATACCGGCGCTTTCCTGGCCCCTGTGCTGGAGCGCGTACAGACCGTAGTAGGTCAGCCGCGCAACGTCAAGGCCGTCTCCCATATCATAAATGCCTATAACTCCGCATTCCTCGTGGAGAGAGTCGGAGAAAATCTCGTCATTCTTACTCAAAACAAACCTCCTATCGGTGTGCTGTTTATTAAACTGTTTCTCCCATCAGACGGCTCATGATCTCCTCATAGGCGTCCTCAACATTGCCCATGTCGCGTCTGAATCTGTCTTTGTCGAGCTTCTCGTTGGTGTCCTTGTCCCAGAAACGGCAGGTGTCGGGTGAGATCTCGTCCGCGAGAACTATGGTTCCGTCGCTCGTCTTGCCGAACTCAAGCTTGAAGTCGATCAGCTTGATGCCGAGGCCCAGCAGGTATTCTTTTAATATATCGTTTATTTTGAACGCGTATTTCGCGATCGTGTCGATCTCATCCTTTGTGGCAAGACCGAGGGCCAGCACGTGGTACGTGTTGATCAGCGGATCGCCCAGATCATCGTCCTTATAGCTGAACTCAAGCGTGGGTGACAGCAGCTCTCTGCCTTCCTCGACTCCGTATCTCTTTGAGAACGAGCCCGCCGCAACGTTTCTGATTATGACCTCAAGAGGAACTATAGTCACTTTCTTGACCAATGTCTCTCTGTCGGAAACCTCTTTGATCAGATGAGTGGGAATGTCCTGCTCCTCAAGCATTTTCATCAGATGGTTCGTGACGCGGTTGTTGATTATGCCCTTTGACCTGATCGTGCCCTTTTTCTCGCCGTTAAAGGCTGTGGCGTCGTCCTTGTAGTCGACCATCAAAACCTCGGGGTCGTCGGTCCTGAAAACCTTCTTGGCCTTTCCCTCGTAAAGCTGCTCTAATTTTTTCATAGCTTACCTCCAAAAATAATATGTGTAATTAAAAATTTGCCTGAAAATACAGTATTATTGTATTACATAAACTGACAAATTGCAAGTGCTAATATTTATAAAATTAAGGCCGCCATAAGGCAGCCTTTAGTTATTTTTATCAGTCAAGGACTTTTTTCAAATTGATCTTGCCGTTGGGCAGTATCTCGGTTACTTCGACCTTGATCATATCACCCTCGCTGACAACATCGGTTACCTTGTTAACTCTGCCCTTGGCGAGCTTAGAGATATGGACCAGTCCGTCGTGGCCGGGCAGGATCTCAACAAAAGCGCCGAAATCCATTATCTTGACAACCTTGCCCTCATAGATATCGCCGACCTCGGGCTCTTTGATGATCCTCTCGATCATCTCCTTAGCCTTCTTGCCCGACTCGGGGTCAACGGCGGCAATAAACACGCGTCCGTCCTCCTCTATGTCGATCTTAGCGCCTGTGTCGGCAACGATGCCCTGAATAACCTTACCGCCCGTGCCGATAACGTCGCGGATCTTGTCAATGGGTATCGTCATGTTTATGATCTTGGGCGCGTACTGCGAGATCTCCGGACGCGGCTTGTCGATAGCCTTGAGCATTACCTCGTCCAATATATAATATCTGGCGTTTCTGGTCTGCTCCAGCGCCTGGCTGATTATGGCGGGAGTGAGTCCGTCGACCTTGAGGTCCATCTGGATCGCGGTTATGCCCTTTTTGGTTCCGGCTACCTTAAAGTCCATGTCGCCGAAGAAGTCCTCAAGACCCTGAATGTCTACCATAGTCATGAAGTTATCGTCATTCTCGGGATCGGTGATAAGGCCGACCGAAATACCCGCAACCGGCGCGGAAATGGGAACTCCGGCGTCCATAAGTGCCAAAGTCGAACCGCATATGCTTCCCTGAGAGGTCGAGCCGTTTGAACTGAGGACTTCCGATACCACGCGGATCGCGTAGGGGAAATCGTCAACGCTCGGCAGAACCGGAAGCAGAGCGCGCTCCGCAAGGGCGCCGTGGCCGATCTCGCGTCTGCCGGGACCTCTTGAAGGACGGGTCTCGCCGACGCTGAACGACGGGAAATTGTAGTGGTGCATATATCTCTTGCTGTCCTCAAGGCCGAGGCCGTCGATGATCTGCGCCTCGCTGACAGGAGCCAAGGTAGCGGCCGACAGACACTGAGTCTGACCTCTGGTGAACAGACCGCTGCCGTGCGCTCTGGGCAGAAGGCCTACCTCCGCCGAAAGCGGTCTCAGCTCTAATATGCCTCTGCCGTCAACACGCTTTTTATCGTACATGAGCCAGTTTCTGACAACCGTTTTCTGGAGCTTATAAAGCGCCTCGTCGATCTGCTCTTTGTATTCCTCCTGAGGATACTTGTCCTCAAAGTGCATGTACACGTCCTCATAGACAACCAGCAGTCTGGCGTCGCGGACGTTTTTGTCGTCGGTGTCGAGAGCCTGCTTCACGCCGTCCTCGGCATACTCGCGGATATCGTCAAACAGGGCTTCGTCCACTGTTATATGCTCATAATCAAACTTGGGCTTGCCTATCTCGTCTATGATCCTCTCGAGAAATGCGCACAGCTTTTTGATTTCCTCGTGGGCGAACATGATCGCGTCGTACATCTCTTTTTCGGGAACTTCGTTGGCGCCCGCCTCGATCATAACCACTTTCTTGGCAGAGCCCGAAACGATAAGATTAAGGTCGCTCTGCTCTCTCTGCTCCACGGTGGGATTGATAACAAACTTGCCGTCGACCAAACCGACATATACCGCGGCAATGGGGCCGCTGAACGGGATATCCGAAACCGACACCGCAATCGACGAGCCGATCATGGCGCAGAATTCGGGCGAGTTATCCTGCTCGACCGAAACGACCGTTGAAACGATCGAAACATCATTTCTCAGGTCCTTGGGAAACAGGGGGCGCATAGGTCTGTCGATAACTCTGGATGTGAGGACAGCGTGCTCCGACGGCTTGCCCTCGCGGCGCGTGAAGCTGCCGGGTATCTTGCCGACCGAATACATCTTTTCCTCATAATCGATGCTGAGCGGGAAAAAGTCGATCCCGTCTCTGGGCTTGTCTGACGCGGTGGCGCATGTGATCACCGCGGTGTCGCCGTAGCGCACTATTACCGAGCCGTTTGCCAGGCCTGCCACCTTGCCGAATTCCAGCGAAAGGGGTCTGCCCGCTACCTGTGTTTCATAAATTTTTGACATTGGTATTCCTCCTTGAAATATAATAATTTTTCAAAAGAGCAGCTCGTTTAGCACTTAAAATCAGGCACCTCTCGGATGCGTGTTTTTAATTGCTAAAGTAAGCATACTCTTTTATAATAAAACGCAAGGCAACCCAAGCCGATTCGGCTCGGGCTGCCGGGCATTTTAGTGTCTGAGTCCCAGTCTCTCGATAAGCGAACGATATCTGTTGATATCCTTCTTTTCAAGATACTTAAGGAAGCTGCGTCTCACGCCGACCATCTTAAGCAGACCGCGCCTTGAATGGTGGTCCTTCTTATGGGTCTTAAGATGCTCGTTCAGATGATTGATCCTGTAGGTCAGAAGCGCAACCTGAACCTCGGGAGAACCTGTGTCGCCCTCGTGAGTCGCGTATTCCTCAATGATCTGCTGCTTTACGTCCTTATCCACTTATGTCACCTCCATAATATATTAGCCCCGCACAGCCTTTGTAAAGGGTGGTGAAGTATATCCCGCAAACAAAGCCGTGGGTTACCAAACGCTATAATAACACATTCCGAAATTGTTGTCAAGTGTTTTTTGGCATATTTTATCCTATCATGCGCATAAGCTCTGCCTCGTCTATCACGGGGATCCCAAGGGCGTTCGCTTTGTCGAGTTTGCTTCCCGCTTCCTCGCCCGCAAGCAGGTAGTCGGTCTTTTTGGAGACGCTTCCCGTGACCTTGCCGCCATTCTGCTCTATCAGCTTTTTGGCGTCGCCGCGCTTCATGCTCGGCAGCGTGCCGGTTATGACAAAGGTCCTGCCGGCAAGAGCATCGCCCGTTTCCTCGGTCTCGTAAGTCAAATCAAGACCGTATTCCTTAAATCTGCGTATCAGCTCCTTTGACGCGTGGTCCGAGAAGTAATGGACAACGCTCTCCGCCATACGCTCTCCTATATCAGGGATCGCAGAGAGCTGTTCCGCGTCCGCTTCCATAACCTTATCAATATCTCCGAAGCGGCCCGCGATAAGCTCCGCCGCGCGGGTTCCGATAAGCGGTATACCCAGCGCCGCGAGCAATCGCGCGAGGCCGCGTGACTTGGATCTTTCGATCGAGGCTGTCAGGTTCTCGGCCGATTTCTCTCCAAAGCCCTCAAGCCCGCTGAGCTGCTCCGCCTTTAACACATACAGATCGGCGCAGCTTGTGATCAAGCCCTCGTCGATAAACCGCTCCACGATCGCGGGGCCCAGGCCCTCGATGTCCATGGCGCCCTTTGAGGCGAAGTGTATAACGCTTCTGAGCTGCCGCGCCGGGCAGTTGGGATTGACGCAGCGCGTGGCCGCCTCATCCTCCGCCTTCTCTATAGGCTCGCCGCACACCGGACAATCGGCGGGCATCTCGTATTTTTCGAGCCCGTCGCGGCGCTTTTCTTTCACGACCTCCGCGACCTCGGGGATCACGTCTCCCGCCTTCCGAACCTTTATAAAGTCGCCTATCCTTATGTCCTTTTGGTGTATATACCCGATGTTGTGCAGGGTGGCGCGCGACACTACCGAGCCCGCTATCCTGACCGGAGTGAACACAGCGTTCGGCGTCACCGCGCCGGTCCTGCCGACCTGGAGCACAATGTCAAGCAGCTCGGTCTCCTGCTCCTCGGGCGGATATTTGAACGCGGTCGCCCAGCGCGGAGTTTTTGTGGTCTCACCCATGACCGCCCTGCCGTCAAGACTGTTGAGCTTGACCACCGCGCCGTCTATGTCAAAGCCCAAGGTTCCGCGCATTTCTCCCAAACGCTCTATCTCGGCGTACGCTTCTTCGATTCCGTGCTGAACGCCGCGGTCGGGGATAACCTTAAAGCCCAGCTTTTCCATATATTTGAGGCTTTCGGTGTGAGTCGAAAACTCAAGGCCCTCGACCGCCTGAACGTTGAACACGAATATGTCAAGTCTTCGCCCCGCGGTCACCGAGCTGTCAAGCTGCCGCAGGGAGCCCGCCGCCGCGTTTCTCGGGTTGGCGAACAGCGGCTCGCCGCGAAGCTCGCGCAGCTCGTTTAAATCAAGAAACGCCTTTTTTGGCATAAACACCTCGCCGCGCACCTCAAGATATGGCACCGGCTCGCTGAGCCTCAGCGGTATGCTTTTGATGGTTTTCAGGTTGCCTGTTATGTCCTCGCCCACGGCGCCGTTGCCTCGGGTGGAGCCGCGGAAAAACACGCCGTCTCTGTACTCGAGCGAGACCGACAGCCCGTCGATCTTAAGCTCGGTCGTGTACTCGGGCTTGTCGATGCCGAGCGCCGAGCGCACGCGGCCGTCGAACTCCAAAAGCTCGCCTTTGTCAAAAACGTCGGTCAGGCTCTGCATCCGCACCGCGTGCTCCACGTTTTCAAAGCCTTCGAGCACCTCGCCTCCCACTCTGCGCGAGGGCGAGTCTTCCTTGAGAAGCTGCGGAAACTCGGCCTCAAGCTCGATCAGCTCCCGCATGTATTTGTCATAGTCAAAGTCGCTGATCTCGGGCGCGTCAAGCACGTAATATTTGCGGTTAGCTTCGTTTAATATCCCGGTCAGCTCCGCAACTCTTTTTTTCGCGTATTCAAAATCACTCATAGTTTCACCTTTTTAAATTTTTATGATAATGCTATTATACCCCAAAACTTTTCCGACTTCAAGAAATATTTTTAACCGAAAGCAAAGACGCATTTAATTTCGTTAAAAGCTTGAAACCGCAAATTTTTTATGATAATATTTAAATGCGAGGTGATTCTTGTGAACAGAGACATGATTTTTAAATTCGCCGCCGAAAATTTTGGGGCGCGGCCCGAATATTTATGGGAAAAATATCCCGATTACGCCGTTTTCAGACGCAGTGACAACAACAAATGGTTCGCGGTGATAATGAATATAACCAAAGACAAGCTGGGCCTTGACTCAAAAGACGAGATCGACATAATCGACCTGAAATGCGACCCGCTGATGATAGGCTCCGCGAGGATCAGTGACGGCGTGTTCCCCGCCTACCACATGAACAAGGACCACTGGATAACCATACTCCTTGACGGCACCGCCGAAGACGAGCTGATATACAGCCATATCGCCTTGAGCTACGAGCTCGCGGGTGGCAAAAACAAAAAGAAGTAAATAACCGCGGCAGATACGGCCTTGTTAAACTCGGGTTAATATAAATCCGTTTCAAACACGCGGGGCCTAAAGTTTTTGGCTTTCAGTTTGTCGATCACGCGCATAAAATCTCCCATATCGAATTCCGGACCGCCGCACAACAGCTCGAATTCCATGCCGAAATATGCCATGCCGTATCCGGTGGGATAAAAACCGTTGCGCAAATAGAAATCGCGGCGCGTTATCCGCTGCTCATTGTTGGGCGCGCTCTCGTCGATAAGCTCAAGGTCAAGCACCATTTGACAGCCCGCGTATTTTTCACGCAGCAGCTTGAGTATTTTGCCTCCGTATCCGCGTCGGCGCAGGCTCTTTTCCACAGCGAAATAACACAGATACGCCGTCGGCGCATCCGCCATGACCGCGCAGAAACCGACAAAAACCTTTCCGTCATACACGGCGATTAGGTCAATAAGCCGATCCTCCGCCATTTTCAAAAAATTTTTAACGGGCACTCGCTCCTGTTTCGGAAACGCCTCGGTATTAAGCTTTTCGAATTTGTGCATATCCACAAAATCAGCAGTTATATTTTCCGTTCGCATATTATCACCATTGATATTATATCACAAAGTTTTAAACTAAACAATAATTAAAAAATTTACAACTTCGCAACTATGGAAAATTTATGCGATAAAACAGTTGACAATTCCGCTGAAAGAGGTATAATAATATCAGGATTAAGAAATACTGATATAAAAAGATGTAGAAGTGCATTATGCTGGTCTTAAAAAACATAAGAAAAACAAATAATGTTATTGAGGCAAATTACTATTTGGAAGGAACGGATAAAGGATATATGAAAATCCGTTTGTCAGATGGTGTTATTCTTGAACATCAAAAACCTAATGCAGTAGCATATGGAAGTTCGCACGCACAAAAAGAGTTGCTAAGAATTTCTAAGCTTTCAGCTGTTCCAAATGAAAAAACCGTTATCTGGTATTAATTTAACGCTTTCAAAGAGGATTATAGCGCCTATGAAAATAGGTGCTATTTTGTATACAAAAAAATCAAAACCCCAACCGATAGGTTGAACAGAAGATGTTCCGGCAGCATACCATTAATTTTTGAAACAAAAAATCAAAACCCCAACCGATAGGTTGAGGTTTTGATTTGTTCCGGCAGCGTCCTATGTTCCCGGGCAGTCGCCCGCCAAGTATTTTCGGCGCTGAGAAGCTTAACTACTGTGTTCGGGATGGGAACAGGTGTGTCCTTCTCGCCATAGCAACCGGATTCGTCGCAAATCCCTGCGCTTGTTCGCTTCCACGCAAGCGTGAAAGTCTCACCCGCTTCGGGTTTGCTCCTCTTTCCCACAAAACGCACTCCGTTGGCGTTTCGTGGGAGCCCTGCGCCTTTCGGCACGTCGGAACTCGCCTCTTGGCTTGTTTTGCCGCAAGCGGCAAAAGCTACACCCTTACCGGCGGTTCCTCCTCTCAAATCGAAACCACGGTTTCGATTTGGTTGATTTGCGTTTTTCGCGCAAACTGTGTTTTTTAATTGAATAGAGTTGAGTAAGTCAACTACTCACATATTCGTCGCAACTCCCTTCACTTGCTCGCTTTTCCTTGTCGGAAAAGTCTCGCCCGTTTCGGGGTCGCTCCTCTTTCCCAAAAAGTGCACTCCGTTGGTGCTTTTTGGGATCCCTATAGATATCAGCAATCTTTACAGCCCTATTCGCTATTCTCTAATCACTAATCTCTACGTTG
>CANQQJ010000051.1 GCA_947625905.1 uncultured Clostridia bacterium | reverse complement strand
CGGGTGTCTGCGTCGGCTCGGTCGTTCCGGGTGTCTGCGTCGGCTCGGTCGTTCCGGGTGTCTGCGTCGGCTCGGTCGTTCCGGGTGTCTGCGTCGGCTCGGTCACTCCGGGCGTCTGCGTGGGCTCTGTCGCTCCGGGTGTCTGAGCGGGCTCGGTCGCTCCCGGCGTCTGAGCGGGCTCTTCCGTTCCCGGCGTTTGTGCGGGCTCGGTCGCTCCCGGCGTCTGAGCGGGCTCTGTCGCTCCCGGCGTCTGAGTGGGCTCTTCCGTTTCGGGTGTCTGAGCGGGCTCTGTCGCTCCCGGCGTTTCCGTCGGGTCATCGGGCTTATCGATCAGCTCGGAGGTTCCGACTATAACGACTGCGTATGTGTCGGGCAGCCATGACGCGGTGGAATCAAAGGTTATTGTGCTGTTGTCCTCGGTCATTACTATATCTATCGCGTAGTATTTGAGGACATAGCCCGCGTTGTCGGTCTTTGCGGCAAGGTTCACGCCGCTTTCGGCGGTATATGCCTTGCCGTTAACGATTGCCTGAACATTGCTTCCGTTGTTGTATCCGACAAGATATATCCGATATTTTCCGGCGGGAGCGTTAAGCGTAACGGTCGGATGCGTCGCCGAATTCGAGTCCGTGCCGGTTCCGCCGATATAGTTTTGATACTTGTCTGTGAAATCTTTTTTTATCAACGTGTCGTCGATCTCGTCGGCAAAGAATGATTTTACTTTTTCGTCAACGCCGTCAACAAACTTAAATCTGCTTGTGTTATTGTTGTCTTTTCCGCCCGTCACATCGCTGAACGGATACACGCCTTCGCCCTCGGGTATCTTTTTAACCGAGATATTGAGGGGAACATCCGTTCCCTTGATGCCCCTGACGCTTTTTGCGCCGTTTGACGGGTCGGTGATCAAAAAGTCGGTGCTCTCCGAAACGATCTTAACGTCGTAGTCAATACCTTCCTCGCTCGCGGGGATGTTTTCGATCACCGCCGAGGCCTCGGTTTGGCCCGCTTCCAATGTAACGGCCTGCGTCTTGATGACCGCGCCGTTCTTGGATATCGTGATCGTGAAGTCGTTGTCCGCCTCGGGCGTGAGTGTCGACGTTATTTTAACGGGCATATTGAACACGTTCGTCGTGTCGGTCGTGGGCTCGATAGTTACGGGAACGGTCACCTTGTCGCCCACCGACGGATCGGCCTTGTCCCTGACATAGAGAGTGATCTCGCTCTCTATCGCGGGCTCGCCTGCGGCGGGACGCGTCACGGTCAGCTTTCCGTTTTCAAAAACTGCGTTGGGCGACGAGGATTCCCACTTATATTCAACGTTGGCGGGAGCCGCGGGCAGATCGACCTCGGTCGACTCGCCCTCGGGGATCTCAACATTTACATCCTTGATGGCAGCGTCAACGTTTTTAAGCTTTTCGCCGTAATTCGACGGATCCCACGGATCGTTTTCATATCCCTTGCCGAAGTAGTTTCTCGGATTGAACTCAAGGATCTGCCACTCGTCAACAACAATGCCTATTCCGTATCCGCCTTCCTCTACCGGGAGGTTCACGGGACGCTTCGAGAAATCGACCTGCGCGCCGCTTGAGTTCTTTGTTCCGTACTCTATAAATCTCGCTTTGTTCGGCGCGGAGCCCGACATCTCGGACCACGCGTCGGCGTTTATCGACATCTTGCTCTTTCCGATTTTCATATTGTCGTCGATAGTGGTGTTGCGGAATGTTATCTGCGCCGTCTGCGCCCAAGGTCTGCCGAAATTCGAGCCCTTACTTTCATTATTATCGCGCAGATTATACGCCTTGCAGTCGGTGAACAGCAGTCCGTAGGGAGCGTTCGCGTTTGTCTGCATTGCGGTGAACGTGGCGCCGTATGCCTGATCCGACATGCCCGCGGCACCGAGCTTGCAGCCGTCGAATACCGAGACGGCCGAGCCGCCGAAAATATAGTCGGTTCCGCCTATCAAATCGCAGTTTTTGAAATATGATCTACCTTTGTCGAGATATACCGAATCCTGATTTCCGCGCACGCGCACGTTCTCAAACACGGCCTTGTCTCCGCCCACCGAAATGGCCGGGGTCCTCTCGTTGAAGAATGACGAGCGCACGAGCCACGCGCTTTGCTCCGGAGTAAACGTCGCGCCGCCCTCAGCTACCGCGGTGTACTTCTCTTTGGTGTCGGCATTGGTCGGCTTTGACTCGGTCGTATCCTCGCTGCACACGCTCAGCGCGGTCCTCTCGGGCATCCAGTATTTTTCATCGTGCGCCTTGTCTCTGTTCTCGCAGCGCGTTATCTTAGCGTCCTTTTCCTGCTGCGTTACCATAACAACTCCGCCCGACAGGATGTTGAGGTCCTTAACGGTGATGTTCTTTGCCGTCTGCTCGATAGAAAGCGCGGCTCTCTTGGGATAGTTGTTGGGCTCGCCGAGGCAGACGACTCCGGGCTTCACATTCTCGTGAGCTTCTCCGTTTTTGTCGTAATACGAGATCGTTTTTCCGCTGATAATTTCGCCGATATTGTGCTTTTCAAATTGTTTGTCACCCGTTTTATAACCGTTCCATGTCTGATCGAGCGACCAGTCTATATTCGGGTCGTACTCGCCGTCCAGGCCGCAGTCTTTGGTGGCGTAGCCCTGGTGATAGTACCATGTGAGGTTTACCTTGCCTTCGGCGCCGGGCGTCTTTTGAAGAGTCACGTAGTTCACATCCTT
The DNA here is from genome assembly GCA_947625905.1 of uncultured Clostridia bacterium. Classification (GTDB taxonomy): domain Bacteria; phylum Bacillota; class Clostridia; order Monoglobales; family Monoglobaceae; genus Monoglobus. The sequence continues at coordinate 11,758 of CANQQJ010000051.1, read as the reverse complement.
AAACACGACTCTTTCAACATAGTCGCCGGGCTGCACGTTGATTATTACCCTATCCGCCTCGCTCTTGGGAGCGAGCTTCTTAGCGGCCTCGACCGCCGCGCGTATGGTGTTAAAGGTATCTCCGCTTTCCTCCGCGCTCGGGTCTACCGTCAGCACTTTCGCGTTCGGATTGATCGTTTCGGTCGGCTCTGATGTCTCCGCGGGGTTGGATGTTTCCGTCGGTTCGTCGGTCTCGGTCGGAACCGTCGGGGTCGCCAAGGTCCCGTCGTTGTAGAATCTTATGTAAACATAGTTGCCCGCGTATGTGGCCGTTGTTTCTATCTCAAGGGTGACCGCGCCCGACGCGTTTATGTCTTTAAGGTCCGCGGTATTTTCATAATATTTGCTCCAGAAATCATTTTGTATATTTATGCTGTCGGTCACGGCATTACCATTGATCTTAATGATTGCAGAGGTTGTGTCGGCTCCGCCGCCGGTTGCGGCGTATACCGCTGCCTTGTTGTATTTGCCCGCAAGATCAACATTCGGATATGTGATAGTGGCCGGGGCTTTCAGATTATTGGTCTGCATAACATAATCGCCGTTTAGATCTTGAAAGCTCGAACCGTTCGCTCCCTCTTGGTTGCCGGGAACAACTTCTCCGCCTGCCGATGTTGTGAGCGAAGATGTGCCCATATAGAGATAAAGCCCGTCTTTATCTGTGTCTGTTCGCACCTCGGTATGGCCGTATCCCGGAAGTTCGGCGCTTCCGTCATATTTGTAAATATTGAGATTGTCTATATAAAATGCCTGACCTTGACCGCTGCGCTTCTGGATAGTGAGCGATGGATGTTCACCGACGAGCACAACTCCGTCGCTGCCTCCAATTGTAGCTTGCTCCCCGACGATCGGTATTCCCTCGTCTTTTTCTCCGGCGGTATTGCCAAACTTTATCGTGTTCGAGTCAACGCCCTCGGTCAATATGTAGTTTACGCCTGATGAACCGCTGTTTTCAAAATCAAACGATATTATGACCTTGTCGTCTGCCACAAGCCCGATATTCGTAAAATCCAAAGTAACTCCACCGTAGCTGCTTGTTGAGGCGACCTTGAGTCTTCCGCCGTCTATCGACAGATCCGCCGATGTTACGTTGGTATTGCCCCCATAGATTGTCACGGCAAGCTCGGACGGCACGGAACCACCGCTGAAATCGTAACTTTTCACGAGCGCAAAGCCACTCGGAGCATTCGCCGCGAAAACCGGCGCGTAGGTCACAATGGTCAGAAGCATCGCAACGGCCAAGATCAACGAAAGCGCTTTTGATTTTCTCATAAATTTTCATCCTTTCCGAATATTATATTTACATTTATTTTATTTTCTGTGTAAAAACCGCTTTAAATGTCAGATCGTTCGATTTATCGCGCGCCGGTTACGGCAACGTTTGCGACATATTATATCTCTCTGATATAAATGTTAGTTCGTTTTATAAAATTTTTCAAGTCATAAAATATACGGTTTTAGACAATTTGTCACATATATTAAAAATCCCTTTTATTGTTCAAAACGCCCGAGCCCGCGCTTCGCCCGCCCGCTCGCGAATCGGTGATAAAAAACCTTTTTTGAATAAAAATCAATCACCCTTAATAATAATATTAGGGGTGATTTTTAATGTATGTTATCAAACTCAAAACTCTAATATTTTACGTGCTCGCGTTTGTTATCTCGATCGCATTGGGCGCCTTCGGCTTCCGCGTGATCGCCGCAAAAAAAGCGGAGCCCGCGGCCGCGGACGGCGGTTCGGTCAAGCTGCCCATCCTGATGTACCACGGCCTGACCGAGAACCAAAGCAAGGTGAACGCCTACGTGATACCCGTGAGCGGTTTTGAGAGCGACCTCAAATATATGCGCGACAACGGCTACACCGCCGTTTTTATGAACGACGTTATAAACTACGTCGAAGGCGACGGCGAACTGCCCGAAAAGCCGGTCGTTATCACGTTTGACGACGGGTTTGAAAATAATTGCGAATACGGACTGCCGCTTTTTGAAAAATACGACATGCGCGGTCTTGTGTCGATAGTCGGGAGCTACACCGAGAACTACTCAAAGATCTCGGACGAGAACCCCGAGTACGCCTACCTGAACTATGACACTATCAACAAAATGAAGGACAGCGGCAGGTTCGAGTTCGCCAACCACAGCTACAATATGCACATGCTGCCCGGCACGAAGGGCAACGACAGCGGACGTAAGGGCGCCGCGAAGCTCAAGGGCGAAAGCGCCGAGAGCTACCGCGCCGCCCTGACCGAGGACGCCCAAAAGACACAAACACTGCTTTCGGACAACTGCGGGATAACGCCCGAGGTCTACACCTACCCATACGGCGAGATAACACGCTCCGCCGAGGACATACTGCGCGACATGAGCTTTAAGGCGACTCTTTCATGCTTTGACAAGCAGAACATTATCACCCGCGGCAACGCCGACTGCCTCCGCTGCCTCTGCCGCGCCCTGCGCGACGACAAGCGCTCCGCCGCCGAGATCCTCGAAAGCTATTAACTGCGCGCCCTCAGGATATAATAGCACACGACGTAGATCAGGACAAAGCCGCACAGGCACAGCGCGACAGTCAAACCCGCCTCGGACATTCCGACAAGCTCCAGCGCCATGATCGCGACAGCCGCGGCGTATATAAAAATATTGAACGCCAGGCCCACCGCCTTGCCGTTGATCATTTTGTTTCGCTCGTCCTTTGACTCGATCTCAAACTTTTTGAGCTTTTCGGGGTTTGATATGATAATGCCGTTCTTGATCAGCAGCGCCAGTCCGGCGGCGGCGTAGGCGCAGCCGAAGGACATGAATATATCCGGCATGTATCCCAGGATCCGCAGTACTATAAACGCCGCACCCAAGGCGACAATCGCCGCGTAGTATATCATGTTTATCTTCATCTTTTTCTTAAAATCCATTACTGTTCCTCCTCATCAAAAATAAATATGCTTTCAATGCTCTCGCCGAAAAACACGGCGATCCTGTGAGCCAGCGGCAGCGACGCGCAGTAGGTCCCTTTCTCGATGGCGATCACGGTCTGCCGCGTGACGCTCAGCGCGCCCGCCAGCTCATCCTGGGTAAGCCCCCTCGCGCGCCTGAGCTCTCTTATCCTGTTTTTCAGTTCAGCCGCCTCCTTTCCAAAATGTAAAACATGCTTTACATTTTCTATTATAACACGATATTCCAAAATGTCAAGTATATTTTACATTTTTATTTAAAAAATTTTTAAATCTTGCCGTCAGCGCAAAGAGCCTCGCAGATCGAGAACTCATATTCTTTATATGAACCGGCGGTGACGGCGCAGGGGAGCGGGCGCGAATCGCGGAAGATCTCGTTTGTTTCGGGGTTTATCTCAAGGCGCCGCGGCGAGACGCCGAGCCCCTCTCCGCTCATTTTGAGGCAGCTTTCCTTTATTGTCCACAGTCTGAAAAATCTACGGTCTCTGTCGTTTAAATCTTTGGCGGAATTTATGTAGCATTGCTCGCTTTCGGTAAAGACCAGCCTCATTATCTCAAGGTGGGCGGCCGTGACCTTTTCGATATCGCAGCCGACAGGCGCGCCGCCGTAAGCGAACATGACGATCCCTCCCGAATGGGAAACATTAAAATGCGCGCCGCCGCAAACGAGCTTGCCGTTTGCGCCGACCTTGATATCTGCGGCCGAAAATCCGCGCTTTTCGAGCTCGCGCTCCGCAAGCCGCCACGCGCCGAGGCTGAGTTTTCTGTCGAGCGCGTTTCTGTATTTCAAAATATAATGTTTCCGCCAATCGGGTATCCCTTCGAGCGCCCGCGGCTCAAACGCGGGATCGGGAAGGACCGCGGCGTTTTCAAAGCAATATTCAGCCATTTTGATATTCCTCCGACTTTAAAATTTCGTTTTCACCGATTATATTTTACCACAGACTTTATGAAAACACAAACAATTTTTCGCCTTTGACCGCAAATTAATATGGCAAAAAATCAAAGTTTTGAGCCGAACATGACAAGAATTATATGGAAATCATGTGTTTTTTGTTGTATAATTAATGTTAATTTAAAATCACCCAAACGGAGGACGAGTGATGATAAAGCTGCATTTTGAAAAGACATACAACCGAGACAGAAACAGAGAGCACATATATTTCGGCGCGCCGTTTAAAAAGGGCGCGATGCCCGAGGCTCGGGGCGCATTGCTCAACGGCGGGGGAAACGCGCTGCCTTCCGACCTCAGAGTTTTGTCGCGCTGGGACGACGGCAGCGTCAAGTGGCTGTTCGTTCGGGGCATGGCAGACCTTCCGAAAAACGCCGCGATCGACTATTATTTCGATACCGACAAAAATGATCGGGGCAAGTTTGAGCCCGTGGAATTTGACGGGAGCGCCGTTAAAGTCGGGGCGCTTAAAATAACCCTTTCGGACAGGCCGAACCGAATTTTTGAAAGCGTAAATTTCAAGGGCAGGGACCTGGGCGAGTGCGTCTCCGCGCCAGTACTCACCGACGCGAGCGGCGCGGTCTGCGACTATATGACCGACAGGATAAGCATAAAGGAAAACAGTCCGCTCTGCACGGTGATCACTCTCGATGGCAGGCACACGGGCGGCGGAAAGTCATACTCGTCGCGGATAAACCTGACGTTTTACGCCGAGAAAAACCAGTTCGAGCTCGCGTATATGCTCACAAACACAACAAGCGGGCCTCTTGAAATAAAGTCGCTTAGCATAAATCACAAAAGACTGTCCGCGCCCACACGCAGCGCGGTCGCGATAACCAACCACGAGACCGAGTATTTGACAGGAGGCGGCGCGGAGCTTGAGATCGGCGCGGAGCGGCTTTTGTACGAGCCCAACGAGCACAACGCCGAAGTGTTTTACGGCTCGTTTTTCGCCGACAGCTCGGACGATGAGACAGGCCTTTGCGCCACAATATTCCAGCCGCAGCAGAACTATCCCAAAGGTCTGCGCTCAGACAAGAGCGGCTTTTGCATTGACCTGGTTCCCGAAGGCTCCGAAAACATCGTCATGCAGAGCGGAATGGCGAGGGAGCAGAAGGTCCTTTTTCACTTTCATAAAAACGAGGACCTAAAGAGCCTAAACAGCCGAAGCATAATTTACCAAATGCCCGACAGACCCGCGATAAGCCCGAAGGTTTTCGAGGAATCGGGCGCGTTTGAGAATATATTCAGAGGCAATACAAATGACGACATAGAGATATTTTTGATAAACAAAGCCGACGAGCACGCCCGCTGCTACGGCATGCTGAACTGGGGCGACTCGCCGAACATGGGCTACACTAACCAAGGACGAGGCGGCGGAGAGCTTGTGTGGACCAACAACGAGTATGACTATCCCCACGCCTGCGCGCTTATGTACGCGCGCACCGGCATCAGACGGTACATGGATTATCTCATGGTTTCGGCGAGACACCAAATAGACGTGGACATCTGCCACTTCAGCGACGATCCGCGGCTATACGGCGGACAGTGGGAGCACACCAACGGTCACTGCAAAAACGGAAAGATCGTGTGCAGCCACCAGTGGGTCGAGGGACTGCTCGACCTGTACCACCTGACCGGAGACGTTGAGGCTAAACGCATGGCGGTCGGCATAGGCGAAAACGTCACTCGGCTGCTTGAGGCCCCGATGTTTCAAAGGGGCGGCCGCGCAAGCGCCAGAGAGACCGGCTGGGCGCTGCGCACCCTGACCGCGCTGTACGTCGAGACAAACGACGGGCGCTGGCTCGAAAAATGCGATCAAATAGTCGGGCATTTTAAAGAGTGGCGCGACGAGTACGGGCTGTGGCTCTCGCCCTACCTTGAAAACACGGCCATAAGGGTCGTGTTTATGATATCGGTGGCGGTGGGCAGCCTGATGAGATATTACAGAATAAGGCCCAACACCGAGATAAAAGACATGATTATCGCCGCGGTGGACGACCTGCTGGAAAACGCGCGGCTAGATAACGGGCTGTTTTATTACAAAGAGCTGCCGAGTCTCAAACGAAACGGCAACAATCCGCTGGTGCTTGAGGCGCTGGCGGCGGCCTACGAGCTGACCGGCGACAAAAAATATCTTGAGGCGGGCCTGCCCACGCTCGGATATGTCATGACGTTCAGGGCGTCGGGGCTCCCGGGAGGCAAAAAAACGGTACACGGCGACGCGGTGCTGTGCGGCTCGGCGAGCACAAAGGGCTTCGCTCAGATGTTCGTGCCGTTCGCGTCGTTCCTGAGCGCCTGCTGCCGTGCGGGCATTGATATTAACAATTAAAAGGGGGAACAAAAATGACCGAACTTTTAAATTCAGTCAAAAAACTGGGATTCGGGTTCATGCGCCTGCCGCTCACCGACAGCGAGGATCCGAAAAGCATAGACTACGATCTGGTGTGCGAAATGGTCGACCGCTTTATCGAGCGCGGGTTCTCGTACTTCGACACCGCCTACGGCTATCACGGCGAGCTGTCGGAAACGGCGGTGAAGCGCTGCCTGACCGACCGATATCCGCGGGACAAATACATACTGGCCGACAAAATGCCGATAATACGCGTAAAGGATGGCGGCGAGTATCAAACGTATTTCAGCGAGCAGCTGCGCCGATGCGGAGCGGAGTATTTCGACTTCTATCTGCTGCATAATATGTGCAGAGACAGATACGGCAACACGGTGAAATTCGGCGGCTTTGAGTTCCTCAAAGGACTGAAGGAGCGCGGGCTCGCCAAGCACATAGGATTTTCGTATCACGATAACGCGGAGTTTTTGGATAAGCTTCTGACCGAGCACCCCGAGGTTGACTTCGTGCAGCTCCAGCTCAACTATCTGGACTGGAACAGCGCGGCGATACAGTCGGGTGCGTGCTACGAGACCGCCCGCCGCCACGGAAAGCCCGTGATCGCAATGGAGCCGGTCAAGGGCGGCACGCTGGCGAGCCTGCCGAAAGCGGCCGAGGCCGAGTTCAAAAAGGCGGGAATGAACGCCTCGCCCGCGTCGTACGCGATCCGATTCGCCGCCTCGCTCGAGGGCTGCATGATGGTTTTAAGCGGCATGAGCAGCGCGGAACAAATGCTTGACAACACCTCAAACATGGCCGATTTCAGGCCCCTGAGCGGCCGCGAGCGGGAAACTCTCGAGCGCGTCACGAGTATCATAAACAAGAACGCGACGCCCTGCACCAACTGCAAATACTGCACGGAGGAATGTCCGAAGGACATAAACATTCCCGAGTATTTCGGGCTTTACAATATGTTCAGAACGACCGGAAAAAAGTCCGGCATGTACTATAGGAGAGTGTCGCTCGGCAGAGGCCGCGCGTCCGACTGCGTGAAATGCGGAAAATGCGAAAAGGCCTGCCCGCAGCACATAAAGATACGCGAGGAGCTGGAAAAGTTCGCGGAGATATACGAAAGCGATCAAAAGTGATTTTCTTTAACTTATTTTCGAGGAGATATCGATTTGGAAAAATTAAAAAAGATGTTTCTTGTTAAAAACAACAACGAGCTGATACTGCGCGGAAGCATCGTCAAGGCGCTGTTTCTCATCGCATCGCCCATAGTCGTAACCAACCTGCTGCAGCATATGTACAATCTGACCGACACGTACTGGCTGGGCAAGATTGGCACGGGGCCGCAGGCGGCGATCTCGATGGTTTCGCCCATACAGAACACCGTTATAGCATTCGGCCAGGGCATAACAATGGCGGGCTCGATACTTATGGCGCAGTACATCGGCGCTGACAAACCCGACAAGGCCCGGCACATGGCCAATCAGATATTTCTGACCGCCATGATATTCTCGCTGTTCTGCACGACCGCGCTTGTCGCGTGCACGCCGCTGATCACTGCGTGGATAGGCGCCTCGGGCGAGATATTCGACCTCGGCAACATATATCTTAGAATAGTTATGCTCGACACGCCTCTGTTGTTTATAATCAATATTTTCTCGGCTGTCAACCAATCGCAGGGCAACACGGTTTTCCCAATGCTTTTGAACCTTTTGGGAATACTGATAAACATGGTGCTCGACCCGCTGTTTTTGATGGTCCTCGGGTGGGGAATAGGCGGCGTGGCCCTCGCCACACTGCTTTCAAAGGTGCCCTGCGCGGCTGTGGGCATGAAATATCTGCTCAGCCGCAAAAACGATATCCATCTTGAGAAAAATATGCTCAGGCCGCAAAAAAAGATGATCAAGCAGATCATCTCGGTGGGACTGCCGACCGCGATAGGAAGCAGCACCATGCAGTTCGGCTTTGTGCTTATGTCGAAAAACGTGTACGTTTTCGGCCCGTCGGCAATGGCGGCCTACGGCATAGGCAACAGGATAAACGGAATAATCACGCTGCCCTCGACCGCGATAGGCTCCGCCACATCCACCATAGTCGGCCAGAACCTGGGCGCGGGTCAGCTCAAGCGCGCGGAGCACGGCTACCAAATCGCAACGTTCGGCGGCGTTGTGCTGCTGTTCTGCCTGGGACGTCTGTTCTCCTACCGTCCGTTCGGCAACGCCGTGGCGGGCCTTTTGACCTCGGACAGCGAGGTGCTGTCGATGGCGGTAGACTTTCTTTCGATAATGGCGTTCTGGTGCTTCACAAACAATGTCTATAACTGCACAATGGAGCTTTTGAACGCCTCGGGCAGGACAAAAATAACAATGCTGATCGAGGCGGCGCGCCTCTGGGTGTTCCGTTTCGCCACAATATTCTTCTGCCAAAAAGCGCTGCACATGGGCGTTGAAAGCATATGGTACTCGGTGGTCGTAAGCAACGGGCTTTCCGCGGCGATACTCTTCCTCCTCTACCTCAGCCGCATCTGGGCCCAGGACACCCTCGGCATCAGCAAACGCCCGAGCGTATCGTAAACCGGGCAAGCTGCGGCCGTAGCCGTCCCCGACCATAGTATGCCAATGACGTAGGGGCGGACGACTCGGCCGCCCGTTCACTATTTTAATCACTATGTTGACCCCTCTCAGTCACCTTTGGTGACAGCTCTCCCCGATGGGGCGCCTATCCACGATTGCCTCCTCCCGGGAGGAGGTGGATTTTCGCCGAAGACGAAAAGACGGAGGTGGGAACGTAGGTACTAGAGAATAGCAACTATGGACTAGGAACCCCTCTCAGTCACCTTCGATGACAGCTATCCCCAAGGGGCGAGCCTATTTTTTTATATCCGCTGCGTTTGTGGGCGAGGCAAACATGCGACCCGCATAAAATATTTGCCGCATGTGTGAATATTTGTAAAGCTTCTCCCCAACCATTATGTATTTTTAAAATTTTCATTGACGTTTTTGGAATAATATGATAAAATAAATTTGCCACGTAAATTTAATAATCTACTTGATTTGATCGGTGTATTTTTGCATTTGGCAAAAATGTACGCTCTATTTTCGTATACCGATTAAATCAGGTTAGAAATTTGCGTGGCAGCAATCGGAGCTAAACATTTTTCGTGTGTGGTTCCGATTGAGACCACACACTTTTTATTTTAGGAGGTACATTTTTATGAAAAGAATTTTATGTTTAGGATTGGTATTAACAATGATTTGCGCGATGCTTATGTTTACGCCCGTAAATGCGGCAACAATAGTGGATAGCGGCACATGCGGAGCGCAGGGCGGCAACATAAAATGGAGTCTTGATAGTGATGGCACCCTAACCATCAGCGGCACGGGAATTATGGCGAGTTTTTATAAAATGCCATGGTATAATTCGGCAGAAAAAATACATAAAGTTATAATTACACGAGGAGTAGTTAATGTTAGTGATTCTGCATTCAGTATAAATTCAACCTCTGATTTTCATGAATATAGTAACTTAACACATATATCCTTATCTGACGGTTTAGAACATATTGGAGCAGGAGCATTTTCAGGAAATCTACCGATTACAGATATAGATGTCCCCGACAGCGTTATTTCAATAGGGCGGGCAGCCTTTATGCATTGTAAAAAATTAAAAATGATCACATTAGGAAAGAATATAACATTTATAGGCAGTGGTGCATTTGAAGATTGTCCCGAATTGGATACTTTAAAAATTACTGAAAACGTAAATGAAATCGAAGGAAATATATGTCAGGAATGCGGCAAGGTAAATTATGAAGTGTCACCACAAAACGCATATTTTTCCGCTCAAGATGGAGTGCTTTTTAACAAAGATAAAACAACGTTGATCTCATATGCAAAGGATAAAATACAATCAAACTATATAATTCCAAGTAGTGTTAAACGTATTGGTGAAAGTGCATTCAGCAGTTGCAGTGAACTTTTTAATGTCTCAATACCAAACAGCATAGCCAGTATTGGAGAAGGTGCGTTTTGGGGAACACCTTATTATCCGGAGCATGAGGACGGCTCACCGATTGGTTATCATTTTAAAGATGAAGCATTATATATAGACAATCATCTTATACAAACTGATTCACAACCTTCAAAATCTTTTTCGGTTAAAGAAGGAACTTTAACTATTGCTGATCGAGCTATCGGCGACGGAATCAAGGTATTATATTTACCAAAAAGTATTAAAAATATAGGAGAATATAACTTTAGTTATTATGATAGTTTGACAGATGTGTATTATGGAGGAAGTGAATCCGAGTGGAAAGAGATTACTATATCCAAATTTAACGATTCCTTGCCGAACGCCATGATCCACTATAATTCAACAATGCCGAGTGAGGCAACGCCCACGCCAAAACCTACGCCGACACAAAACCCTGCACCCACACAAAAGCCGACACCCATACCGACGGCAAAGCCGACCGCAGACCCAAGCGCGCCTTCGGTTGAGATCACCGAGGTTTGGAATGGATTTGTAAAGGCAAAGGTCAATAATTGCGATGATAACGATGCGCAGGTTATATTGGCGGTATACAACAAAAACGGTACGCTTATCGAAATGCAGCAATACTATAACTTCGGTGAAATGACTTTCTACAGCGCGAATTTGCAAAACGTAAACATAAAAGTAATGTTGTGGAGCAATACGGACAGCATAAAACCGCTGGCAGAATCCGTCGAAATGAGCTTGTAAAATAATTAATTTTTCCCAATTAAATTCGAAATAGGCTCGCCCCTTGGGGAGAGCTGGCGCCGAAGGCGACTGAGAGGGGTTCCTAGTCCCTAGTTACTAATAACTATTACCTATGTTAACCCCTCTCCGCCCGTAAGCGGGTACCTTTAATGAAGCACTTGATGAAAATCGCAAAACGATTTTCAAAGGCGCTTTGAACCCGCAAGCAAGCTTGCTGATTATCCCCAAGGAGCGAGGCAAGTGGACAACTGTGCCGGAGTAGCGAAGCGGGTTCGAGACACTATTGTATTTCGACTGTGCAAATAAACGAAGCCGCAGATCATTGACAATCGGCACTATGCGCCCTCGATGTCCTCGGGCGGATATTATAGCCGCCTTTATTCTCGTTTTGTGCAGAAATATAATATACAGTTGGATAATAAATTAGACAATTAATTATAATATAAAATCGCTTGACAAAAGAAAAATAATAATATATAATAATCCTAGGAAGAGAAACGGCAGAGCGTAAAAACGGTTTGGCCGCTTCGGTAGATGAAATTTAACAACTGCCTCAGCTCTCAAACAAGGGGCGGTTGTTATTTTTTATTGCACCGGCTGTGCAAAAATCGCAAAAATTACGATTATTACAAGCAATGCAAGAAAAACTTTGAAAAAATAATGAGCCAATCCCAGATTTTGTGTAAAGTAAGTTGTTTAAACCTCCAAGATGGTATATAATAAAAATATCAAATTGGA
>CANQQJ010000050.1 GCA_947625905.1 uncultured Clostridia bacterium | reverse complement strand
CACCTTGACAAGGACAGCTTGAGGCGAAACTTTTTATTTTTTAAAAAAAGTGTCACCCATCATTGACAATTGTACAGCCTAAATACCTAAAATCGGATATCTTTTGTTGACAAAGAAACGGCTTTATGGTAAAATATTATACGGCGTACTGTGTGCGCCCGGGCGCCACGCGTCCGAATTACCAAACAAATGATAAATTCAGGAGGAAAATTTACGTGAACAACAGCTTTGTGATGAAATGTTTGACCGTGAACGAGAAGGGCAACCTCAGTATGGGCGGCTGCGATATCGCCGATGTGGCCGCGAAATACGGTACGCCCGCGTATATAATGGACGAAGACGAGATACGCGAAAACTGCCGCGTCTATACGGGCGCCATGCGTGAATATTACGACGGTAAAGGCTTAGTACTTTACGCAAGCAAAGCGCTTTCGTGCAAGTATATGTACCGTATTATGCGGGAAGAAGGCATGGGCGTTGATGTGGTGTCAGGCGGAGAGCTTTACACCGCGATAAAAGCGGGATTCCCCGCCGAGCGCATATATTTTCACGGCAACAACAAGACCGGCGACGAGATAGAGATGGCGCTCCGCGAGGGAGTGGGCACGATCGTGGTCGATAATATATTCGAGCTTGAGACCTTGAGCAGATTCGCGGGCGATATGGGCAAAACGGCGGACGTTATGTTCAGGATAAAGCCAGGCATCGACGCGCACACTCACAGCTTTGTGCAAACGGGACAGATAGATTCAAAATTCGGCGTCGCTCTTGAGACGGGCGAGGCCGAGGATATAGTCGTCAAGGCCGCGGCTATGCCTAACATCAACGTGGTCGGCGTCCACTGCCACATCGGCTCGCAGATATTCGAGCTGGCGCCGTTTGAGCTGGCCGCCGAGAAGATGATGAACTTTATCGCGGACATGAAGGACAGGCACGGCATTGTTATGGATCGTCTGAACCTGGGCGGGGGCTACGGCATAAAATACACCGAGAGCGACACGCCGATCGACTATGACAAATACATATGCGCGGTGGCGAAGGTCGTGCGCGGCATATCCGAGAGCCGCGGCGTCAAGCTGCCCTATATCGTTATGGAGCCGGGCCGCTCGATCGTGGCCGAGGCGGGCCTGACGGTCTATACCGTGGGAACCGTCAAGGAGATACCGGGCATCAGGACCTATATATCGGTGGACGGCGGCATGGGCGACAACCCGAGGTACATACTCTATCAGAGCGAGTACGAGGCGGCGCGCGTGCATGACCCGAATGCCGAAAAAACGATGGTCGCCACGATCGCGGGCAAGTGCTGCGAATCGGGCGATATACTGATCGACGGCGCGAGACTGCCCGAGATCAAGGCGGGCGACCTGATCGCGGTGCTGGCGACGGGCGCTTATAACTATTCGATGGCGAGCAACTACAACAGGATACCGCGGCCGCCGATCGTGATGGTCTCGGGCGGCGAGGCAAAGCTTGCCGTAAAGCGCGAGAGCTATGACGATCTGATATTAAACGACCTGTAAAATTTACGCTGTGTTTATGGGAGCGGTGATATAATATGGTTTTAAATATTCTCAGAAATTCGGGCATGAGCGGCGGGCAAAAGCTGCTTATGATATTGATAACGCTGCTTTGCGTGCTGCTTTCGCTGACGATCCACGAGGTGGGCCACGGCCTCGCGGCCTATGCCATGGGCGACAGAACGGCCCAAAGCCGCGGCAGGCTCAGCCTCAACCCTCTGCACCACATAGACCCGATAGGCGGCCTGTGCCTGCTGATATTCGGCTTCGGCTGGGCCAAGCCCGTTCCGGTCAACCCGTACAATTTCAAGAACCAAAAATCGGGCATGGTGCTGACCTCGCTGGCGGGGCCTCTCACCAACTTTATCCTGGCGTTTATCGCCGAGATCGGAGTGTGCGTGCTCGGCTCGATGACGTTCAGGTCGGCGGGGTTCGGCTTTGATCTGGCGTCGCTTGCCTACACCTTTTTCCTGTATATGGTTTATATGAACCTGGGTCTCGGCATATTCAATCTGATACCGATACCGCCGCTCGACGGCTCAAAGGTGCTGAGCGCCGTGCTGCCGACCGACCTGTATTTCAGGTATATGCAGTACGAGAGGTTCGGATTTATAATACTGATAGTGCTGATGAACTTCGGCGTTTTCAACAGATTTCTGAGCTTATGCGAGACGGGCCTGATCGGGCTTTACGACATGATAATAAATCTGTTTGTGTAGGAACTATAAAAAAGAAAGTGGTTTTGTATGGAGAAGTTAAGCTTCAAGGTCCTTGACTTTGAGGGTCCGCTGGACCTGCTGCTCGCGCTTATAAAAAAGAATAAGGTCAGCATTTACGACATACCGATAAATCTGATCGTGAGCCAGTATTTTGACGTTATGCGGCAGATGAAGGAGTATGATCTCGAGATATCCAGCGAGTTTCTGGTGCTCGCGGCGACGCTGCTGCAGATCAAGTCGCGAATGCTTTTGCCCAAGCCCGAGGAGGACGAGGAGGAAGACCCGAGGGAAGAGCTTGTGCGCCGCCTTGAGGAATACAGAAAGATCAAGGCAGCGGCGGCCTGGCTCGACGAGCGCAAGAACATCGGCGATTCGTTTTTCTTTAAGCAGCCCGACAATATCGAGCGCCCGCCCGCCGAGTGGAACTACTCAAAGCTGACGCCCGAGAATCTGGTGCTGGCCTACAAGACCGCGTACACGCGCATGGAGCGCCGCCTGCCCCCGCCGAGACAGTCGTTCGAGGGCATCGTGGGCCACGAGAAGGTCTCGGTCCGCTCGAGGGTTCGCCGTCTGTGGGACAAGCTGAGACGCCGCGCGAAGTTGTTTTTCAAGGAGCTGTTCGTCGACGCGAAGTCAAAACCCGAGGCGGTGGCGTCGTTTCTGGCGGTGCTTGAGATGGTGAAGATGAACCGCCTCAAGATCGAGTACGACGAGAGCGGCGATATCTCGAACCCGATAGTCACGCCCGGAGGCGAGGGCGAGCTCGACCTCAGCGGGATTGAGGAATAAAATAATATACGGAAGGCAAGGCATATGGAGATAAACGAGGTAAAAGCGATAATCGAGGCGCTGCTGTTCGCCGCGGGCGAGGCGGTGGAGCTCGACACGATCGCCGACATAGTTGACGTTGACAAAAAAACGCTCAAGGGCATAATCAAGTCCATGATGGACGAGTATAACTACGAGCGGCGCGGCCTGCACATAATCAGGCTCGAGAACTCGTACAGAATGTGCACCCGCGGCGAGTACAAGGAATACGTGTCGATGCTGATGAAGCCGGGGCGCAAGCTCCAGCTCTCAAACGCGGCGATAGAGGTGATGGCGATCATCGCGTACAAGCAGCCCGTCACCCGCTCGGCGATCGAGCGCGTCAGGGGCGTCAACTGCGACTATATCGTCAACCGCCTGATCGAGCGCGGCTTTATCGCCGAGGTCGGACGCTTAAACGACGCGCCCGGGCGGCCGATACTTTTCGGCACCACCAAGAAATTTTTGCAGACCTTCGGAATCGAGAGCATAAGCGACCTGCCCGAGTTCGACGCGCTGGCGGTGCCCGAGGACGAGACACTCGCGGGCGACCCCGACAGCCCCGATATCGAGGAAGTCAAGGAGCCCGAACAAGAGAAACAACCGCAGGAAGAATAGAGGTGAGATTTGACCATGACCGCGCTGATAATAATCGGAATTATCGTTTTTGTTATCGCGCTTTTGCTGTGGTCGACCGTCACCTTTGAGATAGCGTCAAACGGCCGAAAAACGGTCATAACCGCGAAAATGTTCGGGTTTATAAAGCGCGATTTCGTGTTCCCACCCGAGCCGAAAGAGCCCGAAAAAAGCAAGCCCAAAAAGGCGAAGAAGTCTAAAAAGCGCAAGGCGGGCGGGAGCAAATCCGAAAGCGCCGAACCCGAGCCGAAAAATACCGAGAGCGAGGCTCCGGGCTTCCTCAAACAAAAGCTCGGCCCCGCGTGGGACAGCGGCGCGCGCTGGTTCGACTTTGAGTATATAGAAAACGCGCTGGCCGAGTACAAGGACCTGATAAAGCACGGGACCTCGGCGCTCGCGGTGTTCCTAAGGCGCATGAGGCGCAGGATACGCGTGTCAAGGCTTGACCTTTACATCAAATTCGGAACGGGCGCGCCCGACAAAACGGGCATTGCCTACGGAGCGGCGCACGCCGCGGCGGGCAGTCTGAACGCGTTTATAAGAAGCTATTTTAACACCGAGACGGGCCTTGTGCTGTATCTTGACCCGGACTACGTGAACTCATGTTTTGAGTTTGAATTGGGAAGTATAATTAAAACAAGGGCGGCGCACGTGCTTCACGGCGCTGTGGCGGCGCTCGCGAGATTTATAATCAACCGCATAAAACTGAAAGGAAGTGTTGGTAATGTCGGAAATTTCGGACAAGCACCCGATTGAGGGATTGATGGGCTCCGCGCTGCAGGGCCTGAGAGAGATGATTGATGTTAACGCCATCGTGGGGGCGCCCATAAACACGCCCGACGGCTCGGTGATCATGCCGATATCAAAGGTGGCGCTGGGCTTCGGAGTCGGCGGCTCCGAGTTCCCCAAAAACAAAAAGCTTTTAAGCGACGGCGAGGACCCGAGCAACATGTTCGGCGGCGGCACGGGCGGCGGTCTGTCGCTCACCCCGGTGGGCTTTCTGGTAGTCGGCAACGGCAAGATCAGAATGGTGCCCGTCAGCGAGCAAAGCAGCATTTATGACAGGATAATCGACGCGGTGCCCACGGCGATCGACAAGGTGAGCGAGTTTGTGGCGGGCGTCAGAGGGAATTCCGACGTTCAGGTTGACGCCGAGCCGAGCGAGGAAGAGCCCGAGGAGGAATCCGAAGCCTACGAGGAGCAAAGCTCCGACGGCTATGACAGTCACTTCGGCGGCTATGACTTCAGCGCCGATTAAACACTTAATATAGGAGTTGTGATTTTGCGAAATATTTTAAAGAGATTGGCGGCGGTCACGCTGTCAATCGCTGTTTTGATAACCGTAATTCCCGCGGTAAACGGCGGCACCGTGTACGCCGAGCAGGTCAACATAGTCATCGACCCGGGCCATGGGGGCACCGACTACGGCGCGACCTCGGTCGGCGGCCTTGAGTTCCAGGAAAAGGCGCTGACGTTCGATCTCGCGCGGTACCTGCAGTACGAGCTCAGAAAGTACAAGGGCGCGTCGATAAACATGACGAGATATGCCGACTACCACATGACGAGCGTGGAGCGCGCCGAGTACGCCGAGAGAGTGGGAGGCGACATAGTGATAAGCCTGCACTTCAACTCGTCCGACGACAGGTCCGCGCACGGCGCTTCGGCCACCGTTTCGTCACTTTGGGAGTACAGCAGGCCCGAGCTGGCCGCGGCGGTACTCGACCGCCTGTCAAAGCTCGGCATCGACACCTCGGCGGGCGTGGGATACAAGCAGTCCGCCACCGGCAATATGTGGACCGACGGGCAGCGGCTCGCCGATTTCTCGGCGCTTATGCGCGAGTGCGCGTTCCGCGGTATCCCCGTCGTCTCGATCGACCACTGCTACCTCACCTGCTACGACGATTTGATATATTACAATAACGACGTGGCGCTCCGCAACCTTGCCAAAGCTGACGCCGAGGCGATCGCGGAGCAGTGCGGTCTGACGCCGAGAAGCGCGGACGCGACCGCGAGAACGCATGACGACGCGTATATCACGGGCTACGAGGACGGCACGTTCAGGCCGTCCGGCACGATAACCAGAGCCGAGGCCGCCACCATGCTGGCCAAGCTCAGCGACGGATTCGACCAGAACACGGTGTACCAAACGAGCCTGAGCGACGTTCCGACCTGGGCGTGGTACTATAACTACGTGGCGTACCTCAACACAGTGGGCTTTATAACCGGAGACGTGTTCGGCGCCTACAGACCCGACGACAACATGACAAAGGCGGAATTCGCGATACTCGCGTGCCGCTACCTGGGTCTGCAGCCCGGAGGCGAGAGCGGATTCGCCGACTGCAGCGGCCACATGGCCGACGGATACATAGCGGCCCTGCGCGCCGCGGGCTACGTGGGCGGCGACGAGAACGGAGAGTTCCACCCCAACGAGGACATGCTGCGCTCGTCGGTCGTTATGATGATGAACAGGATTTTGGGCAGGTACCCCGTTTGCCAAGTGCCGAAGCAGAACCCGTTTTGGGATATACAGCCCGACTTCTGGGCCTATGAAAACATCCTCGAAGCCGCCGTCTCGCATGACGTTGAGTAGCATCGAGGCAGTTTGTCCGCCTCCCTTGCTTTTGTGCATTTTAACAAAAATATCATTTTTTATCCGATTTGTTTCGACAAATCGGATAAAATATATATATAAATCATTTAATGCTTGACTTTTTAGATGTTTTATTGTATACTTTACATGAATTAGACTTTTAAAAGATATGATTTGCAAACGATGAGAGTTGACAGGAGGCACTTTTGCATGAATAAATCGTTGGATATCTTTAAAAATTTAAAAAATAATGATAATCGAATATTTACATATAACCTCAACCGCGAACGTAAATTCGTAAGCGGGGGGGGGTTGTATTTTACCGTAATTCAACAGAAAACCTGATGCGAAGCGCACCTTATTTTGGTGTGCTTTTTTGTTGCGCTAAAAATTATTGCCGCAGCGGATAAGAGGCAAATCGGGCGGATAATATCCGCCCCTACACAGCTTTTTGCGCACTATGGTCGTAGGGGACGGCGTCCTCGGCGCAGATTATAGGCGCCCCCTCGGGGGAGCTGTCACCGAAGGTGACTGAGGGGGGGCTAGTCCCTAGTTACTATTTCCTAGTCCCTACGTTCCCACCTCCGTCTGCGGCAAGCCGCAGCCACCTCCTCCCGGGAGGAGGCAGATTATAGGCTCCCCCTCGGGGGAGCTGTCACCGAAGGTGACTGAGGGGGGACTAGTCCCTAGTCCCTACGTTCCCACCTCCGTCTGCGGCAAGCCGCAGCCACCTCCTCCCCGGAGGAGGCAAAAAATGCGCGTCGGCGCGATATATTAAATATGAAAAACAAAACTTTAAAATAGGAAGGTGCAATTATAATTATGAAAAACATAAGGAGCTCAAGAAGAATCTTCTGCAAGTCAGCGGCGCTGCTTATAGCGGTCGTTATGCTTGTCGGAACGCTTTCGGGCATGACCCTTTCGGCGTTCGCGGCACCGGACGGCGGCAGTCAGAGCGGCGTCCACAACGGCCCTACAGAGAATATTATTCAAAACAGCCGCATTGCAGATCACGACACCACCGACACGTATCAAAACGTGCTGCTCAATGACACTAACGGCTCCAGATACGCGGGCCGCATATGGTCGGACAAGAGCGTTTTCGCGTATAACGAAAACGGCCGCAACGACCATACCATAAGCCTCGATATGAATACGGACGGACTTGACGGCAGCGTTGACTATAACGCCGACTTTGCTCATGTGTATTCCGCTCTGGCGAGCTCGCAGGTTATCAACGAGTACCCGCCCAGCCCCGTGGACCTTGTTATCGTTTTTGATATGTCGGGTTCGATGGGTCAGGACACGCGTTACGGCATTGACGGCGGCGTTAATCAATATGTTCCCGGCGGCGAGGACTATCCTGCAAATGGCGTGATTATGTCCGAGCGTATTAAGAATTCCCGTATACAGGTTACGCTGGACGCCATTAACGATACTATCGACAAACTGATGGCGCAGAATCCGCAGAACCGCGTGGCTGTTTGCGGCTACGGCGCGAACGCGGCGGTGCTTATGCCTCTTGCGCATTACAGAAGAGTGGGCGATCAGCCATACCTCTCGGTCGGCGGCATGGAGACTCTGTACCACCCCAGCGATCTGGTGTATAAAGATGTGAGCGAAGACGCGCCCAACGGCGCCGGCTGGTACTGGATGAACAACCGCGACACCTGCTATACCGTGAAGGTTAACGCGGAAGGCAACAGTTACACCGGTGTGCTGCACGAACACGAAGGCGACGACGGAAATGTATGGGAAAAGTATAACCGTACTGTCAGCAACAACGTTTTGAGCAGTGATCCGAACAAATCCGTCAAGGCGTTCCCCGGTGTTGCGGATCCGGAAGATAATACCGACAACACTGCAAACCAAGTGGTAAGTAAGGCGGTGTATAACGGAGCTAAAGACGGCGGCTATGGCCCGGAAAGTAAGGATCTTATAAATGCCGTAGCAAATACCAAACAATTGAAAGCCGACGACTATGTGGGATATTTTACCAATACGCAGGGCGGCATTTATCTGGCGTATAAACAGCTGGCCGATTCAGCGGCGACAACATATACCGAGAAACTGACGAGCGGGCAGGTGTCCACCGTGGCGCGTATTCCCGCGGCTATTATCATGTCCGACGGCGGCGCCAACTTCGCCTTTAACAAGTTTGGCGGGACATTGAAAGGATGGAATTACCGTTACGGACGCTCGTATCAGAACGGCAGTAATGACAATACCGATCCGGCTACTTTGAAAGATGAAGATGGAAATAGACAAGATTGGTATATGAATGATAACAGCTGGGATAGCAATGATGTATATAATGAATTAAATGAATATCAGCAGCCGAATGACATGAAATATCGTTTGAATGAGCCCGATCAAGCAGGAGACAGCTGGTACAATGTTTACCTGCCCGGAGAGACTTTCAAGAATGAGGGATGGGATGGACTTCACGGAATATACAACGTAGGCGCGGACTATTACCAGGACGGTACTCTGTCAACTCAGCCGGCTTGGAATCATGCGGGCGTGCTGTATAACAGCGACAACGATGCTATTGGCACATCCGGCACAACATTAGAAGTGCTGCTTACCGCTTCATATATGAACGAGGTGGTAAAGGAACACTATGAGAACGGTTGGAACAAGTATAATGCCACCGAGAAAAGCCGTGTTCGGCTTTCAACTTATACCATGAATGTGGACTCTAAGCATTTGCCGCAGTGGGGTAAGTTGCGTCTTTATCCGACTTTAAATCCTAAAAAATACCCTCTTGATACAATTATGTCAGACAAATGGTATGAAGATGTAAATACTTTCGGCCCTAACAAAATTGGAGATTATCCTGAGAATCTGGCGGGTAAAGCGGTAATATTTGAAGGACTCTTTAACTCATGGACGGATTGGAAGAATACCGGTACTACCAAGGCTAGGATCGGGGCAGCACCGAGTATTAAAATTGACAAAAGTGATGGCGATATAATTTATAATGCCGGCGGCGGCGATAATGTTTCCGTTACCAATGACGAGGTTATCCAAAACATCGCTTACAACGATGAATTCTACGATGTAACTTCTGATGAGTTAGGCGAGATTTTTAATCAGATATTGTCCTTGATCATTGGTAAGGTGTTTGTGCCTGTGTCGGGCGACAACGACGCGGGCGTCAGCAACGCGGTCACATATCAGGATCCTGTCGGCGACTATATGGAGATCAAGGATAACGCTATTACATACAATTGTAATAACGGCAGCAATGATACAGTTGATATGTCGATGCTTCTGTTCGGCAATATGTACGGCCTGCTTCGCGCCGCCGTGTATGACTTCCAGTGGAACGATAAATATATGGCGGCTAAGTATCCGGAGGGACAGGGTGAAACTTCGTTCCCGAACGGCTGGTACAAGGGCGACGATCCGGCAAATGCCGAGCAATCTACAGCTGCATTGCCTCCCGGTTGCAAAGATCTCGCTGAGGCCTGGAACAAGGGATATGTATACCGCATCGGATTCAGCGATCTGATAAAATACGTTCCCGACGCGATGACCGGCGTGACCGATCCCGAACATGTCACGCCCGAGGAGCTTCCCCTGCAGGCCAAGAACACCGTCTACACGGTATATCGCTTTCACTTCCCGGGCAACAGTCTTGAGCAAGACACGGCCGAGGTCGACGGCAAGCTCGGCAGGAACCCGGTTTACGGCGACACTGTTCCGAAGGACATACAGGACGCCTGGGACGCGTATTACAGAGAACATGGCGCGTATCCGGATAATGACGAAATTTATAAAGAAGCCGACGGCGTGTTCCGTCTTTCGGATATAAGAGTATGGACCGAGGAATACGGCGATTATGTGGACACCGCGGGAACGATAACCCCCAACGCGTCCGCCTATGATGCCTCTGTATACGTGAACATTCCGGCGGCGGCGGTTCCCACGCAGCTGGCCGAGATCACGCTCGGCCCGGACGGAGTGCTGTCGTACAAGACAAACCTTGACAAGAAAAATCAGTCAACGCCCGTGCGTCTGTTCTACGCGGTCGGCCTTCAGGACAAACTGATAGAGCGCGACGACCAAGGAAACCAGACGGGTGTGGACATAACGCAGCTTTCCGAGGAATATGTGGAGTCGCATACCAACGAAGACAACAGCATATGGTTCATATCGAACTACTACAGCAACACGCCCTACGAGGGCTATGACGGCTCTGATACGGCGACGGTTACCCGCGGCGACCCCGCGGTGTCGTTCTCAGCTTCGAGCGACAACAGATACTACACCTTCCAGAAGCCTCTGCCGCTATACGCCCACGCCTACAGAGCAAGCGGCGACACATTGACGCCGGTAGACAATGTTGGCGGTGAATGGACCTCCGATGACCTTCCCAAGGGCGGCAACAGCACGACTGTTTGGGAAGCCGATCCGAGCTCCACTGCCGCGCCCGACGGAAACTCGTGGAGCGGCGGCCGCTTTATGGGCGTGTATAACGACGAAGCTGCTTTCAAATATGCATATGAAAATAGGTCTGACGACGGCTTGATCACCGATTCAAAGGGCGCAAAATATCCGTACGCTGATAACGGCGTGGTATTCATGACCGATGATCTGCTGGATAAAGTCGAATCGGATCAGGATGGCAACTATACGCCTGATTCGGTATCGTTCAGATCGGATGATTACTTCTTTATAATTATTGAATACTATATGCCCAAGCCCGGCACGGAAGGCCATGATCTGAACGGCGATGTCGTAGCGGGCACGACCGGCGGCGACGCGATACAGTACGTTGTGTCCAGAAAGGGAAGCTTGTTCGGATCGGGACTTCACTCCGAGAATATAGACAACGGCGATATGCTCTGCTGGACCGAAATGAACGGACACTCTGATGTCAACGCGGAGTATTATTCCCGCACCACAACGGGCGACAATACCCGCGGTATGCCCACATGGGAGAAGCTTACAAAAAAAGATAATGAGCTGAAAACATATCTGAAAGATCTCGGCCTCAGAGAAGACGACGCGACCGATGTAGAGGGAAGCAGTCTTGACAAGGCGTATAACTATTGGAGCCAAATGCAGATTTTGCTCGCGGATGATATCAAGGCGGCCGCGGGTAATGACGGCGTAATGGACGAAAACGACTTCAACACATACTTCAAATGGGCTGTTGCCGCGAAGCCGGGCGGCCTGCGCGTCGGCGATATGTACCAGAACCGCAAGCTCAAGACAAACGGAACTAATATCGACAACAAGACCGACACGGCCTACAGCTACTATGTTCCCACGATTTCGACTTCGGCGAGCGTGGAGAGCATGGTGTTCAACAGCTATCTCGGCAACAACGGCAAGCTGGCGGTCGCCAACCAGGCGCTGCTTGTCACAAAACAAGTAGTAAATCCCGACGGTTCCAAGCTGACCCCCGAACAGGAAAAAGAGGAATTTGAATATCAGGTATACGTTGACGGCTTGAAGGGAGATATCTCCGCGACAAACGTGTGGTACAACGAGTACGCCCAAGGATGGCAGCGCAGAATAGCCTCGATAGACCTGCTGACCGACAACAGCGACCTTATTCAGGACTCCGAAAGCAACCGCGCTCTGTTTGAGCTTGGAGATAAGGTCGCCGATGAAGACATCAGCAGCGGAGGTGAATATGCCGCGTACAGCGCCAAGCAGGTAGTGCCGAGGGTTCAGGACGACGGCAGCACCGTTTATTTCTACGCAAACGAGGACGGCACGCCAAGTGAAACGAAGAGTAATGAGCAGGATCTCCAAAACCTGTACTATCTGTATGTCCCGAAAGAGGCAGACGGCGGCGACGTAAGCGGCGGTCAGGACAATGAGTTCGCCCGCAGGATATACGAATACACGAGCGAGGGCGGCATAAACACACCCAAAAACAGCGGAATAACGACGTTCTTCCCCGCGGGTATGCAGGATCCGCCGAACACGGATAAGGAGCAGGGCAATCGCATTACCTATCGTGAGGCGACGCCGGAGCGTCCCGCGGGCACAAGGACCTATTGGGTGCTTGACGCGGAGCTGATACCCGTATCCGAGGTGCAGCAAGCGGAGAACCCCGTGAGCGCCGATTCCGGCGGAGAGAGCGCGGGCATTGCCGAGGTCTCGGAAGAGGACCCCGGCTGGCACCACGAATCTTCGGGAAGCAAGCATGAGCATAAACATATGCAGTACTTTAACGTTATCATCCGCCGCCCCCAGAAGGAAACGACGCAGGACCACATAATCTCGCCCTTTAAGACCAGGACCGAGTACCTCACGACGACGCTCCACTTCGGAAAGACAGTCAACGAGGACGGAACCGAATCCGGATCACAACTCACGCCCAATGATCTCTATGACGGAATTATCCCCTATAAGGACGAACCCGATTTCAACGGCGCCACGCCCGAGGGAATTGCCGCGAACACCGCGCAGTTTAAGCTCAGGCACAACGAGGGCCTGCTCCTCACGGGACTTGACAACAGGAAAAATTATCGCTTCACCGAGAAGCTTACAACAAAGCAGCAGGAAAGCTACAAGCTGGAAGAACTGAGACATTTCCAGCAGTACGGCAGCGAGGTTGTATACCGCCTCGGCGCTCAAGCTATACCCGTTTACACAAAGCCCGGCGCGACATATCCGGAACGTCCGGAAGATTTGACGCAGGGCGGCCTGACCTGGGCCGTAAACGCTGACGGCTCGCCGAACAATGACGGAACGACTGTTTCATACGAGCCGTTCAACCATACCAACGCGACTATATGGGAATGTTACGCCACGATGCAAAGAGTCGGCAACCACCATCACCCGGAGGGCGGAGCTGCTTATGTAACTCCGGCGTACAATGGCGACAATGAGCTTGATTACAACGAAACCGTCGGCGTTAACCCGAACTGCAAAGACGTTGATGAGCAGCAGCCGGACGGAGGGGTTCGCCACTATATGTACAGAAACGGCGAGCTCGTAGACCCGCACTATTATAAGGAGCAGTCGCTGTTCCTGCGCGACTCGAACCGATATATTGTGAGCCCGACCGCCCACTTCGGTGTCGTTGGCGAAACTCAGGCTGACGCGGACTCGGCTCTGCCCGCGAAGACAAACTCAAATTACAACGGAGTATACTCGGCATACGGCAACACCGGAACATATGAGGAGTCGGTGAACTTTATCAACGCGATCATAGTCGATAAGCCCGACAAAAACGAGGTGGGCATCGACCGCAAGGACGGCACAGTGATAAGACCCGAGCCCGACGGAGACGGAAACATAACCGACCCCAAGGACGGCGGAAAAGACGCGGGCGAGCCGAGCCCCGAAGCGTCGAGCGCTCCGAGCGGCGGCACGAATCCGGACGAAGCGGGACCGGTCGTTGTGCCCGGAGACAAGATCACCTATGAGATCACATGGGACAACTTTGGGGTTAATCCCGCCGAGGTCACGATCACCGATAACCTTGACCCGAACGTTAAGCTTATCAGCGCCCGCTTTGACCCGGCTGACACCGTAGCAGACGGAGAAAAAACAGGCGCGGCAAAGGCCGACCTGGAAGCCGCCGCGGTGAGCGGAAACAACAAACCCGAAAGCCAAGCGACAGATGTGACCGTTGATGTATCCGACGGCGCGGGCGGAACGAAGTCTGTTCCTGTAATTCAGTACACGAAGGGCGCGAATAACCGCCGCGACAGCGTCGTATGGAACCTGGGAACACAGCCCTCCGGTGCGCAAGGCAAGGTAACTCTTGTGGTTGAAGTATTGCCCGGCGCGGTAACTCCCGGAATTGTGAAAAACAACGCCGATGTTAAGGTCGGAAACTACAGCCAGCAAACCAAGACGGTCGAAAACCCCGTTCCGAAAACAGAAAAGACCGAGACGAATCCCGGCAAGGGAAGTATGCTCAAGGTCGGCGACCCGGTAGACTATGAGATCAAGTTCAACAACTGCAAGAACGAAGAGGCTGTTGTGACAGTGCGTGACGCGCTTGACCCGGGCGTTGATTTCAGCAGCGCAAGCTTTACGGGCGACAAGACGACCGCGGACGGCACCGATATCAGCGCCACCAACACCTTGACGCTGACCCACACTCCGACGAGCGCAGCGCTCGCGGATGAAGTGGAGTCCACAGCCGAGACTAATCTCATAATCGGCGGAGAGACCGTAGCGACGGTAATATCATACAATCCCGCAAAGCACGAGATCACATGGAGATTCGGAAAGACGTCCGAAAGCGATGGCATGAAGACCATAGAGGGCGTGCCCGCGGGATACGAAGGCAAAGTTGAATTTGAAGTCAAGCTAAACCAAAAGGCGTTTGAGAAACACACCTACGGAGACAGCGGATACTTTAACAGCCCCGAACCCGACGGCAGCGAAGGAGATCTTCAGATACTGAATCAGGGCGGAGTTAAGCTCGACGATGATCCCGAAGTATTGACGCAGATAATCGACAACCCGGTTGAAACGCCGCAGCCAACTCCCGTGCCCGAGCCGAGCGAGAGCCCGTCGCCCGAGCCGAGCGAAAGCCCGTCGCCCGAGCCGAGCGAAAGCCCGTCGCCCGAGCCGAGCGAAAGCCCGCTGCCCGAGCCGAGCGAAAGCCCGTCGCCCGAGCCGAGCGAGAGTCCGCTGCCCGAGCCGAGCGAAAGCCCGTCGACCGAGCCGAGCGAGAGTCCGCTGCCCGAGCCGAGCGAAAGCCCG
>CANQQJ010000049.1 GCA_947625905.1 uncultured Clostridia bacterium | reverse complement strand
TGATGTTTGTCAATTTTATTGCCATCAAGCTCAATCGGCAATACAATATTTTCATATACGTTTAATACGGGAACAAGATTATAGCTTTGAAAAACAAATCCAATTTTTCGGCGGCGGAAAATGGTAAGCGCGTCGTCCTTAAGCGAAAAAATATCCTTACCCTCGACTTGAACCTTTCCGCTCGTTGGACGGTCAAGCCCGCCGAGCATATGCAGAAGCGTTGATTTTCCGCTGCCCGATGTTCCCACAATCGCGGCAAATTCGCCGTCCGCAACGGTCAAATTTACCCCGTCGAGTGCCTTTACGGTCGTATCGCCGCTGCCGTAGTATTTTTTCAAATCAATCGTTTTCAAAATTTCCATAATTACACCTCTCATAAAAATAAAATCAAAGACAAAAAACAATTTATCTTGATTTTATTTTACAATACAAATCTTTCTCAAATCTTTCGAGAATCTTACAGTTTTGAAAGATTTGCTGTTTTCGGTAAAAAAACAGAAAAGGTTGAGCCGTGTCCTATTTCGGATCTCACTTTAATATATCCGCCCTGCCGTGACAGAATTTCGCGCGCAAGATACAATCCGATCCCGACGCCGCGATCATTGTGAACGCGAGGGGAGCGATAAAACCTTGTGAACACCTTTGCCGTTTCTTCTTCCGTCATACCTATCCCTGTGTCCGATATATCAATTTTTGCGAACATTTCATATTCTGTTGCCGAAACCATCACCGCGCCGCCGGTCGGCGTATATTTTATCGCATTGTCTATTATATTTGAAATCGCTTCGGCAGTCCATTTGAGGTCAAACACGGCGGTTATATCAGGAATATTCGTAAATGTTAAAGTCACGCCCTTTTCCTCAGCCGCTCCGGTACAGTCAATGCCTTCCGGCAAATCCTTCATGTTATTTTCCTTCGGCTCAGCAGTTATAATTCCGTTTTCAAGCCGTGAGATCTTAACAAGCGACTGTATCAGAAAATTCAGTTTGTCCGACTGATTTTTAATGTTTTTGAGCAGCTTTTGCGATTCCGCGTCAAGCGGCTTTTCACTCAATAATTCCGTGTAAAGAGATATATTTGCAATCGGCGTTTTCGTCTGGTGCGATATGTCGCTTACAAGTGATTTTATTGAATTTCGCTCGTCCTCGATTTTGCCGCGCGCCGTTTTCCCCGCCGATAAATACCGCCGCATTTTCGATTCGAGTTTCGACAGCCGCGTTTCGCTAAAATCATTTTCACTAAAATTTCCGTCAATCGCTAAGTCAAGCATTTTATCAATACTTTTCATTATCCGCGACGTGCGGAAATATATAAAAACCGCAAAACATATCAGTAAAATTATGATTGAAATTAAAACAATAACCATTTTATTTCTCCCATACATAGCCTATCCCATAAACCGTTTTAATAGGCGCGTCGGGTAGCTTCTCACGCAGACGCTTTATTGTCACGGAAAGAGCGTTGCTCTCTACAAATTCCGCTCCGTCAGACCATACACGGTCAATCAGCGTTTCACGGGACAACGTCACGCCGATATTTTTCACAAATAATTTAAGCAGCTTCTGTTCTGTCTTGCTGAGCTCGATTTGCCGCCCGTCCGCGAAAAATTCCAGCTTGTCAAAGTCGAATACCATTTTGTTTATCCGAAAAATGCTGCTCTCATTCGCGCCACGCCGCAGAACCGCATGAACCCTTGCCCGAAGAACCGCAAGCGAAAACGGTTTGGTAATATAGTCGTCCGCTCCAAGATCCAGCCCCGCGACAATATCATGCTCCATATCATTTGCAGTCAGGAAAATAACGGGCGTTTTGAAGGTTTGACGTACTTCGCGGCAAAAATCAAGTCCGCTGCCGTCCGGCAAATTTATATCGAGAATGATAAGAGAAACGGAATTATCCAAAAAGGAACGAGCTTCCGCTAAAGAGTATGCTTGTCTACATTCATAAGTGTTGAGGGATAAGGCTATTCCGTTATTCAAACTTTTATCATCTTCAACGATAAGTATCTTTTTCATAATTATTCTCCATGGATATTTTTCTTAAAATTATATATTTAACGCAAATACTTGTCAACGATATGGACGGAAAGTTTATAAAAAGTTTAGGATGTTTAGAATCCAAATACTTTATACATACCTAATGAAGATCCCAGTTAGCAGGTATATCTATTTTTAATTCTTTTAATTTTTTTCTTAATACCCTATCTAAATCATGTATAAAATTCATATAATTTTACCTTTTTTGCAATTTATATTATATTGTTACTGTCAAATATTTACTCATTGTCATAATCGCTAAATCACAAATATTTTTCGCATCATCTGCAACAGCGTTTCAAACGACAGCCGTTTCTGCTTTTCCGCCGCCGCGAATTTTGCTTTGCCGGACAGGATAAACGATATCTCCGACAGCTTTGAAAAATATATTTCAGGAATCTGCTCCAACGCCTTTATCGCGCTGCCCGTATCGCCCTTTGCTCTGTATGCGTACGCTAAGAACCTCAGCGCGTCATAGCGAAAAGCTCGTCTGTTGTCACTCCGAAAATCCGCGCGAATGTCGGTACAAGCGAAATATCCTGCAGGGCGATATTGTTTTCCCACTTACTGACCGCTTGAAACGAAATTCCTATCAACTCCGCCAGCTGTTCCTGCGTCATGCCGCTCACTTTACGCAGTTCGCGGATTCTGTTTCCTATTTGTAATTCCATAAAATCACCTCGTTAATTTTAGTAAAAGCGCTTTTCTGAAATTATTATATATGCCGAATGAGTAAACGTCAATAACCGCGCAAACGAGCGTTTTCAACCGACGGTTGAGGATTTTATTTCCCGAGCTTTTTATTTATCTTCCTCGCATCGGCACGTATTGTAATGAATACCGAGGCAGTAATCACGGCATAAATTATTACAAACAGCGGGAATACATTTTTGAAAAACATATACCATTCACCGATTTCAACATATCCTGCAACAACTGTTGTAATAAATGTTATGACAAGACTTATCAAAAAGTGCAGAGCCGTGGCTTTGACGGTTGTTATGCCGTTTATATCATAAACTATATTCGCCGCTCCGTACGCGGCCGAAGCAAACAGCCATATCGCAAACTGAACCGCCATTGCGTGAGCGCCGACTTCGCTCTTGACCGTGAGCAGGCAAATCGTTGTGCATACCCAGCCTATCGCAAGTCCTCTCATAATATATCCTCTAATTCTTCTCATCATTTCAATACACCTCCATAACAAACCTTTTAAAATCTCCGGCATATTTTCGCGAGAGTGTAAGACGCACGCCGGTGTTTTTCATTGTCAAGGTATAGTTGCCGCTGAACTCCGCCGCGATTGATAAAACGTAATTTATATTCACCATGGCGCTTTTGTTTATTCGTATAAATCCGCGCGGTTTGCCTATGCTTTCAATTTCGTACAGCTTCATGCGCGTTTCGTAAATGTCATTTTCGATATGCGCGATTACTTTGCTGCCGTCTGTTTCAAAATACGACACGTCTGATATATCAAAGATATATTCATATTCGTTTTTAAAGAAAAACATTTTCTGCTGCTTCGATAAGATTACGCACCTGCGCGCTTTCGGTTTGCCCTCGTATGATGATTTCCGGTTCGGTTAAATCGGCGTGCTCAAGCGTTATTTTCATCTTAATCACCTCTGAGATTATTTTAACACACAACGCATTATTTGTCGGCGGATTTTTGGTATGTGGTATGATTTTGCGGGTAAGAGGAAAAAAGGCGCGGCAAATTACCGCACCTTATACTGCAGCCTCACTGCGCTGTATTTGCTTTTTCTTCAAGCTCTTTTTCAAACGCCTTAAATTCCTCGCTGTCACGCATAAAATCAAAGCAACGCCACTGACGGATGTTTCTCAATATACGCTTGTATTCGCTGTTGTCGCCATGGCGCGTTCCCGCAAACTCGAATTGCAGCTTATCGAAGAAGATAGACGTGTACTTTAATCCCTTGTTCTTGTTGGTTTCAAAATCATAGGCATGATGCTCTGCCAGCTTTAAGCAGTTCATAGCCTTTTCGCTGTCTGCGTTTCGGGCATATAATCTCGCCGTGTAGCGGTACACATGCGCCAATTTTCCGTTAATCAAATAATAATTTTTGTCGTTAAACGGCAGCTTCAAAAGTGAGAGCACAGTATTATATACCGTCAGCTCATCGTCAAATGACAGCTCATAATTGCCCATACCCATGTGCCTACCAGTTCTGCTTATCATATAACCGCCCAGTTCCATAAGTAAATCCATTGTATTGCTCTGGATAATCATAGTTTTATTTTCACCCTTCGCAATCCAAGCAAGAGTATCCTCTCTCGCGTATTTGCGCGGCGGCAGCATACGCGCGTATTCCGCCGCCTTTTCGTCCTCGCCGATATAGCTGTACGCTCTGCATATGGTCTGAGTTGCCGAAAATCTAATTGAATCGTCACGGCAGCCCGCGATGATTCGCTTGCACAACTCGATTATTTCCTGAAAATCCTCCGGCTTGTCGGTAACGTGCGGCAGACTGCGCGCGAGATTATTCATAAATTCGTAGTTCCTCGGATATTCAGCGAGGGCTTTTCTCATAAGTTCGCATCTGCCTTTGTTGTCGCCTTTTATCTGCAATTCGCGGTACTTTCTGCGGTATTCCTCGGTCTTGCTGTCGCGGACGTCGTATTCTATGCCGAGCAGATAGTCCGCAGTAACATTAAATATTTCCGCAAGCATAGGCAGTGCCGTAATGTCCGGCATAGACGTGCCGTTTTCCCACTTTGAAACCGCCTGCGGCGATATACCCAAATATTCCGATAATCTGTCCTGTGTTATTTTCTGCTCGATTCTTAACTCCTTAATTCTTGCACCTATATTCATTGTAACTGCTCCTTTGAATTTATTTAACAGCGCTGTTATTAAGTGTATTTATAGCATTGTAGAGCGCGAGACACAATGGATTATTCGGTTAGTTTTTTGTCAACCGGCGGTTGAGATGAAATCAATTGCAAAGTTTTTTATTCTCCTTCTCTCTTAACAGACAGCTTGACAACAACGGTTTCAGTATCGGCGTTGTTCCAAATAGAATGTGGTATCATGCCGTCAACGAAAAGCGACTCGTTCTTTTTTACTATTATGCTTTTCTCACCTAAAATCACCTTCGCTTCGCCTTTTACTACAATGAACACATGGTTGTCGCTGTGAGTATGATTGCCCGCGGGTCCGCCGCCATCCTTTGACAAGTAACCTATCGCGCCCCATTTAACCGTGCCGATTCCGTTAAAAAGCGTCTTTGCCAAAAATCCGGTGTGCCCTGGCGGTGTTATAAAAGTCTGCATATAAAAAACCTCCTTGTATAATTATGATAACACTATACACCCTGTAGTAACTACAGAGTCAAGAGTTTTTTATTTTACAGGTATCCACAATTTCATATATCTGACAAAATCGCCGTTTTTATGCGCTCTAAACAGCAAATGCCCTATAATATTTCCCGAGAGGGTATAACCCGCGTTGTCGGTATATTGACGTATATTTTTATATATGTTATGCGCGAAGCAGCCCGACGAGGATTTGATTATCGTACAGAGTGCCTTTTCGCTTTGGAATGTGTGCAATCTCGCAACATCAAATCCGAGCGCCTCCGCCCATTTATCCTCTATCGAAAAACACCAGTTTATTTTTTTGTTTTCTATCAGCAGAGTATTTTCCACGAACGGGTACGCGTTTATCCATTCAGCGAACATTTCGGATCGACCCACATCATAATCGTAGTCCATGCGGTTTACAATGTAATGCAAAACGGGCGGTCGACAAAGAGTATATTTGTTCAGATGCTCATCGATGTCGGATATATCAGAGTTGATTTCGGACACTTTCTTTTTCAACAATTGATAATATTTTATCTTATTTTCAATCTCATTCTCCTTCATACGCATTCGGCGAAGAACGTCACCGGCAGTGTCGGTTTGCTGTATGGATAAAATATCCTGCTGTTTAAATTCAATACTTCTGTATTTTTTATACTCCAGCATAAAATTAATGTCCCATGCACCGTAATACCGATAGCCGTTATTGGAATTTTTAAAAGGATGTATTAACCCGGTGTTCTCATAATATCGTATGGTTTCAACGGGAATATTCAGTAATTTTGATACTTGCCCTATAGTATATTTCATATTGTCGCCTCTTTCAGACAGTGTTGTTAATTATATTATAGCGCGATTATAAAATATTTTCAAGAAAAGTGTAGTACATTTGTTTCCCTGTTGGCCAGTTATCGGCGTAGTGATGGAAAGATGTGTTGACTATGACGTGATTCAGCAATACATGAACAAAAAGGAAAACACTGATAATCTTGCGAATTATCAGTGTTTTCCTTTAAAAGTTATTGGTGAACCACCCACACATAAAGGCGAACTCATTTTTGTGGGCGGTATATGCGGTATTTTAATATCTCTATAATGTAATATAAATGTCCGCATTTAGGCGAATTTTTAGCTTGAAAAATCCGCATGGGGACTATGTTTTTCAAAGGAAAAAATGCCTATTTTGAGAGGGTGCGTATAGTTATACTAACCCTCTCGAAATCGGGGTTCTAAATGTCCACGCAAAATTTAGCGATATATTGTCAGACATCGTAAAATATGAAAATCTTACAATAGAAGTGCTCCAAACGAACAACGATTCATTGGGGCTTTTTTATTTTAAAATAATTAAAAGCAAAGAAAAATAGGTAAAGGCAATCGTATCTTCTAACATAGAACAAAAAATATATTATAAAAATATATTGAACTTGAAAAATGAAAATATTCGTATTGTAGGTTTGTCAATGATGTGTTACAAAATTCCCTCAAAAAATTTCGCCATCATTGAGAAACGCATTAACATAATCAATCGGCGCTTTCCAATTTAGCGGTCGCATCGGAAATCTGTTGTATTTACGATTATGTGCCTTTAATTGCTTGCTGTAATCCTCGAATGAGTAAAATGTATGAGTCGCATACAAATACTCGTTATCCTTGCGGTGTGACCGCTCAACCTTGCCGTTATGTCGCGGCGTGTACGGTCGTATGAGTTTGTGCTCAATCCCGTGCTCCTTAAGTGCCTTCTCGAACATTGTCGGCGTGGGCTTATTCGATGTCAGCCGCTTAGTAAACTCGGTCCCGTTGTCTGTCTGAACGCAATGTACCGGGAATTTGAAGGCTTTCAGCATGTGTTCGAGAAATACCGCCGACGAGTAACTGCTGTGTTCCTCAAAAGCTTCAACATAGCGGTAACGCGAGTATTCATCAATGGCGGTGTATTGATAAAACTTCTTATCCTTAGCATCGCCGACAAGGCAAACTGCCGGAACAAACTTAACGTCTACCTGAACACGCTGACCCGGGAACAGCATTTTCTCGTAGGGCTTTGGTATATACTTAGGATTTTTCGGTTTAACCGCCATTTGACCATGCTTTATGAGTATGCGGTAAAGCCCGGTTATTGAGCGCGTATACCCGCGTTTACGAAGCTTTATCCAGAACACGATTAGTCCGTCGTGAGGATTGCGCCGCCGCATATCGAAGATAAGCTTCAGTTCGGAAGGTGTATGTTGATTCGGATGGCTGTGCGGTTTATGCGACTTGTCGGCGAGAGACCAAATAGTGCCGTCATAGCGTTTACGCCAGCGGTAGACATACTGCCGATTAGTTTTGTAGCGCTTTGCGGCGGCGCTTACGCCATATTTGTAAGAATATTTAATTAATGCTTGCCTAAAGCGCATATCTTGTGTTTATACTATTCATATACGGATTCTCCTTGTGTTTGTATTTTTTAGCACATATATCGTAACACAAAACGGAGTTTCCGTATATTCTTTTTTGCCTATTTGTAACACATCTATTGTAAACCTACAACTTGAAAAATGAAAATATTCGTATATTATTGCTTTTTGATTTAAATTATGCTATAATATATACAATAATCATAGCTATATGCGACATTATTAAAACAATACGTTATTAGATGCCCATAACATAATGAAAAAACAGTTTTTTAATTTTTTTTGCTCAGGGCAAAACAGTGGCATAAACCAAATAATCATTACGTCAAATCTTGCGTAACGCATAACAGTATGGAAATACGTCTATCTATATGGGTATTTATAATATGACCGAAATTGTTTAGGAGGGATAAGAATATGCTTAATAAATTTAATTGGATTTATTTTTCTGACTGTAGCGTAGATGATGAATTTTTTGATAGTCTAAAATCTGACTACGAGGAATTTCCAATATGGTTTAACAGAAAGTCGGCAGAAGGAGCTAAAGCCTTCGTTTATAAAGAGAAAGACGCAATAAAAGCGTTTATTTACTTAAAACGCGAATATAGCGAAGCAATAGAATTGACAGATAGAGCATTACCTCCGGAACCAAGAATAAAAATAGGAACACTGAAAATTTCAGACAATTCTCAAGGAATGAGATTAGGTGAAGGTGCGATAGGAGTTTCTT
This sequence comes from uncultured Clostridia bacterium, assembly GCA_947625905.1. Classification (GTDB taxonomy): domain Bacteria; phylum Bacillota; class Clostridia; order Monoglobales; family Monoglobaceae; genus Monoglobus. Next base: position 7,313 of record CANQQJ010000049.1, on the reverse strand, counting down.
TGTGGTATTGGCAAAGATCTGAATACAATCAAATATATATTACAGTATTCGAAAAACATCAAAAACTAATTGGCATATTGTGTCAATTCGGATTTAAATGTATTGGAAAAAACACCCGAGGCGAAAATGTATATATAAAGGATAAACGAACCTTATCATTTAAAGACTGTTACACATCTTTTCCCTACATAAGCTCTAATATTAAAAGGTGTGGATACATACCTATAAATGATACATATCATGATACGCTGTTTCCGTATTCTGAGCTGTATGACACAAATCAAGAAACAGAAGAAATAGCTGCAGCGAACGGTATTACCAAGATATTTTTAGCAGCGCCATTTAACGATTTGGATTATGAAGAAAATGAACCGGTGTTAATATACAGAAAACATACGGGTGATGGCATAGCAAAATATAAGTCTGTAGTCAGTTCGTTTTGTACTGTTTATAAGCAGATACCAATCAAAAAAGCCGGTCATTGTCTCATCTCAAAAGATGAGTTTCTAAATATTGTCGGAAACAAAACAGTCTTTTTCGGCGATGAGTTAAATGATTGGTATAATAAAAAGAACCTTGTCGTTATTGTATTAGTATATAATGGGTACTTTGGTAAAGGAAAAAATATAAACTATGCAACTCTAAAGGAAAACGGCTTATTTGAGACTTATCCATATGAGAACAAATTATCAAAGTCGCAGTTTGAACAGGTATTAAAAATGGGTGGTAAAAATGTGCAAAATATTATTATCGATTAATCCTGAACATGTTGAAAATATTTTCAACGGAACTAAGGAGTATGAATTTAGGAAAATAAAATGCAAGGAACCGGTAGAAAAAATCATTATATATTCTACTGCGCCTGTGATGAAAGTTGTAGGGGAAGCGAAGGTCGAAAAAATTATTGAGGGAAGTCCGTTAGAAGTATGGCAACAAACAAAAAAGAAATCCGGCATTAATGATGAGTTTTATTTTGATTACTATAAAGGAAAACTGACTGCTATTGCTTACAAGCTGATAGATGTTGTTCGGTATGCTACTCCGAAAGAGTTATCCTCTTTCGGAGTGTCGTATGCTCCCCAGTCATTTGTGTATTTATAATTTCATAGTTTACTTTTTTAAATTCTTTTAATCTTTGAGTGCAAGTATAAACTTCTTTCACTGTTCATCTCCGCTAACAACTACATTTTTAGGGTTACGCAATGTTTGATTATTAGTCAGTCAATACCAAGACGAGGAAACTCATATGATAATGCTATGGCTAAAAACTTCTTTTTAATTCTAAAGACAGAACGTATATACATAGGGTTAAGATTAAGACGTATTATGCAAGGGAACATGGATAATTAGATATACTTCTACAATAATAAGCGTATTTAATTAAAAAACTGACACGGTTAGAAAACGATGTCAGTATATTTCTTAAAATTTAGTAATTATTCCATATTGATGTTTTTGTTCTGTTCGCACAAGCTGGGACAGTTCACTTTTTCCTTGCCAGGTTTTTTCGATATTCATATTTCTTATTGCCCTTAATAAGCTGATTAGCATGTTACGGCTTTATGAATAGTAAAATTACATTCATATTCATCTCGTATACTTTTTTAAAACTAAAATCATTCTATTGCTTTTGTCTTCTGCAAATGCCGATGCATCATAGTCTCCATATTCATCAATTATCGAAAATTTACCTTGAACTATATTTATCACATCCGTTTTTGTATATATATTGATAAGTTCATCGTCAATAAAACAATTTGTTTTTTGAGTTGATTTATCATATATAGAATATATATACTTGCTGGTTTGCATTTTATTTTTCACTCGTTTAACAACTAGGATGCATACTTTTTTCGTTTCATTTTCAAAATTTTTGAGATATGTTTTATATTGAACTGGATATATAAAATTTTTAGTATCTAGAATAAAAATCGCTTCATCTTTTAATCCTTCGTATATGTTATTTATAAAACTTCGCATTTCCTCCTTATTAAAATAATTAAAAGATGTCCACATACAAACAGCACCATTAAATTGTTTGTGTGGTAATTTATAATTTCGTACATCTCCTACAATATAATTAATAAGTCTGTTTTTATTTGTTTTATTCGCTGCTGCAATTTGTTTCTCAGATATGTCTATCCCTAGGATTTCGTAACCGTAATTAGATAGTAACGCATCATGTCTTCCAACCCCGCAACAACAATCAAGTATTTCCCCGGAATATATATTATTTTTTTGAAAAATGTATTGCAGAAAATGACATTCGTTTTTAGTATCTTTATTAATGAGAAAAGAAAAATCATTTGAAAAAAGATTATAAATCAATTTTTCCTTTGCAAGCGAAACGAGACTTGTGTCTGAATATTTATTTTCAATAGAATCGAAATCCAAAGAAAATCTTATAATATTATTTTCTTTTTTTACTGTTGTGTATATATTGCTTATAACAAAAACAGCTTTGATATCTGGGGTTGGGATCTCAATATTTATATTTTCAATCGATTCACAAACAAAGAAAGTAACATTTTTGCGCTGATTAGTTAATTGTTTTTTTAGTTTATCAATTTCAACTGTTTCAGAAAAAACAATTGTTAAATCTGCAATATCTGCGAATTTAAAACATAAATTCATATAATCTTCATTATATGTTTGGTTAGCTTTATTATATATACTATTTAAATCTAAATATATTTTAATCTTCTTGTCCATCATATCACCTTTAATATTTTATGGTTTTTTATAATCCTATAATTATAATCAACAGTGTAATCATTTATACATAATAGTTTATAAAATGGCTCTATATTAGAATTATATTTACTTCCTATTAGTTGTCCATTAAAACATATTTCGTCATTTCTATTTCTATAATAGTTACATGATACATCTTCCATTTTAAATCCGAAATAATTAAAAATATTTCGAAATTGCGGATATCTATATGAGGAAACAGTAGCCATAGGCCTATCAGTATTTAGTTCCATAAGAGAAATTTCTATTAATTGTTTTCCTAATCCTTGACCTCTAAAATGTTTGCCAATTCGTATAGTGCATATTTTCTTTTCATCACAGGTATTTTTAAGTATCGATACTCCAGCGATATATTCACCATACATTATTGTAATTATTTCTTTCTTCTTAGTTTCTAAATCAGGAATTACATTGTTCTGAAACCAACTATGAAATCCAGGATATTCAATATTTAAGAAAAACAAAAAATAGTATACTTTTCTCAGTATTTTAATATAAGAATTCACATTGGTATTTTTTAAAGATGATAGATATATTATATTATATTTTCTATTCATTTTTGAAAGTCTCCTTTTTAATTCTTTATGTTAATATTACTTGCACGAAAACAATGAAAATATAATATTGCTGAAAAGATTTATAAAAATCAATCCTACAATATAAATCATGATTGTTTTAACATTACAAGTGCATTTTCGGATATCAAACAAAAATGAGTAATGCTTATCTTCCCGAGTTTTTTTAGATTTCCAATAATAACAACAACTTGTCTCAAAAATATCTAATTCGGACAAATATTTTTTCCAGCGTTCAGTTTCGATTAGTCTAGTAGTGTATTCACTATTGTCTTTAGACGTGTAAAGATCAAATTGAGAATTTGTAATGAAAAACAGGCGTACAGAATCAATATCTATCATCTTTAAACCATTCTTCGTAATGTATTGCGATATTTCAGAAGAGATATCTCTTTTGTTATTAAATCTAAAAGATATAATTTCCCTATATTCACTGGAACTTTTTAGAAAAAAATCATTTGCTTTTTCCTTTATAAAAAGCATGGATAAATTTTCTAATGTAGTTCTTACTCTTATTCTAAAATAGCATTGCTCTAAATTTCTTATGGCAACTAAATGCTCTTGTGTAGGTTCAAATTCCAAAAAAGTTCCTATTTCTTTAAGCGAAATAAATTTAATATCTGATTCCTCTTGAAAAGCATAAACGCCCCATTTGTTTCCATTTTCTTCTTGTACTTCAGTGTAATATTCAGTTTTTCCATTATTAGTAGTAGTCAAATCTGCATTAAATATCAGTTTACGATTCTCAAGCGTTTTCTTGCCAATACACTCAAAATCATTTATTGTAAAATTAAACGGAAAAAACAAAACGAATTTTTCAAATATTGAGGTTTTCTTTAGCATTATTCCATAATCAATTATAACTATATTTTCATCTTTAAAACATCTCCAACAATTAAGATGCACATCAACATTTAAGTTATCGTTAGCAAACATTAAAAAGCCCCTATTCACACCCGACACCCTCCTTATGTATTTTTTAGAGATAAGCAAAACTCGTATTTTTCAAAACACCTCCACAATATATTGAATAACCATATATTATGTGCTTTTGCAAATGAATTAGGGTTTTACACACTACTAATTTTTTTTACTATATCATAATTTGTCGAAATTTTCAAGAGTTTCTATAAAAATAATTCCATACAAAATGAGTTATCTGAAATACAATCATTCAGACAAAATTTTCGATTGAAAAGTCCGCATAAACACTTACTTTTTTAGCAGTGAAAATTCCAAAATCAATCTACCCCTTATGTTTATATTCCTATCCCCGAAATTAACGTTAAAACTCTCTACAATACGGAAAAAGCGCAGCCATTACAGACTGCGCATTTTGCCGGCTTATTTATAGTGCCAATTCTGCCACATCCGCAAGCGGCTTCATTCCTTTAATGCTATCCCACACAAAAGTCCTGTACCGAACGTCTTTATCGGTAAATTGCACAGTCTTTGACTCATTCCCCGCAAGCGACAGGTCGATAGTATCAATATTAACCAGCGCCCCGTCGGCGTTATATTCCGCGACAACGGCAACGCCGGTTTGATGTTCGGCTGTGTTGTTTGTGATCGTAATATCAGCATTGCCGCTATTCTCTTTTATTGTATTCGAAAACGTCGTTTCGCTGTGAATATCCGCGTCTGTGACGGTCATACCGCCACTATTGTTTTCTTCCACTGTGACCGAGCCGCTGCCGTCGAAGGTATACGATGTATCATCTCCGAACGACTCAAACTCTACATTTTTCAAAGTGTCCGCTTGTATATCAGCCGAACCGTCCCGATTAAAATTAATATCAAGACTTTCCTTCGTCTCGCCCGATACCGCGAACATATTCCCGTTCAGAGTGGTAGTGTACGCGCTGTAGCTTAAATCATTGCCCTTAACGGATATTCCCGCTGATTTGTCAAGAATGATATTATCCGCGTTGTCGGCGTTGACGGATATGTACGTGTCGCCGTTCTCAACCGTACAGCCCGAGCGGGTATCCTCGGATTTGAAGGTGTAGCTGTCGCTTTTGTTTACCTTATAGATGAACTCGACATAATTCTCATCGCCGCTGTCAACAAAGTCCTCGTCGAGAATTTCCATGTCGCCGGTTATGTAGCCGTCGTTGTAATTCAGCGTTTCGCCGCGGTCGTTGGTTATTGTGAAATCGCCATAGGCTACTACCTTTAGAAGGTCGTAATCGGTGTTATCATCAGTCGATGCCAATGACGCGGTTTGAGCCTTGCTTCCGATAAGCCAATCGGATGGAATATCATTAACATCTACAGCCTTTAATAGTACCACATCTTTTTCCTCGTTATTATTGTAGTAGGTTAGTGACGAATAGTCGGACGATACGTGCATTGCTTTAAGATTGGGATTATTCGGATCTTTTATCAATAAATCATAACTGCCGTCGGAATTTTTACGAGCGGAACATATTACGACTGCGTGTCCTTGTACTTCTTTATCATCCATAAATCCAAAGCTTAATACCAGCGGTCTTTTACTGTTATTCATGTCCAAAGCTTTTTGGGTGATTTCTCTGATATTATTTGAAAATTCATTCATATCACGCTTTTTATTTGCTTTTTGACCAACAGTTGAAAAACGATTGTTATCCGCATATTGCAAAAATTGATAATAATTTATCATATCTCTTACGCCGCCGGCTTGGGGGCTGTCTTTAGGGCTTTTCATATCGTAAAGATTGGATTGGGCTTCATCATCAAATTCATTAATGTCAATCATGCCATTTTTATATAAAGCTGTTACTATACTTATGCCGTAACACGCTCCCGGGAATTTTTTTATTTTCTTTTTATCCTTTTTATAAAAATTATTTTTACCTATTAAAGCATCAATCTTATTTTGCAGCTCGCTGCTTGCAATCGGGAACGCGGCTTGCTTGCCGTCGGTAAATTCTCCGCTATGTTTATCCATCATGTCATATACGTTATAAAAGAAATCCGATGATCCATTTCCGAACGATACGGTATCACGCATACGTGACAAACCAAACGCGGTTTTGAAATTCCATGTATTTTTATCACTTATTCCGCCAAATGCCCCATCCTCAAATATAACCGCATTGCTATCCATAGTAATGTAAAATGATGCTCCGCAGAATATAGGATCCTTATCGGGGTCTTTCAGATTTAAACTAAAGCAGAGCATATTTTCTTTTTCCAAATTCTGACAAAACAAATCATTATCATCGCTGCTGCCGTCGGGATATATTTCACGCACAACACTTCCGGTGTCATAATCACGTAAGTACATCTTTCCGCTGCCTAATTCTTTTATTTTTTCATCAAATTCTATTTCACAATCAAGATAGTCGTTATCCCAAAAATCATGCGTCGAACCATTTTCCGGCGAAAGCGATACAATCTTTGCCTTGCCGGTCGGCTGCGGGGCAGGCGTGGACGGTGTGTGAGTGGGTGTGGACGGTGCGGGGTCAACATTGCCGCTGGGCAAACGTACACCGTCCATGATTTTTACGGGGGTATTCCTACTATTGTTAGCCGTACAGATGTCGAATCGTCCGTATCCGTTCCATCCCCAAGTCCAAAGACTACCGTCTGCTTTTATCGCCGCTGTACACAAAAATCCTGCGGAAACAGCTGCGATATTATCCATGATTTTAACCGGACTGTGTTTGTCCTCCGTTGTGCCGTCGCCAAGCTGTCTGTATTTGTTGTTATATCCCCAAGTCCATAGGCTACCGTCTCCCTTTATAGCCGCTGTATGACTTTCTCCTGCGGAAGCTGCCACGACATTGTCCATGATTTTTACAGGGGTATTCCTATTGGTAGTTGAGCCGTCGCCGAGCTGTCCGTACTCGTTCCATCCCCAAGTCCACAGGCTACCGTCTTCCTTTATAGCTGCTGTATGAGCGCCTCCTGCGGAAACTGCAACAACATTGTCCATAATTTTTACAGGGGTATACCTATTCGTATTCGTGCCGTCGCCGAGCTGTCCGTGCTGGTTCC
>CANQQJ010000048.1 GCA_947625905.1 uncultured Clostridia bacterium | reverse complement strand
AAATACACGGACAATAAGGAACTGCTTATCATTCCCGACGCGGTCCATACGGATCTGTACGACGGCGGAGGAAAGAACGCTATTCCGTTTGATAAGCTGGAGAAGTTTTTTAAGAATTATCTTGAAGGGTGATAAGAATTGAAGAAAAATTTTAAATTTTGTGCCGCGCTTGCGTTTGCCGTGATATTATCTGTATACTCAACCGCCTGCGCGGCGGACGGCTATCCCGCGCATGAGCCCTACGGCGAGGGCGTTGGAGCGATGCCGGGCCGCGTTGTATGGTCGTATGAGCCCGACTCGGTCGACTGGGACGGAAACGGATACTGGTGGGAGCCGGATAATTTTAACGAGGACGTTATGCGGAACATGGTCTCGGGCTCGATCGCCACGCTCGGCGGCGCTTCGACGGCGGCGGACGGCTGGAGGGCACTTTTTGAGGACCGCAACGAGCGAAACGGCGAAAGCGGAGGCTACAAGGCGGGCGAAAAGATAGCGATTAAAGCCAACATCAACGGCTCGGCCGTGATGGACGACGACACCTCGGGCGAAACGAGGATGAGCTATACAAACCCCGTTCTCTTAAAGGCGCTTTTGACATCGCTGGTCGAGGACGCGGGAGCCGCGCCCTCGGATATTACGGTTTACGACGTGTCGCGTCTGTTCCCCGATTACATGGAAAAGATGTGCGCCGAGGGAATACTGAGCGGCGTGAATTTTGTGAACCGCGACAACGGCGCTGCCGACGAAAACGCGCCGATCGTCTGGTCGCATGAATTCGGCGGCGCGGTGAATTATCTTCCGACCTGCGTTACCGAGGCGAAATATATGATAAACCTCGCGAATTTAAAGGGCCACAGCTACGGGATAACGCTGTGCGGCAAAAACCACTTCGGCTCGTTTATAAACGGAAACGCCATGCGCCCGCCCGAGGGAGCGAATCTGCATGGGTGGCTGACGCGCAGCGAGATGGGCATCTACAGTCCGCTTGTGGACCTGATGGCGAACAAGCACCTCGGCGGCAAGACGGTGCTGTATATGCTCGACGCGATCATCTGCGCTCCGTCGGAGGGCGCGTCGATCACGCTCAACAATTCAAAATGGAGGCAGGAGCCGTTTAACGGAGACTTCACCTCAAGCATATTCGTGTCGCAGGACCCGGTCGCTATTGATTCGGTAGGCGCGGATTTTATTATCAACGAGCCCGCCGTCACGGAAAACAATTATGCCGCCCGCGACGTGTCGAACGAGAATTATCTGCACGAAGCGGGGCTCGTTAAGAACGCGCCGTCGGGCACGGTCTATACCGACAGCTTCGGAACGACCGTTACAAACTTAGGAGTGCACGAGCACTGGAACAACCCGATTGATAAGCAGTACAGCCGCAACCTCGGCAAGGACGAGGGCATAGAGCTCGTCACGGCTAATCCGTCCGCGGGCGGAAATGTAACAGCCGAATATGACGAAGAAAGCGGCGAGGTCACGGTCAATAACGCTCCGGAAAACAGCGTTCTGATCACGGCGTTCTACAAAAACAATATTTTGTCGGACGTAAAGCTGCATAGGGGCAGCGGCACGTTTACGGCGAATATCAAGGAAGGCGCCGAAAATTCGGATAAGGCTAAAATATTTTTGTGGGATATGAAAACCATACGCCCGCTGACCGAGGCAAAAGAAATTATGAGGGAGGCCGAAACAAAAATGAATGTGCAGGTAGGAGACGCGGTATTTACCGCCACTCTTGAGGATAACACGGCGGCCCGCGAATTTGCCGCGATGATGAAAGAAACGCCGGTCACGATCAACATGAGTGATTATTCGGGTTTTGAAAAGGTAGGCTCTTTAGGCAGAAGCCTCACAGCGAGCAACAGCCAAATGACAACGGTCCCCGGCGACATCGTGCTCTACAGCGGCGATCAGATCGTTATGTTTTACGGCTCAAACTCATGGAGCTATACGAAGCTCGGACATATCGACGATTTGACGGGCTGGGAGCAAGCTCTCGGCAGCGGCGATATTACGGCGGTTTTTTCGATTGCCGAATAAGACTTGTTCCTATAACCCAAAAATAACGGAGGATATTATGACAACACAGGAATTTTTGCAGAAAATGAAAAACGGAACAACCGCAAAAGCGGGCTCGGACACGCACATGATGATGCACGAATTGAGTCAACGCGCGCTTAAAATAACGGCGCGGCTCAACGGAGAATATCACGAGCCCGCAGAGCTTCGGGGGATCTTTTCGGAGCTTATCGGAAAGCCGATAGACGAAAGCTTCGGGCTTTTCCCTCCGTTTTACACCGACTGCGGCCTGAATATCACGATAGGGAAAAACGTGTTTATCAATTCGGGCTGCCGCTTTCAGGATTGGGGCGGCATAACGATAGGCGACGGCGCGCTTATCGGGCACAATGTCGTTATCGCCACAATAAATCACGACATATCCCCGGAAAAAAGACACGACAATATCCCCGCTTCGGTAACGATCGGCAAAAACGTGTGGATAGGCTCAAACGCGACGATCCTCCCGGGAGTGACGATAGGCGAAAACTCGGTAGTCGCCGCCGGCGCGGTCGTCACAAAAAACGTTCCCGCAAACACTGTAGCCGCGGGCGTTCCGGCGAAGATCATCAAAGAAATCGACCTTAATAAAAAGAATCAATAAAATAATAAAACAAATAAGCCGGGGATAATTCCTCGGCTTTAGATTCATTTTCGGTACCGGCCGCCGTTTGGCGGCGCTCCGATTTATACAGCTCTCTGAACCTTACCGGATCTCAAGCATCTTGTGCAAACATAAACCTTCTTAGGAGTACCGTTGACAACAGCCTTTACACGTCTTACATTGGGCTTCCACATTTTGTTGGCTCTGCGGTGTGAGTGAGACACCTTGATGCCGAAGCTTACGCCCTTTCCGCAAATTTCGCACTTTGCCATTTATATACACCTCCTCGCAAATCTAATCATAATATCAACTCGAAACATTATAACAGAAACATTCGCATAATGCAAGCATTTTTTTAAAATTTTTTAAAATTTGTTGTTTTTGACAATATCTATTTGTAACATTAATGTAACATGAGATTAATTGATATAAAACAATTGAATGTTATAATTAAAATATCATCTCGATAAATATCGGAAATAGGAGGATTGCAATGAAAAACTCAAATAATTTATTTAAAAAAACATTATGCTGCGCGCTTGCGGCGTCATTGATCTCGATGGGAGCATACTCGGCCGCGTTCGCCGACGAGATCCAGGATCCGCCCGCCGCGGCAGATACCGAAACGCCGACGCCCACGCCTGTTCCCACGCCCGAAGCGGCGCCGACAGCCTCTCCCACATCAACGCCCGAGGCGACGCCGAATACCTCGGAAATGAGGCTCAGAATAAACGCCTCGGTCTATAAGGAATCGGGCACAAAGACATACCGGATCATTTTCAAAACCGGCTCGTCTCTTCCGGAGATAACCGCCTTTACTTTTACCGCAAAATTTGACAGCGCGGTCGTAAAAGGCTTTGAGGCCGGCGAAACGTTCTCGGGGAACGGCAACATATCCCGCTCGATCAAAGACGACACCGAGATCACCTGCGAGTGGGAAAACGGCACAGCGCCCGTAAGCGGTATCGCTACTCTGTTCACTGTGACCGTTGAGTCAAATACGGAGATCAGAAATTCGAGCCTGGACGTGACCGCGTTCACCGCCAAGCTTCCCGACGGCAAAACGCTCGTTATCACGCCCGACTTAAACGTTTCGGAAGGAACCGAGATCAAAGATCTGAACTCAAGCGAGCAGAATGTTTACGACGAGCTCATAAGCCTTCCCAGGGTCGAAAGCATGAGCTTTTACAAAGAGGACGGAAAAACTTACAATGATATAACCAACCTGTATCTGAACCCCGCGAAAAAAGCGCTGGAGGACTATGATCTGCTGTCGGAGCCGAGCATGAAAAAGATCGACGATACTCTCAAAGCAAACGGCACCTCCATCACAGCCATAAACGCGGCGCAAAGAGCGGCGGAGGCAATGAACGGCACCATGGGTATCATGAAGCTGCGCGACGCTTACTACGGCGCTGCAAATGACAGCTCAGCCATAAACTATGAATATCTCAGCAAAACGGCGAAAAATATTGATATGACAATACCCTCGGCCCTCAACCGCGCCTCGTCCGCGGCTGAGCAGCTGACCGAAGCGATCTCGAAAATCAACGAGTACGGCGATTATGTTAAGTCAGCGCTGGATAAGCTCTCGGAAAAGACGCATGACAATTATAACACCAAGATCATGTCTTTGGAGGTCCAGCTGACATCGGCAAACAAATTTAACGACCATCCGTATTATCCCGAATATCTGACTTCGATCAAAACCATAGCTCAAGATCTGAGAAGCGACATCAACACGAATTACGACGGGAATTATAAGGATTACATGCTTCAGTCGGTCGATTCCGTTATCGAAAAAATCGAGAGCGGAAACGAGGTCCTGAAAAACCTGCCCACATTCGAACTGCCCTACAACTTCTCGGTCGGACACAATCTGAACTTCACCGTAAGCAGATCAAGGGAACTTGAAAACCAGAACGCGTATGTTGACGTCAGCGTTTACAAAGACGGCGAGCTTATAGATCAGGCGGGCAACAAGGCCTTCGCGCCCGGTCAGCGCACGCTGAATATCTCGCTTGTGACAAATGTGAACAAATACGGCAAAAACGGCTCTGTCTCGGTAAGGTGTTATTACAAGGTCGACTCAAACTCCTACTATCTGGGCGAAAAGTCAACCAGCATATTCTACTCGCCGCAAAACAGCACCTTCGGCACAAACGGCAGTGGCGGCGGAAGCACCGGCGGCTGGAGCACAAACGACGGAAACACAAGCAGCGGCGACAGACCAAACAACGAATCCGACAACAACGAAAGACCGGAACCGACGCGCGTTCCCAGCCAGGCGGACAACAATCCCTACAATGATATTGACAGCTACGACTGGGCAAGAGAAGCCATAATCGGCCTCACAAACGCCGGAATAGTAAACGGCATGGGAGACGGCGGATTCAACCCTGCCGGCAACGTGACGCGCGAGCAGTTCTGCAAGATGGTCGTTCAGATGTACGGATTGGACGCGTCGGAGACCTCGAACTATTTCGGCGACGTTGACGAAAACGCGTGGTACGCGCCGTATGTCACCGCCGCGGTAAACGCGGGATTCGTTCAGGGACAGTCGGACGATTATTTCGGCATCGGAGAGTCGATCATGCGTCAGGATATGGCGACAATCCTCTACAGAGCGATCAACATGACAAGCGATAAGGCCGAGCTTAACTTTACCGACAACGACAATATCGCGGAATACGCAAAGGACGCGGTCGCCGAGCTGGTTGGTCTCGGCATCATGAACGGCTACGAGGACGGCAGCTTTAAGCCGCGCGGCAGCGCCACCCGCGCCGAGGCCGCGAAAGTTATCTGGGGAATATACAATTTGGCAAAATATTAAGCCGAAACCCAAAGCCGCGACAAATATAAGGCACATCCCGCGTAAAACGCGATGTGCCTTTGTCACACAATATTAAAATCTTACGAAAAAGAAAGGGGGCATGCCGTATGCGGCGGATATTCAAAAAGGAACAGGTGCTTACACTTCCCAATCTGCTCAGCGCCGCGAGACTGCTGATGATACCGCTGATTATATGGTTTTACTGTTTTAAAGGCAATTATTACGCCGCTTCGCTTGTTATCCTGCTTTCTGGCGCAACCGACGTGGCGGACGGCATAATAGCGAGAAAATTTAACATGGTGTCCGATTTCGGCAAAATACTGGACCCGATCGCCGACAAGCTGACTCAAGCCGCCATTATCGTGTCTTTGGCGTTCCGCTATAAGCTGATGCTTGCGGTAATTATAATTTTTATCCTGAAAGAGATAATCATCAGCGTGCTGGGGCTTAAAACTATCATAAAGACCGACACGGTGAACAGCTCCGAATGGCACGGCAAATTGAACACCGTGGCGCTGTACATCGTGTTTCTGATCCTGATCCTGTTTCCCGACATCAATACGGGACTGGCAAACGCGCTTATCTGCTTTAATATTATTCTGATAGTGATCTCTCTTATTCTGTACACACGGCGTTTTTCGGGGATCCTAAAGAAAAAAGCCGAAAGATAAATATGAATCAAAAACGCGGCGCGGACGGCCGCGGATAATTGAGCGGCGGCACAGCATTAGCTGCGCCGCCGCAATTTAATTACAATACCCTTTAAAGATCGAGCGTTTTACGCGCTCTTTTTGTTTCGATCAATCAGGCATTCGGGTTAGGAGATCCCGCGGGATCCGGAAGGATCGGCTCGGGGTTAAAGAATATCGCGTCGTCGTAATAACCCAAATCGTATAGATCGGGCAGCGGCGCCGTCAGAGCCTCGGGTCCCGGCGCCAGGAAGAACTGCACCTGTCCCTTGGTTGTCGCCGACATATACAGCGAGCTGTTGTATCCTCCTACTTTCACATTCGGATATGTCCACAGTATAACTTCCATCGGCGTCTGCGCCGGCAGCTCTTTGATTCCTTTCGATTCAAGGAACGCCACGCGTCCCGCCACATTCTTCGCGGGCCACGCCGGATGCGGCTTGTACAGATATGTGTACTCATCGCCGAAATACTCCATTACCGCCTCAACGCTCTTTTCGAACGCGGGATTCTCGCCGGGCGCCGACGTTCCGGATATTATCATATACTTCTTGCTGCCGTCCTCGTATCCCGGGAAGTATTGCTCATCGTACATAGCCTTAAAATCGGTATCAACGGGATAGTCGGTGTCTCTGAACGATCCCGCAAGCACCAGATTCAGAAACGCCTTTTTCGATTCGGGCGTAAGAGCGGCATACATATCATTGTGATGTTTCTCGACGATATTCATTTTTTCCTGCATTATATCGTTAAGTCCCTCAACATCCGATACCATTAGCTGCGGCCACTGGATCCAGTATTCCACGTTATCCTGAGAGGCCTCTTCCCACATTACGAAGCACGCGCCTCCGTTGTTGTTCAGGAAACGGCTCTGATCAACCTGATGATTTGTTATTCTTCTTTTGTATTCGCGATACCAGTAGGCGTACCGATCCCAATTGCTGCTAACGTCTCCCATTACCTGGTCCACATCTTCAGGATTGGAGTCCTTGTACAGATAGTTCTTTATCATTGAGTATGTCGCTGTTCCGTCGGTGCCCAGCACAACGTTGTACTGCTCCTTGGGCACTCCGTTGTAGTTCATCATCATGAATTCGTACTGAGCTCTGAGATCATCTGTAAACAACGTGTAGTGCGCGTTGGGATATGTCTCAAACACCTTTCTGAAAAATCCCATGCACTGCTTTGTGTTCTCGGCGTTATTCGCGCCATTGTTGTACTTGGCGTCGATCTTGTTCATAAGCGTCACGTTGTCGGGCAGCAGCTTCTCGTTTGCCGTCGCGGCGCGCTCATACCACATAAAGCTCTTTGTGGGCTCTCTGTCCTCTTTTTTCGCATTGTCTATGTCTGTGTATACGTTAAGCAGCGAGTACAGCGGACTTACCGTGCCCCAATTCATATACACGTTAATGTTTCCGGTAAACTCCTCATCCTTCTCTCCTACATCGGTCTTTGCCGCTATCGCCTCGATCTCGGCCAGCAAACGCTGATCGGCATTGGGCGTAGGCGTCGCGGTGGGAACCGCCGACGGCTCGGTCGAGGGCTCAGTCGAGGGCTCGGTCGAGGGCTCGGTCGAGGGCTCGGTCGTAGGCTCGCTTGAGGGCTCGGTCGTAGGCCCACTCGACGGCTCGGTCGAAGGCTCGCTTGAAGGCTCTGTCGTAGGCTCGCTCGTGGGCTCTGTCGTAGGCTCGCTCGTGGGCTCTGTCGTAGGCTCGCTCGTGGGCTCTGTCGTAGGCTCGCTTGTGGGCTCAACCGTAGGCTCGCTTGTGGGCTCTGTCGTAGGCTCGCTTGTGGGCTCTGTCGTAGGCTCGCTTGTGGGCTCTGTCGTCGGTTTCGCCGTGGGCTTTGCCGTAGGCTCTGTCGTCGGCTTCGCAGGGTCTTCCTCAACCGCCGCAAATGCCGGCGTTATTATTATTGTATTTTCGGTATCCGATGTTATGCCGAGTTTTTCGGCCGACGGAAGCTTGATCACAAGAGTAACTTCGCCAAAATTACCGTAAGCCACGGTATAGTCCTCGTCTTTTACAAATTCATAATCCTTTGCCTCGCCGTTTGCCGTCTTGATCTCAAGCTTGATGCCGTTTATACCGGAAAGCGAGTATTTTTCGGGATCCTCGGGCACTACCTCGACCGTAAATGTTTCATCCGCGGTTATATCGCTCATGCCGGTGATCGCTTCAGACTTAACGGAAACGCCGTTCACATCCGCGTCCTCGGTCTTTACTTCGGTTATAGTGGGGACATCCTCGTCGACCTTATAAATGCCGCAGATCGTAACGTTTCCCGTAACGGTATACGGGAAGGTTATGGTCTCGCCGCTGCCGTCGGGCTTGGTGTTCCAGCCGACAAATGTATGATGCGGCCGAACCGCAGGCTCAAAGTCGATCACCGAATTCAGCGGAACCTGATCATTTACGTTAGGCGGCATATATCCGTAATTGAACGTAACCGTCTGATAAACAATCTCGCCGTCTTTAAGCCAGCGGGCATAGAATGTAACGTTGCTCAATATGCTTATGTCCGCAGGGTCAACCGCGGTGCCGCTAAAATCGCTGTCCGAGTACCAGCCGACAAAAGCGTATCCGTCTTTTTTCAGTTCGGGGATCTGACTCGGACTCAGCTTTCTGTTTCTGCCAACCCTGACGGTTGACAAACTCTCTGTGCCGTCAACAAATCTTACAGTGTATTGCTGCGTGAGGCCGCCGAATCCACCCCCCCCGATCCGCCACCGCCGCCGAACATTGACGAAGCGGTCGGCTTGGGTGTAGCTGACGCCGTCTGCGTAGGCGCTGCCGTCGCGGGCGAGTTGTTTTCGGGAGTCGTCGTGACGATCGGCTCGGAGCCGCCGTCAAGTCTGTCAAGCATTACGACGACCTCAGCGCGGGTTATATTGTCAAGCGGTCTGAAAGTTCCGTCCTCATAGCCTTTGATAACTCCGGCTTCAACCAGTCCCGAAACATTCTCAACCGCCCAGTCGCTTATCGAAGCCGCGTCCGCGAACTGTCCGACCCCCGCTCCGCTCGCAACATTGTACGCTCTGGCAAATATCGCGCTCGCTTCCTGACGGGTTATGTAATCGTTAGGTCTGAATCTTCCGTCCGTATCGCCGCTTACGTAACCCGCGGCCGCGGCTGTTGAAACGGGAGCATAGTACCACTCGTCCTGCTGCACGTCGGAAAAATAGTTTTCCGTCGGAACGGTGCCGCCGCCCATAGCGCTCACGATTACTTTTGCCATCTCGGCACGCGTTATGTTGTTGTCGGGTAAAAATGTTCCGTCGCTGTAGCCGCTTAAAACGCCTCGGCCGGCCCATTCATCAATTTCACTTTCCGCCCAGTGTCCGTTTGTGTCGCTGAACTCGGCAGCGGAGACAAATGCGGCGCTAAAAACGCTCACAACCATAACAGCCGCCAAAAACAGAGACAATGTTCTTTTTGTGATCCTCATAAAATCCTCCTACTTTTATATTTTCGCAAACCTTTAAGCGTTTACTACGCTCGTGATTATACACCATTATTCGCATTTTGTCAACATTAAATTGACTTTTTTATTAAAAACGATTACTTTTTGTATAGATTTAATGTTTTAACAGCATTATTTTATGGCGCCCTAAAAATTATTTTAAAAAACTCTTGCATTTTTGAAAATTTATGGTATAATAGATTTTGCTGTGAGCCGCAGCGGAAAATAAATAATTAATTATTATGGTTACGGAGTTGTATCGAAGTGGTCATAACGAGCACGATTGGAAATCGTGTTGTCCGTAGATCCGGGCACGTGGGTTCAAATCCCACCAACTCCGCCAAAAGTCGCAAAACCTACGTAAAAACGTAGGTTTTGTTTTTTCGTACACGAATTTTACACGATTTTTTCTAATATTTTTACCGCGCGTTCTTCTTCGCGCGGATATAAGTGCGAATATGTATTCCATGTCATTTCAATTTTTGAATGTCCTAATCGTCGGGCAATCTCTTGGATATTGATTCCTTCATTTGCGAGAAGTGAAGCGTGACTGTGCCTAAAATCATGTATCCGTATATGTTTTATGCCAGCAGCTTTAGCAAGTTTTTCATTGACCTTAGAAATTGATGTATCTCTCAATGGTTTTATGCCGCCGCAAATTCTGAAATCCTCTGTAAATCCTTCAAGTTTCATGTAACGCTCTTTATGTTCTTTCAATATATCAATAAGAGGTTTAGGCATTTGAAGTGTCCGGATTGAGCTTTTGTTTTTGGGTGGCGTTTCTCTATCTTCGCCTTTTAGTTTTTGAGCTATGCTCCGTGATACGGATAAATATTTTCCGTCAATATCCGACCATTTAAGAGCGTGAATTTCGCCTTTCCTACACCCGGTATAAAATGCTATGTTAAAAAATACATAGTAATCCCAACCGTCTAAATTAGGTTTATTTTCAGCATATTCACGCGCCGCTTTAATATATTTTTTAAACTCATCAGCAGTATAATATTGCATTTCTTTTTTTATTTCAAGCGTTCCTTTAAAATTACCTACACTTGTTAAAATATTTTTTGGTAAATAATCCATTTTAACACCAAAATTTAGTAAAGCTCTAAACTCTGCATATATATTTTGCTTCATCTGTAGGCTTAAACTTCTTATATTGCCATTTTTATCTTTAACTGTTTTTTCATTAATTTCATTTTTCCACATCATTAAAATCGGCTTATTTAGTTTTGATAGTGGCTTATCCCCCAAGATAGGCATAACATGATTGGATAAAATTGTTATTGATTTGTTGTATGAGGATTCGCGAACTTCATGTTTTTTGACTTTTTTATATTCATTATAAAGTTCATTTAAAGTCATTCGTTTAGCCGGCAATTCTTCTTTAATTTGTTTTTGCAAATTTTTTTCAAGCTCTTTTGCCTCTGCGTGTCCATAAGCTATACGCGTAAGCTGCTTGTAAGTTCCTGAATTATCCTGATAATTTATTCGTACACGATATTTTTGTTTGCCGTCTTTAGCACCATTCATTTTGTAAATAGGCATAATTTATCACCTCTGCTATATTCTAAAGGTCGCGCTTCAGGACCTTGGAATAAATTATTTTATAATATCGTTTAAGCCTTTTGTGGTCTTGTTGTATACTTTATTGTATACAGCTTTTTTAGGATTTTTAACTAATCCTATACCTTTTTTACCATATGTTGGGTCAATACTTCTCTTGACAGCCCTCTTTAATCTTCCGGTCGTTCTTGCTTTAATACTCCGTTTTAATGACGGTGTTCTTAATCCGAATTTCATAATAATCACTCCTTATTGTTTCTTAGGTATTTTTTTATTAACACAAAATCAGATAGTATATCAATAATTTTATCTTCTCCCGTTTCATTTAGTTGAATAAATAATTCAATGTTTTTTCCAATCAATTTTAATAACTTATCTAAATCTTGTTTAGAGAGCTGTATTTCTTTTGTATTTTTAACAAGTGTATAACTCACAGTTTCATTAATTGGTATTTTATTTTTGCCAACTATATTACCATTATTATCATAGTTGTCCTGCCAATAGAAATCATCTGACTGTATAATTTTCTCTCTTATTGAATATCCTAACGCTTTAAAAATAGTTAGCACATTTTCTAATTCCTCAACTTCGTGTTCAAGTTGTTCGTCAAAAGCCCATTTATCCCAACCAACAAGATATACTGGACTGACTTTAAAAACTTTTGACATCTTGAGAATTATATCATATGGTATGTTTTTTATTTCATTATGCTCATATTTACGTATTGCTGATTGTTTTACGCCTATGGCATTACCTAACTCGGTTTGCGTCATAGCTATATTCTTTCGTAATTCTTTAATGCGTTCACCTATTAACATCATATCACCTTACCTTAATATAAGATATAAGTGATTTTAGCACAAAATAGGAATTTCGTCAATAAAAAGTCGCAATAATTATAATTATTTTTCAAAAAAGCCTTGACAAGACTATATTTTTGTGGTATTATCTGTAAAAAGTACTATTAAGACTATTTAGAAAGGGGTGATAATCTATGTTCACAGTTAAGCAAGCTCGGTTATTATCCGGATACACTCAGGCTGAAATTGCCAATAAAATGGGAGTAAATGTTGATACATACCGCAGAATTGAGTTAGATTCTGAAAAAGCGTCAATAAAAAACATAAAAAAGTTTTGTGAAATTGTTGGTATTCCTATGGAAAAAATCCTTTTCAATAAGTCTGCATAAAGTAGATGTAGCCCGAATCATTATTTGATTTGCGATGATTAATTATTTAAAACCAAATTTAAAAACATAAAGAAAGGAAGTAAACTAAAATGAACGAATTAAGAACATTTACACTGAAAGCGAGACGGCGGAGGTATTCAGGACCCGAAGATACCAATATCCGCGCGACAACGATTAACGGCGAACCGTGGTTTGTGGGTAAGGACATAGCAGAAGCGTTGGGGTATAGTAACGCAAGCAAAGCTGTTGCTACTCATGTTGACGACGAAGATAAAACTTTTGTTATGGTTGATATAGCAGGTTCCCAAAATGGGAATGTGCCTCTCGGTCAAAGCAAAACCGCTTTTATTAACGAATCCGGTTTATACAGCTTAATATTCAGCTCAAAACTTGACAGCGCAAAGCGTTTTAAACATTGGGTTACATCGGTTGTTCTGCCGGAGTTAAGGAAAACCGGAACATATTCAATGCCCGGTGCCGATGTTGCCACTCCCGATGAAGCCGAGAGATTGAACCCCATTGACCCAGAATATATTATACGCGCCTCGGAAGTGCTTTTAAAAAGCAACAACGAAAACAGACCATATATTCTTAATGCTTTAAAAAATATTATTCCGAACGTTGCAGATGTGGAAATCCCGGTATCAGTTGAAACCGAAACAGCTAAAGACGAGCCGCAAACGGTCGAAACCGAAGAACACTATGTTTTTTCAAGCCGGAAATTCAAGAACTACATGAAACGGAATAATATATCGGTCGGCGCGTTATCGGAAATGTCGGGCGTAAGTCCACAAACCATTTCCGGGTACAGAACGGGAAGGAGAGCGCCGACGGCACATACTCTTGAACTTATATTGACAAGCCTTAACGTAGACCCGAAGCAATTTGAAAGAGGCGGCGCATGAGAAAATCAATCCAAATTTCAGATGTCGAAACGGCTGTACGTATTTATTATGCTTATCCGGAAATAGGCAATGATGAAATATCCAAATTATTTGGTACATCTTGCCGCTCTACATTAGCATCATTAAAAACGAAAGCCCGTGAGGAAATGAATAACGAAAATGTAAAAAGTTTCCGTACATACACCGTCAATACAAAATGCGCTTATCGCGCGTGGGGTCTTAATATAAAAGAACTTGAGCGCGATTTGAAAAAACTCCGCGACTTAGGTTTTTTGAAAAGCGAGGTAGTGTGAAAATGTTTGTAATAGTTTTTTCGATAATAGCAATGATTTGCGCTATTATTTGGGGCGTCTTGAGTATTATAGAAACTTATGCGGAAGATGAACCGCGTCCTATTGCCGAAGATGTTCGTCGAGTGAAAATCAAAGATAAACCATGGGTTAAAAAGTATTTCAATGGAGAATTTGACCCGGAACCCAACGATGAGCAGGAATCCGAGCCGATAGCTGAAACAAAAACAATTAAGCCTCTACGGAAAATTGTCATTCGCAAGAAAGGAGCAACGATTTAATGAGTAATTTGCTGAGCTTTTTAAACGCAGCTAACACAATATACGCGGAAGGTAGGACCGAAAGCGGTAAATCCGATGAAATGAGCAAACTTATTTTCAAAACGCGTGATACTGCTTGCACAGAGCAAAGCGAATCTTGTCAAGATTATAAACGTTGCGAAGATTGTCTTGCAGATTGGTTTAGAAAGGAGTGCGATTAAAATGAAACGCGTGCGCAGCCCCACTCAATAAAAAGAATTGCCCGCCGAGCGCATGAGCGCGACCAACGGACAAATCCAAAAACCATTTATATTATAACATACATAAAAATCAATGTCAAACGGAGTTGATTAAAATAAAGCTATATCCACATCAAAAACAAGCCCTTGACTTCGCTCAAAACTATACACGCTGTGCGTTTTATCATGATATGGGCTTGGGAAAGACATACACCGGAGCAGAAAAGATGTATCAGCTTAACAAGCGTGTGAATTTGATTATTTGTCAAAAATCTAAAATTGACGATTGGGCAAATCACATATTTGATACATATGACTGCTATAAAGTTTATGATTTAACTGACGCAAGCGAGTTATCGACATTCATGTTATATTCCGATGACGCGTATTACGTTGAAAATCATGGTGACAACTATAAAATTGTCGGCATTATAAATTATGAACTGGCATTTAGACGTTCTTGTCTTTTAGAACTATCCGAGTTTACACTTATACTTGATGAAAGCAGCTTAATTCAGAACGAGAACGCAAAACGTTCAAAATTTGTGTTGAAGCTGGGCGAACGAGCCGCAAGCGTTATCCTGTTATCCGGTACAGCTACAGACGGAAAATATGAAAGATTGTGGTCGCAATGCCGTTTATTGGGTTGGAATATATCTAAAAAATTGTTCTGGTCACAATACATTGATTGGGAGTATTTGAAAGGTTCCGATATTCCTATAAAAATAATTAATGGCTATAAGAATGTTGAACGTTTAAAGACAAAGTTAAAAGAACATGGCGCACAATTTTTGAAAACAGATGATGTTTTATCCTTACCCGAACAAATACATCAGACTATTTGCATACCTACATCTACAGAATATAGGCAATTTAACAAAAATGCGATTGTCGAAATTGGTGAACAAACATTTATAGGTGATACACCTTTGGTTAAGTTGATATATAAACGTCAGTTGTGCGGTTCTTATAACAAATTCAAATTGGCAGCGTTTAAAGATTTGCTTGAAAGTACCAACGACCGATTGATTGTATTTTACAATTTTACACGGGAACTTGAAGAAATGCTGAAAATTGCGTTTGAGCTTGAACGTCCGGTTTCATTTATATATGGTGCCGAAAAAAATTTGAGTAATTACAACAAACACGATAACAGTATCACATTTATTCAATATCAAGCGGGGGCTATGGGGTTGAATTTGCAAAAAGCAAATAAAATTATCTATTTCACGCCGCCGGTTAAAAGCGAGTTGTTCGAGCAAAGCAAAAAACGTACACACAGAATCGGACAGCAGCGAGCCTGTTTTTACTATTACTTAACCTGTAAAAAATCCGTTGAAGAAGAAATATATTCAACATTAAAAATGAGAAAAGATTTCACCGACGAATTATTCAGAGAAAGTGAGGGTATACATGGGTGCTGAAAAGACTTTTGAAAATAAAGTTAAAAGGTTTCTCAATCTACAAAAGATTTGGTTTATAAAATATTGGGGTGGCGGTTCATTTACTAAAGCCGGTGTTCCTGATTTGATTTGTAATGTAAACGGATATTTTGTAGCTGTTGAGCTTAAAGCTCCGAATGGTCACGTATCGGAATTGCAGAGATATAACATCAATTGTATAAACGAATCCGGAGGAATCGCATTTGCACTAAAACCCAATCAATATGATTTTTTTAAAAAAATAATTCAGCATTTGATTGATGACGAGTACCAAAAAGTATTAAAACTTCGCGATGTGATAAACTCCGAAAATCAAATTTAGAAAGGAAATTAACATGAAAAAATATGAACTTACAAGCGAGACTAAAGTAGAGTATGGTGTTACATTTTACAGAATTAAAGCACTTGTAGCTTTTAATGACGTAAATCCCGGTGATTTAGGTGGGTTTGTAGAAAACGAAAACAATTTGTCTCACGAAGGAAAAGCGTGGGTCTACGGTGACGCCGAGGTCTACGGTAACGCCGAGGTCTACGGTGACGCCGAGGTCTACGGTAACGCCGAGGTCTAGGTGACGCCGAGGTCTACGGTGACGCCAAGGTCTGGGGTGACGCCAAGG
>CANQQJ010000047.1 GCA_947625905.1 uncultured Clostridia bacterium | reverse complement strand
TCCTGCCAATGTCACTATTTAAAACAGAAACGAGGAATGACGCAGCCTAAACTGCGCCATTCCCCGAAAACAGACTTTACTGTTTTATCTCACACCGCCTTCGGGCGGGGAGTTTTTTGATGAATTAATCCATTTTGCTGAATTGGTCCTTGCCAACGCCGCAGAGGGGGCAAACGAAGTCGTCGGGCAGATCTTCCCACTTGGTGCCGGGAGCTATGCCGTTATCGGGATCGCCGGCCGCCTCGTCGTAGATATATCCGCAAAGGTCGCATACGTATTTCATGATTTCACCTCCGATATAGTATTGATTTATTATTTTTCACTTTTCGGCGCATGATCCGCGCCAAATTAATTATACAATACTTTCGGCGAGTTTGTCAACACCTCCGCCGATCGGAAGCGAATCGATTTTTGCGGGGGGCGGCGCTTTGCGCGGCGCCGCGTATTTTTTATTTGGGAATTTTTATCAGATATTCTATATAGTCGGGTTCCTCGCGGCGCTTCGCCACAGCGCCCACGCCGCTTTTGTTCATGAGCTCCACCGCCTTTTTGATCGTGTTGGAAAATATGCGTATGTCCCTAAAGGTTTTGGGCCTGCGCATGGGCGGCTTGTCCGCGCGGGGCTCATTGGTTTTTCGCAGCATGCGCTCCACCAGCGCCTCGCTGCGCGCCACGTTGAGCTCGTTTTTGGTTATTTTTTCGAGGGCCTCCATTTGGCTTTTTTCGTCGGGCAGCTTGAGCAGCGCGCGGGCGTGCCGCTCGGTCAGGCCGTACTCGCACAGTACCGCGCGCACGCTCACGGGCAGCTTTAATATGCGTATTTTGTTGGCGATCGTGGACTGGCTCTTGCCGAGCTTGGCGGCCAGTTCCTCCTGGGTCAGGCCGTGCTCCGAGAGCAGCGTCTGAAAGGCCTCGGCCTCCTCCAAATAATTCAGGTTTTCGCGCTGGATATTTTCGATCAGCGCCATGACCGCGCTGTCGGTCCCGGTGGCGCGGATAACCGTCGCGGGTATGTAGTCCATGCCGAGCATGCGGCACGCCTCAAGCCGGCGGTGCCCCGCCACAAGCTCGTATTCAAACGGTATGGTTTGGCGCACCGTCACGGGCTGCATCAGGCCGTAGTTCTCGATCGAGGCCGCCAGCTCGGCCAGCGCGTTCTCGTCGGTCTCGAGCCGCGGCTGGTTCGGGTTGGGCTTTATGCAGCTTATCGGGATCGACTGCGAGTTCCCGTGGGTCACGAATTTTTTTACGGATTTTATTTTCGAGAGGTCGATCTCGGTGTTTGTTCTCTCGAGCTCGCGGACTTCTCCGTCATACGTTTTTTCGGAAACGGGCTCGGTTTCCTTTTTTAAATAATCAAACAGCATTTTTGTCATCCTTTCTTTTGTGAGCGCGTTTTGTATTCGCTTTCCATAAAAAATTATAGCAAAGCGCGGCCGGCAATGCAAAAAGAACAGTGACAAAAATTTCGACATGATTTTCACACTCTGTTGATTATGATCAGATCGTCTCCGATTTTTGAAATTTTGTTCCACGGCACGGTTATGTCGTCTTCCCTGCCCAGCATGCCCAAAAACCTGTAGGAGCCCGGTATCAGCAGCGAGCGCACCGCGCCGCTCCGGTCGTCTATCTCCATGTCGGACACATAACCCAGTCTTTCGCCGTCCGCCGCGCAGATAACCTCTTTGAGCCGTAACTCGCTGAACTTCATAATATCACCTCAAAATAAAAATCACTCCATACAAATATATGAAGTGATTTTTTGAATAATGAATTTTTGTTATGTTTTGGTCGGAAATTATTCCTCCGATTCTTCCTCGGGCGCGGCCTCGGGCTCCTCGATAACCAGTTCGGCCTCGGCGGGTTCCTCGGTCGGCTCCGGTTCGGGCTCGGGCTGAGGCTCGGGCGGCGGGGTCATCAGCTTTTTGAAGCGCTCCATGGCCTCGATCGTGCTCTCTCTGTCGCTGAACGCGGTCAGGCGGAAGTAGCCCTCGCCGTTGCTGCCGAATCCCGCGCCGGGGGTTCCCACAACGTTGATGCTCTCGAGCAGGTAGTCGAAGAATTCCCACGAGCGCATGCCGCCGGGGCACTCCAGCCAGATATAGGGCGAGTTGACGCCGCCGAAGTATTTGATGCCGACCTCGTCCATCGTGTCGGCGATGATTTGGGCGTTCTGCTTGTAGTAGTCGATATTTTCTTTTATCTGAGCGCGTCCCTCGGGAGTGAAGACCGCCTCGGCAGCTCTCTGAACGATATAGGGCACGCCGTTGAACTTGGTCGTCTGGCGTCTGAGCCAAAGCTTGTTAAGCTCCACAACGTCGCTGTCCACCTTGAGCAGCTTTTTGAGCTTGGTGATCTGAACCTTGAGGTCCTTGGGCACTATGGTGTAGCCGCAGCGCGTTCCCGTGAAGCCCGCGGTCTTGGACAGCGAGCAGAACTCGATCGCGCATCTCTTGGCGCCGTCCACCTCGTATATGCTGCGCGGCAGCTTGCCGTCGCCGATAAACGCCTCGTACGCCGCGTCGAACAGGATGATCGCGTCGTTCTTTAAAGCGTAGTCCACCCACGCCTTGAGCTGATCGTAGGAGTAAACCGCGCCGGTCGGGTTGTTGGGCGAGCAGAGATAGATGATGTCCGCCTTTACGCCCGGCTCGGGCAGGGGGCAGAATCCGTTCGAGGCCTTCGCCTGCATGTACTCGATCTTTCTGCCGTTCATGATGTTGGTGTCAACGTACACCGGATAAACCGGGTCGGGAACCAGCACCAGATTGTCTCTGTCAAACAGGTCGGTTATGTTTCCCACATCGCTCTTGGCGCCGTCGCTGATGAACACCTCGTTTATGTCGATCCTGATCGTGTTTTCTTTGTAGTATTCAACGATCTTCTCGCGCAGGAAGTCATAGCCCTGCTCGGGGCCGTAGCCGCGGAACGTCTCTTTAACGCCCATCTCGTCGGCCGCCTTGTGGATAGCCTCAACGACCACGGGCGCCAAAGGCAGCGTAACGTCGCCTATGCCCATGCGGATTATCTTCTTATCGGGGTTCTTCTCGGCGTAATCGTTGACCTTTCTCGCTATCTCCGAAAACAGATAGCTCTCTTTAACGTTTAAATAATTCTCGTTTATTCGCAATTCAAACACTCCTTTTTAATTTTTTATTCCTTATATATTTTGAGGCGCATAAAGCTCGCCCTCGCACACAAAAGCCGCAGGGCCGCGCTTTATCACCGTGCCGTCGGGCATATAGGTGATCATCAGATCTCCGCCTCTTAATTTTATCAAAATTTCCTCGCCGGCCTTGCAGTACCCGTTAAGCACCGCCGCGACCGCCGCCGCGCAGGCGCCTGTGCCGCAGGCCCACGTCTCGCCGCTGCCGCGCTCCCACACGCGCATCTGCAGGGTGTGATCGTCGATCACGCGGATAAACTCGGTGTTGATGCGGCGGGGGAACAGCTTGTGGTTCTCAAACTCGGGCCCGATCTGCTCAAGGTTCAGGCTGTCAACATCGTCCGTGAATACGACCGCGTGGGGGTTGCCCATCGAAACGCCGGTGATGCTGTACTCAAGACCGCCGACGGTTATCGGGCGGCTGACTATCTTGTCGCCCTCCATATCTATCGGTATCTTTTTTGGGTCAAGCTCCGCCTTGCCCATATCGACGGTCACGGATCTCACCGCGCCGTTTTTGACCTCGAGGTCAAGGACTTTGATGCCGCCAAGAGTTTCGAGTGTTATCTGATTTTTATCGGTCAGGCCCTTGTCGTAAACGTATTTTCCGACGCAGCGGGTGGCGTTGCCGCACATCTCCGCCTCGGAACCGTCGGCATTGAATATGCGCATCTTAAAATCCGCTTTGTCGGACGGCATGATCAGAACAAGACCGTCGCTGCCGATGCCGAAGTGCATATCGGACACGAAGCGGGACAGCTCCGCCGGGTCGTCGATTTTTTCCTCAAAACAGTTTATGTATATATAACAGTTGCCTATGCCGTGCATTTTTGTAAATTTTATCATCGACTCACCTCCGCTGAAATTTGTCTATTAAAAATATTGTATCATAATTGTAAAATAAATACAATAGTTTTTTAAAATTTTATCTCGCGGTGCGGGGCGATAAATCCGATTGACAAAATTTTTCGGCTGTGTTAAAGTATATTTATAAAACAACGGGATGTGATCATGTGTTCGGAAGATTCAGCGAGTTTATGAACGGGCGCTACGGCTTTGACAAGCTGGGCGGTGTTTTGATAATCGCGGGCGCGGCGCTGTCGCTGCTGGGGCGCCTGCTTTGGATGGCGTGGCTCAGCCGGCTGTCGCTGGTGTTTTATGCGCTGTTCATACTGCGGTTCCTGTCCAAAAAGGAATACGCCCGCTCAAGGGAGAACCGTATTTTTATTGAGTTTTTAAACAATATAAAGGATTTCATGAGCCGCGACCGCACGAATTACAATTACTACACCTGCCCGGTGTGCAGAACAAAATTCCGCGTTCCCAAAAACAAGGCGCAGGGCTACACCGCAAAGCGCGTGTGCCCCAAGTGCCGCAACGAATGGTAAAATAAAACATGCGCGCCGCACATAGTGCGGCGCGCATGTTTTGTTAATTGCGAATCAATAATCGTTACGTTTCCGCCTCCTCCCGGGAGGAGGCAAAACGGGCGGATACTATCCGCCCCTACGGCATTATACATACCACGGTTGTAGGGGACGACGACCCCGGCGTCCCGGCCCCCTCAGTCGGGCAAGGCCCGACTGAGGGAGGATACTATTCGCTAATCACTAATCACTAATCACTACGTTGCAACGCTCAGGCGAAGGTCTTGGCCTACTTTTATTCCGGAGCGCGTCAGCGCGGTTTTTACGGTCTCAAAGGCGAGATCCGGATAGTTGTTTTCCTCGCTGAGATGGCCGAGGATTATATTCTCGGCGCCCATTTTCACCAGCAGTTCGGCGCCCTTGCCCGCGTCGTCATTCGACAGATGTCCCAGGGCTCCGCGTATCCTCTGCTTGAGCGGGTACGGGTATCTTCCTACCTCCAGCATGCCTATATCGTGGTTGGACTCCAGCAGCACCGTTTTGCAGCCCGCGATCGCTCGCATAACTTCCTCGGTGAGAGTGCCCATGTCGGTGGCTACCGCGCCCGTGTCTTTGCCGTCGTCGAATCTGTAGCCCACGGGGTATGCCGCGTCGTGGGGGATGCGGAACGGGCGGATATCTATATCGCCTATCGAGAAGGGCTCGGTGCCCTTAAATATCTTTATATTTTCGTCGTTAAGCCTGCCCAGGTCGTTTGTCATGATCGCGGACCAGGTGGCAGAATTGGCATAAACCGGGATCCCGTAGCGCCGCATCATAACGCCGATGCCCTTTATGTGGTCGGAATGCTCGTGGGTCACCACGATACCGTCCAGCTCTTCGGGCGTGAGACCGACGCGCGCCATGGCGGTGCGAACCGCCTTGCCGCTGATGCCGCAGTCGACCAGTATTTTTGTTTTGTCGGTGTAAACCAGGCAGGAATTGCCTTTGCTTCCGCTTTTTAAGGGTTGCAGCCTCATATGATATCTCCCTGTTTTATTTGTTTGCCGCCTTCAGGTATTCGGGCATCGGATTCACCTTTCTGCGGGTGATCTGAGCGCCCAGCGCCCTGAGCTTCTTTTCCAGGTCCTCGTAGCCTCTGTCTATGTATTTAAGGTTGTATATCTCGGTGACGCCGTCCGCCATCAGACCGGCTATTACCATCGCGGCTCCGGCCCTCAAATCTTTGGCGCATACGGGCGCGCCCGTGAGCTTTGTTCCGCCCTCGACCACGGCCACATCGCTGCCCTCGACCGTTATCGCGGCTCCCATTCTGTTGAGCTCGCTGACATATCTGAGACGGTTGTCCCAAACGTTTTCGGTCATTATGCTGGTGCCCTTGGCTTTGGTCAGAAGCACAAGCATCTGGGGCTGCAGGTCGGTGGGAAAGCCCGGATAAGGCTGGGTCTTGACATTGCAGCGCCTGAGCTCGGGACGCTTCACGTAAACGCGGATGGCCTCGTCGTCCTCCTCGATGCCGACGCCCATTTCCTCAAGCTTCGCGCTGAGCGACTCCATGTGCTTGGGAATGATGTTGCTCACGACCACGTCGCCTCCTGTGGCGGCGGCTGCGATCATAAATGTGCCCGCCTCGATCTGGTCGGGTATCACGCTGAAGGTGCCGCCGTGCAGCTCCTTCACGCCTCTGATCTTTATGACGTCGGTTCCCGCGCCGCGGATGTTGGCGCCCATCGAGTTGAGGAAGTTCGCCACATCGACCACGTGCGGCTCCTTGGCCGCGCTGTCTATAACGGTCATGCCTTCGGCGAGGACCGCCGCCAGCATAACGTCAATGGTGGCGCCGACCGAAACGACGTCCATATATACCGTGTCTCCGACCAGCTTGTCCGCCCTGATGTTAACGACTCCGTATTCTATATCGCTCTCGGCGCCCAGCGCCTTAAAGCCCTTTAAGTGCAGGTCTATCGGGCGCACGCCGAAATCGCAGCCTCCGGGGAGGTCAACGCTGGCCTTTTTCATTCTGCCCAGAAGGGCGCCCATGAAGTAAGAGGACGCGCGTATCTTGCGCACGGCCTCGCCGACCGCTCTGTGGCTCTTGATGCCCGAGCAGTCGACCTCGACGACGTCTCTGCCGACAAAACCCGCCTCGCAGCCGAGGCTCTTTATTATTCCTATAAGATCATATATATCACTGACGCGGGGCACGTTCTCGATAACGCACTTCCCGTTAACCAAAATGGACGCGACCAAAACGGCGACCGCGGAATTTTTCGCGCCGCTGATCGTTACCTCACCCGAAAGAGGCACGCCGCCCAATATGACCATTTTTTCATCGTTCATTCAAAATGCCCCCAAACAATACGCATTTCCGGTTTTAGTCATATAATCACAAGTATTATTATAGCACAAAAAAAGGATTTGACAAGATTATTTCTTATCTTTTAAAGAATTTGCCAAAACTTTTCATAAACCGCTATGATTTTAATACTGTTTTCACAAAAACTCTCATACGTGTTTTGCCTCACTGTATATTATAACACACATCTGTTACAAAGGGATAACAAATTTATTAAATTATAAGTTATTATGTAGAAATTTCGCGCCCGCTGCGGCCGCAAAAGCCCCTGTTTTTCACCAAAATACCTCAAAATTATATAATATATTGAGGCGTGATACGCGTCTTGATCATTTTAGGAAGGTGAAATATATGGCAGTTAAAATATTTATCGACGCGGGACACGGCGGCCCGAATCCCGGAGCCGTGGGCAACGGCGTGATCGAGCAGTACGTCAATCTGGCGGTGGCGTCTTATCTGGCGGAGGATCTGCGCGCCATGGGCTACGATGTGCGGGAATACCGCACCGCGCCCGATGAGAACGTGATCTCACCCGTGGCGGCCGATTTGAGAAAGCGGGCCGCCGAGGCCAACGACTGGGGCGCCGACTACTTTATCAGCATACACACAAACAGCTCGACGAATCCCGCGGCGAACGGCTTTGAAACATACGTCTACGGACTGAACTCGACCTCGGAGCGGCTGGCCCGCTCCATCCAAAAGGCCGCGACAGCAGAGCTCGGCATGAAGGACAACGGAGTGCGGCAGGCGAATTTTTCTGTTTTGCGCAACACGAATATGCCCGCGGTGCTCGTGGAGCTCGGATATCTCTCAAACCCAACCGAGGCGCTGAATCTGAACAGCTCGGCCTGGCGGGCGAAGGTCGCAGCGGCCATAGCCGAGGGAATAAACAATTTTGCGGAAGGCTCGGATTAAAACAAACGCGCGGCACATGCCGCGCGTTTGTTTTAATCCCAATAAAGCACCGCGTACTGTTTTCTGCCGTCAGACGAGAAGCGGACGCCGTTGTCAAGTCCCAGCGATGCGCTGCCGCCGCCGTCCAATGCCAGGCCCGAGGCGCAGCCCAGACCCGAAAGCACCTGGCCGGCTCTCGCCAGCGTGGTCGACGAGCTGACGCAGAGAACTATCTTGTTCATCTCTCTGTTGTAGCCCACATAGGTCCTGTTGGTGTATCGGTCGATATCAAATGTGCCGTAGAAGCCCTCCTGAGCCGCGGTCACCTCGGGCAGCACGCCAACGCCGCTGACCGCGAACATAACGTTTCTTTCGTCATAAATGTTAGAAACCCGCTTGATCTCGACCGAGCCGTCGTAGTGGACTATCAGGGTCGTGACGGGGCTGCCGTGCGTTATCACGTCGGATATCACTCTGCCCTCGCTGACCAATATTCCGACCGAATACGTGTCTCCGTCACTCTCCCAGCCGAAAAACGTCGAGTTGCTGTAATTCGGCTTGCCGCAGCTTTCGGCCGAGCGGTTAACAATTTCCTGGACGCGTATGCTCAGCGGATCAATATAAACCACATTGGCGCCGCCGATATAGCCGTAGCCGTACTTTTCTTTAGCATGGCTGACAATATTGACGCTGTCGTACGAGCTGTAG
This sequence comes from uncultured Clostridia bacterium, assembly GCA_947625905.1. Classification (GTDB taxonomy): domain Bacteria; phylum Bacillota; class Clostridia; order Monoglobales; family Monoglobaceae; genus Monoglobus. The sequence goes on along the minus strand of CANQQJ010000047.1, from coordinate 11,265 downwards.
TCCACGCTGTACCAAAGCGAGCTCATCAGAGACTCAAGGGGCGCGTAAAGTATTCCGCCGTAGTTTATCAGAGGCTGCTGCCAGTTGTCGGTGTAGGTGTTGTTTATCACCGCCAGATTGCTGCCGAGCGCCACTCTGACCGAGTATTCGCCTTTGATAATATAGGCGGTGTATTCCGCGGGGTCGTAATATACATTACATTCCATAAAATCCCGAAGCGACGTCAGCGCCGTCATAAGTGTGCCGCCCGCATATATCAGCGGACTGCTCAGCTGCCTTTCGTAGCCGTTTATGTAGAGTTTGCCGGCGCCCTCGGTTATCTCAAGACCCGCGCTGCCGACCGTGTCGCCGCTCACCGTTCCCAGCTCCGCGTTTGAAAACATCGAAACGTCGATCTGAAAATCATAGTCATATTCCGATTCAACGGCATAAGCCCCCTCAAGCGCACACATCACCATGATCGCCGCGGCCGCGGAGATGATCTGTCTTATGATTTTTTTATGCATTATGTAAATTTCTTCCTTTCGCGTCCGTAAATCCCTTATTTTGTAAAAATATTACAGGAATGTTACAAATATGTTACAAATTAGATTGTAACACATTTTTGTCCAAAAATCAAGGGCGGAGGCGAAATTTGTAGAAATTGCATTATCCGGAATAAGATGCCAGCAAAAGTGTGTTCAGATTGTCGATAAGCTCGTCCTTGCTCAGCTTCGTGTCGCCCAGCAGCCATTTGCGCACTACCGAGATGCAGGCGCCCGCGTAGAACCCGGCCCAGAACTCGGGGCTTACCGGGATCTCCGCGCCGTTTTTAACCCGCTCGGTCACAACCTCCGTCAGCTTTTTTTCAAGCATGCTCTGTATTCTGTCCGAAACCGAGTACAGGCTGTTTTTTCTGAAAATCGACGCGTACACGTCCTTGTTTTCGGACACGTAATTGATTATCCCCTCGATCAGTTCGCGCGAATCCGCCGACAAATCCGGGACCTTCAGCGGCAGATGGTCGTCGATCGCGTGGATAAGCAGCTCGTCCTTGTCGCTGTAATGCGAATAGAACGTGGCGCGGTGCACCATCGCCTCATCGCATATATCGCATACCGTGATTTTTTCAAAGGGCTTTTTTCGGATCAGATCAAACAGGGCGTTTGAAAGCAGCTTCTTGGTGCGTCTGACCCTTAGGTCCTCTTTTTTTGGCTTAACCATAAATATACACTCCCTCTCATACTTATAAATTATACAATTTAACTGCACAAATGTCAAGTATCTTGTTGTAAACATCAAATTTTTGTCCTTCTATAAGTAAGTTCCGTATATTTTATTGCATAAACACAGATAAACAACATATATGCGATATTGTCGGTTGTAATAGGAAGAAAATAGTATTATACTATAGACAGGCGCCGATCGAATATGTCGGCGTCCAAATAATAAGAGGGTGATAAAATGAAAAAATACGCGTCCGAACCGAGCTTTATGGATAAGGCCGCTTTATTTATAGTAGACAAAAGAAAGGCATTTTATCTTATTTTCGCAATAGCGGTATTTTATTTCGCCACCTGTATTCCGAAGGTCCAAGTCGAAAACGACATAACGGCGTACCTGCCGGGCGACACCGAGACGAAAATAGGCCTCGACCTTATGGAGCGGGAGTTCACAGCGTACGACTCGTTTTATTTTATGATCTCGAATATATCGTATGATAAGGCCGAAAAGATATCCGAACAGCTTTCGGAGATCGAGGGCATTAAGTCGGTCGAGTTTGAAAACGACGACGACCACTTTAAGGACTCGTCGGCGCTGTTTAACATAGTTCTTGACAATGACCTCGACAACGATAGGGAGATCGCCATAGAGGAGGAGGTCAAAAACAAATTCTCCGACTATGACTGCTACATATATTCGGATTCGATAGACACCGCCTCGAGGGACCTGGCGGGCGAGATGCGCAACATAATATTCTGCGTCGTCATCGTCGTCGTTCTGATACTGCTTTTTACGTCAAAATCGTTTATGGACGTTCCGGTATTCCTGATAGTGTTTGTGGTCGCGGCCGTGCTCAACATGGGCAGCAACTATATGCTGGGCACGATCTCGTTTATCTCAAACTCGGTGGCGATAGTGCTGCAGCTTGCGCTGGCGATCGACTACGCCATAATCCTGTCCCACAGATTCGCCGAGGAAAAACAGACCAAAAACGCCCACGACGCCATAGTGGCGGCGCTTTCAAAGGCGATAATCGAGATAAGCTCCAGCAGCCTCACCACGGTCGCGGGTCTGGCGGCGCTAATGACCATGAAGATGGGAATAGGCCGCGACCTGGGCATAGTGCTCTGCAAGGGAATTTTATGCTCTCTGATAACCGTGTTCCTGCTGATGCCCGGACTTTTGTATATGTTCTCAAACGCCATCGACAGAACCGTTCACCGAAACTACATACCCGACATATCGGGCTTTGGCAAAGTCGTTATGTCGGTCAGAAAAGTTATGCCGATAATCATGGGCGTCATAATCGTCATAGCTATCGTTCTCTCGTCATTGTGCCAATACGCCTTTGACGAAAGCTCGGTGGCGGGCGTGCGCGTGAGCCAAAGCCGCGCCGACAAAAACAAAATACGCGGCACCTTCGACGCGGGCGGGCAGCTGGCGGTCATCATTCCCAAGGGCAACTACGACAAAGAAAAAAAGATACTCCAGGACGTCAGCGAGTACGAGGGTGTCTCGTCGGCGCTGGGTCTCGCCAACGCGGACGCGGGCGACGGCTACACCCTGACCGACAAGGTGACGCCCCGCCAGTTCGCCGAGCTGATGGATATAGATATCGACACGGCCCACGTGCTGTTCCAGGCGTACGGCGCTTCTGTCTCGCAGTACGCGCCGATCTTCCGCGACGTTGACTCCTACACGGTCTCGATAATCGACATACTCATGTTCGTGCACGAGCAGATGGATTACGGCGTGATCGACCTGGGCGACGAGACCGACGACATAAACGAGGTCTACGACCAAGTTACCGACGCGCGGAGCCAGCTCGAGGGCAGCGAGTACTCGAGACTGGTGTTCACCTACACGGGCGACAACGAGAGCGACGAGGTCATCGAGCTCCACAACAAGATACGCGAGACGGCGTCGCAGTATTACGACGATCCGATACTGGTCAGCAACGCGATCGCGGCTCTGGACCTCAAGTCCTCGTTCAGCGGCGACAACCGAAAGATCAATTTCTTCACTATAATTTCGGTGCTGCTGATACTGCTGGTGACTTTCCGCTCGGCAAGCGTTCCGGTGCTGCTGGTTCTGACGATCCAGGGCAGCATATGGATAAATTTCTCGTTCCCGTATTTGATGAATGAAAAGCTGTACTTCCTGGGCTATCTGGTGGTCAGCTCGATACAGATGGGCGCCACGATAGACTACGCCATAGTGTTCACGACCAGGTACCTTGAAATAAAAGACCGAGTCGGCAACCGCGCCGCCGCGATAGACGCGATAAACGGCGCGTTCCCCACTATCCTGACATCGGGACTGATACTCACGATCGCGGGATTTTTGATAGGTCTTATATCCACGAATCCGATAATATCGGGCCTGGGTATCTGTCTCGGCCGCGGAACCCTGATCTCGATAATACTTGTCATGGCGCTGCTGCCGCAGATCGTGGTAGTGTTCGACAAGCTTATCGAAAAGGGCGGCTTTGTGATAAAGACCATAGAGAAAAAGGAGCACAGCGGTACCGTTATGGTGAACGGAAAAATAAACGGATACGTGAGCGGATACATAACCGGAACGATCCACGGCGTTATCAAAGGCGACGTCAGGGCGGTTATCGACGATATGACCGAGGTGCCGCCCGAAAAATTAAAGAGGGGTGAAAAAGATGCTGAAAAATAAATGTTTAAAAAGGATAATATCATACGCGGCGGCAGTGTTTATGCTGGCGGCTGTGTGCTCCGCGCCCGCGTTTTCGGAGGGCGAGGCGCCCGTGATAAACATATCGTCGGCGGCAGACTTCGTGTCGCTCGCCAAAAACTGCACCTACGACAGCTATTCGCGCGGCATGCAGGTCACTCTGATGAAGGATATCGACATGAGCGGCACCGAGGTCGAGCCGATGAAAATTTTTTGCGGCGTGTTCGAGGGCGGCGGCCACAGCATAACCGGCATCAAGCTCAATCAGGAGGGCTCGCAGAAGGGTCTGTGCTTTGAGCTTGGCGAGGGCGGCGAGATACGCGATCTGAACATCTCGGGCAGCATAAAGGCCTCGTCGGCGTCGGGCGGCGGCGCGTCTCTGGGAGAGATCCTGGGCAACGTGGCGGCCAACGCGGGCATAAACACGGCTCACACCGACGAAAACAGCGCGGCCGTTCTGGGCGGGATCATCGGCAAAAACAGCGGAAAAATAGTCAACTGTTCCTTTGACGGCGTCGTGGACGGCGAGACAGCCGTGGGCGGCATAGTCGGAGAGAATACCAACATCGGCGTTATCGAGTCGTGCAGGAACCTCGGCTCGGTAAAAGGCAAGACCGCGGTCGGCGGCATCGCGGGCATAAACTCGGGCGTGATAAAGACTTCCTCAAACGAGGGCGGCGTGAACTACGACCCGACCGAGGGCAGCCACAATATCGGCGGCATCTGCGGCGCAAACCCGGGCCTTGTCAGCGGCTGTGAGAACCGCGCCGTTGTGGGCTACAAAAACGTGGGCGACAACATCGGCGGCATCGCGGGGCGCCAGAACGGCTGCATCACATCGTGCAGGAACTACGGCAATGTCCTCGGCGAGCGGAGTGTGGGCGGCATATTCGGCCGATTTGAGCCCTACGCCGAGCTGACCCCCGCCGACATTCAGCGCGTGAAGGACGACTTAAACGAGTTCCGCGGCCAAGTCAGCGCCGACGTGAACAACGCGGTGAGCGGCGCGAACAGCGTGGTCAATAACGCCTCAAGCAGCGCTGACAGCCTGCGCCAAAACTTGAACGACGACCTGAACGATCTGCTTGGCCGCGTCAGCGGAGGAGGAAGCTCGAATATAATATCCGCTTTCAGCGACAGGCTTAATAATCTGGACAGCGGTATACAGAGCACGCTGTCGGACGCGGCGTCAAACATAGACGCGGAGCTGAGCGGCATAACCGACCGCGGCTCGGCGCTGATCGACAGCATAGACAGCCGCGCGAGAGAGGACATAACCGACGCGGAGAACAAGATAGGAACCGTGGCCGACAGCATAAACTCGACCGCCGGCACCGTGAACACGCTTGTTAGCGATGTGGACGGCATAGTGAGCGACATAACCGCCGCCTACAACAACGGCGATATGAACGCGGTGGACGACGGACTGGCGCGGCTCGACGAGCGGCTCGACTATATGGAGCAGAATGTGATCGACCCGATGGCCGAAAACGCCAACAATGCCATGAACTCGGTGAACCGCGCGGCCGACACTTTAAGAAGCGACGCAAACGCGGCGGCGAACGCTCTTGAGGGTCCGGTGCGGCACGCGGGCGAGGCGATCGATGATTTTAGGGCCGATGTTGAAAAGGTGCAAAGCGGCGTTGAAGACGCGCGCCAAAAGATCCGGGACGTGCGCGACAAGATACATAATCTGCCGAACAATCTCCCGAAAACGGACGGGATATTCGGAGCGCTGCGCGGAATGTTTTTCATGAGCGTCTATGCCGACGAGCCCATAGGCCTAAATGACGATCAGATAAAATCCGAGCTTAAAGACATAAACAGCGTTGATGTGGCTCTGCCCCGAACCGTTTCGGGCGAGAACACCGACAACGCTCTGGTCATATACTGCTTAAACGACGCCGATATAAGCGGCAGAAAATCCGCGGGCGGCATAGGCGGCACCGTGGGCATCGAGTCGGCCATAAAAAACGGCGACAATATCACGCTGCAAAGCGGCGGCGTTCTCACAAATTCTTCGTATGTCAAGGCGGTGATCGACGGCTGCGTGAGCAGCGGCGAGGTATACGCCAAGGACGGCTACGCGGGCGGCATCGCGGGCGACGCGGCTCTGGGCATAATCAAAAACTGTGTCTGCGGCAGCAGCGCGAAAAGCGAGAGCGAGTATGTGGGCGGCATCGCGGGCAGCTCGTCAGGAAAGATATACGACTGCGCCGCAATCTCGGACCTGACCGCGACCCGTCTGGCGGGCGGCATCGCGGGCAGCGGAAAATTCATATGCGAGTGCTACGCATTGCCGAGAATATTCGGCGGCACAGAAAAGACCGGAGCCATCGCGGGCCAGGCGGACGGCACGGTCATAAACAACTATTTTATCAAAGAGAATCTTAACGGTATCGACGGCACCGACTACGAGGGCAAGGCGGTCGCGCTGCTGCCCGAGGAGATCACCGGAAGCGGCGCGCTGCCGCCGCGAATGGTCGGCTTTAACGACGATAAGTGGTACATGGCGGACGGCGATATTTACCTGCCGCAGAACCGGGCGCTCAGCGACAACGCCGACTCGGATATAGGAACGCTGCTCAAGGCCGAGTCCGCGGACCTGGCGCTGTTTAAGTTCGACGCCAAATTCGAGGTGGACGGCAGCACGCTGTACGAGACGACCGTGAACTACGGAGATGTGCTCGACCCGTCAGAGGTCCCCGAGCTGGAGTACCGCGACGGCTACTGCCCGCAGTGGAGCGAGGACACGACCGCGCCGATCATCCGCGACACGGTGTTCAAAGCCGAGTATACCGACGCGGTCAAAACCATTGCCACGGGCGACGATCCTCCGACCCTGCTGGTCGAGGGCAACTTCCGCGACGGCACCGAGGTGACGGCGCACGAGACCGAAATAACGGGAGAATTTCCGCAGGGCTGCGAGGCGCTGGCGGCGTATGAATTTGATATAGACCCCGATTATGAGGGCAATATAAAGGTGCACATCCGCGACAAGGACGGCAAAGGCAACTGTGCCGCCGTTAACACCGAGGACGGGACCAAGCTCATAAAAGGCGAGCGCGACGGAAGCTACATGGTTTTCGAGACCGCGGGCGAGGGCAGGTTCACCGTGCTGCACAAGCCCAACAGACTGTGGCCGGTCACGGGTATCGCTGCCGCGGCGCTTATCGCGTTGGCGGTAATAATCCTGACAGCCCGCAAAAAGCGCAAAAAACATAAATAAAAATAATAAAGGCGCGCCGCGATGATCATCGCGGCGCGCCTGTTAAATTATCTTATTCGGCCGAAAAGATTATCGGTTCCGGCGTATCGGCGTACGGCTCAAAGGTATTGCCGCTCCATACAAATACTTTGGCATATGTCGACTGATTTTTCAGTTGATCCAAATTGATCGAATATCTGAGTGCCTCTCCCTTTTCAAAAGAAGGCGCAACATTCATAATGTTAATAAGCACGTCCGCTTCATTGTACAATCCGATCCACAAAGCTGCGTCTTCAACGGTATTATCAAGACGCCTTACGATAAAACCGAAAGAGCTGCCATCGAATCCATCAGCCGTAACTTCAAATTTGGGAATCATTGTGGGCGACGGCGCCGCAGTCTCATCGGGGCCGGAGGGTCCGAACGGATCTTCCGTCTCGGCGGGATCCGAGGGTATATCCGGCGTGGGCGACGGCTCAGTGCTTTCGCTCGGTTCGGGCAACGGCTCCGCGCTCTCGCTCGGTGTGGGCGACGGCTCAGCGCTTTCGCTTGGATCGGGCGGCGTCGGCGCGGAATCATCGGTATAAGCCTTTATTGCCCAGTTATTGACAACAAAGCGCGGTTCTCTGGTATCGTTTCCGAGAAGAGAGAGGCTTTCCGCGTTGTCCGTCCAACCCGAAATCATAAACGGACCGTTACCGGTGTTTGCAAATTGACGCGCCGAGAACGAAACTCCCTTGGTGGGTCTAAAATGAGTCATGGCCTCATCGTCACTCACGTCGCTTGTGAATTTGTATTCATTTTGATCTGTTATTATGCCGTTTACCTGGCGCATCACATTCTGAGCCGAAAAAGCCTTTCCGAGTTTTTCCGGATTTGAATTTGATATCTTGACTATGACCTCAAATGTGCCGGCGACCTTGATCGGCCGCGCGAGCTCGGCCATATGGTATCCCTCGTCGGGGAAACTGATTTTATTCAAAGCCCTGTTTCCGTTGGGACCTTTAAATTTCGCGATATTTTCGTCGTCACCGAATGAGACGATTGAAACTTTTCCCGGATCGCTGCCCTGCGGATTCGGACGCACGATCACTTCGTAATCATCTGAGCTGTCGGTTACATAGATGCCGAGAGCCGAAAGATATTCCTCTTCGTTGTTTTCGGTGGTAAAGCGGTTAGCGTAGATCATGCAGTTGTATGCCGGGTCTTTAAACTGTTCATAGGCGCTCTGGGGATTATAATAATTGCCGCCCGACGCGCCGTTTGTGCCGGTCAATTCGTAAGAGTATACATTGTCCGGGCCGTCCTCCGAGAAATCATACGCGTACGAGCTGAATCCGATCGCCGGATCAAGATACGAAACATACTGATATCCTTCGTCTCCCCATTTCGGGCCCCAGCTGTTTCTGATTATCCACGCTCCGTTTATCGGAGTGCCGTCAAGAAGAGTCGGTTTTGTGGCAAAATTATTCGCGGAAAAATCATCATCCCAGCCGACGATCGTCACGCCGTGGTTCGAGGGGATCGTAAACTTATAGCTGCCGTCATAGCCCCAGTCCCCAACGCGGTTTTTGCCGTCGGGGCACGACGTGTCATTAACGCCCTGATACAGCATATCTTTCCAGTCGAGATAATACGCGTTATGGTCATAATCAAAATAGTTTTTTTGTTCCTCTTTGTCGTTCGTTGTGTTGGCGTCATACGAGAGATAGGACGTTCCGACAGCTCCGTAGGTCATTATCGCTTGTTTTATTTTATCAATGACCGGCTGATTGAGTTGAATATTCAAATTATCGACCATGCCGTCAACTATTTCGAAAGTCAGCTTGGAACTGCCCTCGTACACGTCTGTTATGTAGTGCGCCGATCGCAGAGTCATTTGGCGTTTGTCCGCGCCCAAATCGAATATAGAGACGTAGTTTCTGAGACGGCTGCGTTTGTAGGCTTCAAAAAAGTCGTCTCCGTAATCGCCTATCAGAACCGGGCCCGTCGCGTTTTGGCGGGTGAAGTAAGACGTGGCCATTTCGCGGTTTCCGCCCGCGGGCACATCGGTTTCGTTGACAAAGTCAAAGTATGTGGTATACTGCTTGTAGTCATCGTCTCTTGTGCCGTACATAGCAGCCGCCAGATGCGGCTCCGACCAAAGGCTCATGGGATCCGCGTAACTCTTTCCGTTTTTGGCTATAGTCGAAAATTCGCCCGCGGCGATAGCAGCGTATGCCCAGCAGTCGCCGTTTTCGCCCTGGTCTCTGATCTCCGGGATATTTCCGATGAATTTCGGATCCTTTCTGCTGTCGTATTTATCCGGCAGCGGCTCCGCGGCGAAGACCTTGTCGTCGTTATGTTCGTATTTTACCGCATCGGGAATAATGGTATACGCGCCCGGGTTTTCCAGATATTTCGCGTAATCGTCGGTGATTTGGATCGTCATCTCCGGCGCGGCGATCTCCTCCGCAAACGCGGCCGTGTTAAGCAGCAGACCCGATACAACAGCCGCAATCAACAATCTTTTTTTAAACATTTCATAACACCTCAAAGTTAATATAATAAAGACTGAGCTATTATATCATACTTCCTTCCGAAAAGCAACATTATTATAAAAAATATAAAAATTTTTGCGAAAACGCACAGATTGTGATATACTCATATAAAGAAATGTGGGAAGAAGTGATAAAATGACATACACAAGCGAGCGCGAAACGCCCGTCGGAAGGGTATTGCTCGCGTCGGACGGCGAATATCTGACGGGGTTGTGGTTTTTCGGCGCCAAGCATTTTGCTTCCGGGCTCGGGTCCGCGCGCCAAACAAAAGATCTGCCGGTGTTCGGCCCGGTGGGGGAGTGGCTCGATATGTATTTTTCGGGCGAAGAACCCGATTTTACGCCGCCGCTCAGACTGCGCGGCACGGATTTCCAAAAAAGCGTGTGGCGCGAGCTGCTGAATATCCCATACGGCCGAACCGCGACATACGGCGAGATCGCCAAGCGTCTCGCCGCCGCCAGGGGCGCGGAGCGGATGTCGGCGAGGGCCGTCGGCGCCGCGGTGGGACGCAACCCGATATCTATAATAGTGCCGTGCCACAGGGTGGTCGGAGCAAACGGCAGCCTGACCGGCTACGCGGCCGGCACCGATAAAAAAGCGTTCCTCCTGACCCTTGAGGGAACACCCCTCGCCCCAAATCCGTAGGGCCGGATGCCTACATCCGGCCGGCGGCATGTGGGCATGCATTTTCGCAAACTCTAATGATGTGTGGCCTCGTTTATCCGTAGAAACGGAATACGGTTGTGCCACGAATCCGCTAACGCGGCACCGGCCACAGCCTGCCCTGCACCATTGAATGCATTCATGTAATAACGCCGTAGGGGCGGACGACCTCGGCCGCCCGTTTGCCTCCTCCCGGGAGGAGGTGGATTTTCGCCAAAGGAAAAAAGACGGAGGTGGGTTTCCCGTGCAGGTCGGAAAACAAACCCCTCTCAGTCAGCTTCGCTGACAGCTCTCCCCAAGGGGAGAGCCGGGACGTCGAGGCGCCGTCCCCTACGGCTCGACTTTCGCAAAAAAGCGGTCACATAGGGCTCCCAAAAAGTCCGAAGGACTTTTTGGGAAGAAGCGGAAAAATGACCGCCCAAAAAAGAAAGTCATGCTATGCATGACTTTCGTAAAAAGGCGGTCACGCAGGGCTCCCGCAAAGCGCCAACGGAGTGCGCTTTGTGGGAAAAAGCGGAAAAATGACCGCCCAAAAAAGAAAGTCATGCTATGCATGACTTTCGTAAAAAGGCGGTCACGCAGGGCTCCCGCAAAGCGCCAACGGAGTGCGCTTTGTGGGAAAAAGCGGAAAAATGACCGCCCAAAAAAGAAAGTCATGCTATGCATGACTTTCGTAAAAAGGCGGTCATTTTTCCGCTGGTGCCGGTGATCGGGGTCGAACCGATACGGTATCACTACCACAGGATTTTGAGTCCAGCGCGTCTGCCAATTCCACCACACCGGCATATTTTTAACGCGAATACTAATATATCACAAACGCTTCAAAAAATCAAGCCTTTTGATAAATTTTTTGAAAAAATAAAAAATTTTTAAAAAATGTTACGATACAATTGATGGGTGACAAATAAAAAGGAAAATGAACTCCAAATATGATATAATGTTAAAGAA
>CANQQJ010000046.1 GCA_947625905.1 uncultured Clostridia bacterium | reverse complement strand
CACCTTGACAAGGACAGCTTGAGGCGAAACTTTTTATTTTTTAAAAAAAGTGTCACCCATCATTGACAATTGTACACACTAATCACTATGTTCACTAATTACTATGTTGACTTTATTTTTGTTTTGGTATATAATATCTGTAAATAATTTCATGAATTTATAAACGGGAGAATTGATATGGCGGAGAACAAGGGCGGAAAGGCGGTGCGGTCAATCGGCATAATGGCCGTTTTGATCATGCTCGCAAAGTTTATGGGTCTGCTGCGCGAGATGCTTATAGCCGGGATCTACGGCCAGGGCTACGCCAGCGACGTCATCAACAGCGCCACGCAGATACCGCTGCTGTTTTTTGACATGGTGCTGGGCGTGGCGATTTTGTCCACGTTTGTGCCTATATACAATAAAAATCTTGAGCAAAAGGGACAGGGCGCGGCCGACGCGTTCGCCAACAACTTTATCACGGTCGTCGGTTCGGTCGCGGTGCTGGCGGCTATACTCGGCGCCGTGTTCTCGGAGCCGATCGTGCGCCTGATGGTGCCCGGATACGCCGACGTGCCCGGAAAGGTCGAGGAGACCGCCCGGCTGCTTCGGATATTGTTCCCCTCGATCGCGTTCACCGCGATAGCCTATGTGGTCGTGGGCATACTCCAGTCCCACGGGCAGTTCACCGTCCCGTCACTGATAAGCGTCGTGTCAAACGGTGTTATGATAGCCTATCTTATCATATTCGGCGACAAAATGGGTCTTGCGGGCGTGGCTGTCTCGATGCTTATCGCCTGGGCGCTGCAGCTGTTTTTCCAGCTCCCGTGGCTGATAAAAACCGGATACAGATACAAACCCCGCATGAATTTCAGCGACGGCACCATGAAAGAGGTCGCGCTGCTGGCGCTGCCGGTGCTGATAAGCTCGTGGGTGCAGCCCCTCTGTAACGTTATCAACATGTCGTTCGGCTCGGGTCTGGGCGACGGCGCGGTGTCGGCGCTAAACTGGGCGAACAAGATATATATAATAATGGTGGGCGTTTTCGCCTACGCCATAACGAACTTTATTTTCCCGCGGCTGTCTCGGCTCAGCGCCGGGGGCAGCGACGAGAAATTCGCCGAGACCACGCGGACATCGGTCGGCTGGATAATATTTATAATAACGATAATTTCGGCGCTGTTTCTGGCGCTCAGCGACCCGATCATAAGGGTCGTGTTCGAGCGCGGCGCGTTTACCGCCGAGAATACAAAGATCACGGCGTCGGCGCTGTTTTTCTACTCGTTCGGCATGGTGGGCTACTCGATCTGCGAGGTGCTTAACAAGAGCTTTTACGCCATACGCGACGGCAGGACGCCGATGTTCACCTCGATCTTCGGGGTCGCGGTAAACGTGGGCTGCGCGGCGCTGTTCGTGCTCGCGCTGGGGCTCGGCATAAACGGACTGGCGCTGGCGAGCGCGATCAGCTCAACCGCCATCGCGCTGGCGCTGCTTGTTATGATAAACCGCAGACGCGCGGGTGTGGTGACCCGCGAGTTTGTTTTGAACACGGCAAAGACGCTGATCTGCGGCGCTGCGGCGTTTGCCGCGGCGAAGCTTATATATATCCCCGCTGATATGCTGCCCGGCTCGGGCGTTGTGATTACGCTCGTTAAGCTCTGCATAGCGGCGGTTCCCGCGTGCGCCGTGTACGCGGCTTTGGCGTGGATATTTAAGGTGAGCGAGTTTAAGGCCGCTCTGGGATTTGTTTTAAGAAAGGATTGAATTTATGGGCGAGATGGGATATTTTGAGACCCTTTGGATGTACATATGGGGTCTGATAAAACAGAGCTTTGTTTATAAGCTGCTGACCAAAATTTACGGCGCGATTTCAGGCGCGTGGCAGCGTGGGCTTATAACCAATTTTTTCAGGCATGAGCATTTTTCCGCCGAGGCGCTTAAAAACAGTCTGGCGGGAAGAGTTTTGTGCTGCCCGTTCACCTTCCTCTCGTGGCTGCAGAGAACGATGGGCGGCGCGCTTTCGGAGAAGATCGCCGCGAGCCGCGTTGTTCGGACTGCGAATATTTATCTGCATAACCTGCTTGCCCTCAACACCCGCTTTATCGGCATACTCACGCTGTTTGCGGCGCTCGGGGCTTCCGCCGCGGGGATCGCGTCGGGCTCGGGCATAAGCGTGATTCTGTGCGCGGCGGCCGTCGTCGGAGCTCTGTTTATGCTGATCGACGTCAATCTGACGTCTTATTTAAGCGGCTCACGGCTGGTCAAGGCGTTTTCGCACCTGATCGGAATCGATATGGATTTCAATAAAGTGTTCGCCCAAAGATACACAAAGCCCGCCTCCCGCCTCTGGCTCGCGGGAATTCTGGGCGCGGCCGCCGGTCTTTCGGCGTTCGTGAGCCCGCTGCTGCCTCTGCTTGTCCTGGGCGGACTGTTCGGGCTGTTCGTCGTGCTCCGCGCGCCTTTGGCCGGAGTTTATTTCACGATATTTTTGGCGCCGCTGGCGCCCACCATGGTTATGGTCGGTCTGTCGCTTCTGAGCTTGTTCTCGCTGCTTATCAAGGGCGTGTGCGACAGAAAATTCAGATGGAAGTTCGACGGCATGGGCTTTTTGATCCTCGGTATGCTTATCATGTATCTTATAGCGAGCGTGTTCTCATTCGCGATGCTTAACAGTCTGAGCATATTTTTGGTTTATATGGCGTTTATGCTGTTTTATTTCGTTGTTATCAACACGGTAAAGACCCGCAAGCAGCTGTTTGACGCGCTGGCGCTGTTTGTGCTGTCGGGCGCGCTTGTCTGCCTCTACGGTGTGGCGCAGTACGTGTTCGGCTGGGACACCGCCTCGGCGTGGATGGATGAGGAGATGTTCACCGATATCAAGATGCGCGTCTACTCAACGCTTGAGAATCCCAACGTTCTGGGCGAATATATACTGCTTGTCGTTCCGGTCTGCGTCGGCCTTTTGTGGGAGCGCTCCAAAAAGCTCTCCAAGGCGATGTATCTGGCTTTGGCGGGCCTTATGTTCCTGACGCTTATACTCACGTTCTCCCGCGGCTGCTGGATAGGATTCATAATCGTCGCGGGCATATATGTGACGTTTGTCTGCGGCAAGCTGTGGGGATTGGCGCTGATCGCGCTGCCCTTTGTGCCCATGGTGATTCCCGAGAGCATAATCAACAGATTTGTCAGCGTGGGCGACATGACGGACTCGTCCACGTCCTACAGAGTTTATATCTGGTTCGGCACATTCGGAATGCTCAAGGACTTCTGGGCGTCGGGCATAGGCCCAGGAACAAAGGCTTTCCAATCGGTTTACCCGTTCTATTCCTACAGCGGAATAGTGGCGCCCCATTCCCACAACATGTTCCTTCAGATATTTGTGGAGTCGGGCATAGTGGGGATCTCGATATTTCTGGTCCTGCTGTTTATGTTTTTCAAGAAAATGGTAGGCGGATATCAGGCTACCTCAAAGAAAGGCAGCAAGCTCGGCGCCATGATCGTGGCGATCGCCGCGGGCGTCGCGGGCTTCTGCGTGCAGGGTATGTTTGACAACTGCTTCTATAATTACAGAGTTTTCCTCATCTTCTGGTACGTGCTGGCGCTGGGAATGGCGGCGGTCAGCCTTGCCAAGGCTGAGCAAAAGGCGGTGAAGAAAGCTTGATAAAGGTTTTGGAGGTGTCGTCCGACTCGAATATCGGAGGCGCCGGAAAGTGCATCGTTACTTTTTTAAAGCATTACGACCGCGGCAGGTTCGACGTCGGAGCCGTGGTGCCGACCGGCTCAAAGCTGCTGCCCGAGATAGAGGCGCTCGGGGTCAAGACGTATGAGCTTGACCGTCTGGCTGAAAAATCCCTCGACGCGGGCGCGGTGAGGCTGCTCAAAAAGCTGTTTAAGGATCTAAGGCCCGACATAGTCCACACACACGGCTGCATGTCGGCCAGGATAGCGGCCAAGCTCTGCGGCATAAAGGTCGTGTACACGCGGCACAGCGTGTTCGAGCCCTCGGCAAGGCTGTCGCGGGGCATGGGCAAGCTAATAAACGGCGCGATTAACAATTGGGCGGCCGATCGGATAATCGCGGTCGCCGAGGCGGCGAAGGACAACCTGACCGCCACCGGAGTGCCCGAAAAAAAGATAGACGTGATTTTAAACGGCGTGGAGCCTCTTCGCGAATATTCGTACGATGAGCGAAAAAAGGCGAGAGCGGCCTTAGGCATTGCGCCCGATGAGAAGGCGGCGGCGATAATCGCCCGTCTGACCGAGGTCAAGGGGCACAGATATTTTGTTGAGACCGCCAAGCTGCTCAAGGAGCGGGGCGTCAAGGCAAAGTTTTTGATCGCGGGCACGGGCGACACGGAGAGTGATATAAGGCGCCGAATTGAGACCGAGGGTCTCGGTGGTTATGTGGAAACGCTGGGGTTCCTGACAGATGTGGAGCCGCTGATGAACGCGATGGACATTCAGGTCAACTGCTCGTTCGGCACCGAGGCCACAAGCCTCTCGCTGCTGCAGGGCATGAGCCTTAAAAAGCCCGCCGTGGTCACCGATTTCGGCGGAAATTCCGGAGTCATCAAGGACGGCGTAAACGGATTTCTGGTTCCGATAAAGGAGCCGGAGGCAATGGCGGACAGGATCGAGCGTCTTATGACCGATGAAAATTTGTACGAAAAAATGAGCCGCGCGAGCGGAGAGATATATAAGTCGGCCTTCACCGCGGAGGTCAACACAAGAAAAATCGAAAACGTGTACCAATCGCTGATTGGAAAATAGCAGAAATGGAGTAATATTATGAAAGCAAAATTTAACATTATGGACTTTTTGATTATTCTGGCCGTTGTGCTTGTGATAGCCGCGGCGGGGTACTTCTTTATCTCGTCAACGGCCGCGGATACCGACGCGGAAAAGGCCAGCGGACAGAGCGTTACCGCCACGGTCGAGGTCGAGTTCGCCAAGGAGGACAAGTTTTTGACCGAGCTGCCTCAGGTAGGCGACAATGTCACGATCGGCGTTAAGGAAAAAATGCCCGCCGTGGTGACAAACGTGAGATACGAGAATGCCAAAGAGGTCGCATATGATCTGGAGCAGGGCGCGGCGTCGATTCAGCCGATCCCCGATCAGTACGATGTGTATGTCGAGATGCAGGCCGCCGCGGTAGACGGCAAAGACACGGTGACGATAAACAACAGCCCGATACGAGTGGGCGACGCCACGGCGGTGCGCACCAGAAACTGGGCAAGCTTCGGCTACGTGACGCGGCTTGAGATAAGCGAATAATCGCAGCGGCGCAGAAAGGAGACGGATAATATGGCTAAGAATAACAACTCAAAACCCAAAAACGGAAGCTTCAAAAAGACGGGCAAGCTGTTTGGGGTAATAAGCATAATAGATATTTTGGTTGTCCTGTGTATCGCCGCGCTCGCCTTCGGCATTTACGCCAGATACACCTCGGACAGCGACGCAAACACTGCGACCGAGCGCTCAAAGTTCCAATATGTCTACAAGGTCGAGAGCGTGAGAGAATACACCCTTGAGGCTCTGCGCAAGGGCGGCCCGGTCTACGACAGAGAGACAAAGGAGTATATAGGCGACGTTGTGAGCGTGTCTGCCGAGGACGCGAAAATGGAAGTAAGCAAAATAAGCGGTGAGTATGTCGTTGTGACCGTGCCCGAGAGATACGACGCCTATGTCACGATCGAGGTCGACGGCAAGTACAACAGCCTGGGCCATTATACCGACGCCAACAGATACATAGGCGCCGGCCAGACATTAAACGCCCTCAGCAAGTTCTCCAACACCGAGGGCCAGATCATCGAAGTCAAGGACGTGCAGTAAAATTCCGCCGGAGGCAAAGCGGGCGGATAATATCCGCCCCTACAGGTTTCATCGCACCGTAGGGGCGGCAATTTGGCGCCCGTCCTAATCACTATTCGCTAATTACTAATCCCTAATCCCTACGTTCCGGGAGGAGGCAAAGCGGAAATTAATTTAACACGAAAATAGAGACGCGTGATGCGTCTCTACTTTCTTAGGTGAATGGATTATATGAAAAACTTTAATTGCTTTAAAGCAATTAACTAAACTCGGGTCTCCGCTTTGCGGAGATTGCGGAACATATATTCCGCCAAATTCAAATATATTATATCTTATATTTTGCGAAAAAGCAAGCCTTTTTTTGAAAAAATTTAAAATTATTTTGATTTTTCCAAAAAATGTCGTTATTTTTTGCTCCAAACGGGCGGAAGCGGCGGCATCATTTTCGCTTTTGAGAGCGCCATCGCAACAATGTATGAAATTATGAAGTCAACTATATGATGCGCGAAGGTGCCCGCGACGGTTATCCACATCATGACCGAGGCGGAATAGGTGTCGCTCGTCGAGAGGCCGCCCGCGAAAAACAGCAGGACCACTATTCCCTCAAACACCGCGTGGACTATGCCGGTCGAAAGGCAGGTAAGGATCAGGTTTATGTTTTTCTTTATCATATATGCGCCGAGCAGGGCGAACAGGATATGAGACGCGGCTCTGACCGCTACCACGAGCGGGGCGGTGAAAAAGAAGCCGATCGTTGTTCCCACCGCGGTGAACACCGCCGTCCAGGGCGAGATGAACATCGCCAGGATCACGGGGACGTGGGCCATAAGCGTCGCCGAGTACGGGCCGACCACTATCCTGAACGGCGGGCCGGTGAATATCATGGGGATCATGATCCCTATCGCTATGAGCAGAGCGGAGATCACGAGGTCTTTTGTTTTCAGTTTGCTGTTCAAATATAACACTCCTTTTTTACAAAACCGTGACATATGTTTTATATTAATACATACAGCGTGTTATGTCAATTGTCAAATTAACAAAATAGGAGGGGAGGTTTGCCTAAATTTAATGTGATTTTTTGGTAAAAACCTCTTGATAAATCTTAAACAATGGGGTAAAATTAAGTTTGGAAGATAATTCTTCCCGTACGATATAAATATATCAATTCAAAAATAATAATTTAACATATATTTGGAGGTATGATCTATGAACAAAAAAACTGTTGACAACGTTAATTTGAAAGGTAAGAAAGTCCTTGTGCGCTGTGACTTCAACGTGCCGATCAAGGACGGCAAGATCACGGATGAGACCCGCATAAACGGCGCTATGCCCACGATCAAAAAACTGGTGGACGACGGCGCCAAGGTTATACTTTGCTCGCACATGGGCAAGCCCAAGGGCAAGGTGGTCGAGTCGCTGTCGCTGGCTCCGGTCGCCGTATCGCTTTCCGAGAAGCTCGGCAAGCCCGTTGTTTTCGCGAACGACGACAACGTTGTGGGCGAGAACGCCAAGGCTGCGGTCGCCGATATGAAGGATGGCGACGTGGTGCTGCTCCAGAACACCAGATTCAGAGCGGAGGAGACCAAGAACGAGGAGAACTTCAGCAAAGAGCTGGCGTCGCTGGCCGAGGCGTATGTTAACGACGCGTTCGGCAGCGCTCACAGAGCGCACTGCTCGACAGTCGGCGTGACTGAGTATCTGAGCCCCTGCGTTTCGGGCTACCTCATGGCCAAGGAGATCGACTTTGTGGGCAACGCGATCGACAATCCCGTTCGTCCTCTGGTTGCTATTCTGGGCGGAGCCAAGGTTTCGGATAAGCTGAACGTTATTTCCACTCTGCTTGAAAAGTGCGACACGCTGATCATCGGCGGCGGCATGGCCTACACCTTCCTCAAGGCCAAGGGCTACGAGGTCGGCACATCGCTGGTCGACGAGGACAAGATCGGCTACTGCAAGGATATGATAGAGAAGGCCGAAAAGCTCGGCAAGACATTGCAGCTGCCCATCGACACGGTTATAACTTCCGATTTCCCGGATCCCATCGACGCGGAGATCGAGATCGAGACGGTTCCCTCCGACAAGATCCCGGCCGACAAGATGGGTCTGGATATAGGCGAAAAGACGCGCGCTCTGTTCGCCGACACGGTAAAGACCGCCAAGACGGTCGTATGGAACGGACCCATGGGCGTGTTTGAGAACCCGATCCTGGCCGCGGGCACCGTGGCTGTGGCTCAGGCTCTGGCCGATACCGACGCCACGACCATAATAGGCGGCGGCGACAGCGCGGCGGCAATCAACACTCTGGGCTTCGGCGACAAGATGACCCACATCTCAACGGGCGGAGGCGCCTCGATGGAACTGCTCGAGGGCAAAGTCCTGCCCGGCTGCGCGGCGCTTGACGACAAATAAGGAGGCGCGCAGCATGAGAAAAAAGATCATTGCCGGAAACTGGAAGATGAACAAGACCCCGTCCGAGGCGGCGGAGCTGGCGGCTGCAATCGTTAAAAATTCCGCGGGCGCGGGCTGCGACGTCGTGGTTTGCCCCACGGCGGTCTGCCTGCCCGGAGTCGTCGAAAAAACGAGCGGCAGCAATGTAGAGGTCGGCGCGCAGAACGTTCATTTTATGGAAAGCGGCGCGTATACCGGAGAGCTGGCGGCGAATATGCTGACCGATATCGGCGTTAAATACGTCATCATCGGCCACAGCGAAAGACGCCAGTATTTCGGCGAGACCGACGAGACGGTCAACCTGAGGACAAAGGCTGCGCTGAGCGGCGGACTGCTGCCCATCGTGTGCGTGGGCGAGAGCCTGACCGAGCGTGAAAACGGCGTGACGTCCGAGACGGTCTGCCGTCAGGTAAAGCTGGCTTTCCTGGGGATCGACAAGGCGGACGCCGAAAAGGTCGTTATCGCCTATGAGCCCGTTTGGGCTATCGGCACCGGAAAGACCGCCACTGCCGAGCAGGCCGACGAGGTATGCGGCATCATCCGCGGCACGATCGGCTCGCTCTACGGCGAGGACGCGGCCGAAAAGATCAGGATCCAGTACGGCGGCAGCATGAACGCGGGAAACGCGGCCGAGCTGCTTTCCAAGCCGAATATAGACGGCGGCCTGATCGGAGGCGCCAGCCTCAAGGCCGATGACTTTGACGTTATCGTCAAAGCCGCCGAGCAGAATTAAGAAATAAAAAATTAATAGGAGACAATATCATGAGCAAAAAACCTTACGCTTTGATTATAATGGACGGTTTCGGCGTAAACAAGCGGCACGACGGCAACGCCATATACGCGGCGAACACGCCGAACCTTGACAAGTACATGAGCGAGTGTCCCAACACCGTCATTCACGCGTCCGGCATGGACGTTGGTCTGCCCGACGGACAGATGGGAAACTCGGAGGTGGGCCACACCAACATAGGCGCAGGCAGGATAGTGTATCAGGAGCTGACCCGCATCACCAAGGCGATCGAGGACGGCACGCTGTTTGAAAACGAGGCGCTGCTGGGCGCGATGGAAAACTGCAAAAAGCACGGTTCGGCACTGCACCTGATGGGACTGCTGTCCCCCGGCGGCGTACACAGCCACCAGAACCATCTCTACGGGCTGCTCAAAATGGCGAAGGAGCACGGTCTCAGCGACGTGCATGTTCACGGCTTTCTGGACGGACGCGACGTTCCGCCCGCCTCGGCCGAGGAATACATAAAGGAGCTTATCGCCAAGGAGCGCGAGATCGGCGTGGGCGACATCGCCACGATCAGCGGCAGATACTACGCCATGGACCGCGACAACCGCTGGGAGCGCGTCAGCAAGGCGTACGACGCGATAGTTAAGGGCGAGGGCAAGCTGTTTGACAGCGCGGTCACCGCCATAGAGGAGAGCTATAATGATGAGGTCACCGACGAGTTCGTTGTGCCCTCGGTCATCACAAAGGACGGCGAGCCGGTCGGCAGGCTCAAGGAGCACGACTCGGTTATTTTCTATAACTTCCGTCCCGACAGAGCCAGAGAGCTGACAAGAACGATCGTCGATCCCGATTTCAGCGGCTTTGAGAGAAAGTTTTTTGAGACATACTATGTGACCATGACACAGTACGACGCGACAATGCCCAACGTGAATATCGCGTTTAAGCCCGAGAGCCTGACCAACACCTTCGGCGAGTACATGAGCAAGCTTGGCAAGACCCAGCTGAGGATAGCCGAGACCGAGAAATACGCCCACGTCACGTTCTTCTTCAACGGCGGCGTCGAGGCGCCGTACGAGGGCGAGGACAGAGTTCTGATAAACTCGCCCAAGGTCGCGACCTACGACCTGCAGCCCGAGATGAGCGCTCCCGAGGTCACCGACGCGGTGGTGGAGCGGATAAAAAGCGGCAAGTACGACGCGGTTATCCTGAATTTTGCCAACTGTGACATGGTGGGCCACACCGGAGTGTTCGACGCGGCGGTGAGGGCCGTCGAGACGGTAGACACCTGCGTCGGCAGAGTAGTGGACGCGCTGCTCGAGATGGGCGGCGAGGCGCTTATAACCGCCGACCACGGAAACGCCGACCAGATGATAGACTACGGCACCGGCGAGCCGTTCACGGCGCACACCACCAACGTGGTGCCGCTGATACTGATCGGCAGATCGGGCGTCAAGCTCAAAACAGGCCGCCTGGCCGACCTGACCCCCACATTGCTCGACATGATGGGAATAGCTCAGCCCGAAGAAATGACCGGCGAGAGCCTGATCGAAAAATAAGATATATTTAATAAGGCGCGGAGCATGATCCGCGCCTTTTTGTATGCCCGCCCCTGCGGCAGCGATGATATATCGAATTGCTGTGAACGCATGAATTCCCCCCCAATGCCGTAGGGGCGGACGACCCCGGCCGCCCTTGGCTCCCCTTGCGAAGGAGGGGGAGCTGGCGCCGCAGGCGACTGAGGGGGAGGCAACATAGGGACTAGTAATTAGGGACTAGGAAATAGGGCAGTAACTATTTGATATCCCGGCAAGATATTCCTAGTCTCTAGATCCTATTTTCTAGTTTCTACATTAACTCCCTCTCAGTCTGCTGCGCAGACAGCTCTCCCCTTTAAAAGGGGAGAGCCGGGACGTCGAGGGCGCCGTCCCCTACTCGCCTTGCAGGTTGCTGAACAGACATACCTTGTCGCAGTTATAACTTTATTGAATATTATTCAACCCGTTCAAGTTTTATAGAGTCTCCATCTTCATCGGTTAGAGTTAAATAATCGCCTTTAAGTTCATAACTATATTCGCTTTTTGTTCCAATTACACCCATATTAAGCAGGGTCAAAGTTTTATCTGTCGAAACATATCTGCCTGTGCCGTATTCATATATAGCAGTCCCGTCTTCATATAATTCTAATTCCAAATCATCATAAGTGGATGAGGTACTATCAACAACATCCCATACTCCGACAAGACTGTTTTTTTGTTCGCATGATGCCAGTATCAGCATTGTCACTAATGCTAACAGTATTGCTAAAATTTTCTTTTTCATAATTTATTCTCTCCATATCTTTATCTTTGATAATATGTTTTTGGCTTATTGCACCATCATGTTGCCGATGCCTATGGCAGAACCGCTAAATTGGATTTTCAACTGGAGTCCGTAGGAGATCGGTATCGAAACCTTTTTGGGAAGACACTCAGGTTCAAGCTCTATTTCTTTTATTACTCTTCCGTCAACGATAAACGAAACGGATTTTCCTTCATATTGTTCGTTATAGATATGTCCGATTGTGCACTCGATGGTCGAATATTTTCCGTTTAAGTTAAAAAGGGCATATCCGGAGTGAGAAGTTAAACCGTTGCTGTACTTTTCCCCTGCCATGGAAAAGCTTTGACCTTCGGTTGCTAAATATGTGTCACAACTTAATTTACTGTACGGAGGGCAGGCTTCCAAAAACGGGGTTCCGCCCGGGACCATTTCGTCCCATAAATACACACTTTGGGTCGCTCCGTCCCATGTTACCTGCATATCGGCGAGATTTGCCGTGCCTCTTACCGGCATATAGGTCGTTCCGTTGTAGATAAACGGCTCGATTGTGCTGCCGTTCGCGTCTTTTAATTCACATAAAACATTGTCCTTGTAAACTTTGATATTGTTGTACTCCACTTCGATCGTTTCAAATTTCTGCTTCGCGAACACTCCGCCGCTTACGACCAGGGCTCCGATAATGAGGCCCGAGACCGCGCCCTTTAATCTTTCTTTTATTATTGGTTTCATTTTATAACCCTCCGATATTTTATAATGTGGCCGACACTTTTATCCGAGCGTCATGTTCTCTCCCCGCCTTTCCGACAAAAATTTCAAATAAAAAATGTGCAGCCCGAGTCTGAGCTGCACATAAAAACGCGGCTAAGACTTCAATGCTGCCACACATCCGAAACAAATACAACAATAAGACACATACTGTTTTATTTACGCTTGTCAAAGCCGACATTTTTAGCTTATTACAGCGCAAATAAAACTATGCATGAAAAAACAGCTTTCATTGCTATATATTCGGATATGTGGCATTTTCAATATAACATAATTTTTAAGAAAGGTCAATGGAATTTTTTAAAATAAAAATCGCCGGCGCGGATCAAATCCGCGCCGCTGTTTTATCCAATGTTGCTACTGCAAATCAGAAATGGCATTATTTGTAACATTTTCTTAATTTGCAAAATATGTCATAATATGATATTATATATTTGGCAGTAAAGCTGCAAGTGCGGAATTATTCCGCGCGGAGAAACACCTTTGTGCGAATAAAACGCGCAATCGTAAAAGGCGGAGATAGAAACGTAAGGACGGTTGGGCGCTTCATTCCTTTCTAAACACTTAACATCGTGTTTAAGGCATAAAGAAAGGAGTGATGTCGATGAAAGATTTTGTTTTCAGAATTTTAGTTGCATTGCTTGTGATTATCGTATTTTTTGCGATTTTCGCAACATCAGTGCGATAAAAAATAACAACCGATCCAAAGTTTAGACGCATAGGATCGGTTGTTTATTTAACTTTTCCGAAGCGGCCAAATCGTTTTTACGCTCTGCCGTTTCTCTTTCTATGATTATTATATATCATTGTTTTGCTTTTGTCAAGTTTTTAATTAAATATTGTAGGGTAGATCAGCGATTACTTTATTCCGTATTTTTGATAGAAGGCGGCGATGTCGGCGTCGGTGCGGACCAGCTCGGCGCCGACGAGTTTTTTATTCTTGGGGTTGTAAAAGCCGATGGTGCGCTCTCCGGTGCAGGTGCTTTTCTCGATCCTGACAGAGTCGGCGGTGTAGCCTTCGGGTATAGGCTCGGTCTTTTGCTTTTTGAATAATTTCATTAATATCATCTCCGTGTCATGGTTTTATATGTTCATTATACCACGACATGGAGCAATAATCAAGCGTCGGCGAGAGCCAGTGACTCGACCGCCTTTTCAAAGATCTCTTTTGCCCGCTCGCCCATGCTTTCGTATTTGACGTCGCTTTCTACTATCACGCAGATGCTGTTGATGTTAGTCACGAATATTTCGCGGACGTATTTGTAACCGCTTTTGTCAATGTACGAGAACGAGGAATAGTATCCCGTGCGGCCGCCCACGCCCTTATAGACGGGCTCGCTTATCTTTTTGAAGCCGTCGAGCTGCCCGCCGTAGCTTTCATAGAGCCGCTTTGCCATATTGACCGCTTGAAAGTCCCGAACCGCGCCGACCGTTATCGAGGATGTCGAGCTTGCCGTCATTACCGCGTCGCCGGTGTTTATCACCATTCGGCCCGACGGCGCGCTGAAGGTCACGTTTTCCGGAGCCGTGTATTTTGTATAGTCGTCCTCGGGATATTTTACCAGCAGACTGCCGACCTTGCCGAAGTCAAGCTCATCAACTTGTATGCTTGAGATTATCCCGTCCATGCCGCTCAGATCGCCGTCGGCTGTGCGGAACGCGATGTTGTAGACATATTCGCCCTTTTCGAAGAACACGTCGCGCGTGGTGTCGGTCGAGCCGTCCTTCTCGTAGGTGATCTCGTATGTGTAATAAAAAGTCGGGCAGTCGGCCAGCGTTCCGCTTTCAAGACCGCCGCTGAACTTCG
This sequence comes from uncultured Clostridia bacterium, assembly GCA_947625905.1. Classification (GTDB taxonomy): domain Bacteria; phylum Bacillota; class Clostridia; order Monoglobales; family Monoglobaceae; genus Monoglobus. The sequence continues at coordinate 6,389 of CANQQJ010000046.1, read as the reverse complement.
CGCAGTCGGGATTCACCTCGGATTTGTTGAGCTCATAGTCTTTTTGCGCCCATTTTTCGGCGGAGCCGACGTTATTCTTGGACTGTACCGCTATGTTTATCATCGAATAGTTTTTGTTTGAAGCGGACATATTTGAAAAACAGAGATCGTTTTCCACATTACTGTCGGAAAGGTCGCGCCAGTCGGCGGGGAGGTCCATGCTCACGCCGACCTTTTTGTTCTCGTAATGCCGCTTTCCGTCCTTTACCTCCGAAAGATCGCACGCGTCGGAAAAGTTTTTCGCGCCCGCCGCGAAGCTCTCCGCGAGACCGATCAAATCGTTCGACTCGCTGTCGGTCGGAGCCGAGGCGTAGACCGAGAACACCTTGTCGCCGCATATCACGGCCTTGAGCAGGATCCTTGAGCTTGAGGTCCTGCCCTCAACGGTCAGGCAGCTGTTGCCGTTTAAGTCCTTTCCCGCGTCTTCTCTGGCGACGGTGATGCCGTTCGTTTTGCTCTTTACCGCCGAGAAGATTTCGTCGTCGGAGGAGTTTCCTTTGTCGGATACGGATATCGCAAGCCTCGAGTCATCGGCTCCGGTAAGCGCGGTCAGCCTGCCGTCAAACGTTCTGAGAGCCACATCCAGGCCGCGCGACGATTTCATTTTCCAGCCGTAGTAGCTGTCGCCCGTGTATTCCTTGTCTGAATTGCGCAGGATCGAGGAATAGTCGTCAACGGCGGCGTCTTCGGCCACCGTTTTTTCGACCAGTACCGCCTCGGTTTTCTCGTCATACGAGACGGCCGCGCCGAAGTTTTCGGTAATGAACCTGAGCGGGACCATTGTCGTGTCGTTCACCAGACGCGGCGCCAGCGGCAGCGTTTTGCTCTCGCCGTTTATTTCCGCGGCGGCGCTGTCTATTTGAAGGTTTATTGTTGTGTCTCCGCAGGTAAGCGTTATGCTTTGATCCGCGTCGTTCCAGTCCACTTTGGCGCCGAAGGCCTCGGTTATCACTCTCAGCGGCACCAGCGTTGTGCCGTTTTCTTCAAACGGAGTGGCCACCGTCACATCCGCGCCGTTGATCTTGAGGGTGCTGTCGCCCAGACGGAACGATATTGTGATCTTGGTCTCGGCAGCGCTCGGCGCCGTTGTTGACAGCGGTATTTCGCTGAGATCGGGAACTATGTTCTCGACAAGCCCGGTTATGTCCTCGGCTTCGCTGTCAGCCGCGCAGACGGGAAACGCCGACAAAACAACGGCGAGGCAAACGGCGGTGAGTGCCGCGAGTTTTTTCCTGAGTTTAAAGGTCTTCATATTTTTCCTCCTAAAAATTTTATTATTATAATTTAATTATTTTTCTTCAAATATTATATTCACGTCCGCGGCGCTGCCGCCACGCTCTATCGAAAGGACGGCCGCGCTGCCCGGCAAATATTTTTTTGACAGCTCGTTCCAGTCGCTGATCGTGTTAACTGCGGTCCCGTCCACGGCTTTCAGCAGATCGCCCGAGACAATGCCCGCGTTTGCCGCCGCTCCGCCCGGAACCACGTTTCCAAAGGTAAGGCCCTCGCTTCCGGGCAGACCGTATCTTGCCGCCGCGCTCTCCTCAAGGGCGGCTCCGAAGCCGGGGCGCATGATCCGGCCGTAGTTCCTGAAATGCTCAAGAGCGTATTTAACGCTTGAGGCGGGGATAGCGAAGCTCAGACCCTCGATGCCCGTGCCCACGTATCCCGATGAGCATATGCCGACCACTCTGCCGCCGAGGTCGACCAAAGGGCCGCCGCTGTTGCCGGGGTTTATTGCCGCGTCGGTCTGGATAAGCTTATAGTCGCTTCCCGCGCCGCGGTTCATGCCGCTGATTATGCCCGCCGAGACCGAGTTGCGGAGCGCCATGGAGACAGGCGTGCCGATCGCGACAACCTTGCGCCCCGGAACTATCGCGCTGTCGTCGGCGAATTCCGCCGCGGGCAGGCCGGTTTTTTCGATCTTGACAAGCGCCAGGTCAAGAGCGTCGTCCGCGTAGCTGACGGTGCCGCGATATCCGTCGCCTCCGCTCAGTATGACGATCATTTCGGTCATATCCTTGACCACGTGCGCGTTGGTGATTATTTCGCCGCTCGGGCTCACGATAACGCCCGTGCCGTGGGCTATCCCCTCGGCGTAGGCGGAGGGCGTTCCGCTCCGCACGCTTCCGACTATCGCCACAGTGGAAGGCGCGGCGCGGCTCACGGCGCGCTCGTATGAATCGCCTCCGCTTATGCTGATTTCGGAAGTCTCCTCGTTCCACGCCACTTCGGCACCGAGCATCTCGCTCACCGCCCTGAGCGGCACATAGGTCACTCCGTCCGCGATAAACGCGTCGGTCTCTGTCGGTGTTCCATTCACGAATATCCCGCTCGGCTTTTCAACGGAAAAACCCGCCGCCGCGGAAAAAATAATTATTGCCGAAAGCGCCGCTGCCAATATTGTTTTTCTCATGTTCCCTCACCTCGTGATGCTTATTATGTATTCTAAAATAGAATACTATATCGAATATATTATTATGATAACACATAATTTATAATTATGTCAAGAGGAAGTTCAGAGTTTAGCGGAGTGGAGGATAGAAAATGGATAAATTCAGACCGATAAAGCCGGAAAAGGAGATCATATCTATAAGGATCGAAAAAAATCTGCTGTCGGACGTGGACAAGCTTGCGGCTCGTATAGATATCAGCAGAAACGAGCTTATTAATCAATGTATTGAATTTGCGCTGTCTAATTTGGAGCAGTAGATTTTTATTGCGATTATTAAAAAAGTATTTACATTTTGATGTTTTCCTGTTATAATCGAATAAAATCACAAAAAATTGGGGGTTATGTTATGAAAAAAAGGGGTAAATTTTCTCACGGGTTCGGATTTGTTCTGGCCGCGGCGGGTTCCGCGGTGGGCCTGGGCAACATCTGGAGGTTCCCATATCTGACCGCGAAATACGGCGGCGGTCTGTTTCTGCTGTTCTACATTCTGCTGGTGCTGTCGTTCGGCTACACGCTGATGATAGCCGAGAACGCCATCGGCAGAAAAACGGGAAAGAGCGGACTTTCGGCGTTCGGCGAGCTCAGCAAAAAGTGGGCGTTTCTCGGCGTTATCGCCACGCTGGTGCCCGCGATAATATTGCCGTACTACAACGTTATCGGCGGCTGGGTCATAAAATACGCGGTGACGTTTGTCACGGGCGGGCACGCGCAGGCGGCGCATGACGGATTTTTTGACGCAATGCTGGCGTCGCCCGGACAGCAGCTGCTGTTCCAGTTTATTTTCTCTTTTGTCACCACGGCCGTTATCCTGCGCGGGGTCCGGGGCGGCGTTGAGAAGGTCAGCACGATACTTATGCCGCTGCTGATAATACTGGCGATAGCCGTCGCGATTTACTCGATCACTCTGCCGGGCTCGCTTGTGGGCATCAAGTATTTGTTTGTGCCCGATTTCAAGCATTTTTCGGTGTCTGCAATACTGGCGGCGCTGGGACAGATGTTCTACTCGCTGTCGCTGGCCATGGGAATCATGATAGCCTACGGTTCGTATCTGCCCAAAAACAGCGACCTTGAGAAAAACGTCAGCCGCATAGAGATATTCGACACGGGCATAGCCGTACTGGCGGCGCTTATGATAATTCCCGCGGTGTTCGCGTTCTCGGGCGGCGACGAGTCGGCGCTGGGCGCGGGCCCCGGGCTGATGTTTATAACGCTTCCCAAGGTTTTCGACAGCATGGGTATGTCGACTTTGATAGGCTCCGCGTTCTTTATCCTGGTGCTGCTGGCGGCGCTTACCTCGTCGATCTCGATACTTGAGGCGATAGTGTCGTCGCTTTGCGACAAGTTCGGCTGGGGCAGGACAAAAACCACGATCGGCGCGGGCATCGGCTCGTTTCTGCTGGGCGTTCCCCCGATCTTGGGCTACAGCGTTTGGAGCGGCGTCACCATTGGCGGCATGACGATACTCGACATGATGGACTTTATCACAAATTCGGTGCTTATGCCTATCCTGGCGCTGCTTACCTGCGTGTTTGTGGCGTGGGTCATCGGCGTGAACGTCATAGCCGACGAGGTAAAGCAGTCGTCCAAATTCAAGCGCGAGAAAATGTTCAACGTTATGATAAAGTATATCGCGCCGGTGCTGATAGCGGCGATACTTATATCATCGGTGCTGAACGCGATAGGAGTCATAAAGCTTTAAAATCCGAAAAACTGCACCAAAAATACCGACATCAGTATTCCGGTCAGGTCGGCGGCGAGGGCGGCGAAAAGCGTGTGGCGTACGTTTTTTATCCCCGCGCTGCCGAAATATACCGCGATCGTGTAGAATGTGGTCTCGGTCGAGCCCATCATTATCGACGCGATCTTTCCCTGCACCGAGTCGGGACCCGAGTTTTTGAAAATATCGGTCACCAGGGCCAGCGACGCGCTTCCCGACACGGGGCGCAGCAGGCCGAGAGGCACCAGCTCGGGCGGCATATGTATCAGGTCGGTCAGCGGCTTGGCGGCTTTCGCTATAAGCTCAAGGCAGCCGCTTTCGCGGAACATGTATATAGCCGCCATCAGTCCCACAAGCGACGGAATTATGTTAAAAACCGATTCGAGACCGTTTTTCGCGCCAAGCGTGAACGCGTCGTAGATATCGGTTTTTTTGATAAAGCCGTACATAAGAAAAATAAATATAAAAAACGGCACAGAGTATGCCGAGATCATCTCCATGTTTTTATCTCCTTGTTAAAATCTTTTTTCCAACAGTTTTACCACCGTTATGCCGACAGCGAGGGCGCATATCTCGCAGAGCCAGATCGCGGGTATCACTTCGCCGGGGCTTTGGGCCCCGTAGCTTTGGCGCAGCGAGATCAGCGTTGTCGGTATAAGCTGCAGCGACGCGGTGTTCAGCACGACAAGCATGCACATCTCGTTTGACGCCCGCTTTTTGTCGCGGTTTGATTCGTTAAGCTTGCGCACCGCGCTTATGCCGAGCGGCGTGGCGGCGTTTCCCATGCCAAGAAGGTTGGCAACAATGTTCATAACGATGCCGCCGAAGGCTTCGCCGTCGGGCTTGAGCCGCGGAAACAGACGGCGCAGCACGGGGCTCATCGCCTTGGCGATGATTTTTATCAGGCCCGCCTCCTCTCCGATTTTCGAGATGCCGGTCCAGAGGCACATGATGCCCAGCAGCGACACCGTGAGGTTTACTGCCTCGCCCGCGCCGCTTACCGCTGCCGCGGCGGTCTGCTCGACCCGCCCCGTGAAGACCGACACGATCAGAGAAATTATTATCATTCCTCCCCATATGTAATTCATCATTTCGCATCACCTCGTATTTTTATCAATTTGTAATATTATTTTTAACTTTTTGTAAGCCCGAGTTCTCAAAATTCTCGGTTTTTATTCATTCAATTGCTGTATAATTATGCAAAAAGCGGCGGCTATGGCGCGGCGGGTGTTTTGTTATTTAATATTACAGATATATTGCACAGTATATTCCGAAAATGTGCGATAAATTCCGTTTTTGCGGGATATGATCGGGCGTTTGATTTTACAAAATACGATTATATTATCTTTTTTAAAAATTTTGTAATATTTTTGCAAAAAACCCTTGCATATTGTCGCGGAATGTAGTAAAATAGAGAAAAAGTGGGCCGAAGTGTATCGAAATGTACCAAAGGGGCGGAGTGGAAATATAGTCCTCCCCCTCGGCCAACGTAGTGATTAGAGATTAGCGAATAGCGAATACGCGGAAATAATTCGGTATAAAACATTAGTGTGTTCCCGCGTTCGGTCCAATCACTATGTTCGTAGGGGGCGGATATCATCCGCCCGACTGCCTCCTCCCGGGAGGAGGTGTCAGGTGTAGCCTGACGGAGGTGGGAACGTAGGTACTAGGGAATAGGAACTAGGGACTAGGCTCCCCCTCAGTCGAGCAAAGCCCGACAGCTTCCCTTTAGGGGAGCCGGGACGCCGAGGTCGTCGTCCCCTATGAACGTAGTGATTAGTAATTAGCGAATAGTGAATACGCGGAATTAATTCGGCGGATTTCTTTGAAAATTTGCCGCGCACGTTTGTATAATCATTTGTAGGGGCGGACGACCCCGGCCGCCCGCGGGCTCCCGCAAAGCGCCAGCGAAGCGCGTTTTGTGGGAAGAGGAGCAAATTCGCAGCGATGAGCAAAAGGCGCATGCGGCTTTTGCGATAAGCGGAGAAATTTGCGACGCGGGAAAGAGGAGTAGCATCGTTAATAAACATGCCGGCGGCATGTTTTAGATGCGATTGAGGCGAGGCAGACAGGGTTCCCGCAAAGCGCCAACGAAGTGCGCTTTGTGGGAAGGAGGAGCGACCGCCGGTAAGGGCGAAGCTTCCGACGCTTGCGTCGGAACGAGCCAAGAGGCGAGGC
>CANQQJ010000045.1 GCA_947625905.1 uncultured Clostridia bacterium | reverse complement strand
ACAGTAGTTAAGCTTCTCAGCGCCGAAAATACTTGGCGGGCGACTGCCCGGGAACATAGGACGCTGCCGGAACAAATTAAAACCTCAACCAAACGGTTGGGGTTTTAATTTTTCATTTAAAAATTAAGGTGATGCTGCCGGAACACTATCTTTTCAGCCTATCGGTTGGGGTTTTAATTTTTCATTTAAAAATTAAGGTAATGCTGCCGGAACACTATCTTTTCAACCAAACGGTTGGGGTTTTAATTTTTCATTTAAAAATTAAGGTGATGCTGCCGGAACACTATCTTTTCAACCTATCGGTTGGAGTTTTAATTTTTTATACTTGTATATTGTATATTTTTGTGATATAATATAAATAGGGCGGTGAGATTTTGAGTGATAAAATTCTTGAGCTGATTCTATCTCGGAGACATGACACAAATATTCGCTTTACCGATTTGCAGGCATTATTAAAACGTTTGGGTTTTGAATACCGTGTTAAGGGAGATCATTTTATATATTTCAGTAATGATTTTCCCGAAATTATAAATATTCAGCCGGACGGAAACAAAGCGAAGGCTTATCAGGTAAAACAGATAAGGAATATTGTTTATAAGTATCATTTAGGAGGTGCTGATGATGCCCAAATATGAAGTTATAATTTATTGGAGCGAGCAGGATAACGCGTTTATTGCGGAAGTCCCGGAGCTTCCGGGCTGCATGGCGGATGGGAAAACATATCAGGATGTAATAAAAAATACGGAAGTTGTAATTGATGAATGGATCGAGACGGCCAAGGAACTTGGCAGAGAGATCCCTCAGCCCAAGGGACGTCTTATGTACGCGTAACTGACAGTATTTTAAAGCCAAACGATACAATTCGTACTACGCACACCTCAACCAAACGGTTGGGGTTTTGATTTTATTAAGGGGGGGAATATATATGAACTTATGCAAATGTCACCATGTTCCGCCGACAGGTGTCTTTATCAAAGAAAAAACATATAATTGGGAATATGTCATTGACGCTGTTGCGGTAACCGATGAGAATGATAACAAACTTATTTTTGACGAAATAACTTTCTTATGGTATTTTGCTAAATTGATAAATGGATAGAGACAGTTAAGCAATTTGCTTAATAGAGTCATTTGTCAATTTAAAGTGTCTCAAATCTCAATCATACATTTGTGATGTTTTATTTCATGAAAAAAGCCCCGAAAATCGGGGGCGTGTATTCTGTGTTTGGCAAATCAAACAACTTACATAAGAGCCTCTATTTTGTCTCTTGTCAAAGCTGTATCATATCTCGGATCATCCGGATGTATTATCTCGAAAGGATCTAAAATGTATCTTGGAAATCTCTCTTTCAAAACGAAAAGGGTTCCTTTAGGATAATCTGAAAATGTTTTCGTTTCAGGTATTTCGGAAATATTTACGTCCATTATCTTTTCTCCCGTTCTGCTGAAAAATCCTTCTTTTATTGGTTTACTGACTATTTTATCCGATTGATTGTTTCTTTATGAAAATAATCGGAACCATTATCTTTTGCCTTTATTATATCATTTTCGGCGGATTTGTCAACTTTTTTAGGGAAGGGGAGGCGGGCGGCCGGGGTCGTCCGCCCCTACGAACGCAGTGATTAGGGATTAGCAAATAGGGATTAGAAGTCTGACCCCTCTCAGTCGCCTACGGCGACAGCTCTCCCCAAGGGCGAGCCGGGACGCCGCGGTCGTCGTCCCCTACGAACGTAGTGATTAGGGATTAGCGAATAGTGATTAGAAGTCTGACCCCTCTCAGTCACCTTCGGTGACAGCTCTCCCCAAGGGCGAGCCGGGACGCCGCGGTCGTCGTCCCCTACGAATGTAGTGATTAGTGATTAGCGAATAGTGATTAGAAGTCTGACCCCTCTCAGTCGCCTACGGCGACAGCTCTCCCCAAGGGGCGAGCCGGGACGGCGCCCTCGACGTCCCATAGGGCGGCAAATTGCCGCCCGTTTGCTTAGTTATTTTGCTTTGGGGTTGAAGATCAGGGCTATCAGGAAGGCGAAGAACACGGCGGCGGAGATGCCTCCGGCGGCGGCCGAGGCTCCGCCCGTGATCACGCCGAGCAGGCCCTCCGAGTCGACCGCTTTCTTTACGCCGTTTGCCAGCACGTTGCCGAAGCCCATAAGCGGCACGGTCGCTCCGGCGCCGGCGTAGTCGACTATCTTGTCGTATATTCCTATGCCGCCAAGCGCGGCGCCGATCACCACGTACAGCACGAGTATGCGCGCGGGGGTCAGTTTGGTTTTGTCGATCAGTATCTGGGCGATGGCGCATATAAGTCCGCCCACCCAGAACGCATTCAGATACTGCATTATCCCTCACCTCCCGGCTTGTTTGATAAGGTGATCGCGTGGGCGATGCCGGGCACCGACTCGCCCTGGAGCGACGAGGTGGGGCTCAGCAGCGCGCCCGTGCCGAGTATCAGCACGTTGTTCAGCTTTCCGTCTTTAAGCTGCCTGAAAATATATCCGCAGGCCGTCACCGCGATGCAGCCGCAGCCGCTGCCGCCCGCGTGAACGTCCTGTTTTTCGATGTCGTAGATCATGCAGCCCGAGTCGCCGTAGTTGTCATTCATGTTATAGCCGCTGCTGTTCATCATGTTTATCACGATCTCGCGGCCTATTCTTCCCAGATCCCCGGTCAGGATCAGGTCGTAGCTCTCAGGCGAGCGGCCCGTGTCTGAAAAGTGGGCGCACAGCGTGTCTATCGCGGCGGGGGCCATGGCTCCGCCCATGTTGTTCTGGTCGATCACGCCGAAGTCCACCACCTTGCCGCTTGTCACGTGAGTGACGTAGGGCCCGGCGCCGCCGTTTTCGAGGACCGCCGCCGCCGCGCCCGTGACCGTCCATTGAGCGGTGGGCGGCCGCTGACCGCCGTATTCCAGAGGATTGCGGTACTGCCGCTCGGCGGTGCAGAAGTGGCTGGAAGCCACGGCCAGCGCGGTATCCATTCCGCCGCCGTCGATTGCGAGCGCGCCGAGGCTCAGGCTCTCGATCATGGTCGAGCACGCGCCGTACAGCCCGTAGTACGGAATGCCAAGCTCGCGGGCGCTGAAGCCCGAGCTTATGCACTGGTTCAGCAGATCGCCCGCGAAGGCGCAGTCGATATCGTCCGCTGTTTTCCCCGATTTTTGTATCGCCAGCTTGGCGGCCTCCTTCTGCATTTTGCTTTCGGTTTTTTCCCAGGTCTCCTCGCCCCACTCGGCGTCCTTCATTTTCACGTCGAAAAAGGGCGAAAGCGGGCCCTCGCTCTCCTTGGTGCCGACCACCGTGGCGGTGTTTATTATCGAAACGCTTTTGTCGAGCGCTATCGTTTGGTTTCCGAGACGCGTCGCCATAGCTTTAACCTCCTATCAAGACTTTGTATAAAAAGTAGATGATGCCCACGACCACCGACGAGGAAATGCCGTAAACCAGCACAGGCCCCGCCACCACGAACATCTTGGCCGACATACCGAGCACCAGACCCTCGCGCTTGAACTCCATGGCGGGCGAGGTTATCGCGTTGGCGAATCCGGTTATCGGCACGATGGTCCCCGCGCCCGCGTGCTTGGCGATCTTGGGGTATAGGTCAAGACCCGTCAGCAGCGCGCCGAGGAACACCATGGTAACGCTGACCGCGGTGCGCATGCTGTCGGTTTCAAGACCGCATATTTTTTGATAGAAGTCGCCGATAAGCTGGCCGATAACGCAGATAAGGCCGCCGATCAGAAACGCCAGCAGCGCGTTTTTGAGCAGCGGGCTTTTTGGGGCTGTTCTGTCGATATAGTTTAAATAGTCTTTGTTTTCCGGCATAATGTCCTCCTTGCAGAATTTATTATGACTATTATTTGCCGGATAAGTGATTATTATTCAGCCCGTCAGCTCTTTGCGCATTTTAAGCAGCACCTTTTTTTCAAGGCGCGACACCTGCACCTGGGATATGCCCAGCATCTCGGCGATCTCGGTCTGGGTCCTGCGCCTGAAATAGCGCATGAAAATTATCAGGCGCTCGCGGTCGTCCATGTTTTTGAGCGCCTGGTCGAGCATGATCCTGTTCTCGATTTTTTGCTCGTAGTCCTCGCCGCCGCTGATCTTTTCCGCCGCGGGACGGCTCTCGGACTTTCCGTCGTCAAACGCCGCGTACAGCGAGTCGGGGCGGCGCGACGCCTCAAGCGCGGTGGAGAGCTCCTGCGGCGTTATGTTAAGTTCCGCTGCGATCTCGCTCAGAGTGGGCTCGCATTTGGCCTCCGCGGCCAGGCGCTCCTTGACGGTCGCCGCCTTGTAGGCGATGTTTTTGTAGGCGCGGCTGACTTTGATTATCCCGTCGTCTCTTATAAAGCGCTTGATCTCGCCGATTATCATCGGCACCGCGTAGGTCGAGAACGCCGTGCCCATGCTCAGGTCGAACCTGTCGGCGGCTTTGATGAGCCCTATGCAGCCGATCTGAAAAAGGTCGTCGGCCTCGTGGCCCCTGCCCAAAAAACGCTTCGCCACCGAGCGCACAAGTCCCATGTTGCTCTCTATCAGTTCGGCGCGGGCCTTCTCGTCGCCCCGCTTTATCCTGAGCAGCAGCGCGTCATTGTTTTCGCGATAATCACCCGCACTCATTCGTCGCCAATCCCTGCGTTAATTTCTTTGCTCATTTTTACGGTGGTGCCTTTGCCTTTTTCGGATGTGACGTCCAGGGTGTCCATAAAGCTCTGCATCACGGTGAAGCCCATGCCGCTGCGCTCCTCGTCGGGCGCGGTGGTGAAAAGCGGCTCCATGGCGCGCTCCACGTCGGGGATCCCCACGCCTTCGTCGCGCACGGTTATCTCGATAACGCAGGTCTTTTCGACCCGCGCCTCGCACTCGATGTAAATAACGCCGACTGTGTCTCTGTAGCCGTGGATTATCGAGTTGGTCACCGCCTCGGAGACCGATGTCTTTATGTCCGCCAGCTCCTCGACGGTCGGGTCGGCCTGGGCCGCGAAAGCCCCGACCGCCGCCCGCGCGAACGCCTCGTTGAGGCTCTTTGACGGGATCTCAAGTTTCATATAGTTTCGCATAGTTTTCGCTCCTTTTTTATTTTGTTCGCTCTCTGCCGACAAGTTTGTTGATGCCCGACAGCTCCAGCAGCTTGTCCACGGCGGGCGTCGGCCGCGCCAGCAGCAGCTTGCCGCCTCTCGCCTGCATTTTTCTGTACCTGCCCATAATAAGGCCCAGCCCCGAGCTGTCCATAAAATCCACATCGCCCAGGTCGATGATCAACGACGCGGAGCGCTTGATGTCCAGCTGTCTGTCTATGTCGCCGCGCAGCTCCTCGGCGCAGTGCTGGTCGATCTCGCCGCTTAGCTTAACAACGAGCGCGCCGCCTATCTGCTCAATTTCACAGTTCATGTGTTTTCCTCCTTTGCTTTGGTCGGTTGGTTTTCCCCTTGTCTTTTTATACATAAAATTATTTCCGCCTTTATTTCCCGAAAACTTTTTGCCGACAGTTTTCGGCAAAATAAAAAAACGGAACTTTTCGCTCCGCTTTTTGATTGGCATAAATAGCCAAAAATGAGCATTAATATTTATATAGAATAAACAAAATTGATTGTTATTGCTCAAAAACGCTAATTTTTGAAAAATAATGGTTGACAATGACTGAAAATGATGATATTATTAATTTAAAGACAGGGTATATTTAACAAAATTTATAGGCAAAGCAAATGAATTTTCGGGAGGCAATATGTTAACTCAGGAAAGACATGATATGATAATCAATTATTTATCCGAGCGGAACACCGCGGCGGTCAGCGATCTCGCCGACATGCTCGACACATCGGAATCCACGGTGCGGCGCGATCTGACGGCGCTCGACCGCATGGGGCGGCTCAGAAAGGTCCACGGCGGAGCCACGGCGATAAAGCGGAGGCACACGGTGTTTGAGAACGACGTGCTGACAAAGTCGACCATGAACACCGCGGAAAAACAAAGGATAGGCAGGGCGGCGGCCGCGCTGATAGGCAACGACGATTTTGTGTTTATCGACGCGGGAACCACGACTTCGGCGATGATCGACCATCTGAACGAGGGTCTGAGAGCCACGTTTGTCACAAACGGGATCGTCCACGCGAAAAAGCTGATACAGAAAGGCTTCCGGGCCTACATCATGGGCGGCCAGATAAAGCTGACCACCGAGGCCGTGGTGGGGACCGAGACCGTCGCCAACCTTCGGAAATACAATTTTACAAAGACGTTTATCGGAACCAACGGGATATCGGTCGAGAGCGGCTACACGACGCCGGACGCGGAGGAGGCGGCCGTGAAGGCCGAGGCCATGAAGCGGGGACGCAGGAACTACGTTCTTGCCGACCACAGCAAGTTTGAGCTCACCTGCTCGGTGACCTTCGGCGATCTGAGCGAGGGAATAATTATTACCGACGAGCCCGCAAATAATAAATTCAGAAAGCATACAATTATAAGGGAGGCGGAAGCATGATATACACAGTTACATTCAATCCCGCGATCGACTATGTGATGCACCTGAACGCGCTGAACTTCGGCGAGGTCAACCGCGCCGAAAATGAGGAAGTGTTCTACGGCGGCAAGGGAATAAACGTTTCGACCGTGCTGAAAAATTTGGGCGAGAACAGCGTCGCCCTCGGATTCATCGCGGGTTTCACTGGAAAGGCGCTTGAGGCGAACCTCAAAAATTCCGGAATCATAACGGATTTTATATCCCTCCCGCAAGGCTTTACCCGAGTTAACGTAAAGATCAAGGCGAGAGTCGAGACCGACATCAACGGCCGCGGCCCCGACATTCCCGCGGAGGCGATCGACGAGCTGTTCAAAAAGCTCGACAGGCTCAAGGAGGGCGATTTCCTGATCCTGGCCGGAAGCATACCCGCGTCGATCCCCGACGACATATACGAGAGGATAATGGAGCGCTTAAGCGGCCGCGGCATCAACATAGTGGTCGACGCCACGCGCGACCTTTTGCTCAACGTGCTGAGCTACAAGCCGTTTTTGATAAAGCCCAACAACTACGAGCTGGGCGAGATGTTCGGCAAAAAGCTCACGACCCGAAACGAGATAGTGGAGCACGCGCAGAAGCTGCGCGAGATGGGCGCCAGGAACGTGCTCGTGTCGATGGCGGGCGACGGCGCCGTGCTGATTGCCGAAAACGGCGAGATAGTGCGCATGGGAGTTCCGAGCGGCAAGGTGGTCAACTCGGTTGGCGCGGGCGACTCGATGGTCGCGGGCTTTGTGCTGGGCTACACCGAGACGGGCAGCTACCAAGAGGCGGTGAAGCTGGGAACGGCCTGCGGCAGCGCGACGGCTTTCTCGGCGGGTCTTGCCGAAAAAGAACTGGTCGAGCGGCTGTATAACACCTTATAAGGCGACAATAAAAATTTAAAATATAAAAGGAGTGGTAATTGTGAAGGTCATCGATTTATTAAAAGAGAACGCGATAGCTCTGAACATGAGCCCGTCGTCCAAGCAGGAGCTTTATGACAAGCTGATCGACTTGCACTGCGGAGCGGGCAACGTTTCCGACAAGGAACAGTACAAAAAGGACATCGCAAAGCGCGAAGAGGAAGGTCCGACCGCGATCGGCGACGGAGTGGCGATACCCCACGCCAAGAGCGAGGCGGTCGCAAAGCCCGGTCTGGCGGCGGCGACAGTGCCGTCGGGCATTGACCTTGACGCCATGGACGGCGCGCCCTCGAACCTTATCTTTATGATCGCGGCGCCCAAGCAGGGCGGCGACACGCACCTTGAGGTGCTGTCCAGACTGACGGTCATGCTGATGGACGAGGCGTTCCGCAAGAAGCTGCTGGAGGCAAAGAGCGTCAAAGAATTTTTGAAGTACATCGACGAGAAGGAGATCGAAAAGTACGGAGCCGAGGACGCCGCGGCGGAGCCCGCGCCCGAGCCGCAGCCCGAGCCGCAGCCGGCCAAAAAGGTAAAGCTGGTCGCGGTGACCGCCTGCCCCACGGGCATAGCGCACACGTTTATGGCGGCGGAGGCTCTGGAGCAGAAGGCGGCCGAGCTGGGTTATGAGATCAAGGTCGAGACCAACGGCAGCGGCGGAGCCAAAAACGTGCTCACCGCCAAAGAGATAGCCGAGGCAGACGGAGTTATAATCGCGGCCGACAAAAACGTTGAGATGGCGAGATTCGACGGCAAGAGAATGGTCCAGACCAAGGTTTCGGACGGTATTCACAAGCCCGGAGAGCTGATCGAGAAGATCGTCAGCGGAACGGCGGGCGTATACTCCCACAAGGGCGGCAAGGCGGCCGACACCGAGTCCGATGGCGGAGACGGCATAGGCCACTCGATCTATAAGCACCTGATGAACGGCGTTTCGCACATGCTTCCGTTCGTTGTGGGCGGCGGTATACTTATCGCGCTGGCGTTTTTGTTTGACGACTACGAGATCAACCCCGCGGGATTCGGCACCAACACGCCCTTCGCGGCGTTTTTCAAGACGATAGGCGACACGGCCTTCGGATTCATGCTCCCCATCCTGGCGGGCTTCATCGCTATGAGCATAGCCGACAGACCCGGCCTGGCGGTCGGCTTTGTGGGCGGCGCGATGGCGGTTGCCGGAACCACGTTCGCGTCTCTTGTGAACCCCGACGCCAACGTTGTGTCGGCGGGATTCCTGGGCGCTCTGTTCGCGGGTTTTGTCGGCGGCTATATCACGCTTGGTCTTGAGAAGGCGTGCTCAAAGCTGCCCGACGCGCTTGAGGGCATCAAGCCCGTGCTCATCTATCCTCTGATCGGCATACTGCTTATGGGACTGGTTATGTTTCTGTTCAACCCGATCATCGGCGCGCTCAACACTGCGCTCAACAACGGCCTTAAGGCCATGAGCGGCGCCAGCAAGATACTCCTGGGCATAGTTCTGGGCGGCATGATGTCGATCGACATGGGCGGCCCCTTCAACAAGGCGGCTTACGTGTTCGGCACCGCGGCCATCGCCGAGGGCAACTACGACATAATGGCGGCCGTTATGGTCGGAGGAATGGTTCCCCCTCTCGCTATCGCTCTGTCCACCACGTTCTTTAAGAACAGGTTCACGCCCAGCGAGAGAAAGTCGGGCGTTGTCAACTACATAATGGGTCTGTGCTTCATCAGCGAGGGCGCTATCCCCTACGCGGCGTCCGATCCTCTGCGCGTTATCCCCTCGTGCATCGTGGGCAGCGCGGTGTCCGGAGCGCTTTCGATGGCGTTCGGCTGCACGCTGATGGCGCCTCACGGCGGAATATTCGTGTTCCCGGTTGTGGGCAACGTTCTCGGGTACCTGATTGCTCTGATCGTCGGCTCGATCGTGGGCGCGCTCATGCTGGCTCTGCTCAAAAAGCCGCTGGGCGAAAAAGCGGGACTTAAGGAGAAATAAATAAAGAAAAACAGCATACAAAATATTTAAAAAGGAGAGAAAAAATTATGGTTTCAAAAAAAGTTACGGTAACAAATCCCGAGGGTCTGCATATGCGTCCGGCCGGTGAGTTCACAAAGGCCATGGCGCCCTTCGCGTCGAGCGTGAACATCAAGTTCGGCGGCAAGGAATATAACGGCAAGAGCATAATGAACGTGCTGGCCGCGGGCATTAAGTGCGGCAGCGAGATCGAGATCGAGTGCGACGGCGCCGACGAGCAGGCCGCTCTCGACAAGGCAATAGAAATTGTAAGCACAGCGGAGTAGGACAAATGGAAAGCGAAAAAATTTTCAGGGGTATCGCGGGTTCCGACGGCATAGGAATAGGCCGCGCGGCGCTGATAACCGAGCCGAAGATAAGCTATGAGCAAAATTCCGCGCTGACAAAAGAGGACGAGACAAAGAGGTTTGACGCGGCGGTCACCGCGCTTATAGAAAAGACAAACGCGATGGCCGAGGACATGCGGAAAAGCGTGGGCGAAAAAGAAGCCGAGATACTCATGGGACACTCGCTTATGCTCAGCGACCCCGCCATGACCGACGAGGTGCGCGGCATCATAGCGCAGGGCCTCACCTCCGAGGCGGCTGCCGAGCAGGTGTTTGAGATGTTCGCGGCCATGTTCGAGGCCACGGGCGACGAGCTGACCATGCAGCGCGCGGCCGACCTGAGAGACGTCAAGACCGGAATAATCAAGACCCTTCAAGGAGTTGAGGATGTCGATATCGCGTCGCTCCCTAAGGGCAGCGTAATAGTCGTCAGCGACCTCACGCCGTCAATGACCGCGGGCATCAAAAAGGAGAACATCGAGGGCATTGTGACCGAGACGGGAGGCAGGACTTCCCATTCGGCGATACTGGCGAGGGCTCTGGAGATACCCGCCGTGCTCAGCGTTGAGGGCGTGACCCAAAAGATAAAAAGCGGAGCCCCGCTTATCGTCGACGGCATACGCGGCGAGGTCATCGAGGATCCGGCTGCCGAGCAACAGGACGAGTACGCCGGGCAAAAGGCGGACTACGCAAAGCGCAAAAAGGAGCTTGAAAAGCTTATAGGCGAGCCCACCGTGACCGCCGACGGAGACAAGGTCGAGCTGGTGTGCAACATAGGCAAGCCCGACGACTGCGCCGCGGTGATAGAAAAGGACGGAGAGGGAGTCGGCCTGTTCAGGACCGAGTTTTTGTACATGGACTCGAAGCAAAAGCCCGACGAGGCCGAGCAGTTTGAGGCCTACAAAAAGGCGGCCATGACGCTTAAAAACAAGCCCGTCATAATCAGGACGCTCGACGTGGGCGGCGATAAGGACATACCCTATCTGGGCCTTGAAAAAGAGGAAAACCCGTTCATGGGCTTCCGCGCGGTGAGATACTGCCTCAAAAACGAGGAGCTCTACCGCGACCAGCTGCGCGCGCTGCTGCGAGCGTCGGCTTTCGGAAAAATAAAGATAATGGTGCCGCTGGTGACCTGCGTCGAGGAAGTGCGCGGAGTTAAGGCGATCATAAAAGACCTGATGAGCGAGCTCGACCGCGAGGGCGCGGCCTACGACAAGGATATAAAGGTCGGCGTTATGGTCGAGACTCCCGCGGCGGCGGCGATAGCCGATCTGCTGGCCGAGGAAGCCGATTTCTTCAGCATCGGAACCAACGACCTGACGGGCTACACCATGTGCGCCGACCGCGGCAACGCCAACGTCGCGTATCTCTACTCGGCGTTCCAGCCCGCGGTGCTGCGCTCGATAAAGCGGATAATCGAATGCGGAAACAAAAAGGGGATCCCTGTCGGGATGTGCGGCGAGGCCGCGGCCGACCCGCGTCTGATACCGCTGCTGATATCGTTCGGGCTCAGCGAGTACAGCGTCAGTCCCACGGCGGTCCTCGCCACAAGGGCCGAGATACGCAAGTGGACAAAGGCCGAGGCCGACAAGGTGGCCGAAAGAGTAATGAAATGCGCCGCCGAGAGCGAGGTTCTGGCCGTGCTTGAACAAAACAAAAAATAAAACACAGCCTGCCGCAAAAGCGGCAGGCTGTTAATTTGGGCCGTTTGCGGACAAACGGACTTTGTAACATATTCTTAATTTGAAAATTATTTTTAATCGTGGTATAATAACAATGCTAAATAAAAAAACGGCAAAGTAGAGCGGTACAGCCTCCCACATAGGTGAATGCTTATGTGAAACAAAGGAGGCGTTGCTTATGAAGTATGCGTTTAGAATACTTTTTATAGTATCTCTGATACATATTCTCTTTGCAATCTTCGCAAAGACAGCAATATAACCGTCTCTAAAATTCAGACCTGAGACGGTTATATTTAATAACTATTTTGGGCTGTACCGCATAAGCGGTGCCGTTAATATTATTATAGCATCCGTTCCCCCTTTTGTCAAGGGGGAACTTTTTAAACAGCATGTTTTTATTCCATCGTGCGTTTCAAATTCTCGGCCTGGGCGAGCATTTCGGCTGCTGCGCGCCTTGTGGTGTCGGTCACCGAGACTCCGCCGATTATGCGGCTCAGCTCGTCCTCGCGCTCGCGCCCGCTCAGCAGGCGCACCATTGCGGTGGTCTCGCTGTCGCTGCTGCTTTTTTCTATCAGATAATGATAGTCGCCCATTGAGGCGATCTGCGCCAGGTGGGTTATGCACAGCACCTGCTTCTCGCGCGAGATCTTGCATATCTTCTCGGATATGCGCTGCGCCGCTCTGCCGCTGACGCCGGTGTCTATCTCGTCGAATATCAGCGTGTCCACTATGTCGCCCTTTGACAGCACCGATTTTATCGCCAGCATTATGCGGGACATCTCGCCGCCCGAGGCGGTCTTGCTCAGGGGCTTTAAGTCCTCGCCCGGGTTGGTGGAGATCAGGAACTCGACGCTGTCTCCGCCGTTTATCGTGAAGTCGGACGGCTTTATGTCCACCGCGAACACCACGCGGCCCATGTCAAGCTCCGACAGCTCCTTCATTATCATCTGCGAAAGCCGCGCGGACGCCTCACGTCTGCTCTCGGTCAGGATATCGGCCGCGCGCTCGGTCTCTTCTTTGGCGGTCTCGATTTGGGCCCGCATTTCCTCGAGGCGGCTTTCGAGATTTTCTATGGTCTCAAGCTCTTTCCTGCAGCTCTCGCCGTAGGCGATTATCTCAGGCACGTCGGCACAGCCGAACTTGCGCTTCATATCCGAGATCAGCGCCAGGCGCTCCTGCACCGCGTCGATCTCGCCGGGCTCGAATTCCGCGTGGTCGATATATGATTTAAGCTCCCGCGTCACGTCGTCGATGTCAGCCACCGCCGAGCTGACGGTCTCGCTGTATTCTTTCAAACGCTCGTCGTGCTCGGCCGCGCCCTCAAGGGCCCGGCTCGCGTCTATCAGCATATCGTAGGCCGATGAGGCGTTCTCGTCGCCGTAAAGGCTGCTGTACGCCTCGTACACGCCGCTTAATATCTTTTCGGCGTTCTCAAGGAACTCGAACCGAGCGTTAAGCTCGCCCTCCTCATCGGGCTTGAGAGCCGCCGCCTCGATCTCGCTTACGCGGAACTTCAGCATTTCGACGCGGTGCTCCTTGTCGGTCTCGGCTCGGGTCAGCTCGTCGTATTCCGCGTTCAGGTCGGTGTATTTGATGAATTTTTCGGCATACGCCTCGCGCTCCGCGGCATTGCCCGCGAACTCGTCCACAAATCCGCAGTGCCTGGTCGGCACCAGCAGCGCCTGATTGTCCAGCTGGCCGTGGATGGTGAGCAGCAGCTCGCCGATCTCGCGCGCCACCGACAGCGGTATGACCCGCCCGTTGACGCGGCAGGTGCTTTTTCCCGCCGCGGTGATCTTGCGCGACAGTATGATCAGCCCGTCCTCGGACTCGATCTCAAGCTCCGCCAGCTTTTCCTCGGCCTCGCCGCCCACCTCAAATACCGCCTGCGCGAACGCGTAGTCCGCGCCGCTGCGGATCAAATCCTTGGCCGTTCTGCCGCCCAGCGCCATGTTTATCGAATCTACAAGTATCGACTTTCCCGCGCCGGTCTCGCCGGTCATAACGTTAAAGCCGGGGCCGAATTCTATATTCACCCGCTCGATTATCGCCACGTTTTTTATCTCAAGTTCAGTCAGCATTTTCTCACCTCGTTATAAGAGCGTTCCGCTCAGTCCGAAAGCTTGTCTCTCAGCACGTCGAAGAAGGTCGTGTCGTTGAGCTTCACCAGAGCGGTGCTGTGTTTCGATTTTTTTATCCTCACGCGCTCGCTGCCGCCGCGCAGCTTGTATATCATTTTTCCGTCGGCGCGGACAACGGCGCCGCATCTGTAGGGCTCGCGGTGGGTCAGCTCTATCACACGGTCCGCGGGGATCACCGCCGAGCGCGCCTTGAGCGTGTGGGGGCAGATGGGGGTTATTATCATTCCGTCGACCTCGGGGTGCATGACCGCGCCGCCCGCCGACAGGGAATAAGCCGTCGAGCCAACGGCGGTGGCGACGATTATGCCGTCCGCGGCGTACTCGCTCATTTCTGTGCCGTCGACCTTGACCTCGACCGTCACCATCTTGTAGTCCTCGCCGCTTATAATAAGGTCGTTGAGCGCCTTCTGCCGCTCCAGCACCTCGCCGTCCGCGCCGATTATCTCGATATCCAGCATCATGCAGTTGTCAACGCCGCACTTCCCTGCCAGCACGTCGTCAAGCGGGGCGTAGCGGCCCTTCTCGATGCGCGCCAGAAATCCGAGGTGCCCCATGTTGACGCCCACGATAGGCAGCTCGTAGCCCGCGGCGTCCACCGCGGCCTCTATGATCGTGCCGTCGCCGCCCAGAGCGATCAGAAGCTCCGCGCCCGAGAACACCGATTTGCGGTCGGTGAACGCGGCGCGTATGCCCTCGTCTCGGCAGAACGCCTCAAGATAGGGCGCGAACCTGCTTTCGATCAGCAGCGCGCAGTCGAATTTTTTCAGGTATTTTATGAGATTTATCGTCTCTTTGCAGTTTTTGTCTTTCAGTATGTTCGGTACCAGAGCTATGGTTTTCATTTGTTACACTTCCTTAACGTAGGGATTAGAGAATAGCAATATGGCGGGCGGATAATATCCGCCCCTACGAATGTAGAGGTTAGTGATTAGCGAATAGTGATTACGTGGAGATGATTTGGTGGAAATCATTGGCGTTCCCCCCGCGGCCGTAGGGGACGGCGACCCCGACGTCCCGGCTCCCCCTTGGGAGGGGGAGCTGTCACCGAAGGTGACTGAGGGGGAGGCCTAGTCCCTGCGTCGCCGATCCCTTCGCTTGCTTGTTTCGCCGCTTGCGGCGAAAGCTGCGCCCGCTGCGGGTCGTCTCCTTTTCCCACAAAACGCACTCCGTTGGCGTTTTGCGGGAGGCCTATTCCCTATTCCCTATGATGCGATTCTTCTACCACTGTTTGTATGTCTATGCTTATTTCGCGGGGCGTGGTGCCGGGGGCGGGCTTTCGAATATGCATCAGGTACTCGATGTTGCCCTCGGGGCCTTTTATCGGCGAATAGTCGAGGCCGAGGACCTCAAACCCGTTATCGGCCGCTATGCTCAGCGCCTTTTCGATCACCTCTATATGCACGCTTTTGTCGCGCACGACGCCTTTTTTGCCGACCTTTTCGCGCCCCGCCTCGAACTGGGGCTTGATAAGGCACACGCCCTCGCCGCCCTCTTTGAGCAGCTTAAACGCGGGCGGCAGTATCAGCGCCAGCGATATAAACGACACGTCGACCGAGAAAAAGTCGATCGGCTCGGGCACCTGCTCGTCTGTCACGTACCTGAAATTGGTGCGCTCCAGGTTCACCACCCTCTCGTCCTGCCTGAGCTTCCACGCCAGCTGGCCGTAGCCCACGTCGATCGCGTACACCCGCGCGGCTCCGTTTTTCAGCATACAGTCGGTGAAGCCGCCGGTCGAGGCGCCCACGTCCATGCACACCTTTCTGTCGAGGCTCACGGGAAAGACCTTCATCGCCTTTTCGAGCTTCAGGCCGCCGCGGCTGACGTAGCGCGGGGAGCTCAGGCGTACCTCGATATTCTCGCCGCCTTTTATCTGCTGCCCCGCCTTCATTGCCTTTTGATTGTCTATATACACGCAGCCCGCCATTATGATCGACTGCGCCTTGCTTCTTGTTTCCGTATATCCGTTGTTTACCAGATAGTTGTCAAGTCTCTCGCTCATATTTTAACTTCCGCTCCGCTGTTTAGGTGTTGTTTTATTTTCTCCGCGATCTTTTCGGCCGAGAGTCCGTATTTGTCCTCAAGCTCGCTTATCCTGCCCTGGCATACGGGCTCGTCGGGATAGGCGAATTTGAGCACCCTCGCGCCGAGTGCATTTTCGAGTATCATGCCGAAGCCGCCGCATAAAACGTTGTTCTCAACCGAGACGACGAGCTTTGCCCGCCTCGCCGCGTCCTCTATCGGGCGCTTGTCAAACGGCTTTATCGAGACCGCGTCGGCCACAGCCGCGGAATATCCCGAATCTTCCAGGATACGCGCCGCCTCGACCGCGTTTTTCAGCATGACGCCGACCGACACTATCAAAACGTCGGGCCGCTCGCGGTTTATTATCATTCTCGTCCGCGGGCGGGCGTTGTCGGAAAGGCGCGGCACCTCGGCGCCTATGTCCGCCTCGCTCGGCGCCGCTCCTCTGGGATAGCGCAGCGCCCCGGGCCCGCCGCTGTTTATAAGATATTTGAGCATCGGCTCAAGATCGCCGGCCACAGCGGGCGAAAGTATCGTCATTCCGGGTATGTGCGACAGATACGATATGTCATACACGCCCTGATGGGTCTCTCCGTCGCCGCCCACAGGGCCCGAGCGGTCGACCGCCAGCACGACCGGCAGCTTCTGGAGCGCGACGTCGTGCAGCAGCTGGTCGTAGGCTCTCTGCAAAAACGTGGAATACACCGCGAAAACGGGCTTCATGCCGCCTCTCGCCAGCCCCGCCGAAAAAGTGACGGCGTGCTGCTCGGCTATACCCACGTCGAAAAACCGAGCGGGGTATTTTTTCGCGAAATCCTTGAGCCCTGTTCCGTCGGGCATGGCCGCGGTGACGGCGGCTATCCTGTTATCGCTCTGCGCGAATTTGCAAAGCGTTCTGCCGAATAGGCTCGACCAGCTCTCGCCGCCCGCGCCCTTATGCAGCTTTCCGCTCTTTATGTCAAAGCCGCCAACGCCGTGGTACAGGTCGGGATTGGCTTCGGCCGGCGGGTAGCCCTTGCCCTTTTTGGTGCGCACGTGGATAAACACGGGCTTGGTCGCGGTCTTGGCGTAGTCGAACACCGCCTCGAGGTGCTCTATATCGTGGCCGTCCACCGGGCCCATATAGAAAAATCCCATGCTCTCAAACAGCGCGCTGCTCTCGACCATCATGCTTTTGATGTCGTTTTTAACGCGGCTCAGTCCCTTTTTTGTGGGCGCGCCCAGTATGGGAATGTTATCGAGCGCCGATTTTACGTCGCCCTTAAGCTTTAAGTATTTTTCCGCGTTTCTGAGCCGCTTCATCGCGCGCGAGAAGCCGCCCACGTTTTTTGATATCGACATGCCGTTGTCGTTATACACTATTATCAGATTTTCGGAATTATGCCCCGCGTGATTCAAGGCCTCGTATGCCATGCCGCCCGTCATTGCGCCGTCGCCTATGACCGCTATGCTTGTGCCCTTCTCGCCTCGCAGCTCCTTGCTCTTGGCGATGCCGAAGGCCGCCGAGATCGAGGTCGAGCTGTGGCCCGTGTTGAACGTGTCGCGCTTGTCCTCCTCGTATTTGGGAAAACCGCTTAGCCCGCCGAATCCGCGCAGCGTTTCAAAATCCCCGCCCCTGCCGGTGAGGATCTTGTGCGCGTAGCTCTGGTGGCCCACGTCCCAGACGATGCTGTCTCCGCCGCCGATGTCAAACGCCCGATGGAGCGCGACGGTAAGCTCGACCGCGCCCAGAGACGAGGCCAGGTGCCCGCCGCGGCGCGACACCGCGGAGATTATGAAATTTCTGATCTCGGCCGAAAGCTCGTTCAGCTCCTCAAAGCTCATGGCCTTCAAATCAGTCGAGGTATAATTCTGTTTTAACATAATAGATATTTATAGACGCTCCGTAAACTTCGGGGGGCGCGGACCTCCGCGTCCCCCTCTTAAAAACCGTTTCGCGTTATCCGCCTTAAAGCGGCGTCACTCTGTGGATAATATGCAGGATGTTGCCGTCCGGGTCCTCAAAGTACATGGTGCCGATACCCTTGGCGCTTACCGCCGCGTCTATCAGAACTTTAACTCCCGCGCCCTTCAGCTTTTCAACCATGCCGTCAAAGTCGTCAACCGAGATGGCGATGTGGCGGATGCCTATCGTCTTCATCTCGTCCTTGGCGCCCTCGATGTCGGACTTCTGGAACTCGATCATTCCGCCGTCGTCCGCCTTTAAGAAGAACGTGCCCTTGCCGTTGTCATACACGACCTTCCAGCCGAACATGTCCATGTACCAGTCCTTCAGCGCGGCCGTGTCCTTCGCGCAGATACAGATATGCTCAATACCGATCATTTTTCATTCCTCCTAATAATTTGATTTTTATATTATTTGTATCTTTTTTGCAGCTCAACGAATATGTCGTCCCAGGTGAGGCCCTGCTCCACAAGCACCACCGACAGGTGATAAAGCAGGTCGGCCGTCTCGTACTGCACCTCGGACTTCACGTAATTCTTCGACGCGATAATGACCTCCGAGGCCTCCTCGCCGACTTTTTTGAGCATCTTGTCTATGCCCTTGTCGAAAAGGTAGTTGGTGTAGGAGCCCTTTTTGGGGTGGTTCACGCGGTCGACTATAACGTTGTAAACGTCATAGAGGATGCCCGGCTTAGCCGCGGTGCCCGTGGGGATCTCCTCGAGCCTGCCGTCCTTGACCCTGCGGTAGAAGCAGGAGTGGTTGTTGGTGTGGCAGGCGTTTCCGGTCTGCCTTACTTTGAGCACGATAGCGTCCTGGTCGCAGTCGACGTACATCTCGACCACGTCCTGGAAGTTCCCGCTGGTCGCGCCCTTCTCCCACAGCTGCTGTCTGCTGCGGCTGAAGTAGGTTGCGTGCCCGGTCTTGATCGTCTCCCTTATGCTGTCGGCGTTCATGTAGGCCAGCATAAGCACCTCGCCGCTCACGCTGTCCTGCGCCACGGCGGGGATCAGTCCGTCCTTGTCAAACTTTAAGTCCTTTATAAAATCCGCTTTTATGATGTCCATATGCTTCACGTCCTTTTCTGTATTTTCGGCCTCTGCCAGCGCGAGGCTGAGGTCTATGTCCTTTGTGTAAAGCGCCTTGCCGATTATCGCGCCCTCAACGCCGAGCTTTTTAAGAGCGGCCACGTCCTCGATTTTCGAGACCCCGCCCGACGCCACAACGTCTATGCTCACGGCGTTTACCATATCTTCCATTGCTTTAAGGTTGGGGCCGCCGAGCATTCCGTCGGTGGCTATGTCGGTGTATATTATGGTCTTGACTCCGGCGCGCTCCATCTCTTTGGCGAATTCCGCGGCGTCGGCCGAGCTGACTTCCTCCCAGCCGCTGACCGCGACCTTGCCGTCCTTGGCGTCGATCCCAACCGCCACGCGCCCGCCGTATTTGCGGGCCGCCGCGCCGGCGAAGGCGGGATTCCTGAGCGCCGCCGTGCCGAGGATAACTCTGTGCACTCCGGCCCCAAGATAGCGGTCCACCGCGGTCATGTCGCGTATTCCGCCGCCCACCTCGATCTTGGCCGAGACCGATCCTGCGATCTTGGCGATCAGGTCAAAGTTCGGCATGTCTCCCGAGCGGGCGCCGTCCAGATCGACGATGTGGATAAACTTCGCGCCCAAGCGTTCCCACTCTTTGGCTACCGCTATCGGGTCGTCTCCGAACACGGTCTTTTGCGAGTAGTCGCCCATTTTGAGGCGCACGCACTTTCCGTCTATTATGTCAATGGCGGGATAAATCGTCACTTTGAGATCTCCCCCTTTACCCTCAGTATGATGTCCATTATCTTGTCGCGCTTGAGCTTCATGCTGACGCGGTTGACCACCAGCCGAGCCGACAGCGCGCACACGTCCTCGAGCACCTCGAGCCCGTTTTCCTTGAGGGTCTTGCCGCTTTCCACGATATCGACGATGACCTCCGAAAGGCCGACCAGCGGGCCGAGCTCCACCGAGCCGTTCAGCTTTATGATATCGACCGTCCTGCCCTTGACCTTCTGAAAATACTCGCGGGCGATGTCGGGATACTTGCTGGCGACCCTCGTGATGTTGCGGCTGCCAAGGCTGCCCTTGAGCTCGCTCGGCCCCGCGACCGCCATCTTGCAGGCGCCGAAGCCCAGGTCCAGCACCTCGTAGAGGTTCTTGTCGCTCTCAAGCAGCGTGTCCTTGCCCGCGACGCCGATGTCCGCCGCGCCGTATTCCACATAGGTGGGCACGTCGGAGGCTTTTACCAGAATGAATTTTATCTTGTTTTTCTCATCGGTGAATATCAGCTTGCGGCTCTCCTCCTTGAGCTCGCTCACGTCAAAGCCGATCTTTTCGAATATGTCGACCGACAGCTCCGCCAGTCGACCCTTGGCAAGCGCAACGGTCACGTACTCGCTGTCGCGCAGCCGATCCTCTCCGCGCTCCTCGTCATAGAGCGTTTCGAGCACGCGCTCAACACCGACCGCGATGCCGGTTGCGGGAACGTCCCTGCCGAATTTCTCGAGCAGGCCGTCGTATCTGCCGCCGCTGCATACCGGAAAGCCCACGCCGTATGTAAATCCGCGGATTATAATTCCGGTGTAGTAGTCGATGTTCTGCACCATTCCCAAATCGAACGAGACGTATTTGTCAAGCCCCTTTTGGGTCAGGATATAGTAGACCTCCTTGAGGTTTATAAGCGCTTCCTTCGAGCGGCGGTTCAGACTGCGGTCGTCGATGGCCGCGTCCACTATCTCGATGCCGCCGAACATGGTCGAAAGCGACGCGAACCTCTGCCGCATGTCGCCGTCCACGCCCATATCGGACAGGTCGTTCTCAACGGCGATAAAATCCTTGTCGTTGATGTGGCGGCGCAGAATGTCGCTCTCGCTGTCCGAAAGCCCCGCCTGCTCCACCAGGCCCTTAAAGAATTCCACCTGCCCCAGGTCGATCTGGAAATTTTTTATCCCCGATTCCCTGAGGGTCTTGATCGCGATCTCGATGACCTCCGCGTCGGCCGAGGGGCTCTTGTCGCCTATAAGCTCAACGCCCGTCTGCGTGAACTCCCTCTGGCGCGCGCGGCTGAAATTCTCCTCGTTCCGAAACGCGCTGCCGAGGTACGACACGCGTATCGGGAAGTCCTCTTTTTTGGCTTTTGTGGCTATCATTCTCGCCACCGAGGTGGTTATGTCGGGGCGGAGCGCCAGCATGCGGCCGTTGTTGTCAAAGAACTTGAACATGTGCTCCGCCTGGGTCGGCGTCGTCACGTTGTACACGTCAAAATATTCAAAGGTGGGCGTCCGCACCGGCCTGTAGCCGAACGAGCCGAACACCTCCATCGCCTTATTCTCTATCCGAAGTTTCAGCTCGCACTCGTCGCACAGCACGTCCGCCAGTCCGGTGGGAGTGTGGGTAATCCTTCCTTTGTTCAAAATGTATCACTCCAAAAAAGTATTGCTTGCGGAAACATAGTTTTCCATAATAAGCATTATAACACTTACGCGCCGCGTAAGTCAATACATTATTTAAAATAAACCGACAAACAAGTGTATAATTGTCAATGATGGGTGACACTTTTAATTAAAATAAAAAGTTGTTCTCCAATTCAGCTCTTGTCAAGGTGG
>CANQQJ010000044.1 GCA_947625905.1 uncultured Clostridia bacterium | reverse complement strand
ATTGGTTACATCGCACTTTGGCGTTCCGTGGACATTTCCTGTTTTCCCGGTTATTATAATACTGATTTTGATTGCCGTTGCTTCCGCCGCCGCGGTATACGCGCCGTCGAGACGTATTAAAAATATGTCTGTTGTGGAAGTGATCGCTAACGAATAACAAATTAAAAGTTTTAGATGCAGAAAAAGTATAAAAGAGCGTATCTTTTCGGATACGCTCTTAAATATTTTATTACGCTTTTGTGATTTTGAGGAACGTTTTTTTGCCTTTTTTGACGACCATTTCTCCGTCTTTGAAGTAGGAGGCATCAATTACCGTGCCTATGTCCTTGACCTTTTCGCCGTTGACCGAAAGTCCGTTCTGCTGGATCAGGCGCCTGCCCTCGCCTTTTGAGGGGATCAGCTTGACCTCGAGCAGCAGGTCGAGAATATTAACGCCCGCATCGATCTTGGCCGCGTCGGTCTCGGCGGACGGCATGTTGTCGGTGTTTCCGCCGCCTCCGAATATTGCCATTGCCGCGTCGTTGGCCTTCTTTGCCTCGGCCTCGCCGTGAACCATTTTAGTAACCTCGTATGCCAGCACGCACTTAACTTTGTTGAGCTCGGCGCCCTCGCACTTTTCATACTCGGCTATCTGCTCCATCGGCAGGAAAGTCACCAGCTTCAAAAGTCTGATAACATCCGCGTCGTCAACGTTTCTCCAATATTGATAGAACTCATAGGGTGAAACCTTCTCGGGATCGAGCCACAGCGCGCCTTTTTCGGTCTTGCCCATTTTTTTGCCCTCGCTCGTGGTGAGGAGAGTGAAGGTCATACCGTAGGCCTGCTTGCCGTCCTTACGGCGTATAAGCTCGATTCCGCCAATGATGTTCGACCACTGGTCGTCGCCGCCGAATTCCATGATCGCGCCGTAGTCCTTGTGCAGCTTGTAAAAATCATAGCCCTGCATCAGCATATAGTTAAACTCAAGGAACGATAGGCCCTTTTCAAGGCGGGTCTTGAAGCACTCAGCTGTGAGCATCCTGTTTACCGAGAAGTGAACTCCGACCTCGCGGAGGAAGTCGATATAATTAAGGTCAAGCAGCCAGTCGGCGTTGTTCACCATGATCGCCTTTTCGCCGTCGAAGTCGATGAACTTTGACATCTGCTTTTTAAAGTTGTCGGCGTTGTGCTGTATCTGCTCCTGCGAGATCATGGGACGCATATCGGCCTTTCCCGTGGGATCTCCGACCATCGTAGTGCCGCCGCCCAGCAGCACGATCGGTCTGTGTCCAGCGTTCTGCATGTGCTTCATAACGATCAGCTGCATAAAGTGGCCTATATGCAGGCTGTCGGCCGTCGGATCGAATCCGATATAGAACGTGATCTTTTCCTTGCCGAGAAGCTCTCTTATTTCATCCTCATGAGTGGTCTGCGCGATGAGGCCGCGCTCCTTTAAAATGTCAAAAACGTTTCTCTCATTCATTTTTGGGGTTCTCCTTTTCTTCATCATTATCTTCAGCAGCCGTCACGGTAATTCCGAGCTCGTCGAGCTGCGCCTTATCGACAACGCTCGGCGACTTCATCATGATCTCGGACGCGGTCTGCGCCTTGGGGAAGGGGATAACGTCGCGTATCGAGTCGCAGCCCGCCATTATCATCACAAGGCGGTCAAAGCCGTACGCCAATCCGCCGTGGGGCGGTATGCCGTACTTAAACGCCTCGAGCAGATATCCGAAGCGTTCCCACGCCTCATCATGGCTGAATCCAAGCGCCTTGAACATTTTTTCCTGAAGCTCGGAGTTATAAATTCTCAGGCTTCCGCCGCCGATCTCATTGCCGTTTAATATAATGTCATACGCCTTGGCGCGAACCTTTTCGGGCTCGGTTTCAAGCTTGTCGATATCCTCTTCAACGGGATGCGTGAATGGATGGTGCTTGGCCACGTACCTGTCCTCTTCCTCGGAATACTCAAACAGCGGGAAATCGGTCACCCAAAGGAAGTTGAGCTTGCTCTTGTCGATCAGGTCAAATCTGCGGGCTACCTCAAGTCTGAGGTTTCCAAGCGCGTCATATACCACATCGTTTTTGTCCGCTACTATCAGGATCCCGTCTCCGGTCTCCGCCTCGGCTCTATTGATTATCGCCTGCACCTCGTCGTCCGTCAGGAACTTGGTTATCTGCGAGCGCAAGTTCCCGTCCTCAACAACGATCCACGCCATGCCCTTGGCTCTGTAGGTCTTTACATATTCAACAAGGCTGTCAAGAGTCTTGCGCGTCAGTTTTGAGCCGAGACCTTTGGCGTTTATGCAGCGGACGCTGCCGCCGTTTTGGACCGCTCCCGAGAATACCTTAAAACCGCAGTCTTTGACAATGTCGGATATATCACAAAGCTCCATTCCGAATCTGGTGTCGGGCTTGTCCGAGCCGAATCTGTCCATCGCCTCGCTGTAGGGCATACGCAGAAAGGGCGTCTGAACGTCGACTCCGATCCCCTCTTTGAAGGCCTTCTTGAGAAAACCCTCGTTTACCGAAATAATATCGTCTATATCGACAAACGAAAGCTCCATATCAAGCTGCGTGAACTCGGGCTGACGGTCGGCGCGCAGGTCCTCGTCTCTGAAGCAGCGCACGACCTGGAAATATCTGTCGTAGCCCGCCAGCATCAGCAGCTGCTTGTATTGCTGCGGAGACTGTGGCAGGGCGTAAAATTTGCCCTGCTGCACGCGGCTGGGAACAAGATAATCTCTGGCGCCCTCGGGCGTGCTCTTGGTGAGCATAGGAGTTTCAATCTCCAGAAAACCGTTATCGTTAAAATAATCTCTGGCAATTTTCGCAACCCTGTGACGCAGCATCAAATTTCTCTGCATATCGGGACGGCGAAGATCAAGATATCTGTATTTAAGGCGCAGAGCGTCGTTGGTGTCTATGCCTTCCTCGATATAAAACGGCGGCGTCTCGGAGGCGTTGAGGATCCTGAGTTCGGTGACAAAAACCTCAATCTCGCCGGTCGCCATGTCCTTGTTGATATTCTCCGGAGTTCTCTTTATGACCCTGCCCCTCGCGGCCGCGACATACTCGCTCTTTAAGCGGTCGGATTTTTCAAAAACGTCCTTGTCGGTCTTGTCGTTAAACGCCAGCTGAACGATTCCCGTTCTGTCTCTCAAGGTCACAAAATTGACTCCGCCCAGCCTGCGGTTTTTGGCAACCCAGCCGGTCAGAACGACCTCGCGGTTCTCGTCTGCGGCCGTTAATGTTCCGCACATATCGGTGCGCTTCATGCCGTCTAAGTTTTCAAATTGCATTTTTCTTATCCCTTCCTTGTGATGATTTCGTAAATTTTATCCGGCTCAAGGCCGCAGCTCGCGGTCTCGCCGGTGCTCATATTCTTTATGTCTGCCGCGCACTGCTCGATCTCGTTGTCGCCCAGAACCATACTGAATTTTGCTCCGAGTTTGTTGGCATATTTCATTTGGGCCTTTACGCTTCTTGAGCAGAGATCCCGCTCCGCCGAAACACCTTTGTCCCTCAGCAAGTATACGAGCTTCTGCGCCGCTATATCGGCCTTATCGCCTATCGCCGCGATAAAAATATCGGGAGTGTCTGCCTCGCCCAAGCTGATTTCTTGATTTTTTAAGATCATCATTATGCGCTCGATGCCGAGAGCAAATCCTATTCCGGGCGTAGGCTTTCCGCCCAGCTCCTCGACAAGGCCGTTGTATCTGCCGCCGCCGCAAACCGCTGACTGAGCGCCGAGATCGCCCGATGTTATCTCAAATACCGTCCTGGTGTAATAATCAAGGCCGCGTACGATATCGGGATCGACGTTATACACAATGCCGAGCTCGTCAAGATACTTCTTCAGCGTCTCAAAATGCGCCTTGCAGTCATCGCAAAGATGGTCTATCATCTTGGGCGCGCCCGCCGCGATCTCATGACAAATCGGCGATTTACAGTCCAGAATACGCATCGGGTTCTTTTCGAGCCTTTCTTGGCAGGTTCCGCACAGCTCGTCTTTGTGTGACGAGAAATAGTTTTTCAGCTTCTCGTTATAAGCGGGTTTGCATTTTTCGCAGCCAATGCTGTTTATGTTAAGCTTGAGCCCTTTCACGTCCAGAGACTTTAAAAAGTCAAGTGCCAGCGTGATGACCTCGCTGTCTGCCGCGGCATTCTCGGCGCCGTAGCATTCGATCCCGAACTGATGAAACTCGCGGAGCCGTCCGGACTGAGGCTTCTCGTATCTGTAGCACGAGATAAGATAATACAGCTTCGTGGGCTGCGGACCCGCGTAGAGCGAATTTTCTATATAGCTTCTGGCAAGCGAAGCGGTCCCCTCGGGTCTTAATGTTATGCTGCGGCCGCCCTTGTCCTCGAAGGTGTACATCTCTTTCTGAACAACGTCGGTCGTGTCGCCGACGCCGCGGCTGAACAAGGCGGTATCCTCAAACACAGGAGTCCTGATCTCCTTGTAGCCGTATTTTCGGCAAACGTCATGGGCGGTTTGCTCGATTTTGCGCCACATTTCACTGTCGCCCGGAAGAATATCTTCGGTTCCTCTTGGTTTTTTAATCATTTTGTTTCTCCTTTACCGTGTTTAAAAGCGTTCCTATACCCTCGATCTCAATTTCGACTTTATCGCCGGGGCACATTGGGCCGATCCCCGACGGGGTACCGGTGGTGATCACATCGCCGGGATACAGCGTCATGACCTGCGAGATCAGCGAGACCAAACGCTTGGTTTTAAATATAAAATTCGACGTTGACGATTTTTGCTTGACTTCGCCGTTCAGCAAAAGCCTGATGCCCGCGTTGTCGGGGTCAAGCTCTGTCTCGATGACCGGTCCGATCGGCGCGAATGTGTCAAAGCTCTTGGCGCGCGTCCATTGGGAATCGAGTGCCTGCAAATCTCGAGCGGTAACATCGTTCAGGCAGGTGTAACCCAATATATAGTCATCAGCCTCTGTTTCGCTTACGTATGAAGCCTCTTTGCCGATAACTATGGCAAACTCCGCCTCGTAATCAACCTGCTTAGACATAGGCGGATAGATTATATCGCCTTTATGAGGAGCGGAGGAAGAGGAGGGCTTTATAAAAAGTGCCGGGAAATCCGGTATCTCAAGACCCATCTCTTCGGCGTGATCTCTGTAGTTTAAGCCGACCGCCACTATTTTGGTCGGTTCGCAGGGCGTCATGTATTCGGCGGCATTCATGTCCACTACAGAGTCGGTCTCGGTGTATTCACCGAACACGCTTCCGCTCAGAACAACGCCCTTGTCTCCGCTGACCTTTACGTATACAGGCACGCCGTTTAGTTTAATTCTGGCAAATTTCATAATAGCTCTCCTTAATTAATCGGCGGTTACTCGCTTCAGCAAGCTTTCAATAAGCTCGGTCAGATCCTCTCTGCCGGTTCGCTTTTCGGCGGAAAACGGGATCAAAATACCGCCATCATCCATGCCAAGCTTTTCGTATATGACATTCATATTCTTGTCTATCTGCGATTTTTTCAGCTTGTCGAGCTTGGTAGCAACAACGATCCTTGAAAAGTTGTAATGCCTTATCCATTCACTCATCATTATATCCTGCTGCGTAGGCGCGTGTCTGGCATCGACCAGTTGAATGACCTGTATCAGATTATATCTGTCCGACAGATAGCCGTTGATCATGTTCGCCCACTTTTCCTGCTCGGCCTTAGATACTTTCGCATAGCCGTAGCCCGGCAGGTCCACAAGTCGGTACCTGTCATTGTCTATCGAATAAAAATTGATAGTCGCTGTTTTTCCCGGCGTACTGCTGGTGCGCGCCAGCTTGGCTCTATTTGTCAAACAGTTGATAAGTGAGGATTTGCCCACGTTTGATCTGCCGACAAAGGCAATCTCCGGCACAAGCGTGTCCGGGTACTGCTCGGGTTTAACAGCTGTTTTTAAAAGCTCGGCTTCTATAAAATCCATAAGCAGCTCCTTAAATCTTCGGTATGTCTCTTGGGGCGGTCAAATCGCCGACCCCGTCGATATTCACGATTCCCTTGTCAAGCTTGGCGCTCATCGGGAGCATCGGACGCAGCGGTTTCGCCATAGCAAGCTTTAAAACCTCGTCCATGTTTTTCGCGAACTTAAACTCCATATTATCTTTTACAATGTCGGGCAGCTCCTCATAGTCCGCTTTGTTTTCAAGCGGTATTATAACTCTTTTTGAGCCGACTCTCAGAGCAGCAAGAGTTTTTTCCTTTAAACCGCCTATCGGTAGCACATTGCCGCGGAGCGTCACTTCTCCGGTCATTGCCACGTCATGTCTGACAGGGACATCACTCAAAGCGGAAACCATGGCGGTTGTCATTGTAATTCCCGCCGAAGGACCGTCTTTGGGCACCGCTCCCTCGGGTATATGAATATGTATGTCGCTGGTTTTGTAAAAATCCGGACTTATCCCGAATTTATAGGTATTGGCGCGGATATACGAGTAAGCCGCCTTTGCCGACTCCTTCATCACATCGCCCAGATTTCCGGTAAGCTCAAGCTTTCCGCTGCCCTCCATAACATTGACCTCGATCGGCAGCGTTTCGCCTCCGACCTCGGTCCACGCAAGACCCATAGCAATGCCGACGCTGTCCATTTTCTCTGAAGCGCTCTCGTTAAACTTTCTCTTTCCGAGAAATTCGGAAACACTTCCCTTGTTTATAACGGCTTTGTATTCCGCATTCTCAACAACATGGACCGCGGTCTTGCGGCATATTTTAGCAATCTCGCGCTCAAGGTTCCTGACGCCCGACTCTCTTGTGTAGCCGTCGATTATTTCCTTTAGACCCGCTGTGGAGAACGTCAGATTTTTGCCAGTAACGCCGTTCTTCTTGCGCTGCTTTGAAACAAGGTATTTTTTGGCGATTATCAGTTTTTCGTTCTCGGTATAGCCCGAAACTTCTATGACGTCCATTCGATCAAGGAGCGGCTTGGGCACATTTGCGAGATTGTTAGCGGAAGCGATAAACATGACGTTTGATAAATCAAAAGGCAGCTCTATATAATTGTCCCTGAACTCCTTATTCTGCTCGGGATCAAGTACCTCAAGCATAGCGGAGGAAGGGTCGCCGCTGACATCTGTTGTCATCTTATCTATCTCATCGAGCAGAATCACCGGATTATTTACTCCGGCACGCTTCAGAGCGTCAATTATTCTGCCCGGCATGGCGCCGATATAAGTCTTTCGGTGGCCGCGTATCTCGGCTTCGTTGTGAACACCGCCCAAACTTAAACGAATATACTTCCTGCCAACGGCCTTTGCCATCGAGCTGACAATTGAAGTCTTACCCGTTCCCGGAGGTCCCGCCAGACAAAGAATATTTCCCGAGGTTTTTCCGGTAAGCTTTCTCACCGCAATATACTCAAGGATCCTTTCCTTTACCTTGTCAAGACCGTAGTGGTCTTTTTCCATACGAGATTTTGCAGCGGTAATATCAAGTTTTTCCTCGCTTGATCTATCCCAGGGCAAAGCCAGAACCGTCTCGACGTAAGTCTGTATCAACGCATATTCCTGAGAATGAGGCACCATTTTTGACATTTTATCCAGCTCGTCGTCAAGCTTTTCCCTAACGTCGTCGGAAAGACGCATTTTTGACATTTGCTTTTTGTATTTTGAAATGTCAACGCTCGGATCGTCGTCCTCACCCAGCTCGTCGCGGATAACCTTCAGCTTTTCGCGAAGCACGTAATCCCTCTGGTTCTCGTCAAGATTCTGCTGCACCTGCTCCATAACATTTCTTTCTATGTCGAGCAGATCTATCTCATCGGAGAGTATCGTTATAAGCTTTTCCATGCGGTCATGAACATTATTGCTGTTCAGCACCGACTGTTTAAGTGTGGGCTTAACGGGAAGATTGGATATAACGATATCCGTCATCTCACCCGGATCTTCGATCGACATAAGAGCTGTGATAGCTTCTGGAGAAACGCGGTCATACACATCAAGATACTCCTCGATCAAATGCTGAATTTTGCGCATCAAAAGCTGAGTGTATGTATCATCATCGTCGATCTCATCATCAAGCCGGCGAACCTCGGCGCGCACGTAAGCGCCCGTATCGGTGAGAGCCATCAGCTTCGCCCTTTGCTTGCCCTCGACCAAGATCCGAACAACGCCGTCAGGAAGACGCAGGATCTGGCGAACTTCGCAAATCGTTCCAACCTCCGCGAGATCGGTTATATCGGGATTTTCCGTCAGATAATCATTCTGATAGCACAAAAACACAAGTTTGTTATGCCGAAGAGCGCTCTCGACCGCCTCTATGGATTTCGGTCTGCTCACATCAAAATGCAGGATCATCTCCGGAAAGACAATAATTCCGCGCAGCGGAACCAAAGGCATCGTGTATATATTTTCATTCATATTATCAAATCCTTGCAAAAATTATTTTCAATCTGAATTATTATACTATTATTTAGAAGAAATATCAAGTATTTCAGCCAAAATTCATTGCATAAAATTATCGCGGGACGACATATTATTTTTGTGCAACGACTCCACTTTGAAATATATTTGCTATTTACATTTTATTGAAATTCTGATATACTGGTTTATATTAATTAAAAACAGGAGCAAAATCATGGAAACAAATTATATTTACCTAATGGCGTGGTTTTTCTTTATATATGCTTTTCTTGGCTGGTGCACCGAGGTGGTGTACGCCGCGCTGGTTCACGGCAAATTTGTCAACAGAGGCTTTTTAAACGGCCCGGTGTGCCCGATTTACGGCTTTGGAGTTGTAATAGTTTTGTGCGCCCTTGAGCCGATACGCGACAATTTTGTGCTTCTTTACCTCGGTTCTGTCGTGCTCACCACGACTTTGGAATTTATCACCGGGTTCGTGCTGGACAAGCTGTTTCACAAGCATTGGTGGGACTATTCAAAGGAGCATTTTAACATAAAGGGATACATATGCCTGAAATTTTCGCTTATTTGGGGCTTCGCCTGCCTTATCGTTGTTGATATCATTCACCCGGTGATGCACGAGTTTGTCAAGCTGCTTCCGGACAAAATCGGCGCAGTTATATTAATTGTATTTACCTTTGCGATTATTTCCGATATGGCTGTCACCGTTTTGGGAATCAGCAAGACAAACAAGCATTTGAAGCTTATGCGCGCGACCGCTAAAGAGCTTCGCGAGCTTTCGGACTCGATCGGAACCGAGATATCCGGCAAAACGCTGCAGATAGCGGAAAAACACGAGTCCGCCAAAGTCGGGCGTGATAAAAAGCTTGAAGAAAT
This sequence comes from uncultured Clostridia bacterium, assembly GCA_947625905.1. Lineage (GTDB taxonomy): Bacteria > Bacillota > Clostridia > Monoglobales > Monoglobaceae > Monoglobus. The sequence goes on along the minus strand of CANQQJ010000044.1, from coordinate 13,130 downwards.
ACGCGGAAGAATTTCGGAGCTTCAGAAAAAATACGACGAACTGCACACAGGTATGCCGAATACCGCAAAGCGTATCCAAAAAGCTTTCCCCCAACTTAAGCTGACTGAGCACCGTATTGGCAAAAAAGCAAAGGAGTAATATATGTCAAAAAAATTATCAGTTATTTTTCTCATTGCCGCTCTTTTGTTTCTCGCATCTTGCAGCGGTGAAGAAACACCGAAAATTGAGGGCAAAACATCAATTGTCTGCACTGTATTTCCGGCTTATGATTTTGCGCGCTCAATTATCGGAGACAGTAATGATTTTGATTTAAAACTGCTTCTTAAACCCGGGTCGGAAGTCCACTCGTTCGAACCGACGCCGCGGGATATAATTGACATAAAGAATTGTGATATCTTCATATACACCGGCGGTGAATCCGACGAATGGGTGCGAAATATCCTTGGGTCAATCGACTCAAACGATATGAAGATCATCGCCATGATGGACTGCGTTGAAGCTGTTGAAGAAGAAACGGTCGAAGGAATGCAGAATCAGGAAGAAGACGAGGAACCGCAGTATGACGAGCATGTGTGGACATCCCCGGTCAACGCCTCAAAAATCACAAAGGCAATAAGCGAATGCATTGTTGAGAAAGCCGAGGAAAACGGAAGAAATTCGGAATTATATAAGCAAAACACCGAGAAATATTTGGCAAAACTGTCGGATCTTGACCAAAGCTTCCGTGAAATAACAAATAACGCGAAAAGAAAAACCGTTGTTTTCGGCGATCGCTTTCCGTTCAGATATTTTGCCGAGGAATACGGGCTCGAGTATTACGCCGCGTTTCCGGGATGCTCGGCTGAAACCGAAGCCGATGCAAAGACTGTGGCATTCCTTATTGACAAAGTAAATTCGGAGCAAATACCTGTTGTTTTTTATCCCGAACTTTCAAACCAAAAGGTCGCGTTAACAATTTGCGAGTCGACAAACGCTGAGCCGAAACAGCTTAATTCATGCCATAATCTTACGGTTGATGAGTTTAACGGCGGAGCCGATTACATATCGCTTATGAATGAAAATCTTGCGGCTATAGAAGCCGCGCTTAATTAGGAGTAGTAATATGACTGTTATCGTTATAGGCGGAGGTCCCGCGGGAATGATGGCGGCGGGGACCGCCGCGAAAAACGGGCATGATGTTGTCTTGATCGAACAGAATAATATGCTCGGCAAAAAGCTGATGATCACCGGAAAAGGCCGCTGCAACCTCACAAACGTCTGCGAGGATGTCGAGGACCTTATTCGCAACGTGACGCGGAATCCCAGATTTATGTACAGCGCTTTTTACAGCTTTTCAAACGCGGACGTTATTGATTTTTTTAACCGCCTCGGCGTTCCGACAAAGGTCGAAAGAGGAGGACGGGTTTTCCCTCAAAGCGACAAAAGCGCTGACATAGTTAACGCCATAAAAAAATTTGTTTTGGATAGCGGCGTAAAAACAGTTTTCGACCGGGTAGACGAAGTTCTCGCGGACAAAAGCGGTGAAAAGCCGAAAGTTATCGGAGTGAGATGCAAAGACAGGGGGAAAATATATGCGGAACGCGTAATAATCGCGACCGGCGGCATGTCGTATCAAAAAACAGGCTCAACGGGAGACGGCTATTATTTTGCCGAGGAACTGGGACATACCGTAACCGATATAATTCCGTCGCTTGTGCCGCTTAAAGTTGAAGAAAAATGGATCACGGAGCTTGTTGGGCTCACGCTGAAAAACGTAAAAATAACCGTTAAAGGTTCGGGCAAAAAGCCGGTATATGAAGATTTCGGAGAAATGATGTTCGCTCACTTCGGCCTGACCGGTCCGATAATTCTAAGTGCCAGCGCACATATGCGGAATATAAAAAAAGAAAAATATACGATCGAACTCGATCTAAAGCCCGCGCTTTCCGATGCAGAACTTGACAAAAGAATACTGCGGGATTTCAATGAAAACTTAAACAAGGATTTTCGCAACAGCCTCTCAAAACTGCTGCCGAAGCGCTTGATCGACGTTATTGTTGCTCTATCGGAAATTGATCCTATGAAAAAAGTAAACTCGATAACAAAACAAGAAAGGGCGCGGCTTTCGGACTCTCTGAAACATATAATGTTTCACGTGACAAACTTCTGCCCGATCGAGCAAGCAATAATAACCTCGGGCGGAGTTTCGGTCAAAGAAATAGACCCGTCCACCATGCGTTCAAAGCTGGTCGACGGACTGAGCTTCGCGGGAGAAGTTATAGATGTTGACGCCTATACCGGCGGATTCAACTTACAAATAGCGTTTTCGAGCGGCTTTCTTGCGGGATCGTCTTGCTGACGAGCGGGCAAAGCTTTGTTTTATGTTGTTGTGAGCGGTCGCCCACAGTACACACGAAACGATCGATAATGCGTATGTCACAACAGCTGTTATGATAAATCTTATCATAGCCTCCTGAAGACCGACATAGTTCAGGATCTCCTGAGCGGAAGTAATGATCAGGCAGTGCAGCAGATAAATATAATACGAGGCGCCGGATATGCTGATAAAAAACCCCTTTCCGCGGCTCTCAAGAGACTCGGTGAGACCATAGGCGTACTGATAAAAACCGAACGTCGAAAACAGGCAGAAAAACACAACAAACACTGCCGAGAGCGAATTGTTTATAACGCCGCCGTATTCCATATATGACGTAACGCTGTGAAGTATGGCAAAAACCAGCCATCCGGCGTACACCATCAATCTTGAGCGGCTTAAAAATCTTATAAACTCATTGTAATACATTCCGGCGTACATTCCAAGAACCCAGAAGACCAAATATGACGGAAAAATCTTATGGGTATAATCTTCACCCGCCCATATCATACGCGCGGCAACAGAGAAGATAACAGACAAAATTATTATGATAAAATTAAACAGCTTATTTTTCTGCTTGCTCAGAAGTATCCAAACCGGCATCAGCAGATAGAACTGCATGATAAGCACTATAAAATAGAATTGCGCCGACAGATCGCCGTTTAATATATATTTAATGAGCGACACCGGATTAAACTCGTATATGTGAAACGCGTATATAAAAACAACATAATAAATTATGACCATAATTATATACGGCAGATAAATTTTTCTTATACGGTCAAGCAAAAACGGAATATATGAAAATTTACGCTCGCTGAACTTATAAAACAACTTGAGAGCGCTGGTAAAAATAAAAGCGGGTACGGCAAACGTTGTGAGGCGCGTGACCGTGAAAAAAACGATCGACTGCACGCTCCACTTAGGAAAAACATTGACCCCCTCCGAAAGCAGGTGTATTAAGATAACGAACATACAGAGGAAGAATTCAAAAACCGAAACCTCTGTTATTTTTCTCTTCATAAGCCTAACCTCAAAAAAATAATTATGGGTATATTTTATACTATTTTAATAATTAAGTCAATACTTGTCACATAATTTTAAAATAATAATATGTAAAGTTATTTTCTTTACGCATCCCATTGCCTAAAAGCAATTAGCTTTACATGAGTATTTGTACGCAAGCATCTTATTTTACACCAATACCCGGAAGAAACATAAATATTTACTATATTTCTTTATACATGTAAAATAAATTTACTTTACAAGAATTATATCTAAAAGCGTTGTTTATCGGCTGCATTTTTAGCTTTTATTAAATTTTTCACAGATATGTATTGACAAATCCAAAATAAAGCGGTATAATAATTTTTGTAGCTCAGTTGATAAAGCATTTGAATATTTTAAATAATAATCAAATAAATATATTCCTCTATAGCTCAGTTGGTAGGGCATACGTACACAAAACAACCCTAAAGTTTTGTGGCATCCGAAGACTGAGTTATGAGAAAAATCTTAATATGATCCTCTATAGCTCAGTTGGTAGAGCATGCGGCTGTTAACCGCAGGGTCGTTGGTTCGAGTCCAACTGGAGGAGCCAAAAAAGTCTTGAATTTTCGATAATTCAAGGCTTTTTTCTTTTACTGTTTTAAGTATTATGTTGGGTTTACATATACGTATGCCGGCAAATGACTGTAAACCCTAAAAGGTAAATTTCAAACATTTTAGTTATTAAAATATGCAAAGTCATTTTAACCATGGATTGATTTTTTAAGACGCAAAGTTTAGAAATAAATTTTGTGTCTTTTTTTATCAGCAAAATTTTGGAGGAAATATTATGGCGATATTCAGAGTTGAAAAAACGAGAGATTTTACGGTTATGTCAAATCATCATCTTAAAAATAATAATCTTACACTGAAGTCTAAGGGATTGCTTTCACTTATTCTCAGTTTACCGGAAGATTGGGATTATACTTTAAAAGGTTTGGCCCATATATGCAGAGAAGGCGTTGACGCCATACGCGCAGCAATCAAAGAGCTTGAAGCCGAAGGTTACATAGAGCGGCATAGGCTGAGAAACATGAAAGGACAGCTGACCGAAATCGAGTATGTTATACATGAGGCGCCTGTTAAGTCGGAGCCTACATCTGAAAAATCTACGTTGGAAAAACCTATGTTGGAAAACCCAACATTGGAAAATCCAATGTTGGATAATCCAATATTGGAAAAGCCTACGTTGGAAAATCCAATATTGGAAAAGCCTACGTTGGAAAATCCAACGCAATTAAATACTAATATATTAAATACTAAAGAATTAAAAACTAATATAACAAATAATCCATCAATCAATAGCGAAGCCGAGCTTTCCGAAACGGATTGGATAGAAAGATATAACGAAAATGCGGAAATTGTTAAGTCAAATATTGATTATGAGAGTCTGTGCCGCAGCTATGAACGCGAAATAATTGACGATATTGTAAATATAATGGCGGAGGTTCTGACAGTTGACAAGAAAAGCTACACGATCGAGGGTTGTGTATATCCGACAGCCATAATTCAAAAGCGATTTAGAGAAGTTAATCACAGCATGATGGAAATTCTATTAATGCAGCTTAACAAATTTTCGGGGAAAATACATAACATCAAGGCATACTTGATAACCACTGTATTTAACGCCGCGTCAACTGCGTCGGCGCAGCTTCAGAATACAGTTAATAACGATTTGTACGGAGGTGGAAAAGTTGAGTGACACAGAGGAGATAAAATTAATTTCGCTGAGCGATCTCAGACCTTTTGAGGAGCAGCCTTTTAAAGTTCGGCTTGATGAGAGCATGGACGAGCTTGTGGAGAGTATCAAAGAAAGCGGTGTGCTTTCGCCCATAATAGCAAGACCCGATAAAGACGGCGGATATGAAATACTGTCCGGACACCGCAGAGCCAAAGCCTGTGAAATAGCGGGGATCAAAGATATTCCGGTCATAGTAAAAAATCTTGATGATGACGCAGCGGCAATACTTCTTGTTGACAGCAATTTGCAGCGTGAGTATATACTTCCCAGCGAAAAAGCTTATGCGTATCGGTTAAAACTTGAGGCAATGAAAAATCAAGGAAAGCGCACGGATTTAACTTCGTCCCAATTTGGGACGAAGTTAAGGACTGATGAAATAATAGCAAAACAATCCGGAGAGAGCCGCAATCAAATCCAAAGATATATCCGCCTAACCGAATTAATTGACCCATTGCTTAATTTGGTTGATGAAAAGAAACTGCCGCTGAATGCCGCCGTTGAGCTGTCGTATCTCGGAACAAAGGCTCAATCCGATGTTGTGGGCATGATAGAGCGGCATGAGGCTGTGCCGTCAATAGCGCAGGCAGCCAAAATGCGTAAGTTTGCGCAGGAGGATCGGCTCAGCTATGATGTTATCGATTCAATTATGCTTGAGCAGAGCCCGGAGAAAATAAAGATCGTGCTTAAAGAGGACAGACTGCAGAAATACTTCCCGAAGAATTTTACCCCAAAGCAAATGCAGGACGTCATAGAAAATCTGCTGTCAAAGTGGGCAAGAAACAGAAAGGAGCCTGAGAGATAGGTCATGGAAAACAGAGAAAATATAGGTTTTAAAATTATCAGCAGTATGGAGATCGGGAATGTGGAAATAGTGTTGGGAGCGCGCGATGGAGTTCTCCCGCAATATGTGACATGGGAATGCAGAGGCGGCAATGATTACTATTGGGGACACTATTTTTCCGATCTGACAGCCGCCCAAAAGGACTTTTGCAATCGCGCGTTTGAAAAAATCAAAATACGCGAGATTTTTATGAATGAGCGTAAGCACAGAGAGGAAATTGAGAGATGAAACGTTTAAGAAAGTTAGAATTATACGATGAAAAATACAGCGATTGTTTCGCAATGTCCGAACGCGGCTGCCGAATACTCAAAGAGACAGTCTGCCGCAGAAGCAGCTGTACTTTTTTCAAAACAAAGGAACAGGACAGGCTTGACAGGATCAAATATCCTATGGTCGATTATGCCGAAAGAATAAAGTCAAAGGATGTGTAGATTTTGGATAATGAAAATAATGAAATCCGATTTATCGACAGCAAATATAATGAGCTGTTCAGAATACCCGACGGCGGATATGTAAGGATTACGAACGGTTATGACGGCGAAGAAAACTGCTATAAATGCAGATATATTGACGATTACCATTTTTCAATGGGCAAATACAACAACGTTTTTCATATATGTCAGTTTGCGGAAATCCGGGAACGAAATAATGATACATACGAGCCGGTCACAGCCGAAAGAGACATTAAGTATGTTCGTGAGATTTACGGTGAAATAAACAAAGACAAATTCTTTAAAACCGATGCCGGATTTACCGAGATATACTACAATCCCGATGCGGATGTTGGCGGTCAGTTGGTATATATTGAGGTTGATAATGATACCGTTAAAGAGGCGGGAGAAAAATACAAGACACCGACCGAGTTTTTCTCATACATCGAGAGTATGGGCAAAGGATATTTGATCGACGCGGGTACGCCCGAGTTTCGAGCCGCGGTACGTGACTTTATGGAAAGCAAATCCGATACGGAGGGCACAACTTTAAATTCTATGCGGCAGTTAAAGAAAATGGCTGCCGGAGAACATATTATGCAGCCTAAAATACAGGAAACGGAGAGATAATACATGGCGAGTAAGGCAGAACGAATATTTGAGCTTTACCAAAATAATTTAAGAGAGCTGTCCGAATATGAAAACTGGACGGCTTTTTTGCGCTCGGCGGCGTGGCAGTATAAATATTCATTTTCGGATCAAGTGAGTATCTATGCCCAAAGACCCGATGCCACAGCCTGCGCGCCTATGGAAGTATGGAACACCGACATACGTCGATGGGTGAATCGCGGCGCAAAAGGTATCGCGCTGCTTCGAGAAAACGGCGGAAGATATTATCTTCACTATGTTTTTGACATATCCGACACAAACAGCTTTTACGGGAACGAGCTCAGTCTATGGCGGTATGATAATCAGTATGACGGCGCTGTGATCGAATCACTTGAAAAGACATTCGGCGATTTAACCGGAAAAGATAATCTTGCCGATGCGGTTATACATTCCGCGCATAATGCCGTGCTGTCAAACAGTGAATACCTTGACAGGCTGTTTGCAGAGCGTTATGACAGCCTTCTTGAAGAATTGGATCAGGACAATATTGACGAAAGATACAGATTGACAGCCGAGATGTCAGCTGCGTATGTGGTTTTGCAGAGGCTCGGATATAACGCGGATGAAATTCTCAATCCGGAAAATTTTCAATATATCCGCGACTTTAACACTCCTGAAACCATATCGGTTCTCGGAACCGCGGTCAGCGCGGTATCCAAAGATATTTTAAGCGAGATCCGCGAAGCTGCTTCAAAACAGCAGGAAATTGCCAAATCCCAAAGGGCGGTATATAATGAAACCAAGATAAATGAAAGGAGCGCTGAACATGGAAATGACATACAGACAGAGCGGAGAGTATCTGATCCCGAATCTGGAAGTGCCGATGGAGACTTATCAAATAGGGAAATACGGAATGATGCGGAGGACATTTCTGCTGAAACACCGCAGGAGCAAATACAACGAGATGCTGATGACCGGAACGCTCCTCAGGCACTTGGAGGAGATCGACAGGACAGCGTTGGAGCAGATAGAGGCGGCAGTAGCGAAAATGGCGGACAGGGAGAACGTGAACGAACAGATGAAAGCGAAAGACCCGCTCGGCTGGACGGGAATGATGAACAGCTTTCGCAGCTCGGCCGAACAGCAGATACTGAGCGAGTTGATTTACAGCTGAGCCTTGACGATCTGTTCCCCTCAATACAGGAACAACAGAATATCGTAAGACAGGCGGAGCAAAACGGCTCCGCCTTTTCTGTGCCGGTGCTACCGCAGCAGATAACAGACGAGGTTCTTGCAAGCGGATCAAATAAGAGCGACAGTGTTCTGAGAATTTGCATAGAGTACAGCAAGGATAAAACCCCGGCTGAAAATATCAATTTTCTTAAATCCGAATACGGAACCGGCGGCAAGGGCTTTATCTTTGATGGCGCTAAAACAGCCGTATGGTGGAACGAGGACGGAATAAAAATAGCCTACGGTGATAACGCGATGTTAAATCCGAGAAGCGAAACGATCGGCTGGGAACAGGCAGACAGCCGTATAAGAGAGCTTCTTGATCTCGGCAGATACGCGCCGCAGGAGACGCTTGACCGAATGGATGAGTATGAATACCGAGAAGCGTCACACGCGTTTTGGTATATGCATCAGGATATAAACTCCGATGATTTTCCGGAGCTTAAAAACTCTTTCCCCGAAGGATTGTTTGACGGAGGCTTTCCGGCAAGCACCGCGAAAATAGCGGAAATGTTAAAAGACCCGGACGGATTAAACCGACTCATTTCCGACACGGAGGTTTTGTTTGACAGCTACAAACACGACAATAGCGTAATGCGATGGAATTTGTATACTCCCGATAAAGTTCTCGGCAGGCTGGAAGATTTACGGCTTGAACGGGTGCATTTTACCGCGGACAATCACAACCGCACGGAAACCGGAAGATTTATCACCGAAGATGAGCTTGACAGCCTTTTTCTTCGCGGAAGCGGCTTTAGCGAGAGCAAAATTCGTATTTATCAATTTTTCACAGAGAATACCGATACCAAAGAACGAATAAATTTTTTAAAAACCGAGTACGGCATAGGCGGTTACGGTTCGGGAATATTCTCGGAACGGCACGGAGCAAAAGGCATAACATTCAGCCGCGGCGATATATTTTCGCCTAATGCGAAAGTCGATATTTCGTGGAACAAAGTAGCCTCACGCATTGACAGACTGATAAAGTCCGGGCGATATCTTACGGAAAAACAGATCGCCGAAGATATTCCGAGATATAACGAGAGGCGGGAACGGGAGCGCATACGCGGCGAACAGATACGCTTTGTTCAAAGCGCAAGCGAAATGTCACCGCAGGAACGCTTTGCAACACTTACGACAAGGCTTGAGTATTACATAAACACGATAGACTTGTCGGACCGAAGCCACATTGAAAGCGCGGGACTGTCTGATTTGATAGGAGCAGATAAGTTTCGGCTTGCCGATATGATCAAAGATTCGGATAGACGCGCTGAAATTATTGATTGCTTAGAAACGATTAAAGGGCGTACTCCCGATGTGTACGTTCGGAGCAATGCATATAATATAGCCGAGGAGTTAAAGGAATTTCAGGTCATCAACATACGCAGAGTCGGAGACTTCTATGAAGTTTACGGCAATGACGCGGAAAAAGCGTCCGAAATACTCGGATTTACCACAACGACCAAGCATATCGACGGCGAAGATATTGTTATGACGGGTTTTCCCGCATTTAATATTGACTTTTACGAAGAAGAACTGAATAAAAACGGCATTGCTCTAAATATAGTTTCCGACGTTGCCGCCGTTCTGCCCGAAACGGATGAACATGTTGCTGCGGATATTTCTGAAACCGACGATACAAACATAAACCGTGATGATCTCATCGGTCGGGAGCTTGAAATAGATGATCGAAAATTTGTGATCGAAAGCATATCGGAGACCGGCAGCGATGTCACTATGCGAGATATATCATTTGAGAACAATGTCGGATTTCCCATAAGCAGAGTTGAAAAAATAGGTACGGTTCGGCGTATTCTTAACGAGCAGAAAGAGCCCCTTGTTCCGGATAATAATATACAAACACCTGTAACAATTGCGGGGGATATAATATACCCCGAAATTCCTATGTCGGAGCGCGTTAATTTCCGTATCACAGACGATGATCTCGGTGTTGGCGGGGCTAAAGAGAAGTTTAATAATAATATAAACGCTATAATGACGCTCAAAAAATGCGAGAGCGAAAATCGGCTTGCCACGCCGGAGGAGCAGGAAATCCTTTCAAGATATGTGGGCTGGGGAGGTTTGCAGGAGACGTTTGACGAAACCAAGCATAATTGGAGCAATGAGTATTTACAGCTTAAAGACCTGCTTACGGATGATGAATATAAGTCGGCAAGAGAAAGCACGCTGACAGCGTTCTATACACCGCCCGCGGTGATCCGAGCCATATATACCGCGCTTGAAAACATGGGGCTAAGGCAGGGGAATATTTTAGACCCGGCTATGGGCATAGGCAATTTTGAGGGTATGCTGCCCGAGAGCTTAAGGAACTGCAATGTATGTGGCGTGGAGATCGACAGTATTTCCGGTAGGATAGCGCGTCAGCTTTATCAGAAAAACACCATTGCGATAAAAGGCTTCGAGGATACGGACCTTCCGGACAGCTTTTTCGATGCAGCGATAGGCAATGTGCCGTTCGGTCAGTTTAAAGTCGCTGACAGGAAATATGACAGGCATAACTTTTTGATACACGACTATTTTTTCGCCAAAACACTTGATAAAGTCCGTCCGGGCGGCGTGATAGCTTTTGTCACGTCAAGCGGAACTATGGATAAGAAAAACTCAAGTGTGCGCAAATATATCGCGCAGAGAGCGGAGCTGATCGGCGCTGTGCGTCTGCCGAACAACACGTTTAAGGCAAACGCAGGCACAGAGGTGACATCGGATATAATCTTTCTTCAAAAGCGCGACCGTTTAATTGATATTGAACCCGAATGGGTGCATCTCGGAATAGATGAAAACGGGTTTGCCATAAATCAATATTTTGTCGATAATCCGAACATGATCCTCGGTGAAATGGTTGAAGAAAGCGGCCCGTTTGGTATGCAGCTTAATTGCAAAGCCCGTGACGGCGCAAATCTTAACGAGCTTTTGAGCGCCGCTATACAAAATTTGGACGGACATATCACAAAATATGAATTTGATGATCCCGAAACTACGGATATAGAGTACATATCCGCCGATCCTAATGTTAGGAATTATTCATACACGGTTGTGGACGGCGATATATATTACCGCGAAAACAGCGTGATGAACAAAGTCAATGTTTCCAAAACAGCCGAGAACCGTATTAAGGGAATGATTGAGATCCGCGACTGCGTCAGAACGCTGATAGAATATCAGACCGAAGGTTATTCTAACGCGGAAATTAAAAATCAGCAATTAAAGCTCAATACTTTGTATGACAAGTACACCAAAAAATACGGACTGATAAATTCACGCGGCAACAATATGGCGTTTTCCGCGGACAGCGGATATTTTCTGCTGTGTTCTCTTGAGATCCTTAATGATAACGGTGAACTTGAGCGCAAGGCGGATATGTTCACAAAACGCACCATTGGAGCAAAACAGGAAATATCCCATGTTGACACAGCAAGCGAGGCGCTGGCGGTGTCAATCGGCGAGAAAGCCGAGGTTGATATGGAATATATGTTCGGGCTTACCGGAAAGTCGGAAGATGATATATTTAATGACTTGCAAGGGGTGATTTTCTTAAATCCTCTCTACGGGATAAGCGGCTCCGAGAAAAAATACTTAACAGCCGATGATTATCTGTCCGGAAATGTCCGGGAAAAGCTGAGGACAGCGAAGGCTAAAGCCGAATCCGACGACAGATATGCGATAAATGTCGAGGCTCTCGAAAAAGTGCAGCCCAAAGACCTGACTGCCGCTGAAATATCGGTTCGGCTCGGCACAACTTGGATACCCGAATCGGATTACCGCGACTTTATACACGAGCTGCTTACGCCGTCTTTCTGGGCAAGGGAGAATATAAAGCTCGGCTATACACCGTACACGGGAGTATGGAATATATCAAGAAAAAGCTATGATTGTGGCAATGTGAAAGTGTATAACACATACGGCACAGACCGAAAAAACGCCTATGAAATAATAGAGGAAACCCTTAACCTTAAAGATGTCCGCGTATTTGACTATGTGGAAGATGAAAACGGAAACAGAAAAGCTGTTTTAAATTCCAAGGAGACAACAATCGCTCAACAGAAACAGCAGGCAATCAAAGACGCGTTTCAGGAATGGATATGGAAAGAACCGCAAAGGCGGGAAAGACTTACGAAAATGTATAACGAAAAATTTAATTCCATACGCCCGAGAGAGTACGACGGAAGTCATATAAGGCTGCCCGAGATGAATCCCGAAATAAAACTGCGCAAGCATCAGAAAAACGCTGTCGCCCGCATATTGTACGGAGGCAACACACTCCTCGGCCATGTTGTGGGCGCGGGCAAGACTTGGACTATGGCTGCCGCGGCTATGGAAAGCAAGAGATTGGGACTTTGCAATAAGTCCCTTTTTGTTGTTCCGAACCATCTGACCGAGCAGTGGGCAAGCGAATTTTTACAGCTTTATCCCGGAGCAAATATTCTGGTAGCCTCAAAAAAGGATTTTGAAACAAAAAATCGAAAGAAATTTTGCGGCAGGATCGCCACAGGCGATTATGACGCAGTGATAATCGGACACAGCCAGTTCGAGAAAATACCCGTGTCAATAGAAAGACAGCGTATGCTGCTGAGCCGTCAGCTTGAAGAAATAATTGCGGGAATTGCCGAGGCAAAAGAGAGCCGCGCCGAGAGATTTACAATAAAGCAGCTTGAAAAAACAAGACGCAGCGTTGAAACAAAGCTCAAAAGCTTAAATGACCAAAGCAAGAAAGACGATGTTGTAACCTTTGAAGAATTAGGCATAGACAAGCTGTTTGTGGACGAGGCGCATTTTTACAAAAATTGTGCGAAACGTTGCGCATAAGTCGTAGTTGACAGCTATGACGAAAAGCGCCATGCGGTAGCACTTAAATA
>CANQQJ010000043.1 GCA_947625905.1 uncultured Clostridia bacterium | reverse complement strand
ATGTCGTACATGGTCGAAGCGACAGCCGCTTTGATACGCGTGTCGAGCGCGGCGGCGTTAAGAGCCATGCCGCCCCAGCCGCAGATACCGATTATGCCGATCCTTTCCGGATCAACATTGTCCTGTACAGACAAAAAATCCACTGCCGCCTGAAAATCTTCGGTGTTAATATCGGGCGACGCCATATACCGCGGTTCGCCGCCGCTCTCGCCCGTAAACGACGGGTCAAAGGCAATCGTAAGGTATCCGCGCTCCGCCATTGCTTGGGCGTATAAGCCCGAAGCCTGCTCCTTAACGGCCCCAAACGGCCCGCACACCGCGATTGCCGCAAGCTTTCCGTCCGCGTTCTTCGGAGTATACATATCCGCAGCCAATGTAATTCCGTAGCGGTTGCGGAACGTCACCTTTTTGTGGTTCACCTTATCACTTTTCGCAAAAGTTTTGTCCCATTCGGTTGTAAGCTTTATTGTCTCTGTCATTTTTGATTTACCGTCCTTTCATAATAATTAAATTTTCAATAGTGGAGCGGAGACCCGTCATTTGAAAAAATTTTTGTACCTTAATCATATGCCGAAAAGCCGCCCTTGTCAAATACTTATATTACATATAATAATATGCTTGACGAGCATATCGTCTTATGTTATAGTAAATACATAACAAAAGGAGAAATTATACAATGGAAATACGAGTTTTAAAATACTTTCTCGCGATCGCGAGAGAATTGAACATTTCAAAAGCCGCCGAGGCTTTGCATATCACTCAGCCCACACTGTCGCGTCAGCTTATGGATCTTGAGGAAGAGCTCGGCACGAAACTTGTTGTGCGGAGCAGCAAAAAGCTTTCGCTGACCGGCGACGGCATGCTTCTTAAAAGACGCGCCGAGGATATAGTAAGTCTCGCGGATAAAACAATATCCGAATTTACATCCGGAAACGAAATGATAAACGGCGATATTTACATAGGCGGCGGTGAATCGGACGCTATGCGCCTGATCGCGCGCATTGCCGCTGAGATGCGGGAGGAATATCCCAATGTTCACTTTCATATTTTCAGCAACGACAGCGACGATATAGCCGATAAGCTGAACAAGGGCCTGCTCGATTTCGGCATATTCATGGAGCCCGCAGATATAACAAAATACGAATATCTGCGCCTTCCGGCGTTCGACACGCTGGGAGTCTTAATGCGCAGCGACTGTCCGCTGGCCGCGCGCGATGTTATCAGACCCGAGGACTTGCATCATCTGCCGCTTATCGTTTCGCGTCAGATGCTGCACAGCAGAGATGTCATGAAATGGCTGAAAAAAGATTTTGAGCAGCTTAACGTCGCGGCGACCTATAACCTTTTGTTCAACGCCGCGCTGATGGCGGACGAGGGGTTGGGCTATGTTTTGTGCTTTGACAAGATCATACGTACCAATGAGAAAAAGACGATATGTTTCCGTCCGCTTGCGTCGGATATAAAAATGCATATCGACATCGCGTGGAAAAAATATCAGGCTTTTTCAAAACCCGCGGAGCTGTTTTTAAAGAGGCTTCACGAGAATTTCGGCGACACGGTTTAAGATTAATGGTTTTGTTTTTGTAAGGTCTAAACCAATATTTCGCGGGCGCGGTTTAGTATTCCGTTCAGCTTGGCGAGAGCTATGCCGTAGTTGGTTATGGGGACGCCCCGATCTTCCGCGGTTTTAAGCCGCGTCTGCACTTCGCGCTTGTTTATCATGCACATTCCGCACTGTATGATAAGGTCGTATTCTTCAAAGCTTTCGGGCGTGTTGTAGCCGGTGAAATACTCGAACTCGGGTTTTTCGCCCGTGTATTTTTCGATCAGCTTGGGGATCTTCACCCGTCCGATGTCCTCATGGGAGGTGTTGTGGGTGCAGCCCTCGAGCATCAGCACCTTTGAGTTTTTATTGAGCTTGTCTATAGCGTCCGCGCCGCGGCACAGCTGCGCGAAGTTGCCCTTGCCCCGCGCCAGCAGCATAGAAAACGAGGTCAGCTTTATGTCCTTGGGGACCAGACTGTCCACGAGCTTGAACGCCTGCGAGTCGGTCACGACCAGATCGACGCGGCTGAGCTCCGAGAGCGCGTCGGTCAGGGTGTGCTCCGTGGTGACATACGCCTTCATGCCGTGGTCGAGGCAGTCGCGTATAAGCTGTACCTGCGGCAGGATAAGCCGTCCCTTCGGAGCCTCGCTGTCTATCGGGCACACCAATATCAGGCTGCTTCCCTCGGGCAGCAGATCGCCTATCAGAGTTTCGTCGTCGCGTTCCTGCTTGTTGAGCTCCCGCATTATTCTATCGCGCAGCGCGTCGAGGCTCTTTTCGCTGTAATCATCCATAAATACCGCGTTCGGATATTCCCGATGCGCTTTTTTTATTGTCTCGTTATCCGCCAGGTCGGTTTTTGTGAAAACGTCGATCACCGGCGTCTGCTTAAAATCGTTTCTGACGGGAGCGTTGTCACAATTGATGTCCCGAACATATAATATTAAGTCAGCGCGTTTTAAAATTTCCATGGTTTTCGCGTGTCTGCGGCCGCCCAGCTCGGTCGTGTCTCCGAGGCCCGCCGTGTCTATAAGCGCGACCGGACCGTAGGGTATAAGCTCCATGGCTTTTGTGACCGGGTCGGTGGTGGTGCCGCTGATCTCCGAAACTATGGCGGCGTCCTGACCGAGCAGTTTGTTGAAAAGTGTGGATTTGCCGGCGTTGGTGCTGCCGAATACGGCTATGTGCTTGCGCATTGACAAAGGTGTTTTTTCCACTGAATACCACATCCTTAATAAAAGTTCATTTTAATTTTACTCCCCGATGCCGAGTTTGTCAAGGCGGCACGCGGCGGCACGCGAAATAAAATAAAATGAAATCAAGGAGGTGAGAGAGATGAAAGGCATAGACGCGGGAACGGCGGCAAGGACCATAGCGCTCGCTTTGGCGCTCTTCAACCAAGCCATGACGATGACGGGACACAAGATAATAGACGTGGCCGACGACGATATCTATCAGGCAGTCAGCCTGATATTCACTATCGGAGCGTCGATCGCGGCATGGTGGAAGAACAACAGCTTCACTGCCGCGGCAAAGGCGGCCGACGAATACAAAAAACAACTGAAATCGGGAGAGATCCATTCGGAGGTGAAATAAATGTACAAGGTTTTTATCGACCCGGGGCACAACCACAGCGGAGCCGACACGGGCGCCGCGGGCTTCGGGCTCAAGGAACAGGATATATCGGTGCTGATAGCCCAAAAGCTCAGAGCCATGCTTGAAAAAAACGGCTTTTCGGTAAAGATGAGCCGCGAAAATATCAACGACAATGTGGCGAGCGGTCTGTCGGCGAGCCTTTCCAAAAGAGCGGAGGAGGCAAACGACTGGGGCGCCGATATATTCGCGAGCATCCACTGCAACGCGGCCAACACCAAGGCGTACGGCTGCGAGACCTACTGCGTCAGCCGCTCGGGAAAGGCGGGCAAGTTGGCCGAGGCGGTCCAAAAATATATGCCAGAGGAGACGGGCAGACGCGACAGAGGCGTAAAGACCGCCAACTTCGCGGTGCTTACGCGCACCTCAATGCCCGCGATACTTGTGGAAACGGCGTTTATAGACAACTACGACGACAATAAGTTTCTGGGCGCCGAGAGCGGCCGCGAAAAATGCGCCGCCGCGATATGCAAAGGTATCTGCGAATACTTCGGAACAGAATATAAAAATGAAAGCGAGGATGAGCTTATGAGCAAAGAATTCGACGAGCTTAAAGCCAAGAACGACAGCCAGGACAAGATAATCGGCGAGATCGGCGTTGATATTCAAAACAATAAAAACGAGATCGACGGTATTAAAAACACTCTCAAAAGATACGATTACGTCGACGAGAACATGCCCGCGTGGGCGGTCCCCGCGATCACCAAGCTGGTGACCAAGGGCTACTTGATGGGCGACGAGAACGGCAGGCTGAACCTCACCGAGGATCAGCTCAGGCTGTACACCGTCAACGACCGCGCGGGTCTTTACGGCGAATGATCCGTCTAAGCAGTAAAAAATCCGGAGCATGTGCTCCGGATTTTTTACTCGTCGTCTTTTATTGTTTTCACTCCGAACATCAGCTTTAATATCCCTCTGATAATTTTCGGGGGACGAATGACAACTATTTGCATATGTACCAGCTCCTTTAAAATTATTTTATGATAAACCAGATCCCCGCCGCGATCAGCGCTATCCCGAATATCACGATAAGCATATAGGGCGGGATCATGTTTGCCAGAAACACTCCGGCGCCGAGCGCCACCAGCACCGGCCCCAGAATCTTCACGCAGTTCTTTTTTTCGCACTTGGGCTTCGGCTTTTTTCTTAGCAACATTATCACCGCCGTTTTTTAAAGCTTAATATAATATATTCCGCGGCGCTGTTTTTGTTACGAAATCGGTAATCATATTTCAGACGTTTTCGGCATATCATCTAACAAATGATGTATACCGCTGCACAAAGATTAAGGAGGAAACATAATGCGAGATAATTTATACGGCGACATCGCGCTCAGGACTCAGGGGGATATATATATCGGCGTGGTGGGCCCTGTGAGGACCGGAAAGTCAACGTTTATAAAGCGGTTCATGGATCTGCTTGTGCTGCCCAATATCGGTGACGAATACAAGCGGGAGCGGGCATTGGACGAACTTCCCCAGTCCGCCGCGGGCAAAATGATAATGACGACCGAACCCAAATTCATACCCAACGAGGCGGCGCGGATAACGGTCGGCGATCATGCCAATTTAAAGGTGCGCATGATCGACTGCGTGGGCTACATAGTGCCGAGCGCCCTCGGGCATATCGAAAACGAGATGCCCCGTATGGTCATGACGCCCTGGTCGCAGACGCCGATGGAATTTGAGCAGGCGGCGGAGATCGGAACGCGCAAGGTCATATCCGAGCACTCCACCGTGGGCGTTGTGGTCACGACTGACGGCAGCATTACCGAGATACCGCGCTCGGATTACGAGAAGGCGGAGGAGCGGGTCGTGAACGAGCTGTCGGCGCTCAAAAAGCCGTTTGTGATACTGCTCAACACCGCGGACCCGAGCGGCGCGGAGGCCGAAAAACTGGCGGAGGAAATGGGCGCGAAATACGGAGCCGCGGTCATTCCGGTAAGCTGCGCCGATATGGACGAGAACGACCTCAATAATATCATGGAAAAAATACTTTATGAGTTTCCGCTTATGGAGCTCAGGGTCTCGGTGCCGTCGTGGCTTTCGTCGGCGCAGGACGGCGTCGCCGCCGATGATATCTACGACGTGATCGAAAAGGCCGACAAGATCTCAGATGTTGAGGGCCTGCCCGCGCTTCTGGCCGAGCAGTGCGGCTTTATCGAAAGCGCCAAGGTGACCGACATCAATCCGGGCTACGGCGAGGCGAAGATCGAGATAACCGTGCCCGAAAATCTTTTCTTTAAGACGCTGAACGAGCGCACGGGCCTCAATATAAACGACCGCCAGGCGCTGCTCGGGCAGCTCGAGGAACTGGCGGAAATGCGCAAAAAATACGAAAAGGTCGCGTTCGCGCTGGGCGAGGTCGAGCGGGACGGATACGGCATAGTGTACCCGTCGATAGACGAGCTGACCCTCGAGGAGCCCGAGATAATCAAGCAGGGCAGCCGATTCGGCGTTCGGCTCAAGGCGGGCGCCACGTCTATCCACATGATAAAGGCGGACATAAAAACCGAAGTTAGTCCTCTTGTGGGCACCGAGCGCCAGTCCGAGGAGCTGGTCGAGTATCTCATGCGCGGCTTTGAGGACGACCCGAAAAAGATCTGGGAATCAAATATATTCGGCAAGTCTCTGCATGAGCTGGTCAACGAGGGCCTCCACAACAAATTGGCGAAAATGCCGGACGACGCCCGCCGCAAGCTTCGCGAGACGCTTGAGCGCATAATCAACGAGGGCAGCGGCGGACTTATCTGCATAATTTTGTAGCGCCGAAAGGCGGCGCCTGCGTGAAAAATATATCGGGGTGATAAAATGCTTGTTTTTTTGAATTCGCTTATCCATTCGCTTATACTTCTGGTGTCGTACATATCGGGGCAGAGCTCATTCCCGAAGCCTCTCAAAAAGTCGGAGGAGGAAGAATATCTGCGCCGCATGGCCGAGGGCGACGAGGATGCGAAAAACAAGCTGATCGAGCATAATCTGCGCCTCGTGGCGCACGTGGCAAAAAAATATTCAGGCGCCGTCCACTGCGGCAGCGACGGCGAGGACCTGCTGTCGATAGGCACGATCGGACTTATCAAGGGCATATCGAGCTTCGATCCGTCAAAAGGCACGCGCCTTGCGACCTATGCTGCCAGATGCGTCGAAAACGAGATACTGATGATGTTCAGGAGCCGCAAAAAAAGCCGAAACGACGTGTCGCTGAGCGACGCGATAGGCACCGATAAGGAGGGCAACGCCATCATGCTGATGGACGTTTTGGAAAACGACGACAGCGACGTGTTTGACAAGATATGCATGGGCAGCAGCGTCAAAAAGCTGTATAAAAATCTGAGCGACAAGCTGACCCCGCGCGAGAGAAAAATAATCGTGCTGCGCTACGGACTGATCGACGGCAAATGCAGAACACAGCGCGAGATCGCGGCTATGCTCGGAATTTCGCGCTCGTATATCTCCAGAATTGAGAAAAAAGCGGTTTCAAAATTGGGTGATGGCATTAGAGACTAAAAACGCGGTTATTTTCGCAATATTTTTGAGCAGTTATTCACTTGACTTTAGTATGTATTATATGATATATATTAGACTGATATAAAAACTATATTGAAATCTGGAGTGGTTAATTGTGATAAGGTTTATTGCGTGCGATTTGGACGGCACACTGCTCAATTGCCGCAAGGAACTGCCCAACGGACTGAAGGAGATAGTTGACAGACTGAATCGGAAGGGAGTTGTGTTCGCTCCCGCCAGCGGCAGACAGTATTATCAGCTTAAAGACCAGCTGGAGCCGGTGAGTCGCAATTTTATGTATATAGCGGAAAACGGGGCCTACGTGGTGATGGACGAAAAGATAATCGTGCGCGACTGTCTTGACGCCGGTACCGCGGCGGACGTGATAAAGCGCGCCAGGCGCATGCGGGGTGTTTATCCCGTGCTTTGCTGCGAGGACAGCGCGTACGTGGAACGGAGCGGCCAGGGAATCGGCGAGGTCAAAAAATATTACAAACGCCTCGACACCGTGCACGATCTGCTGGACTACTGCGAGACGAAAAACATACTCAAGATAGCCATTTTTACGTACGGAAACGCGTTTGAAGATATTTTCAAAAAGCTGCCCGAATACGAGAGAGCGCAGGTCATAGTCTCGGGTGAAAACTGGGTTGACGTGATGAAAACGGGCGTGTCCAAGGGCTCGGCCGTTAAAAAAATACAAGAGATATGCGGATATGAGAAGGACGAGTGCATGTGCTTCGGAGACTATCTGAACGACCTTGAGATGCTCCACGAGTGCGGCGAGAGCTTCGCCATGGCGAACGGCCACGAGCAGCTGCAAATGGCGGCAAAGCACATAGCTCCGTCCAACGAGGAAAACGGAGTTATAAAAGTTATTTCCGAATGGTTCAACGTCTGAATGACCCGCCGAAATATCGACGGGTTATTTTTGTGCCTTTAACTTTCACCAATCCGCGGGGGTTTCGGGCGGGTATATTTGTTAAATTTTTTACAAATTCGGGTTGACGATTTTTGCATTTAGATATATAATATGTAAGTTGGTATTTTAAAGAAACACATTAATTTTTACACTATTGGAGGAGATATTTTATGAGCAGAGTATTTAATTTCTCGGCGGGCCCGTCAATGCTTCCCGTTGAGGTACTCAAGAAGGCGCAGGAAGAGATGCTCGACATGGGCGGCAGCGGCCAGTCCGTTATGGAGATGAGCCACAGAAGTCCCGAGTATCAGGCGATCATCGACAAGGCGGAGGCAACATTCCGCGAGATCATGAACGTTCCCGACAACTACAAGGTATTGTTTTTACAGGGCGGAGCCTCGACTCAGTTCGCCATGGTCCCCATGAACCTGGGCGGAAAGTCGAAGAAGGCCGACTATGTAACAACAGGCCAGTGGGCCAAGAAGGCCCTCGCCGAGGCGAAGCGCTACATCGACGCCAAGGAGATCGCGTCGAGCGCGGACAAGACGTTCTCGTATCTGCCCGATGTCGACAAGAGCATGCTCACCGACGGCGCCGACTACGTTCATATCACATATAACAACACGATCTACGGTACGCACTACAACACCATGCCCGATTTCGGCGACAGAACGGTCGTTACCGATATGTCGTCCTGCATCCTCTCCGAAGAGGTAGATTTCACAAAGTTCGGTCTGGTATACGCCGGAGCCCAGAAGAACATGGGCCCCGCGGGCGTCACGGTCGTTGTCGTGCGCGACGATCTGATCGGCAGCGCGCTCGACATAACCCCCACGATGCTGAACTACCAAACACACGCCGACAACGGCTCGATGTTTAACACGCCGCCGACGTACGGCATTTACATCTGCGGCCTCGTGTTCGACTGGATCAAGAACATGGGCGGCGTAAAGGTTATGCACGAGACCAACGTGGAGAAGGCGAAGATCCTCTATGACTTCCTTGATAACTCAAAGATGTTTAGGGGCACGGTCGTTCCCAAGGACCGCTCGCTGATGAACGTTCCGTTCGTAACCGACAGCGACGAGCTCAACGCCAAGTTTGTGGCCGAGTCCAAGGCGCAGGGCTTTGTGAACCTCAAGGGCCACAGAACGGTCGGCGGAATGAGAGCCAGCATTTACAACGCGATGCCGGTCGAGGGCGTTAAGGCGCTGGTTGACTTTATGACTAAGTTTGAGAAGGAGAATTCATAATGTATAAGATCAGAACACTTAACAAGATTTCCAAAAAGGGACTCGGCGTGCTGAAAAGCGACAAGTACGAGGTATCGGACGAGTGCCAAAATCCCGACGGAATCATTTTGAGAAGCTTTAAGATGCACGACATGGAGCTGCCCGACAGCCTCAAGGCGGTAGCCAGGGCCGGCGCGGGCGTCAACAATATCCCGATCGACAAATGCAGCGAGAAGGGCATTGTTGTGTTCAACACCCCAGGCGCCAACGCGAACGCCGTTAAGGAGCTGGTCATCTGCGCGCTGCTGCTCTCGTCGCGCAAGGTCGTTCAGGGAATAAACTGGGCAAAGACCTTAAAGGACGAGGGCGATCAGGCGGGAACGCTGGTAGAGAAGGGAAAGTCTAACTTTGTGGGCCCCGAGATCGAGGGCAAAACTCTCGGAGTTGTGGGTCTGGGCGCCATCGGCGTTCAGGTGGCCAACGCCGCCCACCATCTGGGCATGGACGTTATCGGCTACGACCCCTATCTTTCGGTGGACTCGGCATGGAACCTGACAAGATTCGCCGAGAAGGCGGAAAGTCTCGACGATCTGCTCGCCAAGTGCGACTATATAACCATCCATGTTCCGGCGACGCCCTCCACAAAGGGAATGTTCGATTCCGAGGCGTTCAGCAAAATGAAGAAGGGCGCCAGACTGCTCAATTTCTCGCGCGACACATTGGTCGACACGAGCGACGTTATCGACGCGCTCAATGACGGCACGGTTTCGTGCTATATCACCGACTTTGCCACGGCTGAGCTTTTGAACCACGACAAGGTCATCTGCATGCCGCACCTGGGCGCTTCCACTCCCGAGAGCGAGGAAAACTGCGCGGTTATGGCCTCGAAAGAGATCAGGGATTTTCTGGAGAACGGAAATATCAACAACAGCGTGAACTATCCGACATGCGATATGGGCAAAAAGACCGGCGACCGCATAACTGTGGCGCATAAGAATATACCCAATATACTGCATAAGATCACGGTCATCATATCGGGCAAGGACAGCATAAATATCGACCATATGCTCAACAAGAGCCGCGGCGACTACGCCTACACAATGTATGACGTGAGTGAAAGGATCGACCCAAAGGTAAAGAAAGAGATCGAAAGCCTCGACGGCGTTATCAAGGTAAGGATACTGTAAACATTAGCGCATTGCGACGAGGATAACTGATGATTGCGCGCGTAACGCGTGAGGAAAGTCCGAGCTCCATAGGGCAGAGCGCAAGCTAACGGCTTGTGGAGGCGACTCCAAGGATAGTGCAACAGAAATAAACCGCAGTTATTTTTAATAGCTGTAAGGGTGGAAAGGCGAGGCAAGAGCTCACCCGGCGGTCTGGCGACTTACCGCTGATGTAAACCCCGCTCGGAGCAACACCTGAATCGAAGACTAAGCCGGCCCGGCGACTTCGGAGATTGGTGGCTGGAGGCGCGCGGCGACGCGCGTCCAAGATAGATAATCATCTGATACAGAACTCGGCTTACGTTATGCTCGTCACAAAAACAGGACAGCCCCCGATCGGGCTGTCCTGTTTAGTTATCAGCGATTAGGCCGATAGTACGCAAAACCTGTAGGGGCGGATATTATCCGCCCGCGGGGGTGTTAGTTTTCAAAATCAAACTTATCGGCGTTGCGCTTTTTGAATTCCTCGTATATCTTGTCCGCGAGCTTTTCGTCGGTCACCTGGCTCAGGCAGTCCTCGCTGTTTTCGTCCTTGTCGATCTTAAACAGCGCGATCTCGGTGACCTCGGTCTCGTCGTCGTCATAGGGAATGCATACGATGTAATCGTCGCCGCCCACGCGCACGGTGTCGAGATGCTCAAAGGGCACCGTCTCGCCGGTCTCGTCGTCGATCAGGTCGATAACGTACGGGTTTTCTTCATTATAATTTGTGTTTTCGCTCATAATTTTTTGCTCCTTTATATAAAATTGTATATTATGCGGATAGTTTGCCTCCCCCTCAGTCACCTTCGGTGACAGCTCCCCCTCCTAAAGGAAGGGGAGCCTTATTTGCGGCGGTTATTTGCTGTCGAGGTAGCTCTCAAGGATTATGGCGGCGGATATGCTGTCGACTGCGTTTTTGCGCTTTTTGCCCCGAACGTTGGTGACGTTCATCAGGCGGTGAGCCGAGACGGTCGTGAGTCTCTCGTCCCAAAGTATCACCGGGACGTCTGTCAATTCGCGTATTTTTTCGGCTAAACGCTCGGTGCGCTCGGCGCGTATGCCCGGTGTGCCGTCCATATTTTTAGGATAGCCCAAAATAATCTCGCCCGCGTCGTGCTCTTTGGCCAGCTCCGCGGCGCGAGCCGCCACCTTGTCGAGGCTCCCCGATTTAAAATGGTCAAGCGTCCGCGCGCCGAAGCCCAGCTCGTCGGACACGGCGAAGCCGGTGCGGCTGTCGCCGAAATCTATTCCCAGTGATCTCATGATTTTTTCCTTTCGTTATGGGTTGGATAGGCATAAACACCTCATCCGACTTTTTGCCCATTCGGGCAAAAACCCACCTTCCCCTCAAGGGGAAGGCAAGAGAGGCTTCCCCTTGAGGGGAAGCTGTCAGACGCAGTCTGACTGATGAAGTGTCGCATAATGCGATTCGATATCGTTACACTATATAATACCATTATGCGATAAAAAATACAAGGGAAATTTTGAAAATCACATAATAAAGCGCTTTTCGGGGATAAGATCAAGGGGCGAATACTCGCTTTCGCGGGGCTTATCGTTATGCTCGCGGGGCGGGATAGGACAGAGCATCAGAAAATATTTCAGCTCGTCGTAGAGGTGGTCCTCCTGTTTGGTGTCAACATCCTCGGGGCTTGTCTCATCATATTTGAGCTGCGGCAGCGTTCTGATCATTCCGGGGCACCTGCCCTCGAAAAAATATATCATCGGCAGCCCCTCGCCGTCGAATGCCAGGCGGTAGTGCACCTGCATCTTGCCGGCCAGGCGGTTGTTGTTTCCCTTTTCGAAATAAACGCCGCGGCGCTCCATCATGTCGGCTATGCTGCCCTCGGAGCTTCCGGTGGCGTTCCATATGGCGGGATCGGCCACGCCGGTGATCTTTATCCCCGCCTCGCGCTCGCCGCGCTCCAGCTCGAGTATCCTGTCGGCGATCTTCTCGGCGGTCCAGCGCACGCCGGTGTCGGGCTTGCCCGTGCAGCCGTAAAGCTCGCGGTAGTTATATATCCTTCCGTCATAGTCCACCGCGTACCACGAGACGGCGAACGGCTTTGAGTAGCCGAAGTCAAAGGCGCGGAACCTGCGCCACTCCTTGGGGATATCAAACGGCTTTATCACATGAGTGAATTTCCGCGTGGCGTATCCCGAGGGGTCGTTGCGCCACTCGGTGAAAACCTGGCCGTCGAATATCTCCCATTCGCCGTAGAGCAGGGCGCGGCGCTCGTTCTCGGGCAGCTGCTCGAGCCTTTTTATGTACTCGCCGTCGGAGCGCATCAGGAACTTGTTATCCTGCACAAACGACGGGATAAACAGCCTTTTGGTGCCGAACTCGGTGGTTTGTGTCTTGCCCGGCTCGGCGCCGTCAATGAACCGCGCCTTGACCCAGGTGTGGCCCACGCCGCCGGGGTTTGTGCTGGACTTTATCTGCTTGGGATAGCCGTTAGTGCCGCGCACGCGGGACAGCAGATAGGTGTACTGGCTCTCGGTGAAGTGGGTCAGCTCGTCGAACCTCACAATATCGTACTCGGCGCCCTGGTAGCGCAGCACGTCGGTCTCGGCGGCGCAGAAGCCGAACTCGATTATAGAGCCGTTTCCGAACAGCCACTTGCGGTCGGAGCTGCGGTAGCGGCATGCCGCGGCAGGGTAAATCAGCAGCGAGTTCATAATGAGCGAATGTTCAAGCTCCGGGAACGTGCGGCGCAGCACCAGCTGGCGGCTGAGCGGATATTTAAGCGCGAACAGCAGCGCGTCTACCAGCTGCCCGTACGACTTGCCTCCGCCCGCCGCGCCGCCGAACAGCACCTCGTCGGCGTCGGCGGTTATGAACTCAAGCTGCGTCTTTGTTATCTCAAGTTTAAGTTTGGCGTTCATGGCTTTCCTCTTTTCGGGTTTAGATTAAACGATTTTTATTTCGACCTCAAGCTTTCCGGGCTCGTTTTTGTCAGCCAAGTTTTCGGGCAGTCCCAAAAGATTCAGCACTTCCTTGGCCGAGGAAAGCTCGATACGCTTGTCGCCGCAGTTCACCAGCTGGCACAGCTTGTCAAGGGCGGCCCCGGCGCGGCTCTCGGACTGAGGCGGCTCAACGGTCTCGCGGAGCTTGTCCGCGGCGGCGCTGTCAGACATTGCCGTCACCGCTCACGGTCTGCCCCACAAGCTTTTCGGCCGCGCGGTCCAGGATCCTGAAGCACTGGCGGCGGCTGTAGAACACCACGAATTCCATCGCGGTCCAGCTGGTGCCGCGCAGGTATTTTTCGGTCACCACCGTCAGTTCCTCGCTGTCGAGCAGCTGAGACAGACGCTCCCAGTCGCGCATCAGATTATCAAACTTGTCGCGAGCCTCTTTTATCTTTTGGCGGTAGGTCTCGACCGCCGAGATCTTTTCGCTGTATGTATGTCCGAGCCTTTCCTCTATTGCCCTGTCCGATATGTCAAACCTTGTAAAGTCGGTGATAAGCTCGTTATAAAGCTCGATCTTCGCCTTCATCTCCTTTTTCGCCACAGGCAGAAGCCTCAGCCACTTCTTCACCTGCGCCGCGTTTTCAAATTTCATTTCGCATCTCTCCTTTCAATGTGGGTTATTTTGATTTTTGCTCAATATTCGCGGGTGTCGATCTCGTAATAGTTGTGACAGCAGTCCATATCGCAGAACATTCCGTCAAAGCTCTTCACATAGCCGTCGGGGCCGCCGTATATGTCGCTGCCGCAGTAGAGGCACACGCCTATCTGACGTGTGCGCGGAAGACTTTCCGGCGGATATCCGTACCGTTCCGCGAATCTTATATCGGGATGAGTCATTTCTTCACTTCCATTCTTTGACATATTTAACAAAATATTTGTTATTTTTTTGGAGTCGGTGGTTTTATTATATATCAAATATTTTGTTTGTCAATAATAAAAAGACTAATATTTTTGGTAAAACTAACGCCTGTCGGGTTTTTTGTACAAGCGGGAGCGTTTTTCAAAAAATTGTCAAAAAACCAAAAATTATGATAATTTGGGGTTGATTTAGTCGACGGGTTATGTTATTATTGATTCGGGAGGTGCTGCCTTATGGCAAATAAGGATATCAGCGGCAAGCTCAAACTGGCGAGGGAAAACAAGGGCCTCGCGCAAAAGGATGTTTACACGCGGCTGGGCGTTAAGCAGTCGCGTTTCAGCGCTTGGGAAAACGGCAAGTCGGAGCCCGAGATCCGCACATTTCTTGAGCTGTGCCGCATTTACGGCATTGAAGATATATACAAATACTTCTGCGCGCCCGCCGCGCAGTACAACAAGCACGCGTATTCCACCGAGCTGAATCTGGCGGTCACCAAGCTTCGGGAACTATACTCCGATGAGGAAAATTTCCGAAGGGTCCTTAACTGTCTCAACTACGAGTATGACAGCTATCTGGGCAAAAAATCCGAGAATTACGAGTTCGGCACGATAGCCGTGCCCGTTTATCTCCAGCCCGCCGCCGCGGGTCTCGGAAACTACCTGACCGACGACAACGTCGAGATAATGAAGCTGCCCGCTCCGCCCGATACCGACGCCGGAATACGAATTTCCGGCGACAGCATGGAACCCGATATATGCGACGGCGAGATAGTGTTTATAAAATACATGCCGCACATCGCGCCGGGCGACATAGGAATATTTGTGTATCGGGGCGAGGCGTACTGCAAAAAGCTGGACTACATGAACGGCAAGCCGTTTCTCATTTCGATCAATCCGAAATATATGCCGATCCCGATCAACAAAAACGAGGAGATAAGAACGGTCGGAAAAGTGCTTATCTAAGCTATCTCGGTGGCGCTTTTGGGCTCTTTGTTCTGAACCAAGGCTCCGGCGGCTTTATGCTGCGCCGGGGCTTTTTCAACTGGCTGAACGGGCGCGCCCGACGCCTCGAACTCCGTTTTCATGTTTTTGATACCCTCGATCAGCTTTTCCTTGCCGTCTATATGCATCGCCTCGAGCATCAGCACGGCCGCGTCCGCCCGCGACGGATCGAAAACGCCCATCTGCCACAGCTCGGTCAAAGTCTGGTTCTGTGCGATTCGGCTGTACGGGTTGTTTTTTTCAGCGCTTACGCTGATGTCGAACTCGGCTCTGTGGTAGCCGCCTCCCAGCTCTCCACCCGATAGGCTCACATACTCGCTTTTTCCGTCGCCGTCCGTTATCCTGTACGAGCGCGGGTCGTTATAGAACTGCCGTATCAGCTCAATGCAGAGATATACCACGTCGCGGAACGCGTCATAGCCCGTTGAGAGCATATCGCGCGCGAGCTTTTCGCCGGCCTGCTGAAGAGTAACTATAGCCGAATACGCCGTTACTCCGCCGTAGGTGCCGCCCTGCTGAAAATCACGGTTGCCCGAGATCTCTTTAAGCTCCTGTATCTTGTTCTGCCTGTGCTGGATTATAAACGACGGCATCGGTTTCGCCTGGAGCTCTCTTATGTTCTCGTCGCCGACCGAGCCCGCTACGTGGATTATGTCGCGGCTCACGTCTGACAGCTCGTACTCGTTGAGTCCGCCGTTGTCCTTTACCATGAATCGTATCTTTCCCGAGATCAGCGCGTTTTTGGATATCAGGCTGTCCAGCTTGTCTATGTAGAGCTGCGGATTCTTGACTATATCCACAAGGCCGAATCCCACCGGGCTGTCCTCATCCGGATAGAGCACGTCCAGCACAAACGGATACATGCCGTGGTCATAAAGACCGCTGTCGCCCAGGTCCTCCGACGCCTCAAGTATCGTTCCGTCGGTGAATTTGATCAGCTCGACCGTCTGTCTGTCCCCGACGCGCCGCTTATAGTAGCAGTCGACCACCAATGTCTTGTCGCGCAGAAGGTCGCGCGAGGCGGTGTTCTGCATATCGTCATAGGTCAGCACGTCCATTGAGCCGCTGCCCGTGAACCTGTCCGCCAGGTGCGGATATTTTAAGCTGAGCTCCTCGTTGTCGATCAGCGCTGTCAAAAACAGGAAGCGGCTGTCCTGAATGTCGATTATGCCGGGCTCCCAGAACAGATTCAAAAGGTCGATGCGCTTGATGTCTATATCGCCCTTTCCCCTGCCCAGGTCGGGGTTGTAAAACACGCCGTAGCACGCGGCGCCGTTTTTCAGCTTGTACCACCACGCGCGGCTGTAGGTGCGCTTAAAGTCGCACAGTTCAAGCTGCATGGGCAGTATCTTGGTGAGCTTCTCTGCGATGCCGCTGTCGCGCTCGTCGCGCTCGAGTATGTTTGGTTCCGGGTAGTTGTCCATCGCGTCTGCGTGCTTGTTGGCTATCGCGTTGAACAGATATGGCGTCGTCGGCTCGGGTATCGGCGCGTCGGGGTCGCTCGCGTAGCGGCTTTTGTACCATTTGTTGTTGTCGATTATCCTCCTGTCAAAAAGCTGTTTGTGCTCCTTGTACAGCTTGAAGCTCTCCTGAACCTTCCCGAAAAACTCGAGCGTTATTTTTCCGAAATAATTGTCAATTTTCATGTTTTTCCTCCTTAAAATATAAATAGCGGTTATTGTTTTACTCGTAGTTTATTTCAGCGCGTCAAGCTCGGCCAGAACGTCGCGGCCGTTTATAAGGACCTTTTCGCCGTTTAGCCACAGCTCGCCGTTGTCCATAAACGCGGCTATCGCTTTGCTTCCGACCATGTTCAGCGCGGCGGAGCCTTCCTCGCGCTTTATCAAAAAGCATCCGTTTGAGTATCTTACCCCGTTTATGACGGTCTCCTCGCTGCCGTTGCCCGCGCCCATGACCATGTAAGCAGTGCCGTCGTTCCCGACCGAAAGGCCCAGCCTCTGGTGGCGCCCTTCCTCGTTGTCCTGCATTATCTTCACGCCCTGAGGGTCCATAATCGCGAACACTCCGCCGTCCACCGTCTCGTAGGAATAACTGTCGGTCCCCACGATTGTGGACGAGTAGATCTCCGAGCTGTCGATCTTTCCGCGGAACACGGCGTTGCCGCTGCTGTTTATGCTTACGGTCGGCTCGCCCTGCGCGTTGCACAGCTCGAAGCGGAATATGTCGAGCGCGCTGTCGTACTCGGCGATGAATCTGTTGAATGTCCCGTCGTCGATCTTTATCGAGTTGCCGCTGATGGTCATGTTCCCGTCCCCGCTTTTTACCACAACGAGGTCGGTGTCGATAGTCCCGGCGCGGAGCTTGTCGGCGGTGATGTTCCCTATCTGGGCGCTATTGATCTTTGCGTTTGAGGTGTCGATGTTCTCCGCCTTGACGCTGGCTGCCTCCAGCACATTGCCTGCGTCCAGATTGTCAAAAATATAGGTCAGCTCGTCTATCAGCGCTGTGCCCCATTTTTTGATCGAGCTCAGGTCGCGGGCCGTGTCTCCCGTGAGCTTTGACGGTATCGGCGTTGTTAAATTCGGCATAAAAATTCTCCTTCCTGATGTTTGATTTAAATTATCGGTGCAATATTTACCCTGTGATTTTATTGTAAAACATAAAAAGTGCCAAAGAGTGCCAAGGCGTCACAAAAACGCAAGCGTTTTCGGGAGCCCTAATTAGTGATTAGAAAATAGAGAATAGGCCCCCTCAGTCAACGTAGGGATTAGAGATTAGCGAATAGTGAATAGTGAATAGGCTACCCCCTCAGTCGCCTTCGGCGACAGCTCCCCCTCCTAAAGGAAGGGGAGCCTAACTTAGCCTCCCCTGCGACAGTGGGGGAGGGGGACCGCGTCAGCGGTGGAAGGGGCGAGTCGGGACGGCGAGGGCGCCGTTCCCTACGAATTTGGTATGTAAAATGCCGTAGGGGCGGACGACCTCGGCCGCCCGTTCTAATCGCTAATCACTAATCACTAATCACTATGTTCGCTAATCCCTATTTTTACTTTTTGATAACATTTTGAAATTTTTTCTTGACTTTAAATATCTGTTGGACTATAATAATTTGGTATGCTGAGACAGTTATGATCAAAAGGAGGCGGACGGCTGTGAAGCGGCTTAAATATACGGCGATGTTAATATCGTGTCTTATGCTCGTTTCGGGCTGGCTCTCTCCTGTGTCAAAGGCGGCTCTTGGGGTGTTCGCGCACGATAACGCCGCGGCTCCGTACAGCGGGACAGGCCTTGTCCCCGCAACGCCGCCCAATATGGAAAACAGCGGCGGGAAAACAGCGTTTTCGCCGATTGAGACAGCTCCCGCGGGCGAGCTTAAAACCGACGGCTGCGCCGCGGCGAGCGGCATGATCAATAACATCATAACGCTTCGGCCCGGTTCCGTATGCGGCGCGGTCAAAGCGCGCGGCGGAGCGCGGGCGGACGGCCGAGAGGTCATGCTGTGTTAGGCGTCCCGCGTTGATCACGAAAAAATAATTAACCAAATACAAACATATAAAATTTAAAGGAGGAAACAGATTTGTCCAGAAGTTTGGTAAAATTTGCCGCTATAATTCTGGTTATCGCGGCGCTTTTATATGTCGGCGTGTACGGTCTGGATTTCACAGACAAGTACAGGATCCCCGGCATCACGGACAGCGACGGCATCACCCAGGGCCTTGACTTAAAGGGCGGTACCGTTATTGTATTCCGGGCGGCGACAACAGACCCGTCCGAAGAGGATATGGATAACGTTGTGAACCTTCTGCGCAGACGTCTTGACTTCCAGGGCTACACCGAGGCAAGCGTCACAATGCAGGGTTCCAACAAAGTAAGAGTTGAGATCCCCGACGTTCAGGATTCCGACACAGCGGTCGAGACTCTCGGCGCCACGGCGCAGCTTGAGTTCAAGGACGCTAACGGAAACACGATCATGACGGGAAGCGAGGTTACCAACGCGTCGTCCGAATACGGTCAGACAGAGCAGGGTATCTCCAGAAGCTCGTACTACATCAGCATGGAGTTCACTCCCGAGGGACAGCAGAAGTTCTCGGAGGCCACAAAGACCGCCGCGGCGGCTGCCTCAAGCAACATGAACTACATCACGATCGAGATGGACGGCAACGTTCTGACAGCTCCGAGAGTTCATGAGCAGATAGACAGCGACTCCTGCATCATCACCGGCGAGTTCACGGCTGACGAGGCAAGCGCTCTGGCCGCCAACATCAAGTCGGGCCAGCTGCCCTTCTCGCTGGCGGTAGACGAGGTTAAGGTAGTAAGCGCCACGCTGGGCGAGGAAGCCCTGTCGAAGGCCATCACGGCGGGTATCATCGGTCTTATCCTGGTACTGCTGTTCATGCTGCTTATCTATCGCCTGCAGGGTCTCATGGCGGACTTCGCTCTCATGTTCTATATTGCGGTAGTTCTGATCCTTTTGGCTAACTTCCACATCAACATCACGCTGCCCGGTATCGCGGGTATCATACTGGCGATAGGTATGGCGGTCGACGCGAACGTTGTTATATTCGAGCGCGTCAAGGAAGAGCTCAAGCTGGGCAAGACGGTCAGAAGCGCCGTTGACGCGGGCTTCAACAGAGCCCTTTCCGCGGTTATCGACTCTAACGTTACGACAATTATCTCGGCCATCATCCTGTGGTGGCTGGGCACAGGCACGATCAAGGGCTTCGGCATCACGCTGCTCATGGGTATCGTTGTATCAATGATCTCGGCGATATTCGTGACCAGGTTCCTGCTCAAGCAGATGATCGGCATGAATGTCAAGAACATATGGCTTTACGGCCTCAACAAATCAGATTCAAGCTCTGAAAGCGTGAAAGGAGGTAAGGCGTAATGTTTGATATAGTTCAGAAAAAATGGGTATTTTTCGGAATCTCCATCGTTTTATGCTTAATCAGTATCGTTTCGCTGATATTCAGAGGCTTTAACCTCGACACCGACTTTTCGGGCGGTATTGCTCTTACCTATGAGGTCAAGGGCGAGGACTTCTCCACCGAGGACATGAGCGCCCTCGTGAGCGAGGCGCTCGGCGCGGGAAAAGCGGCGTCGTCCGTTCAGAAGTCCGGCGAGGACGTTATAATCAAGGTCGGATATGACAAGGACATCAGCGACGAGGAAAGAACAGAGTTCTCAAACACGGTAAGAGACAGCATCACAACCGCTCTTGAGGAAAAATTCGGCAAGGCCGTGTATGACGGCGCGCCCGCCGAGGAACCCGAGGAAGATGTGGCAGCCGCCGCTGCGTCGGCAGCGCCCGAGGAAGAAGCGGCCGCTGCGTCCGCGGAACCCGACGCGTCGGCCGAGCCCGCGGCAGCAGCCGCGGCCGTGGCTACAGAGGCTCCGACAACCGGCGGAAACTTAGTCAGCGGCGTTCGTCTTTCGAGCATGGACGACATCTCGCCCTCATCGGGACGCGAGCTGGCAAGAAGCGCTCTGTGGATGTCGCTGCTGGCATGCGCCGCTATCCTGCTCTATGTAACGTTCAGATTTGAGTTCACATCGGGCTGCGTCGCGGTACTGGCTCTGGCGCACGACGTTCTGATACTGCTCGGTATCTACTCGATACTGCAGATCTCGGTCAACATCAACTTCATAGCTGCCGTGCTCACGGTTCTGGGTTACTCGATCAACAACACGATCGTTATTATGGACAGAATTCGCGAGAACACGCGCAACTCCAGAAAAGAAACGTACGGCGAGATCGCCAACAACAGTATTTGGCAGACCATGACGCGCTCGATCAACACCACGATTACCACGCTGCTCACCATCGGCATGGTATTCATCATCGGTGTCGCCTCGATCAAGGCGTTCGCCCTGCCGATCATCATCGGTATCGTTATCGGTTTCTTCTCTTCGGTATTCATCACAGGTCCTCTGTGGGCAACCTGGAGAGACTCGGCGGTCAACGCCAAGAGAGCCGCTGCGGGCAGCGGAAAGAGCAAGTCAAAGAAGAAATAATCTTTGCTGATATAGCAGAGGGCACAGCTTCGGCTGTGCCCCTGCTTTTATATTTGTAAAATTCTTATTGACCTTTTTGAGATATTGTGATAGAATAAATCTGCCACGTAAGTAAATAATGGATTATACATCGGGTATGTATTTTTATGCCTTAGGCAAAAATACAGGCTCTATTTTCGCATATCTGATGTATATCCGAAACTTGCGTGGCAGCAATCGGGGCTATGTGTTTTTCGTGTTTAGCTTCGATTGAGGCTAAACACTTTTTATTTTTCAAGGAGGTACATTTTTATGAAAAGGATTTTATGTTTGGGGCTGATTTTAACAGTGCTTTGCACAATGCTAACATTCACCCCGGTGTCCGCCGCGACAATAATAGACAGCGGCACCTGCGGCGCGCAGGGCGACAACGTAAAATGGACGCTCGACAGCGAAGGCACCCTGACCATAAGCGGCACGGGAGAAATGGAGGATTATGAAGCTTTAATTAACCCGGCGCCTTGGTATTATAAATATAAGAATATAATTAATAAAGTAATTATAGATACCGGAATAACATCGATCGGATCCGGTACTTTTAGTTTGTGCGAAAAAGTAACCGACGTAAATATTCCGAACAGTGTAATCCGTATAAGTAGACAAGCTTTTGAAAATTGTATCGGTCTTTTGGAGATAACCATTCCGAATGGTGTAACCGAAATATGTGATTCTGCTTTTCGAGGCTGCATAAATTTAAAAAAAGTCGATTTCCCTAATACTTTAATATCGATTGGTCAATCATCTTTTAACGATTGCTCAAATCTTGTAACCATAAATATTCCCGACAGCGTGATAAACGTTGGTGGTTTTGCATTTTCCGGCTGCACAAAGCTCAGAAGCGTCAATATGGGAAATAATGTAAAAAGCATTGAGGACGGGGCATTTAGTGAATGTCCGCAGCTTACAAGCCTTACCATTCCCAAAAACACAACGAGTATAGGAAAAAATATCTGCGAGAACTGCGGCTCTGTTAATTATGACGTATCTCCTCAAAATGTCTGCTTTTCATCTCAAAACGGTGTGCTGTTCAATAAAGAGAAAACAGAATTGATTTCATATGCAAAAGATAAGATACAACCTGTCTATGATATACCGTATGGCGTGGAAAAAATTGCCATTGGGGCTTTCGCCTATTGCGAAAATTTAACTAAAATTACCATTCCCGACAGTGTAATAAGCATTGGAATCGATGTATTTTATAATACGGGTCTATACGAAACGCAAATGTATACCGGCAAAGGATTGTATGACGGTGATGCTTATTACATTGATAATTACCTAATTGATGTAAAAGGTGATATATCAACCTTTACAGTTAAAGAAGGAACCATTGCAATTGCCGGAGGAGCTTTTGCCGGAGGGGCATATTTTAAGAGTGAGATTACACAATTGTATATACCAAGAAGTATTAAGAATATCGGAGAAAGCAATTTTAATTATTCCTGTTCTAGCATAACCGACGTGTATTATGCCGGAAGTAAAACAGAATGGGAGCAAATTGTAATAGAAAACGATAACGATGCGTTAAACAATGCAAATATTCATTTTATGGGTGTTGATCCCGCGCCGACAGCAGAGCCGAATGCGCCGTCGATTGAGATCACCGGGGTTTCGAGTAATCGCGTAAGCGCTAAAATCGGCAATTGCAAAAGCAAAGACGCCAAGGTTATATTAGCTGTGTACAGCAAATCGGGAGCATTGATCGAGATGCAGGAAACAGACATTTTTGACGAAGTGTATTTTCTCAGCGGAAATTTAAATAACACAAACATAAAAGTCATGCTCTGGAGCGGTACGGACAGCGTTAAGCCGCTGGCCGAAACCGCAGAAATGAGTTTGTAAAAAATTAAATAATTCCCAATTAAATCCGAGGGGCGGGCGGCCGAGGTCGTCCGCCCCTACGAACGTAGTGATTAGTAATTAGCAAATAGTGATTACGCGGAGATGATTCGGCAAAAATCATTTCTATATCTCCGCGGCCGTAGGGGACGACGACCTCGGCG
>CANQQJ010000042.1 GCA_947625905.1 uncultured Clostridia bacterium | reverse complement strand
AGAACAACTTTTTATTTTAATTAAAAGTGTCACCCATCATTGACAATTATACACTGATCAATAAGCGCCGCGGCTTGCTTGAAACAAGCAAGCGGGATCTTGGCGCGGCCCGCGCCCATCCAGCCTCCGTCCCTGTTTATCATTCCTCCGTTTATTACAGGCTCGATTTCCGTCCGAGCCGCCTTTAACACATCTATACCAACCGGAGGCGCGTCAAAATCAAGAGACGGTATGGCTCGATTTTCATTTTTTCCGACGCAGATTTTTTCCATTCTTCGCGTAACGGCCACAGCGTCCGCGGCTGTCTCTCCGCGCCAAGAACAAACCTCTATGCCGGCGGCGGAAATAATGCCGCCCAAACCCGCACATTCCACGATACTGCTGTCGCCGATCCACGGGAGCTGATTTTCGCGCTTTGCGCCCTCTGTCATATACCGTCCCTCAATCATAGGTGACGGCGCGCAAAACCATCTGTCGCCATGACACGCCACCTTGATGCCGAACTCTACTCCGTTTCCCCCGGCGGCCGTAACGATCGTACTGTCTTTAACCTCCGCCGCCGCGAGCATGGCGCTTTTAGCGCAGGCTTGACCGAAATTATGAAAAAATCTCGGCGTACTGATAAAATACCGCAAAAGCTCGTCTGTATTTTCGGCTTCCAGCGCATACGGGATTACCTCTTTGATAAACAGAGCGTCCGCGGCTGTCTGACGGGAATGAAGCTCGTCTCCCATCCGCACCGCTTCGTTGATGATGCCTTTCAGGCTCATTCCGCCTTTTCTTCGTAAAACCCCGCGCAGGGAACGAAAGAGCCTGTCGCGCATATAAATCAGATTTTCGGCTATTTCCTCCGAATATACGCCCCAGCCGCAAAATCCGCCGCCGAAACGCCCTTCCGCCGGAAACAGCGCCGCTCTTTTGCCGCTGTTTCTGTCCTCAACGACAAGCATCGGAACCGACTTGGTAATAATTCCCGTGCCCGAACCGTTAGTATTGTAGTTCATGGCGCTGTCAAGCTTGATGCAGCCTTCGCGTATCAGCCGCTCCGCGTCTTGGGGAGTGTTCGCCCAGCCCTCAAAAAGCGCCGCGTTGACCATGCCCCGTTTATGCAGAGAACACATCCTCTCATACTCGATCGGAGGGCCGGAATGGAGCACCGTGTAATCGTCAAGACCCTCTACGCAGTCCTTCGCGCTGCACACGTCGATCCAATAGGGATCGCTGTCCGTAATATATTTAACCGCCCGTTGATTGGCGTCCTCAATTCTTTTCATTTATATAGGCCTCCTGTTAATCTTTGGTATACCGTTTTTAAGCATGAACTCAACGGTATATTTTTCATTCTCCTCGATGCTGTCTATGCGTTCATGGGAGCCGACGCTCCCTTTTCGCTCATACGCGCTCATAACGGCGGCGTATGCACACATAAGATCGTTATGCAGACGAGCCTGCTCAAAGCTGAAATCGAACGGAGTCTCGCGAATAAGCTCCTCCAGCCTCCGCGCTCCTCTCATTAAATCAGCGCCGTTTCGCACCACATTCAAGCAGTTCTTTAATATATTTTCAAGCTCCGTACGCCTGTGAGCAAAACCGAATTCCCTGTCCGCCTCTTCAAAATCAATATCCGAGGCATAATCATGCGAAAGCGCGTATTGCAAGCAGCTTTCACCCGCAATCCTTCCAAACACCAGCACCTCAAGCCCGGCGTTACCGCCAAGTCTGTTCGCGCCGTGAATACCGCCGCACACTTCGCCGCAGGCATACAGACCTTCTATATCAGTCTCGCAATGCGGATTGATCCGCACGCCGCCCATAGAGGTATGCGGCGCGGGAGCAATTTCCATATATTCCTTTGAAATGTCTATTCCCGCATCGGCATACCGCCTAAAGTAGGCCGAATATCTTCCGTGAAGCAGTTCCTCCGGGTTTACCCCGGTCGCGTCAAAATACACACCCATGTGCGGCGACGACTTGCCGTTTGCGATCTCGTTATATATGCAGCGGGATAACGCGTCCTTTTGCACGCATCCGTCCCTCTTTGTCAAGCGTTTCCCTTCGCCGTTTCGTATCACCGCGCCCTCGGTCAACATGGCGGTGGATACGCTCTTGCCTATGAGCTTTGGCGGATACACCGCGCAGGACGGCTCAAACTGAATAAATTCCATGTCGCAAAGACGGGCGCCCGCCTCAAGGCAGAGAGCCGCTCCGTCGCCGCCGATGTCGCGGCTGTTGGTTGAAAACGGATATATTCCCGAAAAACCGCCCGCGGCGACCACCACCGTCTTGGCATTGATAAAAAACCACTTCTTCTTGGCGCGGTCAAAGCAGTACGCCCCGCCTACTCTGCCGTTTTTCACCTTCAGCTTTAACGCGCGCACGCCGCGCAGCTCATCAAATTTTTTCTCCCGCTCGATTTCACGAAGCACGCTCGGCCCCGCAAAGCCGTTAATGGCGGCGGCTCTCGGGCAGGATGAGCCGAGCGGTTTTAAAAGGTCATATTCTCCGTTTTTCTTGTCAAACGAAAACTCGTCGATAAGGCTCAGGCTTTTACGGCAGAGTACCTTAACAAGCTCTTGATCGTTCTGATAAGCGCCCGCACGAAGGGTATCCTCCATCAGACACTCCACACTGTCCTCGGCAAGGAGCGGCACATTCAAGGCATGGATATAGGGCGACGCGCCCGCTCCGTCACTGATCAGAAGGGTCTTTGCCCCTTTCGCCGCCTCGTGTGCGCAGCGCCGCGCGGCAAGACCGCCGCCAATCACCAAAATGTCGGTTTTCATCTCATATTCACTCCCAAATTCCGCCCTTGGCCATAGAGCTCACATTCTTCACGAACAGATTTAAGTACTTATGATATTCTCCGCCGTCAAACTCCCAGTTGAACGCGGCGATCCTCCGCTTGATCTCCTCGTCGTCCACAAGCATATTGATCCTTCGGTTTTTTATATCGATCTCAACAGTATCCCCGTCTTTTACCGCGCTCAACGGACTTGCCAGCGCCGCCTCGGGCGATACATAGCCTATACTCAAACCCGATGTGCCTCCCGAAAAACGTCCGTCGGTGATGACTGCGCAGCTCTCATACAGCTCGGTCCGTCCCTTGAGTTCCTCCTGAAAGGTAAACGCTGTTGTTCCAAAACGTCCTTTAAGCCCCATAAACCGAAGCACAACCGCGTCGCCGGGTTTGATTTCGCCTCGGCGCAAAGAGGCAAGCCCGTCCGCCAGCGAATCAAACACTTTTGCCTTTCCCGTAAAGCACATCAAATTTTCGGGAACCGCCGCGATCTTGACAATCGCGCCCTCCGGCGCCAAATTCCCGTATAAAACCCCTATTCCGGGTTCCTTTGAAACAGGCTTGTCAAGCGTGCGTATAACATCATCGTCATACACGACCGCGTCCTTAACATTCTCGCGGATGGTATTTCCCGTAACGGTAAGACAATCACCGTTCAGCATCGGCATCAGATTTTTCAAAAGCGCGCACAGACCGCCCGCCAGGTCCAAATCCTTTAAGCTGTATTTGCCGCTGGGCGCCAAATGCGATAACAGCGGAATTTCGTTGGAAGCCTCGTCAAAATATTTCCACCATGGCAGATCGTAACCCGCCTCCTGCGCGATCGCCGGGATATGCAGGATCAAATTGGATGACGCCGCGACAGCCATATCAAGCTTTATCGCGTTTTTTATTGATTCAACCGTGATAATCTTACGCGCGGTGATATTGTTTTTTACAAGGTTCATGATCTGCTTTCCCGCCCGGTATGCCATAAGGTAAAGCTTTGGGCTTACCGCCGATACCGTCGAGTTTCCCGGCAGCGACATGCCAAGAGCCTCGGAAACCATGCACATGCTGTTCGCAGTTGTCATAGACGTGCAGCCGCCGCATATTCCCCATGAATTTTCGATCAGTCCGTTATATTCTTCCATATCTATTTTGCCGCTTGAGGCCGCCCCTACCTTGTCCTGCGCATGGATGTGCAGAACCTCTTTTCCGCGAAAACCGCCAAGCGGCATATAGCCGCCCGTTACCATAATTGTCGGAATGTCAAGCCGCGCCGCCGCCATAAGATACGCGGGAACAATAGAGTCGCAAGTGGACAGCATCACCATTCCGTCAAAGAAATTTCCTTCCGCCGTGATCTCTACCTGATCCGCTATGGAATTGCGGCTGGGTATCTCCACATATTTCGGGTCTTTCAAAACCATTCCGTCACAAATTCCCGTGGTCATGACCTCTACGGGCAGACCGCCCGCCTCGCGTATGCCCTGCTTGACTCTCTCGGCTAAATTTTTCAGGTGTATATGCCCGGGATTATATTCGTTCCATGAGTTTACCACTCCGATCAGCGGCCTATCCTGTTCTTCAAGAGAATACCCCATGCCGCACATAAGACCTCTGCGGCATTCCGAGGCTTCTCCAAATTCCCATTTGCTTCTTAATGTTACCTTATTCATCATAAGCCCTCCTTCTTAAATCTAAAAATCAAAATTCATACTTTCAATAGAACCGTCTATCGACTGCCCTCCGTCAATGAATATAGTTTGCCCCACAATGAACTTTGATTTCTCTTTGTCGGCAAGAAACAATATCATCGGAACTATATCCTCGACTGTTCCGCCCGTTCCGTAAGGAATTTTTCTGGAATAGGACGCAAGCTCCTTCTCGCTGTAACGATCTGTGATCTTTGTGAAGATAAGTCCGGGCGCAATTCCGTTTACATTAATTCCATATTTGATCAGTTCCACTCCCAGCGCTTTCGTAAACATATTCAGACCGCCTTTGCCGGCGGAGTAGGGAAGCATTCTCCTGTGCACCCACGTGACCCGAGAATGGATAGATGAAATATTGATTATGCTTCCCTTGACTCCCTTGTTGATCATGTCCTCGGCGGCATACCGCGACAAATATGCCGCGGAATTAAGGTTGAGCGCTATCTGTGAATCCCAATACTCCATCGGCATATCCTTAAATTCCCCGTCGGAGCCTCCGGGAATCTTAAGCGCGCCGCCCGCGTTGTTGACCAGAACATCAATCTTTCCGAAGTAATCGATAAAATCCTCGATTATTTTCTTGCAGCAGTCGTGGCGGCTTACATCACCTATGAACGTCTTTGCCTTTACGCCATACCCGCGGCATTGCTCGGCAACCTCTTCCGCCAATGCCGGATTTTTGTTTCCGTTTACTCCCACGTCATATCCGTTTTTTGCAAACGCGATTGCCGCCGCGGCTCCGATTCCGTGAGACGAGCCTGTAATCAATACGCTTTTATTCATAAATTTAACCTCTCTTTCATGCTTGTTCTTTGAACCATCGTTCCATATGTTCGTTTACCGTATACATTGCCAGAAACAGATGCTCCGGCATGCCGCAGCCCATGTTTTCAATGAGTTCCACGGCGATTTGCGCCGGGGACCTTTCTCCCGCGTCAAGCTTTTTCCTTATGAAATCATCATATTCCGCAACGTACTCTCCGCACAAGCGAAGCGCCCGCTTTACGTTTTTCCCGCCTCGGATCACCCCGCCTATTCCGTCGTATTCGTGCCCCGCGATCATGGTCTTAACATCGATTTCGGAAAGTATGTCAAGGCTTCGGGTATATTTGTCAAGGTTTTGGTAAAATCCGATCCCTTGGGTCGGTGTTCCGTTCGCCTGAACAGAATCCCCGCTGATGATTGTTTTTGTGGGCAGGTCGTACCAGCATACGCAGTCATCGTCATGACCGGGCGTATGAATGAGTTTGAGCCTATTCCCCAGCACTTCGCCATCCTTTAATACCATATCCGCATGCACGCCCTCCAGCCATGTCTGGGGTTTTGGGCTGAATTCGGGAAATCTGCTTCGTATCCTGACAGCGTTCTCCGCCGGGTTTTCAAGCCGCTTTGCGCCGCCTTCATATGTTGCGATCTTTATACCGTATTCTTTCGCGAGCCGACTGTGTCCGCCTATGTGATCTCCGTGACAGTGGGTGTTTAAAAGATAATCGATCTCTTCGGGACGGATCCCAATTTGACTCAGTGCGGGAATGATATATTCTTCCGGCGTTCCGCTGCCGCTGTCTATCAGATAGCTCTTTCCGCCGGAGTCGTCCGTTATCAAAACCACACCGGTCCAAACTGTAGAAAACGGAACTTTTAGCAGAAAAATTTCATCACATATTTTTTCAAACCTTATCATACTTGTTCCCCTGCCTTCGCTCATAATCTTATTTCCTTAATATTGATATTACATTGATTACCGCGGAGCTTTTGACTTGCTGTTATTTCAGCGCCGCCGTATACCTTTTTGCCAAATTTCGAATAGCGCCAAAATCTCCCGCATTAATCGATTTTTTGTCCACAATGTTTGAGCCTATACCGAAACCCACAGCTCCCGCCGCCAGATAATCCGGCATATTCTTTTCATTGATTCCTCCGACAGCTATGAACTTAACATGAGACAGCGGCGCTCTCAGCGCCTTAAAATAT
The DNA here is from genome assembly GCA_947625905.1 of uncultured Clostridia bacterium. GTDB lineage: Bacteria > Bacillota > Clostridia > Monoglobales > Monoglobaceae > Monoglobus. The sequence continues at coordinate 17,695 of CANQQJ010000042.1, read as the reverse complement.
TCTATCCCCATATTGGCAATCGGAAACAGCTTCACAAAATCCGCGCCCGCACGGCAAGCCGTCTGTATTTCGCCGGGAGTGATTGCTCCCGGCATAGATACCATGTTCAATTCCCTCGTTTTTTGAATGACTTCCGGGTAGGTATCGGGCGATATGATAAATTTGCTTCCGGCAGAATAAGCGAGTTCAACCTGATTCACTCTCAGCACAGTACCCGCTCCTATGTACATTCTTCCGTCAAAACTCTTTGCGAGCATCTCAATATTTCCGGCTGTTTCTTCATCGGATACAGATCCGTCCGCACTGAAGGTTACTTCCAGAAAACGTATCCCTCCGTCATACATCGCCTCTGCCAGCGGCAGCAGATTTTTTCTTTCTATTCCTCGCACAATCACGATAATTTTCTCTTTTTCTATTCCTTCCAAAACGCTTTTTCGCATCTTCTCTCACTCCTTATTTTTTATCTTGCAATACAGCTTAATCTACTATCCTTCCCAAAGCATCGCAACATCTTCCTGTTTCATGGTTGACAATGTATACAGCCTCCATGCGCCCATCCATGCGTATAAGTTATCGTTAAAATGTCCGCGTTCCTCACAGGTTGGACGGTACTTCGTCCATCTGCAATGGAAAAAACCTTCGTTCTGACTGCCGACCGGCCGCTTGTTTCCGTGAATCTCAGGGGTGTCCTCGGTGGCAATACACAGCAATGAGTTCCACCATGTCATCTTTGCCCAAATTTTAAAATTCTCGTTTTCCGTTATATGCCACAGCCTGAACATCGCGTCCACAAGCAAAGCTCCCCATGCGTCAAGCGCGCTGTGTTCCGCGCTGATAAGCGTTCCTCCTGTTGTATGGTAACCAAACTTTGAAAAATCGGATTGATCGTCATAGATACAGTCACAAAACATCATCCAGCTGAAGAAATAGTACGCAGCTTTTTCGGCGCGCATAAGCCAAATTTTCTCATTTGTCAGCTCATACAGATACAGAGCCGACTCAAGAAACGGATATGCCGTTTCCTTATCGATACAGGCACAGTCGATTGCGCCCGCGGTACAGACAAAGTTATCAAGATCGCGCTTATAATACATATCCATCGCTTTAATTATTGTATCAAGATACCTCTTATCCTTTGTTTCGCGGTGAACCTCACACAAGCCCATTATCATAAACCCGCCTATGCTGCCGTTTGTGGAAACGGGTGTTCCGTCAATCTTCCATGTCTTGGCAAACCCATATTCGGGGTCAAAGGATTTAACGGCAAAATCAGCTGTTTTTATTGAAAAGTCATAATAGTTTTGTTTGACTTTTCCGTGCGCTTTAAACATTCTGTAGCTTCGCATAAGTTCACACATTGCCCACCCGACATTGCAGGAGTCCGGCAGACGGCAATTCTCTTCACCTTCTCTTTTAAATTGCCCATACGACGTATAAAGGAGCCCGCTATCCCTCTGCATGGAAACAAAGGCATCCAGACACTCCTCCGCCGCCTTAACATCCATATCATACCCTTTTTTATAGCCGTTCATGGCGAACAGCCTTGCGAGCATGGCGCCTTGTCCCGCCCACCCAATCTCATAGCCGGATGAAAAAACAGACAGTTTCAGATTTTCCGGATCCTTCATAGCCTCCGCCAGTTCCTCGCCCTTGAGCGTCGCGTTATGGCACCTGTGAAACAACTTGTCCTGAATACCTCCCGAAAACATAGGGGCGTCGTATTCCTCTTTAAGCAAAAATCTCATATACGAAATCCCCAGGTCCCATACCTCTCTTGCGGAAAGTTTGGGCGCTTTATGAAACGGGAATATCTTAGTGCAGCTCTCCATCAAATTTGCCGTGCCGTAGTATTTATATTTCGGAACACCAACAAATAAATACATAGAAAGCTCGATAGCTTTTCCGCTCTCTAATGTGAAATATGTTTCCATAGGCTTATCAAATGTGTTTTTATGAGCATAAGTGCGGGGCATCTCTGAAATCGGATGAACGATCCTGTGTTGATATGTGCCGTCGCTGTTTTTAATAATGCTGCACGATGACTCCAACGAAATCTTATTCTCATTCGATGCAAACAGCGCAAACACGCAATTTTCATTTTCGGAAACGGTCGCGGACGGAATACTCTCGCGGTCATAAGCGAACACCCACGGCTGCCCGTCTTTTGTAAGACCGGTCGGCGTGTTTATATCAGAAGTCTCCGGCTCATCAGTCTTTCCGTTCAGTATCTCTCCGGCATTTATGCCGCCGCAGTGGGATGTGTCATAATTAAAACCCGGGAAAACATAATGATTTGGTTTGAAAACAGTGTTTACCGCAAAAACGGACTTAAAACTCATACTGTGCGAATTGCGATTTAAAATATGTCTTTTGACCTTAAAAATTCCATCGCTAATATATTCTGTTCTGTCCGAGATTTCCAAACCCTCTATTTCGCATTTTTGTAAAGTATCAGTTGATTCAACAATGTTTCCATGTCTTTCGGCGCTGTCAGCCACGATCATCGGCGCAAGAACTTCACAATAGGTTTCATCAGCAATTTTACCTGACAAAGTATAGTCTTTTCCGCATTTCGTTATATACATAATAATTTACCATCCTCAAAAACAATATTTTTTATGAACTTTATTTTAGCATACTGAGAATTTCAAATATAGATATATTCGTTTAAAAAACAGTAATTTCATTCATAGAATGTGTCTCTGATACGCTCAACCATATAGTGATATGCCATTCAACAATCCGCATGGTGCTTATTATTTTGTTTTCCCTTAACGCTTGACGAAGCGCTGCGGATATGATATAATACACGGCAAATTAAGATGAAATCTTTTGAAAAAGGAGAGTTCATAATGTTTCAGGGAAAGAAAAAGGCAATCACGTTCAGTTATGATGATGGTGTGACACAGGATGTTCGACTGATCGAAATATTTAACCGCTATGGTCTCAAGGCCACCTTCAATTTAAACTCCGGTCTGCTCGGCCATGATAACACGCTGAAGGTGCGCGGAGTGGAGGTTAAGCATAATAAAGTTGAAGCGCAGAAGGTCAAAGAAATTTATCGCGGACATGAGGTCGCGGTGCACACCTTGACTCACCCCAACTTAACACAGGTCTCCGAGCAGGAAGTGATACGTCAGGTCGAGTGCGATCGGGAAAATTTGGAAAAATTAGTCGGATACGAAGTTTGCGGTATGGCATACCCCATGGGCGGTATCAACAACAACGATGAAGTGGCGCGTATATTGAAGCAGCACACCAAGGTACGCTACTCTCGCACTATTACTTCGTCGTACAATTTTGAACTACAGGAAAATCTTCTGCGTTTTAATCCGACAATATCACATCTGGATGAAAATCTGTTTCCACTGGTGAAAGAATTTCTTGCTCTTAAACCGGATAACCCCAAAATTCTTTACATCTGGGGACACAGCTACGAACTTGATGTTGAGGACGGTTGGACGAGAATGGAAAATCTTTGCAAGCTCCTCAGCGGTCGTGAAGATATTTTTTACGGAACCAATCGCGAAGTTTTGTTATAACTCAAATAAAACGGGTCTGTCACACGAGCGAATTCTACGTGTTAAAGCAGTCATGCAAAAGCCCGGAAAATGGAACTGTGATAAACTGAGCGGCACCATCCGACATTTATTTGAAGAAACAGATTTTGCGGCGCCGAGTATGATTTAAAATACGGAAAGGAAAAGCTATATGTCATTGTTTGACAGAATGTATGAAAAACCCGGAAAGGGCGTTCCCGAGGACGCTCCCGAGAAAAAAGGATTTATGCTGTATCTGGATATATTGATACACAAACTTTCAAAATTTTTCACGATCAATTTATTGTATGCGTCGCTGAGCATTGTGTGGATAGCGCTGCTAATAATGATAGGGAGAGTCATTCTCGACACGACACATTTGCTTGATAATATTACATCCGCGCTTGCGTCACCGGACACGGGCGCCGATGTTGAAACGCTCCGCGGCAAAACAGCTATTCAGCTGCAAACGTTTTTCGGGGTGAGTCTTTTTGTGCTGTGGGGCTCGGGTCCCGCCTCCGCGGCATATTCATACATAATAAGATGCTTTGTGGGTCGAATGCCCGTTTTTGTTATAAGCGACTGGTTCGACAAATTTAAAGAAAATTTTAAGCAGGGAATTTTCGCGGCCGCTATCGACTTGATCATGCTTATTATATTAATTAACGCAATAATATTCTATCATCATCACTATGTGCAGACACGGAATTTGATATTCTTGGTCATGATGTATCTTATTATCAGCATTATGCTCATATACACCATGATGCACCCGTATATCTATCAGTTCATGGTAACGTTTAAGCTGAGGCTTCGCGATATTTACAAAAACGCGTTTCTGCTCGGAATTGCGAAACTTCCCGGCAATTTCCTTATGCTGGTACTGAATTTTTTTGTGATGTTTTTGCTATTTGCCTTTCTGACGCCCTACGCCGCGACGGTTATCATGCTGATTTTCGGATTGTGCGTCTCGCGATACCCGTCGGAATTTTACGCGTCAAGGGTGATAAGCAGGCTTATTCTTGAAAAGAAAGAATTCTTAATTAAGAACAATAAATTATAATGAATAAACCGACGCCTTTATTTGCATGTCCGTCAAAAATATAATCATAGCTTTTATAGTCCGTATTAGATTTAGTATTAAATAACTATATGTCTTAAAGTAAAATATTATCTGATAATCGGGAGATATATCTACACCTCCCGATTATGTATTTTAATAACATCTTGGTCTGGCGACGAAGCCGAAGCCGCTGTTGGTGGTTATCACCACATTGTTGCTGCCGCTTGAACAATGGATCACAAGGACATTGCCATCAGTATCACGTCCGGCAACTATACCCACGTGAGATAAATCGGCGTAAAACGCCAGATCTCCGGGCTGTGCGTCCCGCCACAATATGCGGCTGCAATTGGTGTTCTGTGACACCGTTCCGTGTCCGATAGAAGATGAGGATATTCCGCTGTTTACAAAAGCCCATGTCACAAATCCCGAGCAATCCAGCCCAAACGGGCGAGTGGTTCCGCTTGATGAGCTGCCCGCGGCTGTCACTCTGCGCATTTTGCCCCACTCGGAATCCCAGCCGAGAACTTCTGACTTTCCGCCCCAGAAGTAGTTTACCTTACCAACAAGAGAACACGCGGCTTTTACAACATTTTTACGCTGAATCGGCAGATCATTCGGCAGCGTGCGAATGACCTCGGTCGCGCTTGCGTCGCTTATTGCAAGACTTCGTGTGACGCCGGAAAACGCCTCTCGGTTTTCAAGCAGAGCATCGAGCATTTCCCGTTGTTTGTCGCTGAATTCGTATTCGTCAGCCATTTCCGCCGCTGTTTTTGACTTGATCTCCATAAACAGCTTTTTCTCAACTTTTGGCGGCGCGTCAGGCACGCCCGACGGTGTTGTAACTGTTTCAATGGTATATTCGACATAGTTCATATCCCGAAAGACTTCCAAGAGCAATTCTTTTTTATGTTCATCTATTATCACAACGTCCATAAAATCATCGCTGTCTATATCAGCATATTTTACCGCAAAAACCGCCAGAACTTCCGTCCAGTCTGCCTGCTCTCCCGTTATTTCAACCTGCGAGTAGGTATCGGCGTGTTCAAGCTCGTCAAGCAATTCCGAAAACTCGTTGTTCGCCTCCGCTATTATAGATGAAACAGCGATATTTTCGGGATCGTCAACCTCACCGGAGATATATATTCCGAACGGGCTGCTTGCAACCGCCGCGATGATTATTATAACAGCCAATGCTATTATCAAAGCTATGCCGCCGCCCGCAGCCGACAACAGAGAGAGCAAAGCCTTTGCCGTGCCGGCGATTGCTTTTCCCGCTTTTGCGGTAAGTTTTGAGGCGGTTTTCGCTGTTGATCTAACAGTCTTGACGGAGCTGCTCACTGTTTGCACGCTTTCTTTCGCTTTCTGTGCCGAACGCTGCGCCGCTATTTTTTGCGCGCGTCTTTTAAATACATTCTTCGCCTTATCGTTTGCCGCCGAGCTTAATTCGTATCTTTGGCGCATAAAACTTTTGCTTTTAAAATTTTTCGCCTGTTCCGCAGTCTTGGGCTGAGATGTGCTTAACTTTTCCGCATATTCGCGCGAATGATAGATGATATGAGGGTTTTGCTTGGGCGCCTTTATATCCGTATCGGATGCTTTCTTTATGTTTCCTCCGCCGGCGCTATGCTCTCTTAAATAGTTTTCTTTTGTTTTGATCCGAACAGCGGGCGCTTCCGACTCGGCAAGTTTTTCACTCATAACTGTTTCGGAATATCCGTATGTGTCTGTCTCTGCCTTTATCGAATTTTGGTCTTTGGCGCTGTCTAAAGCAAATTTATCGGACTTGGTACTATACTCCTCTGCGTTCTTTTTTGATTCAAGCTCCGTATGTATATTATAGCTCCGATCGGCAGCTTGGGTATCATCAACATACACCGATGAATTTTCCGGCTTTTGAGTCTTGTCACGGACATATTTCTGCCTCGTTTTTAATCCGTCTGTACTGCTTTGCTCCACCACCTGAACCGCCGAATTGTTTTTACGCAAATATTCAACTTGCGTTTTTGGAACTATAGCAACACTTCTTATTTCTCCTACGTCACCGTGAATACTAAGATAATTATCCTTGGTCTTTATGTATTTACCCTGTACAGATTCGGTCTTTATCGGATTTCCCTCTGCTTTCGGCGCTTGCTCTTTAAAAACCGTATCGTTTTGAACATCGGTATAAACAACAGACTGTGTTTCAGTAGTTTCCGCAAGACTGTCGTCCGATTGTCCTCGGCGCAGTAAATCCGATTTTACTTTTACAGCCGCTTTCCGCCTCATCAGCATATTTGCTGTATCGGCTTTTTGGTTGTTGATTCGACTATTTTTCGAGAGGAACGCGGCTTTTGTCTTAACATCCCTGACCAGCTTTCCGTCAACGGATTTATTTATCGATTGCTTCGTTTTGGGCGCGGCAATCCCTTCGCGGTAATTCTTGACGGTTTTTATTTTATTTTTAGCTATGGCATAGGATGTATTTGCTCTGTTCCGCATCTCGGCTTTTTCCCACGCCGAATTCATTTGAACCGCTTTAGTACGAACCGATCTTTGAACCGTCGGAGTGTTCGGTTTATACTCTGTTTTGTTGCCGCGATAGTTTTCAGCGGTTTTGATACCTTTTGCCGCATTTTTATTATCGGCTTCGACAGTCTTAGGCTTATTTATATCTTTAGCCGCTGTTTTTATGCGGTTTTCACGGTTATCATTACGCTGATTCCTGCGCTCGCTTGCTTTATGTATAACCGTTTCCGCATCACGATAGACGGTTTCAGCGGAACGCCGCGCGGATGTTTCAACTGTATCGGCGGCATAGTTTTCGGGTTCGCGTTCTTCCTGCTCCGACTGCTGCGCCTGCTGCTTTGCTTCCGCTTTTTTCTTTATATACTGTCTTTTAAGCTCCGCTTTGCCGTCTGCGAACTTTTCGGACTTTGCCGATACGGTCTTTGACTTGGGCGCTTTTCTATCGGATACGCTTTTTATTTTTTTCTCCGTCTTTGCCGACTTGGTTGATTTAACCGCTGTTTTCGGGCTATCTGATTTTTTATAGTCTTTATCTGTCTGTTCTTTTTTCAAATTATCACATCCATTCAAAGAAAAAGCACCCATTTACAAAAAATGAGTGCTTTTTCCGTATATGATTATTCCTCACCCGGCTTGGTACTCATAAGCTTATACAACTGAGTATTAATCGGGAACTCGTTTATGAACGGAACGATCGATCCGCCGACTTTTATAAGTCCGCGGCCTGCGCCCGCGTCGGTTATATGTTCCATCTGCGCTGCGGAAATACTCAAAAGCCGCGCAAGCTCCACACGATCCGACGGCGCCTGATTGAGCATCAGCAGGAACTCGCTGTTTGCAAGCATACCGCGCGCGGTGTCATTTTTCAAACAATCCTCGATGTTTTGGGTTATGCCTGTCAGCAGTCCGCCGTACTTTCTGAAGCGTTTCCATGCTTTGAGCAGGAACTCGGCGCTGTACGGATTTTTAAAGAACAAGTGCGCCTCGTCAATATACACGCGGGTATATCTGCCTCGTTTTCTGTTCGCCATAACTCTGTTCATTATATTATCCAGCATTATCAGCAAGCCGATGGGCTTCATGTGGTCGCCGAGTTCCAAAATATCATAGCATATTATTCTGTTATTGATGTTTACATTGCTCTGATGCGCAAACGTGTCTAAACTTCCCGTGGCAAACATCTCAAGCGACAGCGCCAGATCATGGGCTTCCTGTTCCGGCTGGCGCAGCAGTTCTTCTCGAAAATCGGTCAATGTCGGCATCTCTCCGCCTCTGTACTCAAATGCCTTATACACTCTTATTGTGCAGCGATCGATTATCGAGCGGTCTTTTGGACCTACACCGCCGCCCCATCTGGTATCTCCGTTTTTGAGAAGCTGGTCAAACAGAGAAATCAAAAACTCCGACTTGATCGACACGGGATTATCTCCGTCAAGCGTGTCGTTATTTATATCCATCGCGTTTATATGGTGCGGCGATGATGCCGACAGCTTTATGACCTCGCCGCCGAGCTTGGAAACAAGCGGCGCGTACTCTCGCTCCGGGTCAACACAGATTATATCATCGTTTGTGAACAATCCCACCATCGCGATCTCCATTTTTGAGGCAAACGACTTGCCCGAACCGGAAACGCCGAGAATAAATCCGTTGCCGTTTAGCAGCAGTTTTCTGTTGCACATGAGCAGGTTATGGGAAATGGCGTTAATGCCGTAATACAGACCTTCGTCATCCATGATCTCCTGCGTTTTGTAGGGAATAAGGGTAGCTGCGCTTTCGGTGGTAAATGTGCGCGTTGCATGGATATTCATCAATCCGTAGGGCAGCACGGTGTTTAGACCGTCCTCCTGCTGAAACTTCAGCACCGACATATCGCACAAGAGCTTGCGGCTGGTGGCGAGCAGAGTCTCTGTATCGTTGTCCAGCTGTTCAAGGTTATCCGCCACATGAACGAGCGTCATGGTCGTGAACATTATTCTCTGATCACGAGTGGTTATATCGTTCATGTACTCTTTGATCTCGCTGCGGAGCTGCTCCTTTTCATAAGGTATCATCGCGGAAAAGTTGTTGTTCATGTTCTGTTTTTGCTGCCACTTGGTTATATCTGTTTCAATTGCAAGCAGCTTTTTCTGTATTTCCTTGACCGCAACATCGGTAGGTATCGGATACACATCGAACGAGATCATCATCGTTCTTGAAATATCCGTGAGATCGGAAATCAACTCATCCTTTAAAAACGACGGATACTCTTTCAAAAACATAACTCTCGCGAACATATCGCCGAGTCTTATATAATCCCTTTTAAACTCTATATAGTCGGGGCAGATATAGTCTTTAAAATCGGCTCCGACTGCCATTGCGTGCTTGAGGCTGAAACTGAGCTCGTTTTTCTCGTCACAGCAAAAAAAATCGTAAAAAATACGGAGCCGCTCACTGCATCCGAGCGGCGATATGTGGGATGAAATTTTTGAAAAATCAGAAGCGAGATCGCTGCCGACTCTTGCAAAATACGTCCGCGCATCCTGAATATTCTTACGCTCCGACGAGATAGTTATATACTTGTCATGTATAATATTATTGGATTCCTCCATCTTATCTTTGAGCAGGGCGTTAAGCTCCATAACATAATCCACATACGCCGGATTATCGTTTTCGGGGATCAAGTGTTCAAACACCGTCTGCTTTATCCTTCTGTTAAAGATAGTTATTTTAGCCGAACCGTCTATGGGCAGGCCGTTCAAGATCGAGCTGTGCGCCTTAAACATATCCTCCTGATCGGCATCGGAAGCCACTTTATAGTTTATATCGGAAAAACGCCAAGTTTTTGAATATTTTTTCCCGCTTCGCATGATTCCGTCTTTATACACAGCGTCAACAGGGATTGACTGCTGCACGGTTTTAGGAACCTTTCTTTTTTCCCGTTTGTTTGGGCTTTTCAGCATTTTGATCCACCTCCTTCAACATATTGTATAAATAGTTCTCCGATCTGAACAAACGCAGACCGGAGTATATGAACTCACTGCGGATAATCGCAGCGACAAACTGTTCAAATGTCATGCCGTTATAGTTGAAAAAGCCGGCAGCCGCGAACGGGGCGGCGCAGACAATGCACAACCATGAGACGGTTTCTTTGCCGAGTATATTTTTGAGTCCGAAATACACTCCGAGCGCAGCGCCGACGGCAACAGCCGAACACAAGAACTGCCTCAGCGTCAAGCCGAAGAATATACTCTCGCGGTAGTCCTTTATTTCTTTATTGATTCGTATCTCCATAGCGGCAATTACCTCTCGGGCGCGTTTCTTTTGGGCATTTTCGGCTGAAGATCGGACGGCTTTCTTCCATCCACGGGCTTTACGAACCCTATCTTATCGGCCGCGGCAAACGCTTTGGGATCAAGTTTCCTCTGCCAAGCCTTAGCCGACGGAGCCCACTTAAAGCCGTTCTGCTTCAGCATGGTCAGCGCGTCCTGTCCCGGCTTTTCATTAAAAAGAAGCTGAAGGCGGTTATTGGCAAGATTAACAACCGCCTCGCCGCCGCGAAACTGCCAGCCTTTAAATATTGTTTCGGGATTATTGGTCAGACGTTCAATGTTTCCTTTAAGTCTGCGGATATTTGCCGTATTATCCGTGAAAAACTTTCCCGGATACGGAGTTTTCTGTTCCCCGCTTACCCTCGCGTCAAGCTCCCGCGCCGTATTGTCGTCAATTCCCGGACAGCCCTCCACAGTGCCGTTTTGGGCATAGTAGTCATTTACCGTCTGCATATATTCATTTCTGCCCTCGATGCTTTCTATATTTTCCGTCAGCTTCCGAACAGCCTCGGGATCGCTGCTTTTTATTATTGTATTGTAACTCATAATCTTTCCTTTCCGGCGTTATACGCCTAACATTTCTTTTACTATCCTGTCCGCGCCTTTGATAAGCCCGACAAGGACAAGCATATTGAATATTGTCTCGCCTATATATTTCCATACCATTGTCACCGTTGTTATGCCTGTATCGGGGCTTGGCGTGTATGATGACGCAAAAGCAGAGAATATTATACAGGCAAGAATAACGATCGCGCCTTCAAGACACACTCCCACATAGGACTTAACAAAGGTCAGTCCCATTTGAGATGTACCCTCGCCGCCGAAAGACGACAAAGGAACGGGAGCGATCGCCGTGTACAGATATATTTTAAAAAACCTGCCGTAAACCGTCATTATCATAATGAACGCCATGACCGTTATGAACAGACTGCCGAGAATAGTCACGAGCCAGAGCGGTATGCTCGCCCAAAATCCGGTTTCATCAATGGCGGTTTCGATCGCTCCGGGCAATGTTACGGTCGCGCCTCCTATTCCGCCAAGACTTCCCGCGATTTCTTCAACAACTCCGGCACAAATTTTGTATATAACGACCATAACGTCAAGTGCATACGTTATCGCCACTTTTGCCGCGACAAAGCGTATAAAATGCTTGAGCGCGTATTCGGGTCGCTGAAAGTCCCTGAAGCTTGCCGTACCGCGGAATATTCCCATCGCAAAAAACAAAATGAGCAGCGCATAGCCTATTGCCTGAAGTCCGCCATTTATATTTTCAACAATATGCCAGATCGCGCCGTCACGGAATTCCTGCGGCGACGTGGTGACAAGCGCCCATATCTCCGTCAGTTTATCGTTCCACGTCTCAAACGCGTTTTGCAGATTTGCCACGATCCAGTTATCGCTCATTAAATCACCTCCTGAGCTTCAGCGGTAAAGCCGCCGCTCACAGAACGGCGGCTGTATTCCGCATTAATTTACATAATCATATCTAAAATATCCTTGGCAAAGGCTATTACAATGCCGCCGAAGAATGTCAGGAATCCGTTGGCTCTCTGCTGGGCGTCATGGGATTTAAGCGACAGACCGATCTGAACTATACCAAATCCGAGCAATATCAGTCCTATGGCTTTTATTGCCGAAAAGATAAAGTCAGACAGGTTGTTGATGGACGCAAGCGGATCTGCCGCAAACACCGGCGTAGAAAAAAGCGTCAGCAGCACTGCTATAACCGTAAGTATCAGCTTTGTCTTTTTCAAACAGCTTTTGATTTTGCTGATTTTATTCATTTAATTTCCTCCATTCATTTAAAAATCTCGGTATTTTCATCAATAAATTTGACGTTTGATAAGTCCTCACTCACCGTGAAAGACAAATCATCGCGTGTGATGTCTGTATTTTTACTGTGTTTATATGGCTCCGCACCTCCGTCCTCAGTGAATTTAATATTGGGATGCGACAGTATATCAAATTTTTTATCCATTATCGGCTTTTCACCGCGGATAAAAATCAGGGCATTTGAATTATCCAGAAGCCGAACCTCGTCCAGCGTTAATAGCTCACGCCCCGCGTTTTGATAGTTCGTTGAACTGCTGCCGTGCTGTCCTTTGGTTATACCTCTTGTACGGATATCTATAGTTTCCTTGCCGAGCATTTTTGAGATATATTCATGAGTGGCCTGCTCATTTCCGCCGAGATACAAAAAAGTATCATGAGGTAAGCTTCGGCTCATCCTCTCGCAGAAGGACAAGCGTCCACTCCCTCCCAAACCGCACGTACACCTCTCGGTGTATACGACTTTCCGCTTATCATATTTGCGGTAATTGTTAAGAATGAATCATTTTATGACAATCCGGGCATACTACCAGAGTTTTCCTTCTGCGTTTCCGCATTAGGAGAACCCAATCTGCATTGCCCTTCAAGTCCTTGAGTTTCTTTACCTGGTGGATTTCAAGATTCCTACAGTCCTTTCCGCACAGTTCACAGGTATGCCTTTCCACACGCTGTTTTAAGGTGTTGGTTTTCATGTACTTTGAATAGTCCGGCAGCTCGCTGACATTATCAAATTTTGTCGCCGTTTCTTTCCGTTTGTATCCGTCCCTGTAAAACGTGGTGGTTTTTCTTCCTGCTTTTGTGTCATATGCAACTGTAAATAAATTGCCGACACAGTATCTCCGTTTGATTTCATGGACATTGGTCTTGTATTTACATGCAAATGTTTTATACATGCTGTATTTCATCACATTACCGAATCTGCCGATTTTGAAAGCGTCATTGGCAATAGAATAGTAGTTGTACAGACCTCTGACCTCAGCATTGTACGTTGTCAATATTTCTATATCACTCTTGTTTACCAGTTTGCCCCTGTGCAGGGCAACGAACCTCTCTTTGCCGTTCTCGTTGATTTTGATTTTTATTGCCTGATATTCAAGCAGTTTTCCGACCCATTTCTCTCTGGGAACCAGAAGTTTCACAACTCCTGTCTGGCACCTCTGAATCTTTCCATTTGCCAGTTTCTTCATATTCTGGCTTCTTGATACCATAATGTCATATCCTAAAAATCTCGCTCTGTCGCCCGTATGGGTAACTTTGGTCTTGGTATCTGACATTTCAAGCTTAAGCGCGTCTTGTAGGAATGCCTTTACATCCCGCTTGACTTGCTTGGCGTCTTCTTTGCTGCCTATTACGCCGATAAGAAAATCATCCGCATACCGGGTGTACTGAATCCGTTTGTAATTCGCATCCAGCGGAACCGTCGGGGTCATACTTTTTTCTGCCCGTTCCAGTTCCCTTAACCGTCTGTTACGGATTTTCTTTTCTTCCGGCGATAACTGTTCCCAGAGCCGTTTGCCCTCTTTTCTATACTCGTATGCCCTGTTTACCATTGTTTTGTATGCCGGTGAAAGCCGCTTTCTGGGCGCTTTCGTATTAAAATCCATGGCATACTTTTCCATGAATTTATCCAGTTCATTCAGATAGATGTTACAGAGGACAGGGCTTACGCCGGACCCCTGCGGCACACCGCTGTACGTCCTTTCGTATTCCCATTGCCCCATATACCCGGCTTTCAGAAATTTCCATATCAGCTGGATAAACATTTCGTCGTCGATTCTCTTTTTCAGAGTTTCAACGATTATGTGATGGTCGAAGCTGTCAAAACAGGCGTGTATATCTCCTTCTACAAACCAATTTGTTCCCGTAAAGGTTTTCTGTATCTGCATTAGGGCTGTCTGACAGCTCCTGCTGGGTCTGAACCCATGTGATTTATTACTAAATACGGGTTCATAAATACTCTCCAAAATCATCTTGACGACTTCCTGCACGAGTTTGTCGTTGCCGGATTGGATGCCCAGCGGACGTTTTTTATTGCTGTTTTTCTTGGCAATATATACCCGTTTTGCAGGTCTGGGACGGTAACTCCTGTCTCTTAGGGATGCAATTATTCCATTGATTCTTTCATTACTCATCCCGTCAATCGTAGTCCCATCAGCTCCGGCAGTCATGCTGCCTTTGTTTGCGTAAATGTTTTTATACGCCAGCCAATAGAACTCCGGGTTGTACAGATTCCGGTATAGTCTCCGGAATCTGTATGATTCATCCTTTGACTTTTCCATCAAACTTTTTAATACCTCAGTTGGATTTCTCATGCCTCACGCACACTCCTTTCGTTTTGGTATCAATAATAAGCTGCTCCCCTTCGCCATGTGAACGCTATTAACGTCTCGGACTATTATGGGAGCTGTGTGACCATGCCCGTTGCCGGGTTTAGGTCATCCCCAGTTAGTAAAAACAAGATTAGCTTTCTGTGTTGTCGGCACCGACTTTCGCCATTTACCCGCTGTCTTGCGGTTGCCTTTCCATGAGTATCACTTACTTCCATAACTGCGAAATGCAAGTAACATGGAAAACATACGTTTCAATCCATTTCGTATGCAGGGTACGGATTCCCTCGCTCTGACTATCGTTCAGGCAGTTTAGCTTTGTACCTCGTACACAGATTTTTATTCTTACGCATTTGGACGCACAGGATTATTGTCCTCTTGCGCAGGCTGTCATAAATTCTTATGACAACGACGACATGCTGCACTCCCCTTCGGGTTTCCCCTCTCGGATAAGTCGTAGAATAATAGGTTGCTTCTGCTTGTTGTGAGTCTCCTTTTCTCCATTTATTTGCAGATAGCTTGATACTTTTACCTCCCGCTTGCTAAAGGCGGTATCCTGTAGTTACCACGCCGCCAATTTATAATGCGCTGGCGACTTCTGGGCGCACGCAGTTGCCCACGATACTTTCCCATGAATCTTTGAACAAGGCTTTGAGCTGCGCCATATTCTGAATAATTATTGTAACCGAGATACGACGCGAACGCATGGTCGCGAGTACTCTCTCGAAGTTATCCGGCAGCGCGACATTCGCGAACTCATCCATTACGAAGTGAACGGGTACAGGCAGCTCTCCGCCGTGCTTATGATCCGCTCTGTAGTAAAGCTCTTGAAACGCCTGAGTGTACAGCATACCCACAAGATAATTAAAAGAGTTGTCATTGTCGGGTATAACGCAAAATATGGCTTTTTTCTTCTCGCCGAGGCTCCCTAAATCGAGATTGTCATAAGATGTCATTTTGGCTATTTCGGGCAAATTAAAAGCGGCCAGTCTTACTGCCGCCGAAATCAATATTGACTTTGCTGTTTTTCCCGATGCCTGCTTAAACACCTTATATTGCTTGACCGCAATATGATCGGGCGATCTTTCCTCCAGCATATCAAACAAAATATCCACAGGAGATTTATACTCGCTGTCATCTTCCATAGCCGCCGCGTTCTCGATAAGGAACATGAGCGTTTCAAAGTTTTGTTCCTCGGGCGGCGCTTCGTGGAGCAGATAAAGCATGAGCGCGGTGTCAAGGGCTATCTCCGATTTTTCCCAGAACGGGTCTTGATTGCCCGCGTTCTTCGGCGTTGTGTTCTGTATCAGGTTGGTGATCAATTTAATAACATCCTCATCGTTCCTGATGTATGTAAACGGGTTATATCCGTCCGAATCCTCCGGATTAATTAAATTGAAAACCTTTACATCATACCCTTGCTCAATAAGCAGCGGCGCGGTAGACCGCAGCATCTCGCCTTTCGGATCGGCAATAACAAATGAAGTATTGCACTGCATAATGTTGGGCTTGGCATAAAACCTCGTCTTGCCCGCACCGGAACCGCCTACCACAAGCACATTGAGATTGCGTCTGTGGCTCTTGGCGTTTAGACTGAGGCGCAGCCTTTTTGACAGAATTAAGTTGTTCATACTTTCTTTCTTGTCGGTATATTTCTGAGCTGCCGCGGAAATCGAACCCCATGTCGCCGAGCCGTGTTCCTCACCCGGTCTGCTGTTTGTTATTGAAGTGAAGTACAGACCGATCGCCATAGCATATGCAAAAAGCGCGAAGATAACAAACTTTAAACTGTATTGATTTATATATATTCTTGTCGGCGAATTAACGCTCAGCGTCACTCGCTCCAGTAAATCAAACAGCTTCAGTCCGTCCTCATAGCACTCCGCAACAATTAAAGCGAACCAAATCACTAAAGGCGACAGCAGCGCAAACATTATACCTGCGTTTCTGTTATTCTCCTGCCTGTTCAACTACTGTCATCCCACTTCCGATAAAATTTTTTCATCATCATCACGCTCCTTCAAAAATAAGACTGCTTTCTCGAATGTTTTTTATTTTACCCACATCTCGGAATTGTTTATCACAGCCGCGGTGTGGGTTGTGGCGGCTTCAAGTATTTCGTAGAAAGCCCAATAGGCTTTATCTTTGAGATCGGAGAATTTGTTTACCGCCGTTATGTTTTTGTCGATGTAGGCGCTGTCGGGGTGTCTGTCGGTTATGCGGTTCACTATTGTGACAACTTCGGCGCGAGTGATATTGCTGTTCGGCATAAATGTGCCGTCCGTGTAGCCCTTGATCCAGCCCATTGTGGTTGCCGTGTTTATGTAACCGAGCGCCCAATGTGTTGCGGGCACATCAGAAAACATATTGTTTGCCGAAGTCTCGGTTTTATCGAACAGCTCATAGAACCTTACCGACATCGCCACAAACTCGGCGCGGGTAATTCTGTTCTGCGGCAGGAACGTGTTGTTATCATAGCCCGTTATAATCTTGTATTTTTCAAGATAGCCTATGTACGAGGCGTACCACTCGTCATTCTCTATATCCCAAAACGATGACTTTACATTCGATATTATTTCGCCTTTTCTTTCGGCAATGTTTCTTGCGAAAATAGCCGCCGCTTCGGCTCGGGTCATGTTGCCGTCGGGATTAAATGTGCCGCCCGGGTAGCCTGTTATGTATGACTTATGCTCCGCGGCGGGAAGAACCACCTGACCGTTTGCGTCCGTAACACCGCTGTCCGCGTTTCCGTAAATGTCTTTTAAGTTTACCATCATATCTGATTTTTTCGCTCCGTTTCTATCCGTAACGGTGATAGTGTAATAATTGGTTCCGTCTATTTTCGCGCTGTTGGGCAGAGTGACGTCAATGCTGTTGCCGCTGACCGATATTGACGCGTTTACGGTCTTGCCGTCCTTGTCAACCACTGTGACGGTGTAGGAGTTGGATGTAGTAAATCCGCCGGTTCCGAAACCACCGCCGCCTCCGCCGAAGCCGCCTCCGCCGCCGGAGGTTTTAACGGGCACGGTTATCCGACCGTTGCTGTCGGTGTTCTTTGTGGCTATGGCGCTGTTTTTGTCCGTAACCGTTACGGGAATATCCTTGACAGGTCCGCCC
>CANQQJ010000041.1 GCA_947625905.1 uncultured Clostridia bacterium | reverse complement strand
GCACTTTTCACAAATAGGTTTAACTGAAGGTCTTACTTTCATTTCCTTCACCTCCTAAATTTGTATTATGTCCGAAAATATGCTTGCCCATACTAACGAACCGTAATATTTTACCATAATTTCTTTTCAAAGTCAAGTAATTTCGTTAATTCCGACTATGTAAATCTTCAACAAACTTTGATATTTTTTATCTGAATTTTAAGTCAAGATTTTCGGTTTTGGTGATCTGTCTGACCTGCTCCGACCTGTCGATTATTTTCTTCTCGACCCTCGTCTTTTGCTCGCCCTCAAGGACCTTGGGCTGATAGTTGTTGCCCGAACCCGACGAGGTTATCGAGCAGGGGATTATCTCATACTCGTCGGTATTGGCCGCCATGCCTTCTCTGAACCTGAACGTCTGACGGAATATCATCGTGTCGGTGTCGCTCGGGTTAGGATTCCCGCCGAAGCAGAAATTGCCCAAGCTGTAGCATATATACTTGCCGTGATATTTTTCAACGCCCTGGAGCACGTGCGGATGGTGCCCGATCACCAGATCAGCACCCAGATCGACCGCTTTGTGAGCCAGCTCGATCTGCTCCTCGCTTGGTTTTTCGTCCTTTTCCACGCCCCAATGCACTTCAACTATGACCAGATCGTCGTCCCGGGTCCCGCGCATTACGGCATCAATAAGCTTGTCCGCCGACTCGTCCAGCTGATACAGGCCGACTACCGCCACGTTCGCGCCGTTTATGTTAAACCTCGCGATCTCGCCGTCCTTGGCGTACTTTATGCCGGCCTTATCAAGCGCCTCTTTAGTGTCACTGAGCGAGACTTCGCCGTAGTCGCTGCTGTGGTTGTTCGCCAGCGTCACGCCTTCGACGCCGCCGCTTGTGAGGATCTCGGCATACTCGGGCCTGCCTCTGAACGCGTAGGTCTTGTCCGCCCTCTCGCCGTTTTCGGAAAGAGTGCCCTCGAAATTCACAATTGTCAGATCGTCTTCATCAAAAACGCTTTTGACATTTTTGAAAAAGTAGGAATAATCGTTGTCCTCGGCCTCGAGCACCTCCTCAAAAGCGCCTCCCGAAAAGCTCACGTCGGACGCGAGCGTGCAGTCGCCCGCGCAGCTGACCGTGACCGTTGTCTCGGGCGCGGGAACCGTCTCGGCCTCATCCGCTCCGCAAGAGCAGAGCGCGATAGCCGCGAGGCACAGCGCCGCAGCCAAAAATCTCCTCATAAAATCAACTCCCCCGAATCATGCGAGCGATCAGACTATTTCGCTCTCCAGGTTATTCTGCCTTTTGTCAGGTCATAGGGCGAGATCTCGACCGTCACCTTGTCGCCGGGCAGTATCTTGATAAAGTGCATCCTGAGCTTGCCCGAAATGTGCGCCAGTATCTGGTGTCCGTTCTCAAGCTCGACCTTGAACATCGCGTTGGGCAGCGCGTCCACGACCTTGCCTTCGACCTCCAGCATATCCTCTTTTGACATTAAACTACACCTCCTTGCTGTTATATTTAACCAGTATTTTTCGTATCTCGGAATCAGCGGTGCCTCCGGGTGCGGTCAAAAAATCCGTGTCATCAATATGATCAAGCCGTCTTAGATGCAGATTTTTCTTCAGCTTGGCGCGGCCGAGCTTTCTGGTGTCGCCGTCCGAAACGCGGACGTACTCATGGTCTATTTTTTCGACCACCAGAAATTTCCTGCCCCTGCCGCGGCCCGCGGCCGCCTCGACTATGTCGCCGACGTCAAGCGCCGGTCTTGAGTTTTTGTTCATAACACACCTGTATTTTCTGATTTATCTGAGTAATTTAAGCATATACAAACTTTGCCGTTTTTATTCCCATCCGCGTTATCCGACGTCGGGACAGCCGTCGGGCAGAGTAAGCAGCACCGGATCGCCCGATGTTATCAGCACGGTGTTCTCATAGTGCGCCGACTTCTCGCCGTCACAGGTGATGACGGCCCACTCGTTATCGTCAACGTATATGTCCTTTTTGCCTCCGCACACCATCGGCTCGATGGCTATGACCATGCCGGGGCGCAGACGTATTCCGCGGCTGCGCGTCACATAGTTGGGGACCTCCGGGTCCTCGTGAAGATCGGAGCCCACGCCGTGGCCGCAGTAGTTTCTCAGTACCGAGAATCCGTTAGCCTCCACGTGGTCCTGGACCGCCTTTGAAATATCCGATATTCTGTATCCGCTTCTGGCGAATTTCAGCGCCTTATAAAAGCTCTCGCGGGTCACGCGCACCAGCTTTTCGGTCTTTTCGTCCGATCTGCCTCCGACTATGAACGTGCGGCAGGCGTCGCCGTGGTAGCCCTCAAAGCAGGCGCCCACATCCACGCTGACCACGTCGCCCTCCTTGAGCGGAACATCGTCGGGAAAGCCGTGAATAACCGTGTCGTTAACGCTGGCGCAGATGGTTCCCGGGAAGCCGCCGTAGCCCTTAAACGAGCCCGTGCAGCCCTTGGAATGGATATAATGCTCGGCTACCTTGTCGAGCTGTCTTGTGGTGACGCCCGGACGGACCGCCTCGCCGACGGCCTTCAGGGTCTCGTATGTATAGCGTCCCGCGACCCTCATTTTGTCGATCTCGGACTTTGATTTGATCTTAACCAAAACTACGCCTCCAATGCCTCAAGCACGGCCTTGCTCGTGTCGGCGATCTCGCTTCTGCCCTTCGCGACGCGGAGCAGACCCTTTTCTCTGTAGTATTCGATAAGAGGCTCTGTCTGCGCGTGATACGTCTTTAGTCTCTCGCGCACCGTCTCGGGCTTGTCGTCCGAGCGGACTCTCAGCTCGCCGCCGCACTTGTCGCATTTCCCTTCGATCTTGGGTGGTCTGTGCTCCTTGTGGTACGTGGTTCCGCAGGAACCGCACTCAAGGCGTCCGCCGAGCCGCTCAACTATAGTCTCGTCGTCTACTTCAAGAGACAGCACTTTGTCAATAACGATCTCCGACGCGCTCAGCGCCTCAGCCTGCGCGATGGTCCTGGGAAAGCCGTCCAGAATAAATCCGTTTTTGCAGTCGTCCTGCTTGAATCTGTCGTCCATGACCTTGATCATAAGGTCGTCGGGGATCAGCTTTCCGTCGTTTATATATTCCGCCGCGATCTTTCCGAGCTCGGTGCCCTCGCTTATGTTTTTCCTGAGGATCGCGCCCGTGGAAATACTCGGAATACCGTAATGCTCGCTGAGCATCTCAGCCTGGGTGCCCTTGCCCGCGCCGGGCGCCGCCAACAATATTAGTCTCATAAACCGTGCCTCCTTAAACTAAAAAACTTAAATCAAACAATTGCGCGCCATGCCCCGAGGCTCGCGCAGGCGCGGCCCGATCGGGGCTTATCAATGACGCAAGAGCAGGCATACGCCCGACGTTTCGCGGACCGCACCTGCTCATACGCAAAATAATTTTCGTTGTCCTTATTCCAGGAAACCTTTGTAATGACGCATCAGCATCTGCGACTCGATGCTCTTGACTGTCTCAAGGGCAACGCCCACAACGATCAGCAGCGATGTGCCGCCGATGGCGAAATTGCTGATGCCCACGCCGAGGTTGATTATAATAGGCAGGATCGCGATTAATCCGAGGAATATAGCGCCTACCAGAGTTACTCTCGAAAGAACCTTCGAGATATACTCGGATGTGGGACGGCCGGGTCTGATGCCCGGGATAAATCCGCCGTTTCTCTTCATGTTATTCGACATTTCAATAGGATTGAACTGGATCGCAGTATAGAAATACGTGAAGAATATTATCAACAGGAAATAAAGTATAGCGTATACTATCGAATCCGATGAGAATATCTTCAGGAATGTTCCCCAGAATCCGCTCTGGCCCGCCTGCACACCGAAGAATCCGGCTATCGTGCCCGGGAATGACATTATCGACATCGCGAAAATGATGGGGATAACGCCCGCCGAAGCGACCTTGATGGGGATATGGGTGCTCTGACCGCCGTACATCTTTCTGCCGACCATACGCTTGGCGTACTGAACGGGGATACGTCTTTCGGCCTCGTTCATGGCAACAACCAGCGCAACCGCCACGATTATCAGAACGATAACAGCGATAACGCCGATAAGTCCGAGGCTGCCGCCCTTGGAATAGGCGTAGAGAGACTGCGCCATGCTGGGGAATCTCGAAACGATACCCGCGAAGATGATCAGCGATATTCCGTTGCCGACGCCCTTTTCGGTTATCTGCTCGCCCAGCCACATCAGGAACGAGGTTCCCGCGGTGAACGTGAAGATTACCACGATGGCGGTGAGGAATCCGGGATTCTCAACCGCGTGATAGCTCGCCAGCATGAAGTACAGACCGATGGCCTGTATCAGCGCCAGAACGACCGTGCCGTATCTCGTGAACTGAGCGATCTTCTTTCTGCCGTCCTCGCCCTGCTTTGAGAGTCTCTCAAGAGCGGGGATAGCGACAGTCAGAAGCTGCATGATAATTGACGAGTTGATGTACGGCGTGATGCTCATCGCGAATATTGTCGCGTTCTGGAACGCGCCTCCGGAAATAATATCAATAAATCCGAATATCGAGTTGTCGCCTGTGAATATTTCTCTCATTGCCGCCGGGTCCAGAAGCGGAACCGGTATACATGAACCAAGACGGAAGATTATGATCATTACCACGGTGTATATAAGCTTTTTTCTGAGGTCAGTAATCTTCCACGCATTACGAATGGTTTCAAACATTACTTAATCACCTCAGCCTTTCCGCCCGCAGCGTTAATTTTTTCTTCCGCGCTCTTGCTGAATCTCGACGCCTTAACGGTCAGCTTTTTGTCAAGCTCGCCGCGGCCCAAAATAACCACGCCGTCGTTGATCTTGCTGATAACGCCGCTCTCTTTGAGAAGCTCGGGCGTTACCTCTGTTCCGTCGTCGAATTTATTGAGCTTTTCAATGTTTATCGAAGTGTACTTCTTTGCAAAAATATTTGTGAAGCCGCGCTTGGGCAGTCTTCTGTAGATGGGCATCTGTCCGCCTTCAAAGCCGGGACGAACATGACCGCCGCTGCGGGATTTTTGACCCTTCTGACCTTTGCCCGAAGTCTTACCGTTGCCGCTTCCGTGGCCTCTGCCGACTCTGAAAGCCTTCTTCTTCGCGCCCTCGGCCGGAGATAATTCGTGAAGTTTCATAGAGTCCACCTCCTCCTTTTTTATCAAAATAATAGTTTACGGCTTTCGCCTTATTCAGCTACAGTAACAAGGTGCTTTACCTTGAAAACCATTCCTCTTATCTGAGGATTGTCAGGCAGCTCGGCTGTCTGATGCAGCTTACGAAGACCCAGCGCCTTAACTGTGGCTACCTGGTCCGGTTTTGCACCGATGGTGCTCTTGGTTAAAGTTACTTTAATTGTATTAGCCAAGGATCTTACCTCCTGTTTTCAAACTTTTAGCCAAGAATCTCCTCGGGCTTCTTACCTCTCAGTCTGGCAACCTCCTCAAGACTCTTGAGTGAAGCCAGCGCCTCGATAGTAGCAGCCACAACGTTCTTGGGATTATTGCTGCGCAGGCACTTTGTTCTTATATCCTTAATGCCAGCGAGCTCAAGCACGGCACGTGCCGCGCCTCCGGCGATAACTCCGGTACCTTGCGCGGCAGGCTTGAGCAGAACTCTGCCCGCGCCGTATTCGCCGATAATTTCATGGGGGATCGTCGTCTCAAGGATGGGAACGGTTATCATATTCTTCTTGGCGTCGTCTATACCCTTGCGTATAGCGTCGGGGATTTCAGCCGCTTTGCCCATACCGCAGCCCACGTGACCGTTGTTGTCACCGACTACGACCAGAGCGCTGAATCTGAAGTTTCTGCCGCCCTTTACAACCTTCGCAACACGATTTAAATAAACCACTTTTTCCTCAAGCTCAAGCACATCGGCGTCGATACGCTCCTGCTTTCTGGTTCTTTCGCCCTTTTCTGCCATTTATCGTTTCACCTCTTTCTTTAACGCTAAAACTTCAGGCCGCCTTCGCGAGCGCCTGCGGCGAGCTCCGCGACTCTGCCGTGATACAAATATCCGCCTCTGTCAAACACAACGTTTGTTATGCCCTTGTCGAGCGCCTTCTTGGCGATAAGCTCTCCAACGGCCTTCGCCGCGTCCTTGTTTCCGCCGTATGATGCCTTAAGCTCGGCGTCAAGGGAAGATGCGGCTGCCAGGGTGTTGCCGGTCGTGTCGTCAATTACCTGGGCATAGATATTTTTAAGACTTCTGAACACGCAGAGTCTGGGACGGTCGGGCGTGCCCGATATCTTTTTGCGGACTCTTTGGTGTCTTGCCTGTCTTGCTACATTACTGCTTTTCTTTTTTATCATATTCGCACCTCCTTGCGGCCGCTATTTCTTAGCGCCGGTCTTGCCTTCCTTACGTCTGATGTGCTCATCGACGTATTTGATACCCTTGCCCTTATAAGGCTCGGGAGGTCTCTTCTCTCTGACTTCCGCGGCAAACTGACCTACCTTCTGTTTGTCGGGACCCGAGATAATTATCTGGTTCGGCTTGGGAACGTCGATCGTGATGCCGTCGATCTCCTCGACCTCTACCTGATGCGAGTAGCCCAGGTTCATGATCAGCTTGCTGCCCTGCTTCTGGGCCCTGTAGCCGACGCCGTTTATCTCAAGTTCTTTCTTGAATCCCTCGCTTGCGCCGACAACCATGTTGTGCAGCAGAGAACGAGTAAGACCATGAAGAGCTTTATGTCTCTTGATGTCCGAAGGACGCGTTACGTCGATCGTGTCACCGTTTTTCGCGATGGCCATCTCGGCGGGCATAACCTGGTGAAGCTCACCCTTGGGGCCCTTGACGGTCACCTCATTGTTTGCGCCGATCGTTACCTCCACTCCGGCGGGAATGGCAACCGGCATCTTTCCTATACGTGACAATGAATTCTCCTCCTTTCTCCTGTTACCAAATGAATGCCAGCACTTCTCCGCCAACGTTCTGGCGGCGCGCTTCTTTATCCGTCATAACGCCTTTGGATGTTGAGATTATCGCGATACCGAGACCCTTTAACACTCTCGGCAGCTCATCCTTGGACGCGTATGATCTCAGGCCGGGCTTTGAGACCCTTTTAAGGCCTGTTAATACCTTCTGCTTGTTTTCCGCATATTTAAGTGTGATACGGATTACACCCTGAACGCCGTCGTCGATATATTCGGCGCTCTTAACATATCCCTCGTTTACCAAAATCTCCGCGATAGCCTTTTTCATGTTCGACGCGGGAATATCAACAGTCTCGTGTCTCGCGTTGTTCGCGTTTCTGATTCTGGTCAGCATATCAGCTATAGGATCTGTAATATGCATTTAGACTTACCTCCTTATTATCGGACTTCCTTTTTATCGGACATCGGGGCCGGTTTGGTTTTCCGTCTCATAAGACCACCTGACCCCTGCGTGTTTATACTGTAACTGTATTGCGCCGGGCGCGGCAACTCTTACCAGGAAGCCTTTTTAACGCCCGGGATCTGGCCCTTGTAAGCAAGCTCGCGGAAGCAGATCCTGCAAATACCGAACTTGCGAAGATAAGCATGCGGTCTGCCGCAAATCTTGCATCTGTTGTACTCGCGCGTCGAATACTTCTGCTTTTTCTGCTGCTTATTGATCATTGCCTTTTTAGCCATAAGCTTTTTTCCTCCTTATTCGCTTATTCGCCTGTTCGGTACTACCTTGTAAACGGCGCGCCCATCAGAGTGAGAAGCTCTTTTGCCTCCTCGTCGGTCTTGGCGGTTGTTACAAATGTTATATCCATACCCCTGATCTTATCGATCTTATCGTATTCGATCTCAGGGAAAATCAGCTGCTCCTTAACGCCGAGGTTATAATTGCCTCTGCCGTCGAAGGAATTGGGATTGATTCCTCTGAAGTCGCGTACGCGCGGCAGCGCCGCGTTAAAGAGTCTGTCAACGAACTCGTACATGCGCGAACGTCTGAGGGTGACCTTGCAGCCCAGGTTCATGCCTTCTCTTACCTTGAACTGCGCAACAGACTTCTTTGCCTTTGTTATAACGGCCTTCTGGCCCGTGATAACGGCAAGGTCTCCGGCCGCGCTGTCGCAGGCCTTTGAGTTCTCTCTGGCGTCGCTGACGCCCATGTTGATGACCACCTTAACGAGCTTGGGAATCTCCATAACGCTCTTGTAGCTGAACTTGGCCATCATAGCGTCCTTGATCTCGTTGTTATATCTCTCTTCAAGTCTCATATCAGACTTTTACCTCCTTCCTGAAGTTTAGGTTAAAACGTTTCTCCGCACTTCTTGCAGTAGCGCACATGTGAGCCGTCCTCAAGAACCTTGCGGCCTACTCTTGTGGGAGATCCGCACTTGTCGCAGAGGTGCATGACCTTGCTGGCGTATATAGGCGTTTCCTGCTGGATAATGCCTCCGACCTCGCCCATTCTGCGGGGCTTCTTGTGCTTGGTGGCCATAGATACGCCTTCTACGATAACGGTGCGCTTATCCGTGTTAACGGATAAAACCTTGCCTTTTTTGCCCTTGTCTTTACCGCTGCGAACTATTACCTGATCGCCGGTCCTGACATGCATTTTTGTAGACATCGTATTCCTCCTATTCATATTCTGCCGGTCGTGCCGGCCTTAGCTCAAATATTCTCTGTCCGCCGCCTTACAGTACCTCGGGGGCAAGAGACAGGATCTTCATATAGTCCTTATCTCTCAGCTCTCTAGCGACAGGGCCGAATATACGTGTTCCTCTCGGGGTCTTGTCATCCCTGATCAAAACAGCGGCATTCTCGTCAAATCTTATCTTTGAACCGTCGTTTCTCTGTATACCCTTCTTGGTGCGGACGATAACGGCCTTGACAACGTCGCCCTTCTTGACACCGCCGCCGGGCGTTGCTTTTTTGACCGAAGCGGTTATAACGTCGCCTATATTTCCGTATCTTCTGAAAGAACCGCCCATAACGCGGATGCACAGGATCTCCTTAGCGCCGCTGTTGTCAGCAACCTTTAATATAGTTTGCTGTTGTACCATAACGGATTTCCTCCTATCTGATTTCTAAAATTAAATTGCGGGCAGGCGATATTATTTCGCCTTCTCAATTATCTCAACCAGTCTCCATCTCTTGTCTTTGGAGAGAGGTCTGGTCTCCATGACCCTTACTCTGTCGCCAATGCCGCACTCGTTGTTCTCGTCGTGCGCCTTGAGCTTATAGGTCCTCTTCATTACCTTGTTATAGAGGGGGTGCTTTATGTTCTCCTTGATGGTAACGACGATCGTCTTGTCCATCTTGTCGCTTGTTACCTCGCCGACGCGGGTCTTACGATAATTACGCTCTTCCATTTATCCGCACCTCCTACGCGTTAATGCCGGTGTTCAAACCCAGCTGTTTCTCTTTTATAACTGTTTTGCATCTCGCGATTTCTTTCTTTACGCTAACCATTCTCATCGGATTGTCAAGCTGGTTGGTAGCGTTTTGAAAACGTAAGTTGAACAGCTCTTCCTTTAAGTCCTGAACCTTATCCTCAAGCTCCTGGGGAGAAAGATCTCTAATTTCATTTATTTTCATTAACTATCACCTTCCGTTTCTTGGTCAGCCTTTCTGACAAACTTGCACTTCATCGGCAGCTTGTGCATGGCAAGACGCAGCGCCTCTCGGGCGACATTCTCCGATACTCCTCCGATCTCGAACATAACCTTTCCGGGCTTTACTACCGCTACCCAGTACTCGGGCGCGCCCTTACCTTTACCCATACGGGTCTCGGCGGGCTTCTTGGTCACGCTCTTGTCGGGGAATATTTTTATCCATACTTTACCGCCTCTCTTGGTGTAACGGGTCATCGCTACACGGGCAGCCTCTATCTGATTGCTTGTCACCCACGCGGGAGCCGCGGCCATCAGGCCGTACTCACCGTAGGACACACGATTTCCTCTGTGTGCCGCGCCCTTCATGCGGCCGCGGTGAACTCTTCTGTACTTAACTCTTTTGGGAGATAACATTATCTTCTGCCTCCTCTCTGATCGGCGTTTCTGCGCTGTCTGGGAGCATCCGATCTGTTTCTTCTGCGGGGACGGCGGTCGTTATTCTCGGCCGTTCTGGCGGTAACCGCCTTGTCGGTGAGGACCTCGCCCTTATAGATCCATGTCTTTACGCCGATTTTGCCGTAGGTTGTGTTGGCCTCGGCAAAACCGTAGTCGATGTCCGCTCTCAGTGTCTGCAGCGGAATCGTTCCCTCGTGGTAATGCTCAACTCTGGCGATCTCGGCTCCGCCGACGCGGCCCGACACCTGAGTCTTGATACCCTTGGCGCCCAGCTTCATGGCTCTGCCCATGCACTGCTTCATAGCTTTTCTGAACGAGATACGTCTCTCAAGCTGCGAGGCGATGTTCTCGGCGACCAGCTGCGCGTCGAGGTCGGGGCTCCTTACCTCGATAACGTTTAAGATGATGGTCTTGCCCGTCATCTTCTCAAGCTCTTTCTTAAGCTTCTCTATCTCGCTGCCGCCCTTGCCGATAACTATGCCCGGCTTGCCGGCATGGATAGAGATGCGAACCTTGTTCGCGAATTTTTCAATTTCTATTTTAGAAACTCCGGCCTGGAATAACTTCTCTTTCAAGAATTTTCTGAGGTTATAGTCCTCAACGAGGCTGTCGCCGAAGTCTTTTTTGCTTGCAAACCAACGTGAATCCCAGTCTTTGATTATACCTACTCTGAGACCATGCGGATTAACTTTTTGACCCATGCTGTTTTCCTCCTATCTTATTCCTTCTCCTGAAGTTTTACTGTTATGTGGCTTGTTTTCTTGTTTATTCTGAACGCGCGTCCCTGGGCTCTCGCCTGGATCCTCTTGAGTGTCGGGCCCTGATCCGCGTAAATTTCCGAGATATACAGCTTTTCAACATCCATGTGATGGTTGTTTTCGGCATTGGCTATCGCGGAGTTTAAAAGCTTCTCAACAACGGGGCTCGCCGCCTTGGGCGTGTGTCTCAGGATACCGATTGCCTCGCCTACCGGCTTGTTTCTGATAAGGTCGATAACAATGCGGACTTTGCGCGGCGCAATACGCACATGAGTAACTTTTGCTACTGCTTCCATATCTGTATGGCTCCTTTCAATTCAATTCAATACTTTCGTTCTCTCAAGGCTTAGCCCGTCGTCTTGGCGCCGGCATGGCCTCTGAATGTTCTTGTGGGAGCGAACTCGCCCAGCTTGTGGCCGACCATATCCTCACTCACATACACGGGAACGTGCTTTCTTCCGTCATAAACCGCTATGGTATGACCTACCATCTCAGGGAATATCGTGGAAGCTCTTGACCATGTCTTGAGAACGTTCTTTTCGTTTTTCTCGTTCATGGCGACGATCCTCGCCAGGAGCTTTTTGTCAACGAAAGGTCCTTTTTTAATACTTCTGCCCATTCTCTATTCCCTCCTTATTTACTGTTGCGTCTCTTAACGATAAGCTTGCTTGACGCCTTCTTCTTGTTTCTGGTCTTGTAACCCAGCGTGGGCTTACCCCAGGGGGTAACGGGGCTGGGCATACCGATGGGGGACTTTCCTTCGCCGCCGCCGTGGGGGTGGTCGTTAGGATTCATAACGACGCCTCGAACGGTGGGACGCCATCCCATGTGGCGCTTTCTGCCCGCCTTGCCCAGATTGATGTTCTCGTAATCCGCGTTGCCGACCTGTCCTATCGTTGCGCGGCAGTTGAGTCTTACCATTCTTACCTCGCCGCTGGGCAGTCTTACCTGCGCGTATCCGTTTTCCTTAGCCATCAGCTGAGCCGTGTTGCCGGCGCTTCTGACCATCTGGCCGCCCTTACCGGGGCTTAATTCGATGTTGTAGATCATCGTGCCGACGGGGATGTTTTTGATCTCCATGGCGTTGCCGGGCTTGATGTCGGCTCCGTCGCCGGAGATGACCTTGTCACCCTTTTTGAGACCGAGGGGAGCGATGATATAATTCTTAACTCCGTCCTCATACTCGATGAGAGCGATATTCGCCGATCTGTTGGGATCGTACTCGATGGACTGAACGGTGGCTTCCATTCCGTCCTTGTTTCTCTTAAAGTCAATGATCCTGTACTTTCTCTTTGTGCCGCCGCCGCGGTGTCTCACAGTGATCCTGCCGTATGAGTTGCGTCCCGCCTTGCTCTTTAAGGGGCGGAGCAGAGATTTCTCAGGCGCTACCTTGTCGATCTCCTCAAACGTGGAACATGTCATCTGACGCAGCGAAGGTGTTGTTGGATTATATTTTTTAATACCCATTTTTCAAATCTCCTTATCTGCTATTTTTCAAGGTTTATTACGCTTCGAACAGCTCGATCGTCTTGCTGCCGGGTGTGAGCTTTACAACGGCCTTTTTCCAGTCGGCTCTCTTGCCGAAATGAACGCCCTGTCTCTTGGGCTTTCCGTTATAGTTCATCGTTGTGACTCTCTCGACCTCAACGTTGAATATCTCCTCAACGGCCTTTTTGATCTCGATCTTGTTAGCGCCTTTCGCAACCTCGAAAGTGTACTTTCTGTCCGCAACCTGATCCATACTCTTTTCTGTTATGATAGGTTTTCTGATAATATCGTGTGCTACCATTACGCGTACACCTCCTCAAGCTTTGCTACCGCATCTTTTAGTACGATGCACTTTGTGTGATTAAGCACTGCGTAGGTGTTGATCTCGCCGACATATGTGGCGTCAACGCCCTTGATGTTTCTCGCCGAGTTAACGATCTTCTTGTCGTTCTCGGGAAGAACGATCAGCGCCTTCTCGGTAACGCCCAGCTTCTTGAGCATGTCCGCGATCTGCTTTGTCTTGTACTCGTCGCACTTAAGCGAGTCCAGAACGATGATGTCGCTGTCCTCTACTTTAGACGAGAGCGCGGACTTGAGCGCCAGTCTCTTTACCTTCTTGTTTACTCTGTAGCTGTAGTCTCTGGGCTTGGGGCCGAGAGCAACGCCGCCGCCTACCCACTGGGGAGCGCGGATGCTGCCCTGTCTCGCGCGGCCCGTTCCCTTCTGGCGCCAGGGCTTGATTCCGCCGCCGCGAACCTCTGTGCGGGTCAGTGTCGACTGCGTGCCCTGTCTCTGGTTGGCCAGATAGTTAACGACTACCTCGTGCATTACGCTTGTGTTGACTTCTACGCCGAACACGTTTTCATTCAAATCTATTGAACCGACAACCTGACCGTCGGTGTTATAAACGTCTACTGTAGGCATTCTCTAAATCCTCCTCTCTCTGCGGGTTAGGCTCTTGCCTTGACTGCGTTGCGAACAACAACCAAGCCGCCCTTGGGACCCGGGATCGAGCCCTTGACCAACAGAAGATTGCGCTCTGTGTCTATTTTAACCAAATCAAGGTTCAGAATCGTCACCTTATCCACGCCGTAGTGGCCGGGGAGCTTCTTGCCCTTGAAAACTCTCGACGGATCCGAGCAGGCGCCCATCGAACCGGGGCCTCTGTGATAGTGGGAGCCGTGAGTCATGGGACCTCTGTGAGTGCCCCATCTCTTGATAACGCCGGCGTATCCGTGACCCTTGCTGGTTCCGGTAACGTCTACCGTCTCGCCCGCCTCGAACTGGGAAACCGTCAGCTCGTCGCCGACCTTCATGTCGGCGGCCCCGTCCAGCTTGAGCTCCCTTAAGTATCTCTTAACGGGAACGCCGGCCTTGCCGAAGTGACCCTTCTCGGGCTTGTTCGCGCGTCTTTCCTTCTTGTCCTCAAAACCGACCTGAACGGCGGTGTAGCCGTCAACTTCCTCGGTTTTCTTCTGTACCACCGGACACGGTCCCGCTTCGATTACCGAAACAGGGATAAGCTGTCCGTCCTCGGTGAACACCTGAGTCATACCAATCTTTTTTCCTAAGATCGCCTTTTTCATAAATTTTTCCTCCTATATACACGGGCATCGGTTTAGGCTTAAACATACCCGCGGGCCAGCGGTTGGTGTCCCAACATAACCGAAATTTTTGTTTTGCCGTTTGTTATATCTTCAGTTCGATGTCAACACCCGCCGGCAGGTCAAGGTGCTTGAGCGCGTCGATGGTCTTTCCGTTGGGATTGAGCACATCGATCAGTCTCTTGTGCGTTCTCAGCTCAAACTGCTCGCGCGAGTCCTTGTACTTGTGGACCGCTCTTAAGATCGTTACGATCTCCTTCTTCGTGGGAAGCGGGATGGGGCCCGATACCTTCGCGCCTGATCTCTTTGCCGTCTCCACGATCTTAGCGGCGCTCTGGTCGATAAGGTTCGCGTCGTAAGCCTTCAGTCTGATCCTGATTCTTTCTGTTGCCATTCTTGGTACCCTCCTTATAAATAAGTTTTACACCGCGCCGGGCGTTTCGCGCGGTTCGAATAATTAAACCCGAATAACATATCCTTTCGGATACGCACTCGGGAGGAATTGACACAGTTTTGCCAAAAGCCCGCAAAAATCCCGCGGGAGAAAAGCAAATCCGTATTCATAAAAAATGTGACCTTCCGCCCTGTTTTTCGAAACCGGACAATCTCCCCCGAAATTCCCAAACCGACGTTTTTGCGCCGTTTGCCACCTCCGGGATCATAGTCATGGTCGCGTCACACTCGATTATTATACTACCTTCGGCAAATAATGTCAAGAAAAATTTCGGTAAAATTTACACAAAATTAATCAAAATCGGAGTAATTTTCTGCACATTTTGCGCAGGATTTATATTGTATTTGACCTCTCATACCCGCTATTTGCTCAATTTATTCAAAAACGCGCGGGTGCGCTCCTGCTTGGGGTGGTCGATAACTTCCTCGGGAGCGCCCTGCTCCACGATCACGCCCTCCGACATGAACACGATCTTGTCCGCCACGTTTCTGGCGAACTCGATCTCATGGGTGACGATCACCATGGTCTTGTGCTCGGCGGCAAGGCTCCTGATTATTTTCAGCACCTCGCCGGTGAGCTCGGGGTCGAGCGCCGACGTGGGCTCGTCGAAAAACAGGATCTTCGGGTCCTGCGCCATGGCGCGGGCTATCGATACCCTCTGCTGCTGTCCGCCGCTCAGCTCGCAGGGGTAGTTGTTCATCTTGTCCTTAAGCCCCACATCGTCGAGCAGCGCTATGGCGCTTTTCTCGATCTCGTCATATATCGCGGCCTTGTTCTTTTTGAAATCGGCCCGCTCCTTGGCCAAAAGCTTTGGCGCCAGCGTCACGTTCTCAAGTGCGCTGTACTGAGGAAACAGATTGAACGACTGGAACACCAGCCCGAAGTTCAGCTGCCGCTCCCTTATCTCGGCGCGGGTGGGCTTCTGCTTGTTGTCCGCGTCGAATATCAGGTGGCCGTCGACTAATATTTTCCCTTTGTCGGCGGTCTCCAGGAAATTCAGGCAGCGCAGCAGCGTTGTCTTGCCGCTGCCCGACGAGCCGAGGATAACCAGGACCTCGCCCTGCTCCATAGTGAAATCCACGCCCTGCAAAACCTTAGTTTTGCCGAAACTCTTATGTATATTTTTAACCTCAAGTATTGACACAGAACCCGCCCCCTTATCCTTTATAATAGTCAAGCTTCTTTTCTATGTATCCGAACAGCAGCGTCAGTATTCCGCAGAAGGCCAGGAAGAACAGACCCGTTGAGAACAGCGGCCAGATGAGGCCCTGCTTGGTGAACCTTTCGGCGCACATGATGATCTCCGATACCGCGACTATCCGAGCGAGCGAAGTGTCCTTGACCAGCGTTATTATCTCGTTGCCCATGGCGGGGATCACCCGCTTGATGACCTGAAACAGCACCACTTTGAAAAAAACCTGCGTTTTTGTTAGGCCGAGCACCTGACCCGCCTCGTATTGACCGCGGGATATGCTCTCGATGCCGCCGCGGTAGATCTCCGAAAAGTATGCCGCATAATTGATGACAAACGCGATAAGCACCGCCGTCATTCTGGACCTGATCGGAATGTCAAACAGCAGACCCGGCGCGTAAAGCACAACGCAAAGCTGCAACATAAGGGGCGTGCCTCTTATGATCCACACAAACGTTTTTGAGAGCCATTTGAGCGGTTTGAAATTAGACATCGAACCGAACGTGACGATCAAACCCAACGGAACGGCCATCGCAAGCGTTAAAACAAAAATTATGCAATTAACCTTAAAGCCGTCGCAAAGCGACAAAACAACCTCATTAAATCTGCCCATTATATTCTCCTCTGTACTTTTTTCAAAACGAACTTCCGTTAAACGCCGAAAAGCGTCCGAACAACATAAAACAGGCCAAACGCCGCGGCCCGCGGCGCTTAGCCTTGTCAGTCAAAAAATTATTTAAGCAAAAGCAGATCGGCAAGACCGTATTTCTCGGCGAGCTGCGCCAATGTTCCGTCGGAAGCGAGCTCCTGCATAGCCTCGTTTACCTTCTCGGTAACGTCGCTGCCCTTTCTGAAAGCAACGCCGTAAATATCGCCCTTGAATTCCTTGGCGTCGATCCTTACAAGATCCGTGTAATCGGTACCTTCTCCGATCGAAGCCAGCGATGTAACGTAATCGACAACAGCCACATCGGATGTGCCCGCCGCTACGTCCATCAGGCCCTTTGCCTGAGAGTCAACTGCCGTGGCGTTCGCATTGGCAAAAAATTCGTCCTCCTCGAGCAGAGCGTAGCCCGTTGAATCGACTTCGGCTACCACGTCGGCTCCGTCAACGCTCGCGGCGTACTTGTCGGCGTTCTCGGCCTTTGTTACCATAACCTGTCTGTTGTTCATGTAAGGCGTGGATATAGACATGTTCTCTTTTCTCTCATCGGTGATAGTCATGCCGTTCCAGATGCAGTCAATGTTCTTCGAGCTGAGCTCGATCTCCTTTGAGCCCCAGTCGATCTCCTGGAACTTGGGCGCAACGCCGAGCTTTTCGCATACGGCGGTGGCAAACTCTGTCTCAAAGCCGACCAGCTCATCGCCCTCGTAGTAATTCATCGGCGCGAACAAAGTTATGCCCATTACCATCTCGCCCTTGTCTTGGATATAAGCCCAATCCGAATCGCCGCTTGCCGCGTCCGCGCTCTCATCGGTTTTCGCGGTGTCTGTTCCGTTGTTCGCGGGCGCGCTTCCGCAGGCCGCCAGAACGGTTACTGCCAGCGCCAAAGCCAGCACCAGTGCCAGAATTTTTTTAAGTTTCATAATTGAACCTCCCGTTTGGAATTATTTTGAATTTTTAACACTTAAAGATATTATCACAATCTTTAACAATTGTCAATATAAAATTACTTTTTGTTGAAGGTTTCCGGAATGACGTATAGGTTTTCGTCGTCATACCACACCGGCCGGCCGTCGATCATCTCGCCGTCGTCAAAGTAATCGTATGTCACGCCTCTGCCGCAGTCCCAGCCGTCGGGCTCTCCCGGTTCGTCCTTTTCCTTATCAAAGGGAGCGTCCAGATAATCGCGGAAGCGCGCGAACTTATAACGAGCGTCGTCTGTATACTCATAGTCCGCGTAAACATCGCCGCTCAGATAGCTGCCGTCCGCATCGCGGCTGCTTATCTCGGCGAAGCGGGCGTTCTCGCGGCTGTTTCCGCTCATGTCGGCAAAGCGGTCCTCGCCGGCGGCAATGTGGCCGCCCATATAGCATTTGTAGTACACAACCAGTGCGTCGGGCTTCCACGGCCTGCCCAGCTTGACCTTTTTGCTGTTTTCAAGAGCGTTCAGGCTCTCGTCCCCGGTAAGTCGGCAGCAGAAGAACAGATATCCGCGGTTCTGCTTGGCCGAGTGCGAGCCCGCCGTTACATATCCTCCGTTGGGATACGCGGCGCTGTGGATCCGACAGTGATTAAATACCGCGTTGGCGTCGCCGAAGATAAAGTCCACTGTTCCCTCCGCGTATGAATCGGTGAAAAACATACGGGCTTTGTCCTTAATGTAGAGCGTGTCCTGACGGCCGATAAATTCGCAGCCGATAAAATAACTCCTGTCGGCCGAGCAGCGCAGAGCCACCGCCTGGGTCTGCGCGTCCTTGTTCTCCGAAACGGTCACGTCTCTTCTGCGCGCCTCCGCCGATTTGTACCACGCCTCATTGCGTTTTTTCTCATCCAGATTTTCTGTCAGACTCAGATCCGCCTCGCTCTCCGGCTCATAAATATCGCCGTTCTCTTCCTCGGTCCTGTAAAGATTATACGAGTTTTCAAAGGTTATATGCTCCGCCGTGAAATCGTGCGCGTTTTCGGTGACCGTCACGCTGGCGCTGTTTTGGGTGCCCACTCCCGAGACATAGCCGTCGGATTTAACGTACGGCCTGCCGTCAAGCAGCGTCTTTTTGTTTTCGTAGTCTTTGACAGCCGCGGCGTATTCCTCGTCCGAACCGAGATCCTCTCGGCTCGGATACTCCATATCCTCGGTCAGCGCGTCATAGCTCTTGTAGTTCCTCGACGCGCCGTAATAAAACGTGAGCTTCACGCCGCCGGACGACAACTCATCCCGCGTCAGAGTTATAAAGGGCTTGTCGATCACCAGCCGCTCGCGATATGTTCCCGGCGTCACGGATATAACAACGCGGTGCTCCTCGTCCGAAACAACCGGCGCCGCGTCAAGCGCCTCCGCGACCGTTTTGTAAACTCCGTACCGCGGCTCCGAAGCCTCCGCTCCGCCGTCCACGCGGATCAGCGTCTCGGCCGAGTTTTCGAATAGCGTCAACAGCCGGGCCGCCGCGCTGCGGCTGAAGTCATCAATAACGTCCGCCATGATCGGCGGCTTCATAAAGGCGCGCGTGCACATTTTGTCGGCCCGCTGAAACGACATCTTTTCCTCGGGGCCGAAGGTTCCGTCGCCGTTTCCGAAAATTATCTTGTTTTGATAGGCTGTTTTCACGTAGGGATAGAACCAATCGCTCTCGCTCACATCGGAAAACCGAGGCACGGGAGCGCCGGGCACCTCGGTTTTTCCCGAGGCAAGCACAAGCATTTTGACAAACTCGGCGGCGGTGGGCTGCCTCAGCGGCTCAAAATTCCCGTATCCGTCGCCCTCGACCACTCCTTGGGACGCCCAATATTCTATGTCCGACTTGTAAATATTGCCGCTTGAAGCATCCGTGTCGTTAAACACGGGTTTCTCGGCGAACGCCGCGCCGGCGGACAGCAGCAGCGCCGCCGCAATGATCGGTATAAATATCTTTTTCATGATCTTCGCTCCTTTCGATAATAATATTATACCGCATACCGCCTCGAATGTAAAGACCGAACATCCGCCGCGCGGTTTAATAAATTTGAAAGAAATTTAATTAAATATGTTGCAAATAGCTTCTTCTTGTGATATAATAGTATACAACAGCTATGAAAGGAAGTGATTATTTATGACCACTATAAGTTTGAGATTCGATGACGAGATGAAAAAACAGCTTGACGAGATGTGCTCCGAAATGGGCATGAACCTTACAACCTTTTTCATGGTTTACGCGAAAAAAGCCTTGCGCGACAGAAGAATCCCGTTTGACATTACCGCGCCGATCGACCCTTTTTATTCCGAAAACAACATGGCGCAGATACGCAAGGCAGACGAGCAGGTCCGCGCCGGCCGAGTTGTTGTGAAATCTATGGATGAACTGGAGGCAATGGAAATTGAGTAAGATAACATTTGCCGAAGACGCGTGGAACGAATACCTGTATTGGCAGTCTCATGACAAAAAAATTCTGAAAAAGATCAATTCTTTATTAAAAGGCATACAGCGCGAACCGTTTGAGGGAGAAGGCAAACCGGAGCCTTTGCGCGGCACAGCCGATTGGAGCAGGCGGATCAATGAAAAAGACAGACTTGTTTATGAGGTATCGAACGGAATGATAATTATCAAACAGTGTAAAGGTCATTATGACGACAAATAAACAATAAACACCTATCGGCGATAATCGAAGCGGGCGGCAAATTGCCGTCCGCTTCGGATTTAATAAATTTACATAATATTGGGAACAAAATCGGGTTTTTCATCGTCTAACAATATATAATTTGATTTTTATAAACAGCGAAAGGAGTTTTGCGAATGAAACCTAAAAATTTGCTCAAAAAAACCGCGGCAGCGGCTCTCGCGCTGACAATGACATGCGCGGCCGCTCCCGCGCGGGCCGCTGTCGGCGACATCGCCGAGACGATATACACCACCGATATTTTGACCCGCGTGAACGGGCGTGACATAAACTCGTTCTGCGTGGACGGAGAGACGCTGATCGCCATGGAAGATCTGAGAGATTACGGATTCACGGTCACGTATGACGACAGCATAAGAACGCTGTTTGTGAACCAAACCGCCGAGACTCCGCGCGATAACATGCCCGAGATCGTCCGCGGCAAGGTCGGCGGCACCGCGGGATGCACCTATGAAACGGATATAACCGTGCTTTTTAACGGCACGGAGGTCAAGGCCTATGCCATAGACGGCCGCATGGCCGCTAAAGTCGAGGATCTGGGCGGGACGACGGCGGAAGGCGGATATGAATTCGGCATGCGGCACACGTATGACGACAGTCAAAGACTGCTGTGCCTTGACACAGCGCCGACAGTGCCCAAAGACAAACAGATCGCGGACTTCACGGACCCGGCCGACAAATTCAATTGGCATCACGACGCGACCTACCGAGGCTCGGATTTTGACCTGGTCGTATGCTCGTCGAGCGGCACGTCTCACGGCACCTACAGATATTATCGGCAGTTTACGGACAGCGGAAGATCAAGCGAGCTCGGCCAAGTGTTTTACAAATACGGGTTCAACGGCCAATGGGGCGTCACCCATATCGAGGTCACCGAAATGAAGGACGACACTCTTTATTTTACGGGATACAGAAACGACGGACGCGAAGGCAGCTACTCAATGGACCTCAAAAGCTACATAATAACTCCTGTTTCGGAGA
Organism: uncultured Clostridia bacterium; assembly: GCA_947625905.1. GTDB lineage: Bacteria > Bacillota > Clostridia > Monoglobales > Monoglobaceae > Monoglobus. The sequence continues at coordinate 5,767 of CANQQJ010000041.1, read as the reverse complement.
CCGCGCCCGATGTTCCCGCATTTTCGGCCCCCGAAAGCCCCGCGGGAAAGGCCGCGGTTTCCCCGAGCTTTGACGTGTTTATCGACGGCGTTCCCGTCCGCGCTATGGTCGTTCAAAACCGCGCCTACGCCGATATCGACACGCTTAAGGCTTTCGGATTTGAGGAGACATTCTCAAACGACAGCATGATCGTGCTGATAAAAAACGGCGCCGGAACAAAAGACGCGCCAAAGCCTCTGCCGCCCGGGACCGAGATAGGCACCGCGGACGCCGCCGCGCCCAAAGCCGTTTATATCAACGGCGCGGGCGTCGAATGTCTCAGCGTGGACGGCGAGCCCGTGGTTCGGCTTGACAATCTGAGGATAACGCCCTTTGAAAATTATGATATCTCCTGCGGCATAGAAAGCGAGTGGGACGGCGCCCTGCGCGTTGACACCTCGATGGACGGGTTCCCGGATTATGAGACCCAGCTCGAGCGCGTATACACAACCTATGACAATATGCCCAACGTCGCAAAAGAATATCTCTATAAAGGCTCCGACCGCACGATAATCGGTTTCAATTTCAACTCACTCGGCACCGTTGAATTATTTATGGTATGCTCAAACGGCCTTGCGGTCCCTGTCGCGCGGCTTATGTCCGCGTACGGCATCACGCCCGCGAACGATCCCGAAGTCAGCTCCGACGGACGGTACCTCACCGTCACCGACCAAACCGACGGCAAACGCCGACACTTCGATCTGATAAATCTGACTCCTGCCGATTAAGACAAAACGAGCGCCATCGCGGGGCGCTCGTTTTTGTTTTTATTTAAGATGCCAGATCTCTCTGTTGTAGTCCTCGATGGTCCTGTCGCTGCTGAAGAATCCGGCTTTGGCGGTATTTATTACAGCCTTTCTGGTCCAGTCGTCCGGATGGTCCCTGTAGACTCTGTTGGCGTCGTGGCAGGTGTGTATATACGATTCCAGGTCGGGCAGCAGCAGATAGGGGTCCGCGAATCCGCCGTGGCTCTGCACCAGCGAGCGGTATATGTCGTAGAACATATTGTGGTCGTAGCCCGAGAACGTTCCGTCGATCAGGGTATCGACAATGCTCTTGATACCCATGTTGGTCGCGTAGATCTCGGGGCTGGGCGAGTGGTTCCTGGCGTAGAGGCCGAGGACCTCGTCGGAGCTCATGCCGAAGATGAATATGTTGTCGTCTCCGACCTGCTCGCGTATCTCCACGTTGGCTCCGTCCATCGTTCCGATAGTCAGCGCGCCGTTGAGCATCAGCTTCATGTTTCCGGTACCCGAAGCCTCCTTGCTGGCGGTCGAGATCTGCTCGCTCAGGTTGGCAGCAGCCACGATCCTCTCGGCGATCGAAACGTTGTAGTTCTCGATAAACACGACTTTCAAGATATCCTTGGTCCTCGGGTCGTTGTTAACAACCTTGGCCACCTTGTTGATAAACTTGATTATGTTTTTCGCCATGTAGTAGCCGGGCGCCGCCTTTGCCGCGAAGATAAACGTCTCGGGCATCATGTTGGCCGTCTCGGGGGCCTCGATTATCGACTTGTATCTGTAAATGATGTGGAACACCTTGAGCAGCTGTCTCTTATACTCGTGGAGCCTCTTTATCTGCACGTCGAAGATCGACTCGGGATCGACGATAATGTCGTTGTGCTTTTTGATGTACTCGGCAAGGTTCTTCTTGTTGTCAAGCTTGATCTTGGCGAACTTCTCTCTGAACGCCGCGTCGTCGGCGAAGGGCAACAGGTTTTCAAGCTGCTTGTAGTCCTTTACCCAGCCGTCGCCGATAGAGTCGCAGATCAGCTTTGAGAGCTCGGGGTTCGCCTTATAAAGCCATCTTCTGAACGTGATGCCGTTGGTCATGTTTTTGAACTTATAAGGATAAATACTGTAGTAGTCCTTAAAGGTCTCTTTTTTCAGTATCTCGGTGTGCAACGCCGCAACGCCGTTTATGCTGTGGCAGGCGGTGAGGCACAGATTCGACATGCTGACCTGGCCGTTGTCATGGATTACCGCCATGTACTCGATCTTGCCGTAGTCGCCGGGGAAGCGCTCGCTCAGAGCCTCTCTCTGGCGTCTGTCTATCTCATGTATGATCTGTCCTATTCTGGGCAGCAGCGTGTCGACCATCTCCATGGGCCACTTTTCGAGCGCCTCGGCCAGAATCGTGTGGTTGGTGTAGGCGAAGGTCCTCTGAACGATGCTCCACGCGTCGTCCCAGCCCAGGCCTTCCTCGTCCATCAGGATCCTCATAAGCTCGGGGATCGCGGTGGTGGGATGGGTGTCGTTGATATGGATCTGCATATACTCGGGTATGTCCATGATCGACAGATGCTTCTGCTTGTGCTTGGCAATTATCCACTGCATTGTGGCGGAGACAAAGAAATACTGCTGCTTAAGTCTCAGCAGCTTGCCCTCGTAGTGGTTATCCTCGGGATAGAGTATCTTGGAAATCACCTCGGCCAGCGCTCTGTTCTCGTTCGCCTTGGCATAGTCGCCGCGGTTGAAGTGGGTCATGTCTATCTCCTCGGGCGAGCACGCTCTCCAAAGTCTCAGCGTATTGACCGTTTCTGAGTCAAAGCCCGTGATCGGCATGTCATAGGGCTCCGCGATAACGGTGTTGTAGTCCACGTGCTCAAACTTCATGCGGCCGTCCTCCCACCTCTCAACGATGCGTCCGTTGAAGTGGACCTCCTTTACATCCTCGGGTCTGGCAATATCCCAGACGTTTCCGCTCATGAGCCAGGGGTCGGGCATCTCTATCTGCTCGCCGTCCACGATCTTCTGCTTGAACAAACCGTACTCGTATCTGATGCCGCAGCCGAAAGCGGGCATATCAAGGTTGGTCAGCGAATCCAAGAAGCACGCCGCCAATCTGCCCAGACCGCCGTTTCCCAGGCCCGCGTCGGTCTCGACTTCCTCGATGTCGCTCAGGTCGTAGCCCAATTCCTTAAGCGCCTCTCTGTATACCTCGGTTTCCATTATGTTCATCAGGTTATTGCCCATGGCGCGTCCCATAAGGAACTCAAACGACAGATAATAAAGCTCCTTACGGGGCTTTTTGTCCATCTTGTCCTGATAGTTCACGTATTTTTCCATTATCTCGTCGCGGATAGTGAGAGCGGTGGCTCTGTAGACCTCGAGCTTGGCCGCCTTTTCAATGGTCTTGCCGTAGTAGCGCTTGACCTTGCCCGTGATCTCGGACTTTATAAACTTTTTCTTTTTCTCAAAAGCGGCAGTGCCGGGTTTTAACTGTGTGTGCACCATTTTTTTAGCGCCTTTTTTGGGTGCCGCAGATTTAGTGCCTTCCATGCTTATTACCTCCAATTGATACTTATAGTATATAATATTGAAAATTAACTTAAATGTGCCCGAGCAGCGTCTCCGCGCCGCGGAAACATTGCCCTGTTCCGGTTTATTTTACCCCAATTCGCCCTTTTTATCAAGTGAAACAGGCATAATCTTTGGGGTTTACTTAAAATTTTATTATAATTAACCATCCCGCGCCCGTATTTCGGACAAAAATATGTGCAACCGCACAGTAACGCGCGGCTGCATTTTTACAATTATTTTACAAACAAATCGACAAGATATTAACGTTTGTCTGCTATTTTCCCATACTGTCCATCAAAGTCATTATTCTCTGGACAAACAGAGCGAACTCGATACGGCTGGCGAAATCCTTGGGGCGTATGGTGCCGTCGCCGTAGCCGCCCATCAGATTGTTCTCAACGCACGCCGCGACCGCGTCGCGGGCATAGAAATCAATGTACGACCAGTCGGAATAGTTGTTGAGCGCCTTGGCGGTGTTGGGTATTGCCGAAACTATCTGCCGCGCCCTCATAACTCTGTACGCCAGAGTCGCCATATCCTGCCGCAGCATCGTGCCCTCGGGGTTGAACAAGTTGTCGCCCACGCCCCAGGCCACGCCCGTCGCCTTGGCTTGTCCTATCTCGTTATAATAATACTTGTCCGGCGTGACATCGGCGAAATTGTCGGTCACTTCCACCTCAACGTCTTTAAGCACTCTGTAGAGCAGCGCTGTGGCGTCCGCCCTTGAGATAAACACGTCGGGTCCGAACTGCGTCTCGCTTAAGCCGTTAACGATGCCGCGCTTTACAAGCTCGTCGAGAGCGGGCATCGCCCAGTCATACTCGCCCATATCCGTGAATTTGTAGGCGGTGGCGCCGCTGTTCGTCTGCGGCTCTTGAGCCTGCTCGGGCTGAGCCGGAGCCTGCGGCACGAGCGTCGGCAGCGGTGCCTGCTGCGCCGCGGGCGTCAATGTCGGTTCGGGCGCCGATACCGAGGGCTGCGGCGCCGCTCCACCTATGACAGGGGCTGCGGCGGGCGCGGAGTTAAGCTCCTTGATCATGTTGTAGAGCGATGAGTTTTCAATAAACGACGAATACTCAAACATGCTGTATCCGCCGATATACTGACTGTTCCTGCCCATGCCGACATGGGTCTTGAGCTCGTTTATTCCGTTCTGTCCGCGCCAGGCGGGATCCGAACCGGCCGCGGCCTTGTATGCCGCCTCGCCTATATAGAGCTTCACGTCGGTGGGGGCGCACACGCCCGCCCACCAGTTGATCAGCGTGTTGTAATCCGCTCCGCTCTGACCGTTGTACCAGTATATCTGCGGCATTATATAGTCCACAAGGCCGCTCTCGACCCAATACTTGGTGTCGGCGTAAAGGCTGTGGTACGAGCTGTTGCCGTTGGTGGCGCTGCCGCCGGGGGTGTCGGCATTTGCCCAGATACCGCTCGGACTGACGCCGAACATGCAGCTTGGGTCGATCTCCTTGACCGCCTCCTTGGCACACGATATCAGCGTGTTCACCATGCTGCGGCGCCAGTCTGCTTTGTCGGGATAGCTGTCCTGATACTTATAATACGCCGCCGAATCGTCAAAGCCGCTGCTCGGATAAAAATAATCGTCAAGGTGTATTCCGTCAACGTCGTAGTTTTGCACTATCTCTCTGATGCCCTCAAGTATTATGTCGATAGCGTCGGCCTCGCCGGGGTTCAAGTACATCTTGCCGGTGCTGTCTGTCAGCACCAGATCGGGTCTCAGCACCGCCGGATTGTTGGGCGCCAGACGGTCGTTGTCCGAGGATGAGTTTGTCACTCTGTAGGGATTTATCCACGCGTGCAGCTGCATGCCGCGCTTGTGCGCCTCGCCTACCGCGTATTCAAGCGGGTCGAAATTGTCGCTCGGCGCGACGCCCTGCGTTCCGGTCAGATATCGCGACCAGGGATAGACCGCCGAGTTATAGAGCGCGTCACCCGAGGGGCGGACCTGGAAAAATATCGTGTTGAAGCCCATATCGGCGCAGTTGTCGAGCACCGTGTCGAGCTCGGTCCTGAGCTGCCACGCGTCCGTGGTTCCATGCGACGGGTAGTCGAGATTGGCCACAGTCGCCACCCATACGCCGCGCATCTCGGTGTCGTCGGCGTGCGCGGTGTTTTCGTCCGAAAAATAAAACAGATTTACAGCCGCGACCGCGCAAATGACGTAGGCTATAAGTCTGAATCCAAAATCGTGTTTTCTCATCAAATTCCTCCTATGTATCTTTTTGGATCGGGTTATCACAAAGGCTTGTTCACATGATAATTATATGAATCAAATATAAATTATAGCACAATATTTTAATTTTGTCAATTTCCGCCCCGAATAGTTTTGTATAATTGTCAATGATGGGTGACACTTTTAATTAAAATAAAAAGTTGTTCTCCAATTCAGCTCTTGTCAAGGT
>CANQQJ010000040.1 GCA_947625905.1 uncultured Clostridia bacterium | reverse complement strand
AGCCCGGTACAGTACCGAACTCATTACCAGTTAATTTAATGTTAAATTTTGTCTAAACTTTGGGGTTCACTTCAAAAGAAGTATCGGATCATAACGGTTATTTTAATTATAATTGTGATGTACATAGCGGCAAACACGGCGAGCATATGCGTATACAGCGTAAGGGACCAAAAGACCGAGGCGGATACCGCCGTGGTTCTCGGCGCTTCCACAACCGGCGGAGAGGTTTCTCCGGTATATCGGGAGAGGCTAAACCACGGTATTGAGTTATACGCCGAGGGCATGGTGAAAAAGCTGATCGTCACCGGCGGCACGGGCGCGGGAAACGACATATCCGACGCGCGTGCGGCGAAGAATTACGCCGTTTCGCGGGGAGTTCCGGAAAATGACATTTTGGTAGAGGAGACCTCGACGATCACACAGGAAAATTTGGAGAACGCCAAGATAATTATGGACGAAAATGATCTGAAAACCGCGATAATTGTAAGCGATCCGCTGCATATGCGCCGCGCGATGCTGCTGGCGAAGGACGTCGGTATAGAGGCTTTCACTTCACCGACGAGAACCACAATGTATGTGAGCCTTAAAACCAAGGTCCCGTTTCTTGCAAGAGAGGTGTTTTACTACATAGGCTACAAATGGTGGCGAATATTTAATTAAAGCTCTCAAATCTTCGATGATGAAGAAATGAGAGCTTTTGTTTATATTTTCTTATGCTTTACGAAAAACAGCAGGATTATACTGCTTCAAATTTACTTTAATTGCGTTGTCGTACCGACAATGGAGTATAACGCTTAATTACTTTCTCCAATGCGTCACGCCGCTTTCGCTTTATCTTACAGCTTTTCGAGATACTTTGCGGGCACAGCTTTTGTCAGCCAGATCTTGTTTTCGGACAGATAGAATTTATATCCGTCGCTTGCCATTTTCCCGCTCAGGACTTTGTATATGACGGGTCTGCCGTGGCGTCTGCCAACCGATTCGGCGGTTTTTGTATCGCCCGACAGATGAACATACAGTCTGCCCTTTGGGAGCAATCCGTTTTTGTCGATCGAGTTCACGAATTTTTCGCCCGTTCCGTGCCACAAGAACTCGGGCGGCGCTGTTTCTTTAAGCTCAACGTCAACGTTTATCGAGTGGCCCTGATTCGCGCGTATCAGCGTTTTGTCGTAATTGAACGAATAGCGCCCCTTGCTGTCTGTCCTCACGATCTCCTCGAGGATATTCATTGTAAGGTTTATATTGCGCTTTTCCGAAACGCCTGCCAAAAGCTCATCTACCTTCGCCCAGCCGTGCTCGTCAAGTTTGATCCCCGCCGCCTCGGGACGGTGGCGCAGAACAAGGCTTATAAACTTGCTTGTCTTTGTTAAGTTCATATCTTTAACCTTTCGTTTTTAACTTTTGCCGTTTGTCAAAAGTTTTTCCATATACACGCATTTAAAGGTGCCGCTGTGCGCCGTTTTGGTTTTATTGTAGGAATATCCGAGCTTTTCGTAAAAGCCGACGGCTTCCTCTCGGCTTGAGATCTCGATTTTTTCAAAACCCGACTCGGCGATATGCTTTTCCGCCTCAGAGACCGCCAGCCGTCCAAGTCCCTTTCCGCGGTACTCGGGCAGCACCACGACCCTGCCGATCTCCGCGGTTTTGTCCGAGATCTTAAACCATCTGCACGTGGCCGACGGAAACTCGCCGTCGAGCAAAAGTATATAGTTGCAGCCGGGGCCGTCGATCTCGTCAAATTCCTCGCGCAGCGTGATCCCGTACTTCCTCGCCATCGCCTGTATCCGCACATAATAAGCCCCCGCCCGTTCAAATTCCTCCTTGACCCTGATAACGCGTATGTTCATAAGCATTTTTCTCCTTTAATTAAAGCGCAATAATTATTTCAAAATCCACGCGAGGCCTTTGGCGAGGCGCAGGTCGGCGTTTTGGTAGTGGTTCCCGGGGTTTAGCTCAAATACGGTTTTTATGCCTTGTTGTTTATAATAGGCACATAATTCTCCGGTGCGGCGCTCGGTTTGGCTCAGATATTTGTTTTTTGTTCGGCTTTCGCTATCTCCGAGCGACAGATAGAGCGCGTCGGGCTTTTTGGCAAATTCGCGCGTTTTAGCGAACTCCGCGAATTTCGGGTACCAGAGCGAGCCCGAGGCGGACACCGCCGCCGAAAACGCGTTCGTGACATACGGCGCGTACAGCGCGAAAAGGCCGCCCATCGAATATCCCGCGATCACGCGGCGGCTCGGCTTTCCGATTATTTGCTCGACCTTCGGGATAATAAGCTCGGTCAGGCGCTTCGCGTATTCGCCCGCCTCGCCCGTGAAATGGTCGTCCTTGGAAACGACGGGTCCGTGGGGCCAGGGCGAGAGCTCCTCGTCCCACCTGAGGCCCGAGATCGAGACCAGGTCAAACGGCGGGCAGCCGAGCTTTTCGCATTTGTCGAGCACGGCGCGGCCGACTTCCATGTACATATTCGCGTAGACTGTCGGCGCGTTCTCGGCGCCGCATTTATAAATGCATATCTGCTTGTTGTCGATGGTTTGTTTGATAGGTTCGCTCACAGCTGTTCCCCCTTCTCGTTTTTGAGTATCATATAGTCTTTCATATCCCGGAAGCCCAGGCTCTCGTAGATCGGGCGCCCTTCGGCAGTGGCCTCAAGATAGATCTTCGTGATGTTGCGCGCCTTCGCGCAGTTTATAAGATATTCCGCCACGGCCTTCCCGACGCCGCGGCCACGGTATTCCTCTTTGGTGTATATATTCATCAGATAGGCGCAGCGGCCGCTCGGGTTGTCGGGCGAGGGCATTTCGCGGTAAAGGCAGAGCCCGCCGCAGCCGACAGCGGCGCCGGAAATTTCCGCGAACACGGCGATATGCTCTCCGCTCGGCACCGCCTTTTGGTAATAATCAAGGTTCGCCTCGTATAAGCCGCGCATATCCTCACCCTGCGGGATATCGAAAACATGCCGCAGGACTTCTGCGCGCCACTTCATAAGCGCGTCGATCTCGCTTATATCCGCTTGTCTGATTTTCAGCATACGTATCCTTCTTTCATAATGATAGGCAGTGCGTCGGTATCGACTTTGCCGTTGGCGTTCAGCGGCAGGTCGGTCATTCGCACAAAAAACTCGGGGATCATGTAGTTCGGCAGGAACCTCGCCATCTCCTTTTTCAGCGTTGACAGATGCGCCTTCGGCTGTTTCAGCACGATGTACGCCGTCATGTAGTGAAGGTTCTGCTCGTCGGTATACGGCCTGACGATGGCCTTTTCGATCTCGGGGCACTGGCACAGCACGTTCTCGACCTCGCCGACCTCGACACGCTTGCCAAGGATCATGATCTGCGAGTCCTTGCGGTGCAGAAACGCGATGTTCCCGTCGGGCAGATAATATCCCATATCGCCGCTGCGGTACAGCACCGAGCCGTCCGCGCGGGTCACAAAGGCCTCGTTTTCCTTTTCGCGGCCGCCGACATATCCCGCCGAAACGCCGCCGCCCAGAATACAGATCTCGCCCGTCTCACCCGGAGTTACGGGGCGCAGGTTGTCGTCCAGTATCTCGATCTGCGTCCCGAGGACGGGTTTCCCTATCGGATATGTTCCGTCGGGCAGCGCGCCGGTTTCGCTTATTCGGCAGTATGACGCGCACACCGTCGTCTCCGACGGGCCGTAGGTGTTGTATATTTCCGCCTTGCCGATCAGGTTTGTCACATAGCTCTCGCGCAGCACATCGCCGCCGCTTATCAGGAGCCGAAGGCATTTCGGGATCTCGGGCAGGTGGTTCATCTCAAGCAGCAGATAAGGAAAGCCGCTGATTTGTGTGACGTTGTTTTGCTCGACGAACCTCATCAGGGCACTTATGTTTTTCTTTGTCTCCGCCGACGGGACCGCCAGCGCCGCGCCCGACAGCAGAGTGGTGAAAACCTCCTCCGCGAATATGTCGAACGAGCAGACCGAGTATTGGAGCATTGTGTCGTTCTCGTTTGTTTTGAACTCATTTTGAAAAGCTCTGACATAGTGGCAGACGTTTCGGTTGCGCACCGCCACGCCCTTCGGCTCTCCGGTGGAGCCCGAGGTGTAGAGTATGTAGGCCAAGTCGTCCGGCTTTGCCGAGGGTTTTACGTCCGCGTTTTCCGCTTTCATGCCGGGATCGACGATGATCAGCTCGCGGCCGTCGGCTTTGGCGGCGTGACGGCTGTTTGTGATGATAACGTCCGCTTCGGCGTCCTTCATCATAAAGCGTATCCGTTCCTTCGGGAAAAACGGCTCGGTCGGCACATACGCCTTTCCCGCTTTAAGCGCGGCAAAGATCGCTGCCGTCATTTCAACGGTATGGTCCATTATTATGCCGACCCTGCGCGCCGACTTCGGGATCCTCGCGGCGATCGCGTTTATCATGCGGTCAAGCTCCGCCCTCGTCAGTCTGCGCTTTTCGTCAAACACCGCAAGCGCGCCCGGCGCCTGCCTCACCTTTTCATAAAAAAGCTCGTAGATCACATTATTATTCATTCGAAAGCTCCTTTGAATAATCGTTAATATTTATTATACTATGTTTTAGAAAAATATGCAAGAACGTTGTGATTGGCAAATTGCGAACAGTGAACAAGCGGACGGCCGCGGCCGTCCGCCCATAAAAATGACGATTATTAATGATTTAATTTACACAATTCTCAAACTGAGAGACTTCATGGAACATAAATCGGATGTTGTTTAGAACAGCATTCTATATTGGAGCGGAAAGGCTGTTTCAATAATTGCCATTTTTTTAAATATCGGCTCATGCCCTCAATTAACACTCTACGAAAAACCATGAAATTCAGCTTTAATATCAGCTTTATCAAGCAAAGTGGTGGCAAATTCTTCCAATTCAGGATAATTAGTAAATCTGTTATTTTCAAAAATTTTGTCATTATATTTTATAGTAATTGCCCAACTATCTGCCACTCTGCCGGTATATATTAATGAGTCATTTGCATATATTTCATTTAGTTGATCTATTATAGATCCGACTTCATCAGGAGATAGCTCAGCAGTAGTTTTCTCATAATCAACCCCGGGCTTTCTTATCATAATATTTTCTACAACTGAAAAATCTATTTGGCTCATTCTTCGTGTGCCTTGCTCAATCAATAAACTGCCGTCGTCAATATTTAACTGTATATAATAAGTATCAGACATTGAGCCGATTGGATATATTGCAATCCGTACAATATTAGTTTCATTTAAATTACCATGGTTAGTTAAAAACCAAGCTCCTCCGAATATACATATTATAAATAAACTAATACTAAATAATAAAATCGTTTTTTTATACATAATCAATACACCACCCTTAAATGTAATCCGTGTTCAGCTCTTATCATATTTTCAGTAATATCTTCAAATTCATTATACATAATTCCGACTGTTGCCAATTCTTCATTTTTTGCATATTCTGTTTTATCATGAACCATATTTAAAAATTTTCTTTTAGCTGGATAAGTATAAGCTGAACTTCCATCTAACGTTACTCCCGCAAGGTCTCTTTCTGTATGTATCATTTCGTGAGCCAATCCTATAAAAGCCGGCCTCTTTTTTAACTGCACATTATCCTATTAATTTACACAATTCTCAAACTATGCCGAAGTTTCCGAGAGCGCGTCCCCAGTTTAACTATCCTATTAATTTACACAATTCTCAAACCAAACCAAACCTCAAATTTAAACCACCGTTTAAAAAACAGCTTAATGAGAGCCGCAGAGGTGAGAGAAGACAGTTAAAACAGTCGATAAATATATTATACGCCTATATTAATAAACTGTCAATCAAATTATGCACATATCATCATCAATTAATAATCTTTTTTCGTCCGGAAGCTTTGCTCGCTCGACCGATTCAAGCATGAGTATTTTGAATTTGTGTGATACGGCAGTTTCGGCAAAATCATTCATTTCTTTATCGGTGAAAAAGCTTCTTATATTTACGGTTATAAATAATTTTTCCTTTTCAAATCTGCTAACCATGTCCATATAATCAATTAGTTTTTCCAAAGAATTGTTATAGTCGTCTTTTATTGAAAGGCCGCATGCTTTCAATAGTGATGAAACGGTCAATTTTGTAAACTTAATTTCACAATCCAGATCAAACGCAATGTCGTCAACATAGTTTTCGATTTTGCACAGCAAAGCTGATGTCTCGGAAAAATGATCATCTCCCATGGCTTGGGTCTCAAGTTTTGATATTATTGTTGATATTAAGGATTTTTTGTTTATGTCAAACGGCGCAAAATCCGTCAGCAGTTCGGCGTTTTTGTTAATCGGGCACGGCTTGTTTGATATCGACAGAGCGCACTCGCCGTTGCTTCCGGCTGCCTGATTTGCTATATCCTCAACAAGTTCCCGCATAATTTTCTGATTTTCCGCTTTTTAAGTCAAGCTTACAGCGGTTTGATATAACTATAGTTCTCCAGCTCATAGCAGATCAAGCAGGTTTTGGGAGCGCTTTTCGTAGAGCCCCGCGGGAGACACGTCTATTATCCTGACATCGGAATATGTCCTTTTCCAATTTGAAAGACCGGAGCTCAGGAACAAGACGCCGCTGTTTTTGCTGCCGCCTATTAATGTCAGATCGGTCGTTCCCGATCTTCCGGTCTTAAACAAATACAGTATGTTTACAAGCGCCGTTACCTGATCTTTGAGAGCAAGCTTGCGAAATCTGTCTTTTCCGTTCAAAAGAAGAGGATATTGCGAATTCGGCATGAGTGAAAACGGCTTTTTGCCGAGCTTGCTTGTGAACAAGTTATACAGCGCCTCGTTTTTCTCCGCGGTTATCTCGTCGTAGGCGCTGTTTAGTTTTATGTTCTCGTTTTTGCCGCTTTTTTCAACAAATCTTTCAAGCCGCTTGATATATTTTTCGTCCTCGGCCGAAACTATAAGAGGCATTTGCGGCGATATGCCCACCTGTTTGCCGCCTCCGGCTTTCCCCGCAAGCGCAACCTTGAATCCGTCGAGCGAGAATATTGTGTTGACCTTTAATATTCTTTTTCCGAGCAAAAATTCGGCGGTGTCCGGTTTTTTGTTTTTGATTTTTTCTATGGTCTCAAGCGCGTAACGTTGGGCAAATTCCGCGTCCGAGATAAACTTGTCCGCTATCATAAGCTCAACCGGCATTATGATTATATCGGTCGTTTTTCCGCTTGTGTATTTCACGAGCGAGAAGAATGACGCGGTCGTCTTTTTGTATCCGCCGTACTTGGCTGTGTCAAGACCTTTTTTCAGCTCGACCAAGCCGCTTTCGGCCTTGACGGGCTGTTGGTCAAACAGACCGCCCTTTCGGCAAAAAGTGAATTCCGAATACATAATACTGTTTTTTGCCGCTATGTTTTTGACTTTGGCGATATCATACTCGCCGTTCCAATATAGGCCGTCTTTGTTTGACAGAACCGAGCCGAACAGAGTTTTTGTTTTGAGCGAGTAACGATTATTTTTTAAATAAAACTTTTTTGTGAAATACTCGTTGTAAACGTTTCCCACCACGATGTTGAGATAGGCGTCTTTCGCGTGGTGCAGATCGTTTATGCCGCGGCTTTTTACTATATCGTACTCTTGGCGGAAGCTTGAGACCAAGCCCGCTTTTACGTACACGATCTCGCTTGCGGGATATTTTTGCTTTAATACCGCGGTCAAAGCCTTCGCCGCCTGGCTTGTCTCAACAAGCTGCCTGTTGATGAACTCGGTTTTTTCGCGGTCGGAAAAGGGCGCCGTGCGGGTGAGGCGCTTGAATTTTTCGTCCGTTATCAGTCCGTTTGAGCGCAGGCGCTCCCAAAAATCGCGCATTTTGTTCTGCCACTCGGGAGATATCGGATATTTGTCGCCTTTGTCGCTGTTGCGCTGTGACAAAACCAAAACCTTGTTATTAAGCAGGCTGTCGTCCTTTACGAGGCACTGCGGATATATGTGGTCGATATCATAGCTTTTGGACTTGAGCTTGTCTATATCTATTCGCTCTCCGGAGTACATGCACCGTCCAAGCTGCGTGAAATAAAGAAACAGCTTGTCGCTCTGCAGTCTGTTGTCGGCGGTGTCGCCGTAGCTTTCGATCAGGTTAGTCAGCTCGCGGACATCCTCGGTTTTAATTTTCTTATACAGCTCAAGTATCTGTTCCATGCGGCTCTTGGTGCGTTTGCCTTTTTGCTCGGGCTTTCCGCCTCTCGGCATTTCGACAAATATTTTTTGGGGCGGATATCCTATGGCGCGCACATATTCACCGACCACGTCCAAGGTGCGGTATATCAGGCGCTTTACCGCGTTTGAAATATACATATCGTCAAGCGTGTCGTCAAGGCTGCGCGGGTTGTTTTCGTAATATTCCGCGCGGAGCTTTTCGATCTCGTCTGTAAATGTGTATCTGTCCGACAGGAGCATCATCAGGTTGTCGTTGGTATTCCATAAAAAGTCAATAATTGTGCCGACTTCGCCCGTCTCCTTGCACGTGCCGTTGATCCCGCGCAGGAACTTGGCCGACAGCCTTCCGAAATCATTGTATTTAAGCGAGGATATGTAACGTCTGTCCTCCTCGCCGAGCGACGGGAGGTTTTCGTTCAGCCATTTTGCAAATCTGCGCCTGTCCTCGGTATATGTTCGATGCAGTATTATTTTTTCGGCTTGGTCCTCGTTCAGCTTCCCGCTGTCAAGCAGCTTTTTGAAGTCGATATAGGGCTTCATGTTTGATTTTACGGAAACATCTATGCCGCTTATAACGTCGTTTTTGCCCATAATGTTGTTTGATATCATTATGTTTTTAAGCTTGCTCGGAGTCGGCCTCGCGTTTTCGAGAAACGCGGAGAAAACAAGCTGTTTTTGCTCGGGCGTTAGAGGCGCGCCGTTTACGCGTATCGGATTTATTTCGTTCAAAACTTCATATTTTTTGTACAGCAGAGAATTTTTGGGAAGAACATCCTCGCCCGGCAGATATGTGCAGGTATTTGTCATTCGGTTTATAAAGTTTTCCTCGCTTTTGTCAAGATCGACCAGCTTTTCAAAATTCCACGGATATATTTTGCCGTCCGCCTTTCGCGCAAGCCACGCGAACGCCGATTTTTCGGAAAGCGGACCTACGTAATACGGGACCCTGAATTCAAGTATCGATAGGATCTTTTCGGAAACGCTGACGCCGTCCTCGTCCTTTTCGCAAAGGAACGACATTCGGCCGGAGGCTTTGTCGAGTATCTGTTTAAGCTCATGCCAATAAAGCTGATACGGGATCACGCGGTTCTCGCCGCTTACCTGCTTCGGCAGAAAATCGTTAAGCTCGAGCCGCTCAAGCATATCCTTGTAAAACTCTGTATCTTTCGCGTCTTGGGATACATCGCTCAGTTCTTTTTTTAAAAACTTCGCGAATTCCTCATAGCTCGTTTTATGAGCCGCTTGTTTTTGCTTTTTGTCAAGGCCGTCAAAATGGGCGGAATAGGCGCAGTAGTTATGCAGCGATTTTTCGACGTCGCGGAAAATACGGTTATATTTTTGCGGGCAATATTTTTTGACAAAGTCTTTAAGGCCGCGCAGGTCCTTTTTGTGGCGCTCATAAATTCTGATTTTCGCGAGAGAAATACTGTCCTCGCCGCGCAAAATGTTTTTGAGTATGGACCAGTCATACAGCGCTTTCAGCTTTTCGATCAGCTCGGCGTCGTCTCCGAGCTCCGCGAGCAAATTGTTGAATTCCTCGTCGCTCATGCCGAGGGAGATCGCGGACAGCTCGGAATAATCGTCATTGTCAAACAGAGCCGACGGCTTGACCTTGCCGCCGCAAAGCAGTTTTATTATAAGCGCAATGTCGTATCCGGACGGGCATAATCCGCTGCATTCTGAGGCCGCGATTTTATGCTGTGCAATTTTTTGCACAGTGTATATGATATTATAGGTTCAAAAGAAGAAAAAATAATCAATCAAGAGGTGCATAGAAATGAAAAACAGCGCTATCGGTATTGCGGCCGTATTGATATTGGCGGGGCTGCTTTGCGTTGAGCTCGTATCCTGGCTGTTTCAGCCAAGGTGCGCCGTGAGCGGATGCAGCAAAAAAGCCGCCGAGGGAAGCTCATATTGCGCCGCACATACGAGCAAGACGAACTATGAGCAAAAAAAGAGCAATTCCGTTTACAATACCGGCGGTTCAACTTCGACCAAAAGCAAACCGTCAACAAGCACGTCAAGCGGCTCAACTTCGACCAAAAGCAAGCCGTCAACAGGCACATCAGGCGGTTCAACTTCGACCAAAAGCAAACCGTCAACAAGCACGTCAAGCGGCGCGGCTTCGACCAAAAGCAAATCTTCAAGCGGCTTGCCTGCGAAAAAGTCCTATTCCTCGAGCCGTTACAGCGACGGCTACGACGACGGATATGACGATGTGTACAGCGACGGCGAGCCGGATTGGGACAGATACGACACCGACGACGACTACGCGAGAGGCGCCGACGACGCCCTCGACGAATACGAAGAATACGGCGAGGATTGGTAAAAATTTACTCCGACGAAAAAATTAAATGTTCTAAAATCATACTCGTGCAGAAATAAAAGAAGGTGAAACAGTGATAGAGATACGAGGAAAGCATAACACAGCAAAGGTGTTTACCAATGTTGTGGACGAGGTTTCGATCGAGCAGATAAGGCGGCTGTGCGACCAGGAGTTCGCGGCGGGCAGCAAGATACGCCTGATGCCCGACGTCCACGCGGGCGCGGGCTGCACCATAGGCACGACCATGACGATCACCGACAAGATCGTTCCCAATTTGGTCGGGGTCGATATCGGCTGCGGCATGGAAACAACAATGATCGCCGAAAAGGAATTAGATCTTGAAAAGCTCGATGAATTGATATACAGCCGTATACCGTCGGGCTTTGAGATCAGAGAGGAACCGCACAAGTACGCGGAAGAGGTATGTCTCGACGAGCTGCGCTGCCGCGGCAAAATACGCGAGATACGCGCGATGCGCAGCGTGGGAACTCTGGGCGGCGGCAACCATTTTATCGAGGCCGACCGCGACGATGACGGAAACATATATATCGTTGTGCATTCGGGCAGCAGACACTTGGGCGTTGAAGTGGCGTCGCACTATCAGAATGAGGGTTATCTCGCCTTAAATTCAGCCACCAAAGACGAAGTGCGGGATCTGATTCAACGCCTTAAGGCCGAAGGCAGATACAAGGAGATACAGACCGCCGTCGAGGAGCTGAAAAACAGCAGGCACAGCGATATTCCGAAGGAGCTGTCCTATGTTTCGGGCAAGGCGTTTGACGATTACATCCACGATATGAAAATAGTGCAAAATTATGCCGTGATCAACAGAAAGGCCATGACGGACGAGATAATAAACGGCATGGGCCTGACCCCGGTCGAAACGTTCACGACGATACACAACTATATAGACACCGAGGCTATGATCCTGCGCAAGGGCGCCGTTTCCGCAAAAAGAGGAGAGAAACTGCTTATACCGATAAATATGCGCGACGGCTCTCTGATCTGTGTCGGAAAGGGAAACGACGACTGGAACCGATCGGCGCCTCACGGAGCGGGAAGGATAATGAGCCGAGGCGCGGCCAGACGCGAGCTTGAACTCGGCGAGTTTGAGCGCCAAATGGCGGGTATCTACAGCACGTCGATATGCGAGGCGACGATCGACGAAAGCCCGATGGCGTATAAGAGCATGAAGGATATAACGGACAATATTTCCGATACCGCCGAGATAATAAAGACGATCAAGCCGATATATAATTTCAAGGCCGCCTCCGACGGCTAAACGCACAGCAAAAGCGCCCGATATTTCACGGGCGCTTTTTGAGTTCCTTTCTCTTGTACGGGAATTTCTGTTCGTCTTTGTCACAACAGGTATTTTCCGAACATGCGGTTTTGATCTGTGGAGTTTTTTTCGGCGTCTTTAATTTTTGCTTCGCTGCAGCCGTAAAACGCAAAATCGCCGATTTCTTCAATGCCGCATGGCAGTGTTATTGTTAAAGCGCCGCACCCGAAAAAGGCCGCCCACCCAATGCTTGATATATGCTCCGAAATTGCCGCGCTTTTCAAGTTCTTACAGTCCGCAAAAGCAAAGTCGCCGATCCCGGTCACGCTGTTCGGTATTTTCACGCTTGTCAAAGCGTTACAGCCTTGAAACGCGGAATTGCCGATTTTGGTTACGCTGTCGGGTATAGTATATTCTGTGTCCCGCTTTCCGACGGCATATTGTAATATTGTTTTTTTCTCTTTATCAAACAGGTTTCCGTCAACAGAACAATAATACGGATTTTTTTCATCTACGCTTATGTTTGTTAATGCGCCGCAATCGGTAAAGGCTTCTTCTACGATGTTTGCCACACTGTCCGGTATCATCACGCTTGCCAAACCGCGGCAGTCTTTAAACGCTTGGTGCCCGATATATGCGGCGCCGCTCGGAATAATTATATTTGTCAATTTATCGCAGCCCCAAAATGCGGATCTGCCGATTTCTGTTACACCGTCGGGAATGATATATTTTGTGTTTTGTTTCCCGGCGGCGTATTGTTTGAGAGTTTTGCGGGATTTATCAAACAGGTTTCCGTCTACGGAGCAATAATATTGATTTTTCTCATTCACGTTTATGCTTGTTAATTTGCCGCAGCCGCCGAAAGCGCAGCTGCCGATATTACTTACATTTTTCGGTATCGTTACGTTTGTCAAGCCGCTGCAGGCGCGAAACGCTCCCTCGCCGATGGTTGTTGCGCTGTCCGGTATTGTTATGCGCGTTAAAGCTTGGCAATATTCAAACGCGTGATCGCCGATTTCGGTTACGCTGTTCGGCACGGCGAATTCCTCGTCTTGCTTTCCCGCGGCGTATTGTAATATTGTTTTTTTCTCTTTATCAAACAGATTTCCGTCAACAGAACAATAATTTAAATTTTTTTCATCCACGTTTATGCTTGTCAGACTGCGGCAGCCGCTGAATGCGAACCGGTCGATGTTCGTCACCCCGCCCGGTATGGTTACGCTTCTCAAACCGGCGCAGTTCATGAATGCGGCATAGCCGATCGTTATCAAACCGTCCGGTATCGTTATACTTCTCAAGCCGGTGCAGCCCTCGAATGTGTAACCGCTGATATTGGTCACGCTGTCCGGCACAGCTATGTTCGCCAGACTGCCGCAGCCCCTGAAAGCGGCATAACCGATTTTTGTCACGCTGTTCGGTATTGTTACGCTTTTCAAGCTGCCGCAGTATCCGAAGGCAAGCTCGGGGATCTCTGTTATATGTTCGGGAATTGTTATATCTGTCAGGCTCTCGCAGCCCTTAAATACGCCTTGCCCGATGCTCGTCACGCTGTTCGGCACAGCCGCTGCCGTCAAGCCGCCGCAGGACATAAACGCGTAATTCCCGATACTTGTCAGGCCGTTTGGCAGTGTTATATTTTTTAGTGATCGGCAGTCCTCAAAGGCTGATTCCCCTATCTCGGATACGCCGCTCGGTATTGTTATGCTTGTCAGGCCCTCGCAGCCCCGAAAAGCGTCATTTTCGATTTTTGTCAGGCCGTTTGGCAGTGTTATGTCTTTCAGCGAGCGGCATGATTCAAAGGCGGAGTCGCCTATCTCGGATACGCCGCTAGGTATGTTTATGCTTGTCAAATTCTCGCAGCCCCGAAAAGCGGCATAACCGATTTTTGTCACGCTGCCCGGTATTGTTATGTTTGTCAGGACGGCGCAGCCAGAAAAAGCCGCGTTGCCGATTTTTGTCACGCTGCTCGGCATTGTCAATTCCTTTAGAGCTTGGCAGGAAGAAAATGTAAACGCGCCTATTTCGGCCGCGCCGTTCGGGATCGTTATATTTGTCAAACTACGGCAGTTTGCGAAAGCGGAGCTGCCGATTTTTGTCACGCCGCTTGGTATTGCCGCGCTTGTTAAATTATCGCAGTCCCGAAAAGCAGAACTTCCGATTTCGGTTACGCTGTTCGGTATGGTTATATTTATCAAGCTGCCGCGGCCCAAAAACGCGGAGCTGCCGATTTTCTTTACGCAGTCGGGGATGACGATATCGCTTTGGTCACCCATATATTTTTTCAGGACACCGTTTTCGATTATCATGCTGTTAATAATATCGGATCGGAAATCATTTGTTTTCGCCATTTTGCATCACCTTGATAATTATATGCTGAGTTTATTATAAAACCTATCGTGTGCAAAAAATAGCACCGGTGTAAAATTGTTTTGTCCCATATTGTGAACTGCAAAAATCATGGCGGCCGAAATAAATTCGGCTGCCATGGTTCGTTATATCAAAAGCGGCTGGAGCTGGGTGTTTTTCAGGGCCGAGGTTATGGTCGGGGCGATCAGGCCGAAATCGGAGACCAGGGAGTTTTCCTTGTTTGCGCTGTCGTCCTGGCCGAAGGGCGCGATGTAGATGTTTTTCCTCGTCAGGAGCGCGCCGATGTTTTTGATGTTTCCGCTCAGTCCGTCGTTGGTCGAGACCGCGATGACGACCGGGCGGTTGTTGCGAAGATGCGACTTTACCGCCAGCGTCACCGGCGTGTCTGATATGCCGCCCGCTATTTTGGCGATCGAGCTGCCCGTGCAGGGCGCGACCGTCATGACGTCGATAAGGCCTTTGGGCCCTATCGGCTCGACCTCGGTTATCTCGGTCAGGGGCTTTTTGCCCGTTATTCCCTCCAGCATGCGTTTCAGGTCGGCGGCTTTTCCGAACCGGGTGTCGGTCTCGGCGGCGGTTTTCGAGAGTATCGGGAGTATGTCGGCGCCCCGGTCCGCAAGGTCCTCGATGACCGGCAGGACTTTTGAGATCGTGCAGAACGAGCCCGTGATCCCGAACCCGATTTTGATGCCGCGCAATGTATCGTTTTCAGTCAATAATTTCACCTCGCTTGTTCGTCTATGATGTTTTTGATCGTGCCGCAAATAATTTCCCCCGCCGTGAGCGGCGCTGTCTTCCCCGGGAGGGAGAGGGCCCAGATCACGGTGCGGCCGGTGCGGCGCGCCGCCTCGAAATCGACCCCGCCGGGTTTTGAGGCAAGGTCTATTATCAGGCAGTCGGGCTTCAGGGAGCGCAGGACGGTCTCGTCTATGATGAGCTTCGGCACGGTGTTGAAGACCGCGTCGAACTTTTCGGGCGACGGCAGGGGCAGCGTTATGTCCGCGCCCTCATAGCCGAAGGCTTTGATGTATGCCAGGTCGCGCTTTTTTCTTGCGGCGGCGGTCACGTTTGCGCCCAGCCCCTTGAGGGCGGCGCAGAGTATTTTGCCGACTCTGCCGAACCCCGTTACCAGGCACCTCGAGCCGCGGAGCGTTATCGGCAGCTCCTCGATGGCGATCTTGACCGCGCCCTCGGCGGTGGGCACCGCGTTGAGCACCGCCAGCTCCTCGCGCTCCATATAGTCCGCGGTCCGCGCTCCCGCCAGTCCCGCGAGAGTGTTCAGACGCTCGTCAACTCTGCCCGCCAGTATCAGCTTTCCCTCGACGGCTTCTCTGCTTGCGAAAAGCTCGCTCAGTCTGATCTCCCTGTCGTATAATGGGGTGTTTATGTTGTCGGAATTCAAAACGGACGCGTACGGGACGGGGAGCACGATAAAATCGGCTCCTTCAAGAGCGGAGGCGGGAGCGGAGCACAGCGTCACGCCGTCTTGTTCCGAAAGCTCGGGGGCGCTCAGTCCCGCGGCTCTGATCTTGTGGCCGCACTTCGCCAATCCTTTTATGACATAGATCTGTCTGCGGTCGCCGCCTATAAACGCGAATACATAATGTTTGCTCATATTCAACACCTCGGTATATTCTATGCCGCGGCGTGCTTTTGGTGCGGAATAAAAATGACCGAGATATTGCTATCTCGGTCGGGAGTGTTCCGCCCGTTGCCGGGCAGAAGGAAATGAAAAAAAGATTGTTTAGTTGTGGTATGCATATATCATACAACATTTTAAAAAATTTTTCAATAGAAAACTTTGTTGATATTGTGCAAAGGATATTGCACTTTTTTGTATGTTTTGCACAATGGGAGATAATTCCACCCCCTCAGCCGCCTTCGGCGGCAGCTCCCCCCTCCTAAAGGAAGGGGAGCCTGTTTTTTGCCTCCCCTGCGTAAGTGGGGGAGGGGGACCGCGGTAGCGGTGGAAGGGGCCATCCCCTCAGTCAGCTCCGCTGACAGCGTTAAGGAAGCTCTTAGTCAAAATTGCAAGCAATTTTGAAAGATAGCTTTGAACCCGCAAGCAAGCTTGCTGATTATCCCCAAGGGGCGAGCCTAGTTTCTAGTCCCTATTTCCTAGTCTCTACGTTGGCGAGCCGGAGCGGGCGGCCGGGGTCGTCCGCCCCTACGGTGTGATAAAACCTGTAGGGCGGCAATTTGCCGCCCGTTCTAATCACTATTCGCTAATCACTAATCGCTACGTTCGCGGTGCGCAGAACACGCTGATATATTTGATCTTGTCCGTTTCGGTTATTATCAGGCGTTTGGTGCGGGGCTCTTTTATAGCCAGATAATCACTCCCGACCTCTTTGAGTATCCCGCATTTTTCGCACTTTCCGCCGTACCTGTCCCAGAGCGCGAGGCATACGTTTTGGCCGCGGAACTCTTTTAAATACCGGCTGAGCACGTCCGAGCCGCTTTCGGCGTCCTCGGGAACGCTGAAAATTTTCTCGGTCCCGCTCAAAATCGGTGCGTACAGACTTTGGTCCTCTCCGGGGACCGGAGGCGGCAGGGTTATCTCGATATCTTCAAAATCGCGGACGGGAGCGCCGCCCGCGCGTCTGTTATACATAATTTTCACCTGTCCTTTTAAATTTTTCCGTCATATTCGGTTTGGGTCTTTTCCCGAATCGAATATTTTTATGTCGGTATACTTATAATATATTCCGTTAATACAGTTATATTCTCGGCAAATTTTAAAAGTTCAGAAAAAAATGCATAATTTATTTATTTTTGAGAAAAATACTGTTGCAAAATAAAATTAAACTTAATTTTAGGAGGTTAATTTATGTCAAGCAAAAACAATAACCGTAATCAAAGCAGCAATCAGAACCAAAGCAGCAATCAGAACCAGAGTTCAAAAAAGCAGAAGAGCGAGTCGGAGCAGAGCGACGACTGAGTGAGAAAATCAGGGGCGGCAGGCATTGCCGCCCCGCTTTTTCATTTATTGCTATACTACCTTTCGCGCCGACGGGTCATACTATAATCGAAAAGCAGAAAAGTTCAAAACAAGGAGGCGCGGAAATGAAATTGATTTCCAAAAGAATAGCGGCGGCGGCGGGGATCCTGACGCTGCTGCTGACGCCCGCCGCCGCCGCCGAGGAGAGCGGGCGGCGCGTGGTGCCCGGAGGGCAGAGCGTGGGCGTTTCGCTCAACATGGGAGGCGCCTACGTCGACAAGCCCGGAGACGTGGAGACGGCGGACGGGGACACGGTCTCGCCCGCCCGAGACGCGGGAATAGAGCCCGGCGACACAATAACAGCGGTGAACGGCGCGGCTGTCGGCACGGTCGATGAGTTCACAAAAAGGCTGAACCGTCTGAGCGACGGCGAGGCGGCGCGTCTGACGCTCGAAAACGGAAAGGGCAGCCGAGAAGTGGAGGTCGTTCCCGTGAGGGCGGCCGACGGACGGCTGAAGATAGGCGTGTGGATAATCGACGCGGCTTCGGGCGTCGGCACCGTGACCTACTATGACCCGGAAACCAAAAAATTCGCGGCGGTCGGACACAGCATAAGCGAGTCGGCGGAAAACGAGGACGGCGGCCACGTGGGCGACGTGTACAAGGCGGATATCGCAGGAGTGCGCAAAGGCGAAAACGGAGCGCCGGGCGAGCTGATCGGCGTGTATTCGGAAAACCGCCGCAAGATCGGAGAGATCGAGCGCAGCAGCCGCTGCGGGATAACCGGCACGGTCACAGACCCCGAGAACCTGGTCTCGGTGAGCGAGGCGGTACCCGTCGGCTCGAGAGAGGAGATCCACAAGGGAGAAGCGCGCATATATTCGAATATAGAAGGGAGCCGCATTGATGATTTCTCGATCGAGATCACCGATATTAACTACGACAGCCCCGAGGATAAGGACATTATTTTTAAGGTCACCGACGACGAGCTGATACAAAAGACCGGCGGCATAGTCCGCGGCATGAGCGGCAGCCCGATAATTCAGGACGGAAAGCTGATCGGTTCGGTCACGCACGTCCTCGTCAAGGAGCCCGAGGTGGGCTACGGGATATTTATCGAGAGCATATCCGAATAATCAAATATTTTGTGAAAGATTCGGAAGATAACTCGCAAAGGGTGAGATTTTCACCCTTTTTAAAATTTCTTTGGTAAAAATAGGATAAAATAATGTCGAAGGTATTGACAATTTTTTGCATAGGCTGTATAATTTGGTTAAATTGAATGTTACCAAATTATGGCTTAATTGTTACGAAAGTATTACGAGCTTTTGCGACAAAATCCGTAATCGCGGTGCAGTCAAAAATTGATAAGAAAAGAGGAATTAAAATGGAGAACAATCAAAAAATCAAGGTCGCGGTCGCGGATTATGACAAGGACTGCGCAAGCGGTCTGTGCGATTATATGCGCCAGACCACAAAAATCGAGGTAGTCGGCTGCGTGTTCGACGGGCTGGAGGTCCCGTCCATGGTCAAAAACAGCGCTCCCGACGTGCTGGTCATGGATATGCTTCTGCCAACCATAGACGGCGTCGGGGTTCTGGAGCGGCTGAATCGGATGCAGCTCAAAAAGCGGCCGCATATTCTGATAATAAGCTCGGTGCTGAGCGACACGTTCGCGTCGTTCGCGAGTCTTTCGGGAGTGGATTACTGCATGCTCAAGCCCGTGAACTACGACGCGGTGATAGACAGGATAACCATGATGGCGTCGCCCATCACGACCGGAGTGGATATCGCGAAAAACCGCGGGGTGAGCACAAAAAAGTTCGATTACAGCAAGGTTGAGTCAATGGTTACGAACGTTATACACGAAATCGGAATACCCGCGCACATAAAGGGCTATCAGTACATAAGGCGCGCGATCATGATGGCTATTTACGACCTGGATATTATGAATTCCGTAACCAAGGAGCTGTATCCCACCATAGCCGAAAACTTCGGAACCACCTCGAGCCGCGTGGAACGCGCCATACGCCACGCAATAGAGCTGGCTTGGGACAGAGGCGACATGGACACCTTAAACAACGTGTTCGGCTACACCGTGTCGCAGATAAAGGGCAAGCCCACAAATTCGGAGTTCATCGCCATGATCGCCGACAAGCTCAGACTGCAGCTCAAAAACGCCTCTTAAAAAATTAACATATTTTATTAAAAAAGACTAATTCTTTTACAGTTTCGTCATAATTTTTTAATATATTCGGTTTATAATAAGACCTGTGATAAGGATAAGCCATGGGCTTTAACATAAGACTTACGCAGGAGGTACATTATTATGGATGAATTAAAAATGAATTATGACCCCGAGGAACCCAAAGACGAGAACGCCGAGCCCGTCGAGACCGGGGCCGCCGAGAAGACGGTCATTGAGGCAAAAGCCGAGGAGCCGATCGCAGAGACAAAGGCCGAGGAGACTGAGACTGACACGTCATACAAATTGAGCGGCTCGGATCTGGGCGCCAACGCCAAGGAGACGTTTACGTTTACGAAGAACGAGACGACGGCGGAGATCCCCCGCGCCGAAGAGGCGGAGCAGACGGCGTACCAAAGCGCGTCCTACAGCAACGCGGCGTACAACGCGGGTTATAACTACGCGCAAAACTCGGGAATGGGAAATGTGCCCTACAGCGAGCATATAAACAAAAAGGCCAAAAAGCGCAAGAGCGGAGCGAAGAACAAGACCCTGAGATACACGGCGGCGCTGCTGGCTGCGGCGGTGCTCAATCTGGCGGTGCTTGGCGGAGCGTTCGCGCTCGGACATAAAATGGGAAGCGCTTCCGACAAGGGCGGTCTTTCACAGCAGCTGCGCCTTGAAAACACCGAGAGCACAAACGGCGGTTCCGATTCAAACACGGCGGGCATCACCAACACCGCGTCTGCCGAGGGAGCCAAGGAGACCACCGAGATCGCCAAAGAGGTCGGCCCCGCTGTTGTGGGAATAAAGAGCACGATCGAGGGCCAGATGAGCCTGTTCGGGGGCCGCAGCGTTTCCGAGGGCCAGGGCTCGGGAATCATTATAAGCGACGACGGATATATCATTACCAATAACCACGTTGTTGAGAGCGCGGTAAAAGTTGTGGTTCAGCTCAACACCGGTTCCGAGTACGATGCCGAGGTCATCGGCACCGACGAGCAGACCGACTTGGCGGTCATAAAGATCACGCCCAACGAGGAGCTCACAGTTGCGACGCTGGGCGATTCGTCCGCGGTAGAGGTCGGCGAGACCGCTATAGCGATAGGAAACCCGATGGGACTTGAGTTCTTCGGAAGCGTCACCCAGGGCATAGTGAGCGCGGTCAACAGGACCATAACCGTTGACGGCAGAACAATGAATCTTATCCAGACCGACGCGGCAATCAACTCGGGCAACTCGGGCGGAGCGCTGGTCAACTCCAGAGGCGAGGTTATAGGCATAAACACGGTCAAGGTTTCCACAACCGGCGTTGAGGGCATGGGCTTCGCGATCCCGATATCGGAGGCCAAGCCGATAATCTCGGACCTGCTTGAATACGGATACGTGAAAGGAAGACCCGTTATCGGAGTTTCCACCCGCGATGTCAGCCAGTATATGGCGATGCAGTACGGATGGCCCCAGGGCGCTCAGGTCATGGGCATAACCACCGACAACGCCTCGAAAGCCGGCATCCAGCAGGGCGATATAATCACCAAGATAGACGGCAACGAGATAAAGACCGGCTCGGACCTCACGAACTACAAGGATACCAAGTCTCCGGGCGACACCGTGACGCTTGAGGTATACAAATACGCCACGGGCGCGACGGTGAGCATTCAGGTAGTGCTCAGCGAGCAGAAACCCGAATAAACCGAACACTCAAAAGGCGGCGCCCAAAGTGGCGCCGCCTTTTAAAAAACCGCTTGAATAACCGCAGATTTTTATCGGGAATTTGTGTATAAAGATACTTGATTTTTATTCCGGATTCGTGTATAATTGTTGCTGATCGTAAAGCTGATCATACGGAGGTGAGCCCATGGTTGACGCGAACAACAATCTCTATCGGGAATTTCTTGATGTGACCGATGATCTGATCGACGCGCCCGAGTTTAAAAGACTTTCGGAGTGCCGCCACCATTACGGAGTGAGCCGCATGCAGCACTGCATAAACGTGGCTTACTACAGCTTTGTTGTGTGCAGGCGCCTCGGGTTTGACTACAGAGCGGCCGCCAGAGCGGGGCTCCTTCACGACCTGTTCTATTATGATTGGAACAGCGAGACCATGAGCTTCAGACAGCACGCCTACAGTCATTCAAAGGACGCGCTCAAAAACGCCGAAAGCCTTATCGAGCTTACCGAGCTGGAGCGGGACATAATAAAGAACCATATGTGGCTCTGCGGGAAAATACGGCCGCGGTACCGCGAAACGTACATAGTGTCCGTCGCCGACAAGATCTGCGCGCTGTGGGAAGCGTGCCGCGGAGTCAGAATAAAGGCGGCCGACAAGGTGGGCAAAAGCCTGACAGGGTCCCGCGCCGCATAATAATTCATGTTTTGGAAACAATAACCCGAGAAACAATATGACCGCCCGAAAAATTTTCGGGAACGGAATACAAAGGTCAAAATGCGAAAGGAGAAATGATAATGAAAAAGTTTTTAACGGCCGCGCTTGCGGCAATGCTGGCCGTGAGCCTGCTGGCGGCTTGCGGCGCGTCGGATAAGGACAGAAACGCGGCGGAGGACAAAAAGCCCGCGGCGGCCGAAAAGGCGACATCCGCGCCGAGCCCGACAGCGGCTCCGAGCGAGACGCCCGCGGCAGACCCCGAGTCGGACGGAGCGGCGGAAACGCGCGCGCTGCAGACAGCCGAAGAGGCGGCCAACGACCAAGTCACTATCCAAAACGAGATCGACAGCATCAAGGGTCTGCTCGACGAAGGATTGTACGACGACGCGCTGATGCAGATAAACGCGCTGCTTACCAAAAATCTGACCGACGCGGAAAAAGAACTTCTCAACCAATACAAGCAGAAGATCAACGAGTATACGGGCGGAGCTCAAAACCCGGACGAAGGCGGCGGCAGCGGTCTCATAGATTAGAATATCAAAAATCGGTCCTCGAAAAAGAGGACCGATTTTTTTGATAAATTTTCCAAAAAGATATTGAAATACATAAATCATTGTGATATAATCATTTTAACGTATAAATTAAAGGAGGAAAAATTATGTTTAAAAACAAGCTGCTGAAAGCGATTACCTGCGCGGCGGTCAGCGTTATGCTGGTTTCGTCGGCCGCGTCCGCGATCGAGGTAAAGGTAAACGACAAAGCCATCAACTTTGATGTGCCGCCGGTTATGGTCAACGACCGTATCTTGGTTCCGGTCAGAGCCATATTTGAGTCTTTGGGCGCGCAGGTCGAGTGGGTCGAGGCGGATCAGAGCATTAACGCCACAAGAGGCGACGACACAATCAGAATGGTAATCGGCTCGAATATCATGACGGTAAACGGAGAGACTAAAGAGCTGGACGTGCCGCCTATGATGGTGGAAGACCGCACGCTGGTCCCCACGCGCGCGATCGCCGAAGCGCTGGGCAGCACGGTATCGTGGGACGACGCGACCGAGACGGTTTCCATTGTTGACGAGACGGGAGGCGCTAATCCCGCCGCGTTCGACAAGTATGTCGCCGATTGGAAGCTTATGTATGAGGAGTTTATCAACAAGCATGAGGGCAAGTTTGAGCTTATTTATTTAAACAACGACGATATGCCCGAGATAGCGATCATTCCCGGAAACGCGGTCCTGCACGGAGTCAGCCTTTACTATTACTCCGGCGGCGTTTTTAAGTCGATCGTTGACGAAAACGGAAATGACACCTTCGGCACCTACGGAAAGATCAGCTACAAAGAGCGCGGCAATATGATAGCGTACGACAGCGGCAGCATGGGTATCTATAAGCGCTGCGTCTCGAGCATTATCAACAACGTTGCTCACGTAAACGAGGAGTACGAGTTTGACTCAAAGCGCAACACAGCCAAGTTGAACGGCACCATTAAGCCCTATGATTATCTCGACAATAAGTTCAAGGAGCTCACGGCGGGCTACAAAGAGATTGATTATTCAACGGGCGGAACCGTTATAAAAGGCGACAGCGTAAAGAAAGCGCTTGACTTATATAAATAATAAATAAAACAAAAACACGGGACCGGCAATAAGCGCCGGTCCCGATTTTTTAATAAAGCTTTTTAAATGATTTGTAATGGTCGTTTGTGTAATATACCGCGCCGCCGCTTGTGTATATGAGCCGTTCGGCGCCGCGGTAGCCTCCGCGGTAGTTGACGTCGCACTCTTTGTATTTTTCGTTCTCGGGCAGCTTTTTCTCATAGTTCCCGTAGCGGTCGCCGCCGATGGACTTTCCGGGCGCGACCTCGTCCAGGTTCCCCTCGCCGCTGTCCCAGCCGAGGCGCTTCACCTCGTTTTTTGTTATATAGTTCTTGGGCAGGGTATGATATGTGTGGATATAAAGCGCCACATCATCGGGCGAGGTGTATTCACCGTTTTTGTCGATGCTTGAGCCGTATGTGCCCGCCGACCTCGTTGCCGGAGCGCCCGCGTCGGCCTCGGCAGCCGAATCGACCGCGCTCTCCGAGATCCCCGCGCCTCCTTGCGAGCCGCCCGAGCAGCCGGTCAGAAAACTGCCGAAAATCAGCGCCAGCGCCAACAGCGCCGCTGTGATAAAACCGAAAAATTTTTTCAAATCTATCACCTCGCTTTTATGTTACGTATCAAATGTATCGCTATAATCCAATTGTAACACATTTTTTGCCCCTCGGCAATAAATTTTTAAAAAGAAAAACAGACCTTCGCTCAAAAGAAGGTCTGTTTGGTTTTTATAAGTCGTGATCGCAAATAACCTTGGACAGCTTTATTATCAGTTCGCGCTTGCCGGCGCCGCATTTGTCAAAATACCCGTTAAGCTCACTTTTCAAAACGTTGATCTCGGCGCCCTTAATGCAGTCTTGGGTTATATAATCCAAAGAAGAACCGAGAACATTTACCAGTTTTGAATATGTCTCAAAGCTGCCCTTGCGCTTTCCTATCTCAATGCAGGCCAGAAAATTAGTGCTTATGTCCGCGCTTTCCGCCAGCTGCTCCTGCGTCATTCCGAGGCTCAGGCGCAGTTCCTTTATCCTTGAACCGATAAGATAATAGTCCATACTGTTCACCCGCGCTTTCGCTTTTTTCTTTATTCTAACAAAAAAGATATATCAAATACATTGATTAATAATCAAATATTAAAATATTATATTGACAAACAATCAACATTATTATATAATATTTGTCGAATAGTCAATATGGCTTCCCAAATATATATTCACATTTGCGAGCCATGTAAAGCTAAAAGAGAATAAGATTATTGATGTTGAATTTTAGTTATATAAAAAGAATTTTATAAAACTAGGCGATTTTTTGAAAAAAGGGGTGATATAAATGAGCGCCGATCACAAATCGGACAGAGAATATATATCCGAAATAAGTCAACAGATCACAGCGTGCCAAAACAAGACAAGGACATGTAATTTGATTTTCATTTCTTCAACGGTGTTTACTTTAATATTAGCTGCGGCCGCGGCCGCAATAGGAGTTAAATTTCCGCGGTATGATGAAGTATGGAATATATTTTATCTGCTTCCCGTTATTTTTATGATGGTATTGTATGATCTGATCATATACACCGCCTTTCAAATGAGGCTGGGCGCATGCCGAAAAGATTTGGAAGTTCGCATTAATGATAATCACGGCATAAAATCATTGAACCGGGAACAACGATCAAGCGCCGGCAAACGGTATGCTTTTTTTGGCGGCTGTGTTCAATGGTTATTCTGTATACCCGCTGCGGCATTAATAATGTGGGGATTTTGGAAAATCCGACACACAACATTATGGTATGTAGTCTTTGCCTTTATCATAATGCAGGCAATAGTGTTGCTTGCAACGGGTGTGACCTTGCTTAATTCAACAAAAAAACGCAAATAAAGAAAAAAATAATAAATAATGTTAAACAAAAATTTAACCGGATATTCGGTTGATAGATTATGCTATATTCAAAATAATCTAAAGCGGGGGCTGCGGCTTTCGCTTTTTGTTTGGGTAAATCGACCTTTTGGGACTGAATTTCAACCGCTCAGGCCAAAATCAATGACAAACGCGGGATGTTATTGTATAATAAATTCGGAGGTGATGAAAATGAAAGTGCAGCTTGAGCAAGCTGAGCTTAAAGAGCCCGAGGTTATCGTTCGCGGCGATCTTTCGTCAAACGAGGTGAAAAACATTGTCGGGCTCCTCAGCGGAAAGACAAGTTTCCGCAAAATGTTTTTCTATAAGGGCGAGAGAGAATATCTGTTTGATTTAAAAGAGGCCGCCTATTTTGAGGCCGCGAAAAACGGTGCCGCCGCCCATATACGCGGCGAGGTTTTCACTGTCCCCGAGCGGCTTTGCGAGCTTGAGGCGGTCCTCGCCTCAAAAGGCTTTGTGCGGATAAGCAAGAGCGTGATAGTCAACGCGGAATATGTCGCGTCGGTCGAGTCGGAGTTTTCCGGGAATTATATCGCGTATTTAAAAAATAACGGCGGAAGGCTGACGATCTCCCGCAAGTATGTCAAGAGTTTCAAAAAATATATATTGGAGGCGTATTAATTATGAAGAATTTATTTAAGCATATAGCTGCGGCGACGGCGATAGGCTTCCCGTTCACACTGATTTGCCTTTGGATTTTCGGCGCGTACGAAGCAAGCGGCATGGTTGTTCTGCGGATGTGTACGGTATGGTATATAGCGTCGATATTGTACGGCGTGATCAGCATGATATATGATTTTGATATCCTTTCGCTGCCCGTTACGATAATAATTCATTTTATTGCTTGCTTTGCTATAACTATTGCTGCCGCGGCCGCGGCGGGACTGCTTAAAATCATGAGCTTCGGCAAAATGCTGCTGGCTGTTGCGCCGGTATTTGTTATAATATATGCGTTTATATGCGTGATAACAACAATAGCAACAAAGCGCGACGAAAAACAGATCAACAATAAAATAAAAAGCCTTGACAAAAGAGGTTGAGTCCGCTGTGCCCGCGCTCAAAAATCGCGGTTTAATATCCCAGGATAACGAATTTCGCCACCGCCGCCGTTTCTCTGATATAGCATGAGACGGCGGCGTTGAGCGGAGTTTTGCCGTGGATATGCGAAACGTCGAGGCCGCACCTTTTGGCGATCCTCGCGGCGCGGAACACATGGAAATCGTTTGTGACGACCGCGGCGCGGTAGTTGTTTTCACCGAAACGCTCATCAAGCAGCTCTTTTGAGAATCTGAAATTCTCGGTGGTGCTTGAGGCGTTTTCTTCCTTTATAACACTTTCGGGATCGGCTCCGTTTTCGAGCAGATATTTTTCCATGGCGTAAGCCTCGGTCACGTCCTCCTGAAAGCCCTTGCCGCCGGTCACGATTATCAGCGCGTCGGGATTTTGCCGCGAGTATTCAAGAGCGGCGTCAAGGCGGTACTTGAGCGCGAGGGAGACTTGGTCGCCGTGAACGCCCGCGCCGAGAACGATAAGCGCGTCCTCGCCGTGATCGGCGTTGTCGAGATTTCCGTAGATATAAAGGAATCCCGAAAAGCATAAAACAAAGCATATGCCGAAAATGACGGCGTACCGCAAAATTTTCAGCGGCTTTGAGCGCGTATGCTTATTCACAAAATCGAAGAATAGGCCGTATAATAAAATGATGGCGCCGAGCGGGGGAGCGCAAACGGTCCCGAAGTCAACGTTGACAAACGCAAGCTGTGCAAGGCCTATCAAAAGCAGAGCCCCGCCGAAAAAACAAAGCAAGATCCTTAGAACAGTTTTCATATAATACCTCACAAAACTACATATTTTACCTGCATTTTAGCACATAATAAAACCAAAGTCTACAGAGTGCGGCAAAAATTTAGAAAAAGTTTATAATTTCTCAAAAAAGCCTTGACAAATAAAAATTAAGGTGATAAGATAATTAAGCTGTCAACGTAGTGATTAGTAATTAGCGAATAGCGAATACGCGGAGAGAGTATGGAGAAATACCTTCGCTTTTACCCGCGTGCGTTTTAATGGCGGGTGGCCGGGGCCGTCTGCCCTACGGCATTTTGTGCACTATGGCCGTAGGGGACGGCGCCCTCGACGTCCCGTAGGGGCGGATAATATCCGCCTGGTAAAAACCAAATCTTTTGCTCGGTCAAAAAATTTTGAAAAAAATTCAAAAAAGATCTTGACAAGGCAGAAAAGATGTGGTAAACTTAAAAAGTTGCTACGGCAGCAGAAAAAC
>CANQQJ010000039.1 GCA_947625905.1 uncultured Clostridia bacterium | reverse complement strand
TTTTTTGTTTTTTCCCTTTTTTGCTCATAAAATATGCACCTCCAAAAGTGTCTAACTTTTGGGGTGCATATCATTTTTCAGCGTATTTTTATTTTTTGAATTTTTATTTTTTAAACTCATTTTTTACCCCTTTTGGTTTTGAAGGCGTATTTTTTTGATATGCACCTCGAGCGGTGGTGTTTTCGAGGCCTTTTATCAGGCGGTACAGCACGATTACCGCGGCTATCGCCAGAACGAATTCCGCCAGCGGCTGAGCGTAGGCCAGGCCGTAGAGCGGGAACACGGCGTTCAGCACGAACAGCGCGGGTATCTCGAGCACTATCTTGCGGAGTATCGCGAACAGCAGCGCGCGGCCGCCCAGACCGCAGGACTGGAACACGCCGACGCCCAGAAAATCCATGCACAAAAAAGGCATTGAAAGGCACAGCCCGCGCAGAAACTCGGCGCTGTAGGCCACGACCCCCGGGTTCTTGATAAACAGCTCCGAGATGCCGCCCGCGGCGATATAGTAGATCAGCGCCACCGCCGCCATAAACGAGACTATGATCCTGCCCGCGAACAGTATCGACTTTTTCATGCGTTCCGTGCCGCCCGAGGCGTAGTTGTAGCCGACGAGCGGCATGATTCCCTGAGAGAATCCCAGCGCTATCTGCATCGGCACCATGTTGACCTTTTGAGCTATGCCCATCGCGGCCACCGCGTCGGAGCCGAAGCCGGACGTGAAGTTGTTCAGCACCGTCATTCCGGTCACGTTCAGCAGGTTCTGTATCGAGGCGGGAATGCCCACCGCGCAGATGCCTTTTATTATCTTTTTATCAAATTTGAGTTTTTTCGGGCTTATGCAGACGTAGGTCTTTTTGCGCGTCACAAACAGCAGGACAAAGAAATATCCGCAGGCGGCGCAGTTTGAGATAAACGTGGCGCAGCCCGCCCCGGCGGCGCCCATGCCGAGGCCGCTCGGCAAAATGAAGATCGGGTCGAGTATTATGTTAAGCAGGCAGCCGCTCATGGTTCCTATGCTCGCGTGGAGAGACGAGCCCTCGCTGCGCACAAGATACGCCAGCACCACGTTTAAGATAGAGGGCACCGCTCCGAGCGACACCGTCCACTTCATATAAGCGGCGGTAGACGCGGACGTTCCGCTGTCGGCGCCGAGAAGGCTGAGCAGCGGGGTTTTAAAAGCGGCGCAGCACAGCGAGAACAGCGCGGCGAAAAACAGCGCGCAGAAAAAACCCAGCGCCGAGCTGCGGTAGACCGTCTCAAAATCCTTTTTGCCCAAAGCGCGGCTCATCATGCTTGACGCGCCCACGCCGAACAGGTTGTTGACCGCGTTAAACGCCAGCAGCACCGGAGCCGCCAGCGTGACTGCCGCGTTTTCTATCGGATCGCCCAGCATCCCGACAAAATACGTGTCGGCCAGATTATAAAGCACCATAACAAGAGAGCTGATAACGGTCGGCACCGCCAGCTTCATCACCGCTCTCGGGATCGGAGTCTGTTCGAATAATTCGGTTTTTTCGGTATTTTCGGTATTTTCCATCTATGTATATCTCTCTTTTCGCTGATATTACGAAAATAATTTTTTGTCCTCGGCGGAGACGCGGCGGGAGTCGCGTATTTTCTGCGCTGCCATTTTGCGCACCTTTTCGCCGAGCGCGAACTCGTTTTCAAGAAAGCTTTTGGTCAGATCGCAGTGCTTGACAAAAGCCTCGGCGATGAGCCACGCCTGCGCCATGTTCACATAATACTCGTCGGTCCTTACGCCGTTTATACACTTTAACGCGTAGGCGGCATTTTGCCCGCTGCCCAGATAAAAGTCGAGCAGAACTATTATTCCGACCCTCTGCTCCCACTTGTTTCCGCTGTTTAAAAATCCGAATATCTCTATTTTATATTCCTCGATATAATTTTTGATCCCTTTAAACGAGCTCACCGCCACGTCGCAGCAGTCCCAACTCTTGACCCGCGCCGCGAAATTCCGCACGCGCTGGCACAGCTCGCCGAAGGGCAGCTGGAGGGCGCCCGTCACCAGACCCATTACTATTATTTCCTCGCGGCTCATATCGCCGCCGCGCTCGTATGTAACATGATCCAGAAAGCCGCGGCCGTCTCCCTTGGCGATCTCCTTGGCTACGCGGCGCAGCTCGGGCACGCGCACGCCGAAACTCCCGCACTCGGCGCCCGGATTCAGCCCGTCGGTAAATTTTTTATATCCGCCGTCGCCCAATGATTTCAGATATTCCAAATATTTGTCATATCCGTCTTTGTTCCAATTTGTATTTTTAAAATCCATATTCCGCTCCTTTAACAATCAGTAATTACTTTATATATCCATTATATTGATGATCCTGCGGCCCTCGTCCATCGCGTAGCACACGGTGTAGGCCGTGCCGCCATTCGGCCGATTTATATAAGCGACCACCGCCGCGCTTTTATCCACCATATAGCGGTTGCGCTTGTGCATACAGCCCGGGTTGTATTCCTCCGAAACACACACCACCTCGTCGGCCTCATCGAGGATCCTGCGATACAGCTTTTTTTGCTCATCGCTCCAGAGCTTGTCCTGCTCGCGGCAGGGAACCGCCACTGTCAGGCTTATCTCGGGCGTGTTCTCCCGCGCACTAAGGACCGCCAGCGCGGCCTCGGTGTCAAAGCCCAGAGCGCCGCCCGTTATGAACCTTCTGAAGCCCTCGTCAAAAAGCGCGGAAATGACGCGGCTCAAGCTGCGCCGAACCGCGTTCATATCCTCGCTTTTAATTATTCTGTGCCCCGTAAAGCAGCATGTCTCGTTTATGTTATCGCCGTTCAAAAAAATCACCGCAGAAATTATACCATAATTCGGCGCCGATTACAAGAGTTTTGTTAAAACGGCGCCGACGCCTTGATGATCACCGCGGAGAAAACAACGACCGCGGCGGCCGACAGCAGCCACATTATCCCTTTTGCCAGCATATTCCTGTGTCTCGCCTTTCTGCGGTACGTGCCGGGGTACAAAAAACTGTTGATTATTCTGTGCGCCTCCGCCACCAGCGCGCTGTCGGGCTCTCGCGGCTCGACATCGTTTTTGTCGCGCAGGATAAAGATCGCCTGCTCGATCTTGTCGGAGCGTATATCGTTGATTATTACCACCCGCCGTTTGTCTTTTAATACCATATCTTTCCACCTCGCGTTATGTTCTAACGGTATTATTGTCAAACCGCAAGGCAAATATACCCAAATACCCGCAAGAAAAAACCGCCCGAAGGCGGTTTTCGCGTAATGCTAATTTTTGATCTCGCGCGGAATGCTCAGCGGCCGCATGCCGTCCGCCGCGTTCCATATAAATATTTTCGCGCTCTCGCCGCCGCTTACCGCAAATCCGTCAAGCCTGTACGTACCCGCGCCGAGTATGCGCAAGGTCTTAAAATCGCGCATGACACCGTCGGCGTCGTACTTCGCGGCGATAAGCTCCGCGCTTTCGGATCCTCCCTCGACCGTGACATCCGTGCCTCCCGAGACGGTCTCCGCCGACACTATCCGATATTCCTCATTCGGGCGTGGCGTATTCGTCGGCTCGGGCGTTTCCGTCGGTTTGGGCGTGTCCGTGGGCGCCGGAGAAGGCGTCGGCTCCGCGAGCTTTTCAAATTCCGCTGTGACCTTCACGTCGGCAAAAGGCATTACAAAGCTGTACTCATTATCGGATATTTTATTGAGCTCCACGCCGGGCAGATCAAGGGATACGCTCTTTGTCGCCATGCCGTCGTCGGGCAGCGCCAGAATGTCGATGGTTTCATCAGCAACGGCCTTCGCGCCCGCACTCACCGTCAGATCTCTTAATCCGAAATAACCGTTCATGAAAGCGATATAATAGACATGGTCCTCAACGCACTCGAAAGAGAACGCGGTTATCGAGCCGTATCCTTCCCGCTCGTCCCGCAAGACGTAATTTTGGTCTGTCATATCATACACAAAAAAGTTTTTATATGAGCTTGAATCACAGTAAACGTTTATATTCACGGTTCCGCCTATTTTTGGCGTCACTTTGATCATTCCCTTGTTCCTCGCGTCATTAATCGCCGGAGCGTCGGTCACATATGCGCCGTCCTTTGCTTTTATAACCTTTTGCGCCTCTCCGTTCACATCCTGCTCGCTCACATACCAATCGCCTCTGAAGTATATCGTGCCGGTCTCTCCTATATTATAGGTCTTATCCCCGAACAACATAAAGCTGTTTTCGGTCACCGTGTCGGGAGTGAAGCTTCCCGTCGCGCCGTCTGTTGTTTCGCCTCCCGCGGTGATCCGTATTTTTCCGCCGCCGCCCGGGACTTCGGTTTTTATCTCGAACTCGGGTTTGGGCTTGGGCGTCGAGGTTGCGGAGCCTTCGGGCAGGAATGACGCCGATATCGTCACGTCCGCGTCCGGCATTATAAACGAAAATTCATTGCCGCTGCCGCCGACATAGATATCGCGCCCGTCGGCCGCCGTGACCGTCACGCTGTCGGTAAAGAACCCGCTGTGCGGCTCGGCTTTCAGCTTAACGTTTTTGCCCCTCTCCGCGCGGAGCGAACCGCTTTCTATCGCGATCTCGACAATTCCGAGCTTTGACCCGTCGGCCCACATAAGTATCGACTCGCCGGCCTTTGCGGTCATCTCGATGTCGATAGGCCCCGCGATCTCGGAAAACTCGTCATAATACGTTTCGGATGTATTTAAATTAACGGCGTGTATCTCTTTGCCGCCTGAGCGGGCGTACACTTTCGCTTTGACAACACTGTCGGCCGCGAGCGTGAGCTTATACACGCAGCCCTTTGTATTGCCGCCGTCAAGATCGACCGTCGGGTTGGTCTCCCCCGAGAAATATGCCGTTCCGTTATCGTCTATGTAGTAATAGGCGTCGTCGTAAAAATATATTTTGTCTTCTGCGCCCTCTTCGAGAGGAATTTCCGTGCCGTCTCCGTACACAAGCGTACCGCTCGGCATCTGCGGAGGAACGGCGCCGCGAACGCTCCATTCAACGCGCGAAGACGCGGGGTCGGTCACGGTTATCGTTCCGTTTGAAACCGAGCTGTCGATGTTTATTCCATACTTCGGCGCCGGTGTCGCCGTGGGAGGCGGCGTCGGGCCCGTGCCGATTATATTAAGCTCCGAAAACAGCGACTCGGACATGTATTCCTTGACGGGCGACCGATTCGGCTGGCCGCTGTCGGCGGCAATACCGACGTACACCGTGTCGGAAAGACCGCTCAGCGTTATTGTTTGCGGTTGTCTTTGGTTGTCGTTCCAGCTGCTGCCGCTGTCCGAGACCGAAACGGTTATATTGTCGCCCTTTCTTTGTATCCTCATATAATTCGGCATGGGATATTTGCTTGTGTCGTAATCACTGTCGTTCACGATGCCGCTGAACCACGCAACCTCGCTTGACGCTCCATTTGCCAAGCGGCTCATGACCCGAACGTTCTCGCCGTATTTGAGCCAGCCGTCCGCCAGCATGACCATGCGCGCGCTCGGCTCCAAACTTTCGCGCATCATAAGGCCGACCGACGAGCCGTTGTCGACCTTGGGCGTCTTGTCGAGCTTTACCGTCATATCAAAATCGCCGTTTATCTCTTTGTACATAAAGTCGCAGCTGTCCGAGCTGACGCCCTTTATTGAATCCCCTTTGTCGCTGAAACCCAGGCGGCCGCTGCCCATTATGGCGATCCGGCTGCCTTGCGTCCATGATTTTCCCTTATCGCCGTAAGCGGGGTTCCCTATCTGAGTATGCTCGTATCCCGCGACGCCGCCGCTTTGGGTTACATACACGATCGACACGACGCTTTGCGTCGCCTCCTCATTTGTGTTGTAAGCCCGCGAGCTCAGATAGTGGGTGCCGGGACTGAGCCGCAGCTCCTCATCGACTGTGTTTCCGTTCACGGTCCTGACAAGCGTCTCACCGTCGTATATCTCGATTCTTTCGATCTCGGGATCGCCCGCCTTTTCGGGCTCGGCCGCGGCTCTGTATTCCACGGGCTCGGCGCTGTCATACACAGGCCTGGTTCTGCTTAAAGTCTCCATCGACTCGATGTCGGGAGCGTAAACGGTTATTTTGGGATTCGAGGGCGCGCTTTGGCTCTCGGTCCAATCGTTGACGTACGCCTCGATCCAGGTGTAGCCCGCCCACTCTCCGCTCGGCACAATGTCGGTCTCCTTCGCGGAGCCCATGCCGTTTTCGGTTTTCCAGTCGTCGGGTATCGAAAATACCCGCTGCGCGGTCGAGGTTTTTATAATGCCTCCCGCTTCCTCGTCATTGTTGACGATCCTGCCGGTTTGATTTTTAACATCGTTCACGATACGCGCGTCGATCGCGTCGCGTCTGGGCAGAGTCGCGCCCGCGTCCGCCAGCACTGTCTCATACGCCTCCTCTGCGGTCTGAAGGCCGTCGAGAGAATACTCGCCCATATCTATCGGTTCGCTGAGCCGCTCCGCGTCCGAAGCTTTATTCACGCCCCTCCAATTGTCCGCGGTCACTTGCGCATCGCCGAAAACAAAGTTCCCTCCGAAATAAAACCGCGAGTGCGTGCTTCCCGACTTCGGGCCTGAGATCTCAAATATCCTGCTTCTGAGCGCGGGATTTGACGAGCCGGTCCCCGGGCCGTATTTATAGTAGTTGTTCCTGTAGTTGACGATCGACGGCTCTTGAGTATTGTCATTATACGAATAGGGCTCCGCGCCGTAGGCCGAGTTGGTCTTGCCCCAATCGTATATAACGTTGTTCGCCACCTCGGTATTTTGAAGCTCGCGGTCGAGGCGCGGGCTTCGGCTGTCGTGATGAGCCAAAAGATTGTGGTGCCATGTGGAGTTTGTGCCGCCCATGATCGCGCCGTAGCCGTGAGCGCCCTTGAAATGATTGGACATTCTGAGGCTCTCGGCGGCGATCGAGTTCTGGAAGGTGAGATTTGCGCCTACTTTATCAAAGCCGTAATTCTCGCTTGAGCCCGCGTACAACGTCATCATCTCGTCAATGCTCCAGCTCATGGAGCAGTGGTCGATTATCACGTTTTTGTTCCATCTTCCGCCTATGCCGTCGGGCTCGCCTCCTTGGTCGTCGGTGGGGCGCACCCTGATATAGCGCATGATGATATTGCTCGCAAAATTGCTGAGCTCCACGTCCGCTCCGGTCAGAGTTATGCCGTCACCCGGCGCGGTCTGACCCAAAATAGTCAGATTGCTGCCCTGAACCGAAAGGGTTTTGGTAAGCTTTATTGTTCCGCCCACGTCAAAAACTATTATGCGGCCGCTCGATTTGACCGCGTCGCGGAACGAGCCCGTGCCGCTGTCGTTTAAATTGGTGACGTGATAAACCTGTATTTTGCTTGCCGCTCTGGCGCCCTGCGTGTATTTTCCGCCGCCGTCGGCTCCCGGAAAAGCGAGCAGCCTGCCGTCAGCCGACGCGCCGCCGCACAGAAATGCCGACAAAATAAAAAAGCAGGTTAAAAACAAAACTATTCTTTTCATGATCCACCTCGCGGAATAATTTTATTACGCACGTAATAAGCGTTTTAATTATAGCATATCCGTCAATTTTTTGCAATAATTAATTAATGATAATATGACATAAATAACTATAATTTTGCTATAAATAAGCTTGTATTACATAATTGTAAAATTAAACTTCCCGCTCTTGACTTATTTCGCAAATAATAGTAAAATATATAAGATATATTACTTTAAGGAGAAATAACGCGATGAATAAAAACACCGAGCTTGCGGAGCTGCTTTTCGGTCACATAACCGAAAGCCCCGAATATTATGAAAATAAGTATCCCGAAAGGAATCTGCCCGAGGGGGCGGTCGTTTCCAGAATAGGCCCCAGCCCAACGGGATTTGTGCATCTGGGCAACCTTTACAACGCGATAATAGGCGAGCGCCTGGCACACCAGAGCGGCGGCGCCTTCTTCCTCCGCGTTGAGGACACCGACGCCAAGCGCGAGGTCGAGGGCGCAGTCGAGCTGGTTATCTCGGCGATGGACTTTTTCGGTATAAAATTCGACGAGGGCGCGGCCGCGAGCGGCGACAGCGGAAACTACGGCCCCTACCGCCAGCGCCTGCGCAAGGAGATCTATCAATGCTACGCCAAAAAGCTGGTCGAGGCGGGCATGGCGTATCCCTGCTTCTGCACCGAGCAGGAGCTCAAGGAAATGCGCGAGGAGCAGATCTCCAAAAAGCTGAACTTCGGCTACTACGGCGAGTGGGCAAAATGCCGCGATCTCCCGCTTGACGAGATAAAGACGAGGATAGAAAACGGCGAGCCGTATGTGCTGCGCTTCCGCTCAAACGGAGACGAGAAAAACCATATCGAGGTGTTTGACGGAATACGCGGAACCCTGAAGCTTTCGGAAAACTATCAGGATTTTGTGCTGCTCAAATCCGACGGCATACCCACCTACCACTTCGCGCACGTTATCGACGACCATCTGATGCGCACGACCCACGTTGTCCGCGGCGAGGAATGGCTGGCGACCCTGCCGATACACGTTCAGCTGTTTGACACGCTGGGCTTTAAGCGCCCGATATACTGCCACACGGCGGTGCTGATGAAAATGGACGGCGGCACCAAGCGCAAGCTCTCAAAACGCAAGGACCCGGAGCTGGGCCTTGAATACTACCGCGCCGAGGGCTACGCGCCCCGCGCCGTTTGGGAATACCTGCTGACCGTGCTGAACTCAAACTTTGAGGAATGGCGGGCCGAGAACCCCGACGCGCCGATCGACGACTTTAAGTTCACGCTCGAAAAAATGAGCAGCTCGGGCGCGCTGTTTGACATAATGAAATTTGAGGACGTGAGCCGCGAGGTGCTGCTGAGAACAAAGGCCGCCGACATATACGACGAGTTCGCCGAATGGCTCAAGGAGTACGACCCCGAGTTCTATACGCTTTTCACGCGCGACAGAGAATACTCGGAAAAGATAATAGACGTTGGCAGAAACGGCGCCAGACCGAGAAAGGACCTGACGAGCTGGAAGCAGGCGAGAGAGTTCCTGTCGTTCTACTTTCCCGAGACGTTTAAGCTTGAGGACGAGTATCCAGAGCGCGTGTCCGACGAGGACAGAAAAGAGATATTCCGCCGCTACCTCGAGACGTTCGACATAAACGACGACAATCAGCAGTGGTTCCAAAAGATACGCGACATCACGGCCGATATGGGCTACGCGGTGAAGCCCAAGGACTTCAAAAAGAACCCCGATATGTACAAGGGCAGCGTCAGCGACGTCAGCTCGGTCATCCGCGTGGCGCTTACCGGACGGACAAACTCCCCCGATCTTTGGGAGATATGTCATATAATCGGCGAAAGCGAAATGCGGAGAAGAATAGAAAACGCGTAGCCCCGCCGGCACAAAGGAGGAAATTATGGGTAAGAAAGACAAGAAAAATCAAAACAACGAGCGATTCAGACCCAAGAAAGTTAATATATTCGACCTGCCGCGCCCCGAATTCCCAAAGCGCGCGGTCATCACGGGCGGCATGCCCTA
Organism: uncultured Clostridia bacterium; assembly: GCA_947625905.1. Lineage (GTDB taxonomy): Bacteria > Bacillota > Clostridia > Monoglobales > Monoglobaceae > Monoglobus. The sequence goes on along the minus strand of CANQQJ010000039.1, from coordinate 20,829 downwards.
CGGCAACAAGCAGCTCCACTTCGGCCATGTGGGCGGAGTGTTTGTGCAGGCAGACTGCCTGGCGCGGTTCCTGAGAGACAGGATAGGAAAGGACAACGTCATATTCGTGTCGGGCACCGACTGTTACGGCTCGCCGATCGTTGAGAGCTACCGCAAGCTCCGCGAGGACGGAGAGTTTGACGGCACTATCGAGGACTTTGTGAGAATGAACCACGAGAGCCAGAAAGAGACTCTCGAAAAATACGGGATAAGCCTGAGCCTGTTCGGCGCCTCGGGTCTTGACGAGGCGAAAGAGATCCACGCCGAGGTCAGCCGCGAGCTGATGGAGACCTGGCACAAAAACGGGCACCTTGAAAAAATGGCGACGTCGCAGTTTTATGACGCCAAAGCGGGCCAGTTCTTAAACGGCAGACAGGTCGTGGGCAAGTGCCCCGTGGACAAATGCCAGAGCGACAAGGCGTATGCCGACGAGTGCTCTCTCGGGCACCAATACATGCCCGCCGACCTTATCGACCCCAAAAGCACGATAACCGGCGAGACCCCCGAAATGCGCGACGTTACCAACTGGTACATCGACCTGACCAAGTTTTCGGAGCTGCTCAAGGACTTCGCCGAGGGGCTGAAATCAAAAGAAAACTCCCGCGCTCTGGTTTATAACACCATAAGTGAGTTTATGCTGCCGCCGATGATCTATGTCAAAAACGACTTTCTCGAGGGATACGAAGCCATAAAAGATAAAATGCCCGAGCACAAGCTCATAGTTGACGAGAAAAAATCCTCGTTTACGCTTGAGTTTAAAGACCTGAACGGCCGCGACAAGGCGAAGGATCTGCTGAACGAGAGCGGCATCAGGTTCCGCGCGGGCAAGACGCTCGTGCCCTTCCGCCTGACCGGAAACATCGAGTGGGGAGTTCCCGCTCCGGTGCTCGAGGGCGAGGACGGGCTGACTATCTGGGTTTGGCCCGAGTCGCTCTGGGCGCCCATATCCTTCACAAAAACATATTTAAAGCAGCAGGGCAGGCCCGACGACGAGTGGGAAAAATATTGGCTGAGCCGCGACGCGGAGGTATATCAGTTTATCGGCCAGGACAATATATATTTCTACGGCATAGCCGAGCCGGCGATGTTTATGGCGCTTCAGGGCAAGGACGGCATCACGGCCGAGCCGAAGGACGGGCAGATGGCGATGCCCACCCTGGTGGCGAACAACCACATTCTGTTCCTCAACAAAAAAGCCAGCAGCAGCGGCGACGTGAAGCCTCCCATGGCTGCCGATCTGCTGGAGCATTACACCGCCGAGCAGCTGCGCGCCCACTTTTTGGGACTGGGCCTCAGCCTCAAGAGCGTGAGCTTCAGACCGAAGCCGCTGAACCCCGACGCGAACGCAAGCGACCCCGACCCGGTGGAGCGCGAGGGCAAAATGCTGTCGGGCGTGTTCAACCGCGTGGCCCGCTCATGCTTCTACACGATACAAAAATACGGCGAGTCTAAGCTGCCGATGGGCCGCGTGTCGGACGAGGTCCTGCGTTACGCCAAAGAGACGATACTCAAATACGAAAGGTCCATGTATAAATTCGAGTTCCACTCGATCATGAGCCTGATGGACACATATATCAGAGACGCCAACAAATACTGGGCGAAAAACATTCGGGAGGCCGAGAGCGACGAGAGCGCGAGGAACCAAGTTATCACCGACACGCTGCACATGGTGAAAACCGCGATGGCGCTTATGCACCCGATAGCGCCCGAGGGAACCGAGCTTTTGAGAGAATATCTGGCCCTGCCCGAGGAGATCTGGAGCTGGGAGCATATATTTGAGACCCTGACCGAATTCTGCACATCAAGGGGCGAGACCGAGCACCCGATCAAGTTCTTAGAGCCCAGGTTCGACTTTTTCCCGATGAAACAAAAACAATGAAATAACGGAGGATAATTCATGAACTGGAACACGCTTCTGTCGGACAAACGCGCGGGAGGACGGCGGCAAAAGCAGTCCGACGACCTGCGCACCGAGTTTCAGAGGGACTACCACCGAATAATCGGCAGCGCCTCGTTCCGCAGGCTGCAGGACAAGACGCAGGTATTCCCGCTTGATAAGAGCGACTTTGTGCGCACGCGGCTGACCCACTCGCTTGAGGTCTCGTCGTTCGCCAAGTCGCTGGGGCAGTCCTGCTTCACGAGCATAATAAAAGACAGGATCGACCCCGAGGTCGACGAGAGCGTCAAAGACGCGGCGTGCAGCATACTTGAGTGCGCCGGGCTGCTCCACGATATCGGCAATCCGCCATTCGGGCATTTCGGCGAGACCGCGATCCGCGAATGGTTCTCGGAAAACCTTGACGGGCTTGACCCGAGCAATATTTTATCCCCTCAAATGCGGGGCGACCTCTTGAACTTTGAGGGCAACGCCCAGGCGCTGCGGCTGCTGACCAAGCTCCATTACTTAGTGGACGAGAACGGCATGCGCCTGACCTACGCGCTTCTGAACACGATAATCAAGTACCCGGTGCCGTCTGTCGGCATTGACAAAAACAGCGGAAACATAAAAGACAAAAAAATGGGCTATTATTACGCCGAGAGCGATCTGTTCGAGGACATAACAAGCTCAACGGGCGCGGGAAGCATGCGCTATCCGCTTACCTATCTTCTGGAGGCGGCCGACGATATAGCCTACAAGACCGCCGATATCGAGGACGCGGTGAAAAAAGGCCTGATCTCTTTTGAAGATTTAGTTAGCGACCTGAATTCCGCGCGGTACTCGGGCGCCTGCCGAAACGACGAGGAAAAGGCGGAATATGATACGCTTGTCGAAAAGCTCGCCGAGCTGCGGAAACGCTCCGAGGCAAGAGGCGTGTCGGGGCCCGATGTCAACGCGGTCCAGAATTGGGTAATACATGTTCAGACCTATTTGCTGCGCCGCGCCACACGCAGCTTTTGCGATAACTACGCCGCTATAATGAGCGGAAGCTTCGCGTCCGATCTGCTGTCGGCATCAAAGGCGCGCCCCATATCCGAAGCGCTGAGCGGCATAGCCTACGAGCGGGCGTTTTTGTCGAAGCAGATACTGCGGCTTGAGATCGCCGCGGGAACCATGCTCGACTTTCTGCTTGACAAGCTGGCCTACGCGGCCGTGGGCTTTGACACCGACAAAAAGCTGTCGTCGATCGACCAAAAGCTTATGAGCATAATTTCAGACAACTACATACAGAACTACAGATTTTATTCAAAGAACAAAGACGAGGGCGAAAAGCTGTATTTAAGGCTGCTTCTGGTCACCGACTCGATCTGCGGCATGACCGACAGCTACGCCAAAACGCTGTACCAAGAGCTGAGCGGTATCAGCTGAAAAACCGCGACGAAAGGAGTTTTATTCTATGTCTGACACATTAAAAAGCAAAATTCTTGACATTCTGCACAGCGACTGCAGAACAACAAACGAGGAGATCGCCAAGATGACGGGAGCCGAGCCCGAGCGCGTGGCAGAGCTGATCAAACAACTGGAGGACGACGGAGTTATCATGGGCTACGGCGCCAAGGTCAACTGGGACAAGGCCTCGGGCTCCGACTCGGTGACCGCGTATATCGAGCTTCGAGTGACGCCGATGGAAAGCCTGGGCTTTGACAGAATAGCCGAGCGCATCTATCAGTACCCCGAGGTCAAGTCGGTCAACCTGATGAGCGGAAGCTATGACTTCGGCATCACGATCGAGGGCGCCAATATCCGCGAGGTCTCGTCGTTCATATCCGAACATCTCGCCACAATGAACTCGGTAGTGGGCACCGCGACCCACTTTGTTTTAAAGCGCTACAAGTTCGACGGAGTTGTGTGCAAGCTCCCCGATGACGACGATAGGGAGGTAATTTCGCTATGAGCTCAAAATTTGATCCCCGAGCCATGGTGAACCGCACCGTGTCGGAAATGCCGCCCTCGGGAATTCGGCGCTTTTTCGATATCGCGGCCGAGATGAAGGACTGCATCTCTCTGGGCGTGGGCGAGCCCGATTTTGTGACGCCCTGGCACATCAGGGACAAGGGCATATACTCCCTTGAAAAGGGCCACACGCATTACACCTCAAATTCGGGCCTTAAAGAGCTGAGGATCGAGATCAGCAAATATATGGAGCGCCGCTTCGGTTTAAAATACGACCCGCTGACCCAGTCGGTCGTGACCGTGGGCGGCAGCGAGGCGATCGACCTTTTTCTGCGCGCCACGCTTGAGCGCGGAGACGAGGTCCTCGTCTGCGAGCCGAGCTTTGTGTGCTACAAGCCGCTGGTGCAGCTGGCGGGCGGAGTTCCGGTCGCCATCGAGACCAAGGCGGAAAATGATTTCCGTCTGACCGCCGATGAGCTTAAAGCCGCGATAACGCCGAAAACGCGCGTTCTGGTGCTGCCCTATCCCAACAACCCGACGGGTGCGATCATGACCCGCGCCGATCTTGAGGCAATAGCCGAGGTGCTGCGCGACACCAACATCATGGTGCTCTCGGACGAGATATACGCCGAGCTTACATACGGCGACGAGCGGCACGTTTCGATCGCGGAGCTTGACGATATGTACGAGCGCACCGTCATCGTCAGCGGATTTTCAAAGAGCTACGCCATGACCGGCTGGAGACTGGGCTACGCGCTGGGACACCCCGCGCTGATAAAGGCGATGACAAAGGTGCACCAATACGCCATAATGTCGGCGCCCACAACGGCGCAGTACGCCGCGATCGAGGCGCTGAGAAACGGCGACCGCGATATCAAGATCATGCGCGACGACTACAACTACCGCAGGCAGGTCATAGTGGACGGCTTTAACGCCATCGGCCTCGAGTGCTTCGAGCCCAAAGGCGCGTTCTACTGTTTCCCCTGCATCAAAAGCTCGGGCATGGACTCAAACACGTTCTGCGAGGCCCTGCTGCACAGCAAAAAGCTGGCGGTCGTTCCGGGCAACGCCTTCGGCGAAAGCGGCGAGGGCTTTATCCGCTGCTCCTACGCCTACTCGATAAAAAACATCAACGAGGCGCTTAACCGCGTTGAGGCGTTTATGCGCGAAATAAGAAAATAAATATTACAAACAGTTTAAGCTTGTGTTAAGCGCTGTAATTCTCTTGTATTATAATGTTTTATGTGTTATAATTATATAATAAAATCATTTTTGTCGCTTCTGATACCGGCGTCCGGCCTTCGCGATAAAAGTCAGAAAAGAAAAATAACAGCCACAGAAGCCCGGCCCGGCCGGGCTTTTTGATTAATTAACGGGGGTGAGCATATGAGCATAATAAGCCGATTGGCGGCCGATAAGAATTTGAGTGACAGCGAGCTCAAAGCGCTGCTTGAGACAAATGAATACGACGACGAGCTGTGCGAGACCGCGGACATAATTCGCAGAACATGGTACGGCGCGGACGTTTATATCCGCGGCCTTATCGAGTTTACCAATTATTGCAAAAACGACTGCTTCTACTGCGGCATACGCCGCTCCAACAAAAACGCGGAGCGGTACCGCCTGAGCCGCGGCGAGATACTCTCTCGCTGCGCCGAGGGATACGGGCTCGGCTTCCGCACCTTTGTGCTGCAGGGCGGCGAGGACCCGTACTATACCGACGAGCGCGTATGCCGCATAGTCTCTGAAATACGGCGGAAATACCCCGACTGCGCCATAACTCTGTCTATCGGCGAAAAGCCGAGAGAAAGCTATAAGGCGTATTTCGACGCGGGCGCCGACCGTTATCTGCTGCGCCACGAAACGGCCGACAATGCGCACTACTCCCGCCTGCACCCGAGCGGCATGAGCCTTGAGAACCGAAAAAGATGCCTGTTTGACTTAAAAGACATAGGATATCAGGTGGGCTCCGGCTTTATGGTCGGCTCGCCGTACCAGACCACCGAAAACCTGATCTCGGACCTGAGATTTTTAAAGGAACTCGGGCCGCACATGATCGGGATAGGCCCGTATATCACTCACAAAGACACGCCTTTTAAAGACAAAAAAAGCGGCAGCCTTGAGCTGACGCTTCGACTTATCTCGATTTTGCGGCTCATGTTCCCCACAGCCCTGATACCGGCCACCACGGCGCTCGGCACCATACATCCGCTGGGGCGCGAAATGGGGCTCAAGGCGGGCGCCAACGTGGTTATGCCCAACCTTTCGCCCGTGTCGGTCAGGAAAAAATACGAGCTTTACGAAAACAAGATATGCACCGGCGAGGAGGCCGCCGAATGCCGCGGCTGCCTTGAGCGTAGAGTGATATCCGCCGGATACAAAATAGTAGTAGACCGCGGGGACAACGTAGAGATTAGAGATTAGCGAATAGCAAATAGAACCCCTCTCCGTCGCCTTCGGCGCCACCTCTCCCCAAGGGGCGAGGCATTATTTAGGCGCCTCCTCGGGGGAATCCTAATCACTATGTTCCCACCTCCGTCTTTTCGCCTTTGGCGAAAATCCACCTCCTCCCGGGAGGAGACACAGCGGGCGGATAATATCCGCCCCTACGGGCGGCAATGGTGTATCGAATTGCCACAACCCACTCGATTGGCATTAAACTGTAGGGGCGGCAATCTGCCGCCCGCCCTATTTGCAATTTACTAATCACTACGTTCGTAGGGGCGGACGACCTCGGCCGCCCGTCCTATTACCTGTTTTTTTACCCCTGTTTCGTCACTTTTTCGGCCAAAGGGATCAGCATACAGCCGAGGGCGTTGCCAAGTATCGCCAAGACAAAATACAGCGGCGCCTTGGCTAAATTCGCGCAGCGGCTTATGAAAAAGTACCCCATGTCGGCTATGCTGTGGTTAAAGCCGCACAAAATAAACACCATCACCGGCAGGCAGACTATAAACAGCGCGCCGGTGAAATTTTTCGCCTCGCGCAGGCGGCGGCTGCCGTCGACCGCGATAAACATAAGCATTCCGCAGAACACCGCAAGCACAAAGATGCTTATAAATCCGTCGCTCATTTTTCCGCTCATCAGCTCGGCCGCCTTGGGGATAAGCGCCGCTCCGGGCCTTGTCGCTCCCAGCAGCGTGCCGCCGATCGCCGAGCCGATAAAGTTGCCCAGCAGCACCAGCGCGACCTCGCCTATGTACGAGGGCGGATTTGTCGCCATATAGCCCGCCTTGCCGGTGTACAGGCCGAAACCGAAGGTTATGATAGTGAACAAGCCGAGGCTGAACAAAAACGCGCCCACGACCCCGTTTTCGACCGAAAGCTTCACGGCGCAGCTTATCGAAAGCGTGAAGCCCGCCATTATTCCTCCCACAATAATTCCAAAAATTTTCTTCATTTTGCTTCCTCCCGTAAAATTAATCGCATACTATTTTCACGCGGCTGCCGCCGCTTTTTTGCTTTGTCACAATGATCTGCTTGTCTATCCGCTGCTTGAGCTCACCGACGTGCGAGATAATGCCAACAAGACGATTGCCGTCGGCGAGTCCGCTCAGCGCGTTTATCGCCTGACGCAGAGAATCCTCGTCCAGCGAGCCGAAGCCCTCGTCGACAAACATCGTTCCCAAGGCTATGCCTCCCGCCGAGGCCTGGACCTCGTCAGAAAGTCCGAGAGCCAGCGCCAGCGACGCCATGAACGACTCGCCGCCCGACAGGGTTTTAACGCTGCGCTCGGTGCCGCTCCAGTGGTCAACCGCGCTTAATTCAAGTCCGCTTTGGCTGCGGTTGTTGTCCGCCTCCGACTGCCGCCTGAGCTCGTATCTGCCGTCGGTCATGATCAGCAAACGCGTGTTGGCGCAGGCGATGATCTTGTCAAAATACGCGGCCTGGACATAGGTCTCGAGCATGACTTTTTCGCGTCCTCTCAAGGTACCGCCCGCCGTGTCGGCCATCTCGCGCACCGCCATGTATCTTTTTTCGGCCGCCGCGAGCCTTTCAGCGGTGCCCGCTATGCCGTCTCTCGCGGCACGGTTTGTCTTTATCGCAAGCGCGAGATCGGCGGAAGTTTCCCTCAGCCTCGCCGACTCGCCGTCAAGCTCCCGTTTTTCGGCCGCGAGCTTTTCAAGGTCGATTTCGGGCGCGTCACTAAGCCGCTCCGACAGCGACTTGACGCTGCCGCGCAGCGCCGACACCTCCGCAGATTTTTCGTCGAAGCTCTTTTCCGCCGCTTTCAGCGCCGCCTCCAGATTTCCGATCTCGGCCCTGATTCCCGAAAGCCGCTTTTCCGCGTCCGCTCGGGTGTCATATTTGAGTTTTTCCGTCAGCTTTTTGAGGGCGCCGTCTTTTTCGTCGATCTCGGCGCTAAGAGCCGCGATCTTTTTTTCGGAACCCGCAAGAGACGCTTCGGCCCCGCGCAGATCCCTCTCTGTTTCGGGGATCATGCTTTCAAGCTCCGCCGCCCGCGCCGCGCGCGACCGCTCGGTTTTAAGCTCGTCTCTCAAACGCGCAAGCTCCTCCTTATTCGCGTCGAGCGCGCTCGGCAGACGCTCCGAGATCTCATCAAGGTCGTCGGTGTCCATCAGCTCCGAGCCGCGATTCTTACACTCTCCCGAAAGAGACGCCTCGTGTCTCCGCATTTCGACATACGCCTCGTCCGCCTGGCGCTCGATGCGCTCGGCTCTCTCGATACGGTCCATGATCTCGTCAAGCTCCGCCTCGGTCGGCGCGGACTCGGACTTGAGCGCCGGGCGGGGATGCGACCTTGAGCCGCACACCGGACATTCCTCTCCGTCTTTCAAACCTTCGGCAATGATCCCGGCCTGCTCTTTTAAATACGCCTCGTTCATCATATCCGAAATATTTCTGAGTTCCTCGGTTTCCGCGGCTGCTTTTTTGCGTTTTTCCCACGCTTCGCACAGCCTGATTTGATGTTTTTTCAATTCATCCATTCTTTTCGTCAGCTCTGTCAAACGCTTTTCGTGCGTCTCGGCCTTATCGACTTCCGCCGCCAGCTTTTCGCGCCGCTCTCCCGCGCCCGAAAGCTTTTCCCTCTCAAGCTTAAGCCCGCTTAAAACTTCGGTTATCTCTTTTATTTTGAGTTTAAGCGTTTCCGCGTTCTTATTTTCATCGGCCGCCTCGAGCTTCCTCGTTTTCAAAGCCGCGGATATTTTATCGGACTCGTCATATTCGGGCAGAGCGCTCTCAAGCACTGCCGCCTCCGCCTCAAGCTTGGTCCGCTCGGGCTTTTTGGCGCGCTCGGCCTCCAGATCCTTTTTCAGCCGCTCAAGCTCAGGCTCGGCGTCCTTGAGCTGCGCTTCAGCGTCGGAAAGCGCCTTCCGCGCCAACTCGGTCTCCTCCGCTTTGCCGATTCGGCGGTTCAAATCCTCAAGGCGCTTCGCGAGCCGTTCCGCCTCGGCCGTCAGTTTTTCGCTTTTTGCCTCATCCGCCTCGATTATTCCTCCGAGAGCCTCAATAGCCGCGTCCGTTCTTATATATTCCGCGCCGAAAATCTCCGCGTATTTCTCATCGTCATAAACGGCCGAAGCGGCGCAGCGGCGGATCTCGCTGCTCAGCTTTTCGCACTCGGCGAGAGCGGCCGACGACGCGGCCTTGAGCTCATTCTGCAGCTCGTCAAAGCGCTCTGTTTTGAATATGTCGCGAAATATTTTCTGTCGCTCGGAGGTGGGCGCCAGCAGCAGCTTCAAAAAGTCGCCCTGGGCTATCATCGCGATTTTTGAAAACTGTTCGCGGTCAAGTCCTATTATGTTCCGTATCTCGTCTGAAACCTCTCTTGTTTTTGTAACGATCCTGTCGTCGGGCAGGATAAGCTCGACTTCCGCCCGCTGCGTTGTGGTGCCTCCGCCGCGCTTTGCCTGACGAGTGTATTCGGGGTTTCTTTTCACGGTATACACTTTTCCGCTGTACTCAAACACAAGCTTTACATAGGTCGGAGTGTCGGGCTCGGCGTATTTTGAGCGCATCATCGACGGGTCACGATTCTCGCCGCTGGCCGCGCCGTACAGCGCGTAGGTTATCGCGTCGAAGATAGTGGTCTTGCCCGCGCCCGTGTCGCCGGTTATCAGATACAGGCCGCGCTCGCCCAGCGCCGCCATGTCTATCTCGGTCTTTTCGGCGTACGGACCGAACGCCGAAACGGTCAGTTTAAGAGGTCTCATCGCTCACCCTCCCATATCTTTTCGATCATGCCGCCGAGGATATCCTTCTGCTCGTCGGTCATCTCTTTGTTGTTCTGCTTTTTAAACAGCTCGGCGAACAGCTCCGCGGGCGTCCTCAGTTCGGTTTCCGCCGCTTTAAGCTCCGCGGCGCCCGCGCGCGAGCGGGAATTGTCATACTCAAGCCGCATTATATTGGGGTACACCGTTCTAAGCCGCGGCACCGCGTTCGGTATGTCACGTTCGTCGGTGAGGATAACTCTGATATAATCATCCTTTCGGGTACCCTCGTAAAACGCCTTAGACATCAGCTCCTCGTATTTGCCTTTTATGCTTCGCATATCGTGTATCGGCACGATCGGCACCGTTTTGATCCGGACATTGCCCTTTTCCTTAAGCTCGGCTATCGTCACAGACTTTTTGTGGTTCTCCTCGGAGAATGAATATTTAAGCGGCGTTCCGCAATATCTGACCGTCTCTCTGCCGATATGCTGCGGGCCGTGGATATGCCCGAGAGCCACATAATCAAACGGCTCGAAAACCGACGCGTCCACATTGTCGCTGCCGCCGACCGAGATCTCCTCGGAATCACAGGTGCCGGCTCCGGTAACGAACTGATGGGTAATCAGCACGCTGCGGCGGCTTGGGTCTATACTCATGGCATCCAACGCGCGGCGCACCGCATCGGTATACGAGCTTATATCCGCGTCCTCGAAAACCGCGCGCACGTGCGACGGCTTTATAAAGGGCAGCATAAAAAAGTCGACCTCGCCGTATTCGTCGCGCAATGTCCGAGGCTCGGCATTACCGTCATACACGGGCGACAGATGCACGCCGCCGCGCTCCATGACCCTGCCGCCGAAAGCTATGCGCTCCGCCGAATCATGGTTTCCGCTGATGACAAAAACGTGGGCACAGATATCCGACAGGCCGCAGATCAGCCCGTCGAAAAGGCTCACCGCCTCGGCCGACGGCTGGGCCTTGTCGTACACGTCGCCCGCTATTATCACCGCATCGGGGCTCTCGGCTCGGGTTATTTTTATAATTTGTTCTATCGCGTTTTCCTGCTCGGGTATCATTGAGAACTCGTTTACCCGCTTTCCCAAATGCAGGTCGGACAGATGAATGATTTTCATAAGATCAGCTCCGTCAGTCAAGCGCTATCTGCTTGTGGTCTTTTGATTGTTTGTACAGCACGAATTTGCTGCCTATGACCTGCACCACGTCCGCGCCCGCGGCTTCCGCAAGCTCGCCCGCCGCCTCGCGCGCGGTCATAAACGCGCTGTCGAGAACGTGGAATTTTATCAGTTCCCTCGCCTCAAGCGCGTCAAGCGTCTGTTTTATCACGTTTTCGTTTATGCCGTCTTTTCCTATTTGGTACAGGGCGGGAACGCGGTTTGCAAGCCCGCGCAGATATGCCCGCTGTTTTGTTGTTATCATGAATTTCTCCTTGCCCGCCTTGCGGCGCTTTTATAAATTTTTACTTATCATATAACCCCGTAGTGGCGGATATCATCCGCCCGTTAGGCTCCCCTTCATTTATGAGGGGGAGCTGTCTGCGAAGCAGACTGAGGGGGAGCCTAGTTTCTAGTCGCTATTTCCTAGTCTCTATGTTGGCACCTCCTCCCGGGAGGAGGCAATAGGGTGAGCCGGGACGCCGGGGTCGTCCGCCCCTACGAAGTCATTTTTATCAACACTTTTGTCATGATCTCATACACCTCTTTGGCGAGAGGGGCGCCTGACAGGCACTCGAGGTGCCGCTTGACCGTGCCGAAATCGCCGCGCGCCACAGGACCCGTCAGCGCCGCTTTCGGGCCTTTTTCGGTTATGTTCCGCGCGTTGTTTATGATCAGCGGCGACAGCGCGGCAAGAGCCTCGCCGTCCGAAAAGCCGCATCCGCCCAGCAGCCCGCAGGCGATATCCGAAAGCCCCACCGCGAAATTGCTGGCGAACACCGCAGCCGCGTGGTAGAGAGCTTTGTCCTCGGATCTGATCAACTTATACCTGTTTCCGCAAATATCAAGCAGCTCCGCCGCCTTTTCGCAGTCTCCTTCGATAGTGAAAAACGCGTCCGAAAAATCACAGCTCCGATCGCTCACCGCCAGCAGCATATGCGCGCTCGCGGTCTCCGCGCCGCGCTCCTTCAGCGCCCGCAGGACTTCGCTTGAAAGCGCGCCCGAGGTATGGCAGAACGTCTTGCCGCCGAGATTCAGCTTGAGCGCGGCAATGTTTTCCGCGGCTTCCTCTATCGCCCCGTCGGCAACCGTGACAAAAATCATATCGCAGTCGGCGATAAGGCCGCCCATGCTCTCATAGGCGCGGCTGCCCGTATATTCGGCCGCTTCCTCCGCGTGAGAGCGCGTGCGCGACCAGTAACCCGCGAGGTCCGCGCCCCGCGATTTAATATAATTACCGAAAGCGGTGCCGACTTTGCCGGCACCGATAAATCCTGTCTTATTCATCTCTGAAATGTCTCCTGATGCAGCGGAACTCGTCAAAAGCGGCGTATATTGGCTCATCCTTGCCGCTGTAGGCGTACATGCCGACCATAGCGCCCGTGAAGCGCTTGCCCTTTTTGATCGCCTGGGCGCAGAGATAGTAAATGTTGTCCGCCGTGTATACTTTTCTGAAATTCGTTCCGTCTATGCTGTACGAGAACACGCGGCGCAGGCCGTCGGTCTCGATCTTCAAATATATAGTGTCGGTGAGACCCGGCAGACCCACATAGTGGGTGAACCGCTCCACCTCGTCTATCTTCTCAAACAGTTTAAGCGCGTAGCCCCTCTCGCCGTTCCTGTAAATTCCGAAGGTAAAGTAGGTCAGCTCGTCATAATATCCGGTCAGGCCGTAGTTCTGCTCGTAGTCAAGTTCGGGCAGGACATCCATCTTGCAGATCACGTCAAAATTGAAGTCGGGCTGGCGGCGCACGATAAAGTTGACCGCTTTTCTGGAGCTGAGCGGTTCCCTCGAGCCTTTTATGTACAGTCTGCTGTTCTCAAGCCTGAATCCGTCCTTTTCGGGGATACCCGAGAACATCCAGAACGGCTTTATCTTTCCGTCGTCAAAGCTGTCATAGCTGGCTCCGGGCTCGTTGGGCGCGGGCTTAAGCTTGGGCTTTTTCTGGAGTGTGGAGGGGCCGTTCAAATTGTTTACGATCGGCCAGCCGTCGGGCGTCCATGTGATCGGGTCGAGACAGGTCTCGCGGCCAAGCATGGCATATTTCCCGTCAAGGCTCCTGTTGCACAGATACACCACGTACCAGTCGCCGTCCGGGGTCTGCACCGGCTTGGCGTGGCCCGCGCAGGTGATAGGCGCGGTGTAGTCGCGCTGCGTGAGTATCGGGTTATAGGGGCAGGGCTCATAAACGCCCATCAGCGTCTTGCTGCGCGACACGCTCACGCAGTGCAGCTCGCCGGTGCCGCCCTCGGCCTGGAACAGATAGTAATATCCGTCCTTGTGTATCAGATGCGGGCCTTCGGGGGCGCGCTTGTTGTCGCCGTAGTACAAAAGCTTCGCTTCGGATATCTTTTCGGTGGCGTCCTCGTTGAGCTCGAATATTCTGGCGCCGCGGTTCAGCAGCATATAGCGTCTGCCGTCCACATCGGTGAACAGCGACGGGTCGATGCCGTCCTCGTCGATAAACACGGGCTCGGAATACGGGCCCTCGGGCTTTTCGGACGACACGATTATCTGTCTGCGCTTCACTTTCTCGCTGTCGTTGTAGCGCAGGGTGGCCGTTATGTAGAACTTTCCCTTGTGGTACGATATATCGGGCGCCCAGTAGCCTCTGCCGCCCTCGAGGCCGTCAAGGTGCGCCCACTCGGGGTTGGTTATGGCGTGGCCTATGCTCTGCCAATGCACCAGATCGGTCGAATGTGAGATCGGTATGCAGGGGAAAAACACGAACGACGAGTTTACCATGTAGTAATCCTCTCCCACGCGCACTATCGAAGGGTCGGCGTAGAATCCGCGGCGCACCGGGTTTTGGTACATATCCTCGAACTTGCAGCCGACCACCTGTTCAAAATATTTTTCTATATCGGAAAAGCCGTGCTCTTTTGCCAGCTCAAACGGAGTTATCAGATGTCTGTCGCCTTGGCATGGGTCAAGCCCCACGCGCTCCACAAAGTATTTTACTATCTCAAGATCGCCGGTCATGACCGCCTCGTGCAGCGCGCTGCGGTGCCTGAAATCGCACTCGTTGAAGCTGGCGAAGGTGTACTCTACCAAAAATCTAACCCACTTCATATCGCCGGTCCTGATCATGTGGAACGCCGCCGAGATCCCGTCCTCGTCGCACTCGTCCACAAGTCTGGCGCTGTGGGAGAGCATCTCCTTTACGCCGTCCATATCCCGCCGTTTTATAAGGTCAATAAATTCACTCATTCTCGCACCTCGATGCTATAGTTTCTGAATATACATAAGATATTGTATCAGGCATTAACGCGAATTTCAATAGCTAAATTGTATATAATTTCACAAAATGAGCTTTGGATTTTTAACAAAAATATTTTTGCTCCTATCAGTCGGCGGCATATGAGGCCGCTTGATCGCTTACCGCCTTTATAACAAACGGGACCTTTGCGGCAAAGGTCCCGAAATCAATTATTATACTACCAAAAAGTCTTCAAAATCGGCATAGCCGCCTTTTTCTCCGACGCAGGCGATGCAGGTCTTGGCTCCGACCCACCTGCCCTGCGCGATATCAAACTCGCCGAGAGTTATGAAGTCGCTTCCGTCTATGCTGTAGGACACGCGTCCTTTGGCCTCCTTGCTGTTGGTGCGGGATATGATCTCGCATCTTAAATACGCCTCGGTGGTTCCGACGCATTTGTCGGCAACAATTTTCTCGCGCACATCAAAATCATATTCGCTGAGCGACCTTGAGCTGCCCGTGCGGAACTCGATCGTTCCCTCGTCGGTCAGCGCGATATAGCCGTACTTGTGGCCGATCACGCCAAGCACCGCCTTGTTTTTGCCGACGCCCTTGGGCAGCGAGACCTTGGTCGTCACGACCATCGTCGGCGCCTGCCACATCTGGGTCAGCAGATTGGGCACGTTCCAGAGGTATCTGTCGTTCTCGGTCTTTAAGTCCTCGCTGTACAGCCTCAGTTTGCCGCTGTTTTCAAGCGAGTACCACTCCTCATGCGGGTTGCACTGCCACTGCCACTGGAGGCCGAGCGCGCCGCCCTTAAATTCGTCTGATGTGGGGATCGTGCTGATCGGGTACGTCTTGCCCACGTCGGGCTTTTTGCTGCGTCTAACCGGCTGTCCGCAAAGGCCGCTGTCGATCCTCTCGCCCATGACCGGCCAGCCGTCGATCCACTTGACCGGCTGAAGATGAATGATCCTGCCGATGACCTCCAGATCCTGGAAGTGCATGAACCAGCTCTCGCCGTTTTCGAGCTCCACCAGTCCGCCCTGGTGCGGGCCGTTGATGTCGGTCAGTCCCTGACGCATAACGATATGGTCCTCGTAGGGGCCGTAGACATTCTTGCTGCGCAGCGCCACCTGCCAGCCGGTGGGAACTCCGCCCGCCGGAGACAGCACATAGTACATTCCGTCGCGCTTATAGAACTTGGGACCCTCGATAACGGGCTGGCTTATAGTGCCGCAGAATATTATCTTATCCTCGCCGATCACCTTGGTGCCGTCCCACGACATCTCGCAGACCGCCAGATGGCTCTTGATTCCGCAGCGGCTGTTGGCGTAGCCGTGGACGATGTAGGCTTTGCCGTCGTCGTCCCACAGAGGGCAGGTGTCAATGATGCCGACCGCCTCTTTGACAAGGATCAAATCGGACCACTCGCCGTAGGGATCATCGGTACAGGTCATGAAAATGCCTAAGTCGGGATCGCCGTAATAGATATAGAACTTGCCCTCGTGATAGCGTATCGCGGGCGCCCACACGCCGCAGCCGGGGACCGGCTTGTTATAGCGGTCGGGCAGCTTTTTTGCCGCGTGGTTGATGATCTCCCAGTTGATAAGGTCCTTTGAATGAAGTATCGGCAAACCGGGAACGTATGTAAAGCTGGAAGCAGTCATATAAAAGTCATCTCCGACTCTGATAACGTCGGGGTCGGAATAATCGGCGTACAATATCGGATTTTTGAAAGTGCCGTCGCCTAAGTCCGCTATCCATTTTCCTTCAACTCTGTTCATAATGTCCTCCTAACATAGTGATTAGTGATTAGTGATTAGCGAATAGAGATTAGAAATTCGCTTTGATGACATATCCCCCTCCGATCAAGGAGGGGGGGAGATAATATGTTTTTTATTTTAAAGAACTACTCCGTCTTTGAAGATCGAGATCTCGCGGTAGCCGTTCTTCTCGTTATTGGTCTGCTTTCCGTTTGCTATGTCGATAACAAAGTTCAGCAGATCCTGAGTGAGAACCGCGCCGTCCACGATGGGACCCGCGTTGAAGTCGATCCAGTGGGGCTTGCGCTCGGCAAGACCCGAGTTCGACGATATCTTGATCGTGGGGACCGGAGCGCCCACCGGAGTGCCGCGTCCCGTTGTGAACAGGACCATGTGGCAGCCCGACGCCGTCAGATTGGTCACGGCGACGATATCGTTGCCGGGGCCTGTCAGCAGGTTGAGGCCCTGCTTTTTAACATGCTCGCCGATCTGTATAACGTCCACGACCTCGCCTGTGCCGCTCTTTTGAACGCAGCCCAGCGATTTATCCTCAAGAGTGGTGATCCCGCCCTTCTTGTTGCCCGGGGAAGGATTCTCGTAAACCACCTGGTTGTGGCGCATGAAATACTCTTTGAAATTGTTTATCAGGTCAACGACCTTGTTAAACGTCTCCTCGTCGCGGCATCTGTTCATCAGCAGCGTCTCGGCGCCGAACATTTCGGGCACCTCGGTCAATATCGTGCTGCCGCCGTGAGCGATGAGCAGGTCGGAGAACTGTCCCACCAGCGGATTGGCCGTGAGGCCCGAGAATCCGTCGCTGCCGCCGCACTTTAAGCCGACGACAAGCTTTGATATGTCGCACGGTGTTCTCTCGAACTTCTGCGTGTACTCGACCAGCTCGCCTATGAGCCTCAGGCCTTCCTCGAGCTCGTCGTCATACTCCTGAGTTGACATGAACTTCACTCTGTCGGGATTGCACTCGCCCAGAACCTCTTTAAATACCGGGATGTTGTTGTTCTCGCAGCCGAGACCCAGAACCAGCACTCCCGCGGCGTTTGGATGGTTGACCAGACCCTTTAAAATGGCCTGAGTGGTTTTCTGATCGTCGCCCAGCTGTGAGCAGCCGAAGGGATGAACAAACGTAAACACGCCGTCTGTCCTGCCCGCGTACTTCTCGTTTGCAAGCTTCGCCAGCTTCTCGGAGGTCTTGTTGATGCAGCCCACCGTGTTGACTATCCAGATCTCGTTGCGGATGCCGACGCTGCCGTCGTCGCGGACATAGCCGTTAAACGTCAGCTTGTCGTCCGCCTTTTTGACCGCGCAGTCGACCGGCTCATACTTATACTCGAGTATGCCGCTCAGGTTGGTCTTGATGTTATGGGTATGCACATGCTCGCCCGCCTTGATATCCTCCAAGGCGTGACCGATGGGATAACCGTATTTTATAATATTCTCGCCCTTTTTGATGTCGCGGATGGCGGTCTTGTGGCCGTCGTATTCGCCGCCCACGTTTACCTCCACGTTGTCAAGAGGGCTTATCTTGATTTTTGCCATGTCTATGCCCTCCCGATCAGCCGTTTACAACATCCTGCATCGCGCCTCTGATGCCCTTTTCGTCGATCGCTGCGAGATACTTGTCGATCGAGGGCTTGAGGAAGCTCAGATCCTGTCCCCAATATTCGGCCTTCGCCAGAATGTCGGCTACCGAAGCGTCCTTCATGAACGCCATAACGTCGGCGTTGTCATTGGCGGCGTCGGTCCTGTAGAACGCGATCAGCGCGGCCAGCGAGAATACCAGACAGTCGGGCTCCTTGTTGTTCGCCTTTATGTACTCAAGCACCGAAGGCAGAACTCTGACCTGATACTTTGATACCGAGTTGAGCGCGATGCTCAGCAGATAGTGCTTGATAAAGGGGTTCTTGAAACGCTCGATAACGTCGTTTGCGAACTGCGTCAGCTCATCCTTTGGCAGGTCGAGAGTGGGAATGATCTCCTCAAACAGACCCTTGTGCATGAAGCTGTAGATAAGCTCGTCGTCCATGGCCTCTTTGACGGTCTCGATGCCCGCCAGATGCGCGGCCAGGACCATCATGGTATGAGCGCCGTTTAATATTCTGACTTTTCTCTTTTTATAAGGCGTAACGTCGTCTGTCCACAGAACGTTCATGCCCAGCTTGTCAAATGGCAGCTCCTCGGCGTACTTCTTGTCGCCTTGGATGACCCAGAGGTGGAAAATCTCAGCCGTGTCGATAACGTTGTCAAGATAGCCATACTCCTTCTCCATCTCGGCGGCGGTGTCGCGGGGATAGCCCGTAACAATTCTGTCGACCAGCGTGTTGGTGAAGTAGTTCTCCTCGTCGACCCACTTGATGAAGTCGTCGCCGTAGCCGAAGTCCGCGGCATGCTTCTTGATGCACTTCTTGAGCTCGTCGCCGTTCTTGTCGATAAGCTCGCAGGGCAGCAGCAGGAAGCCGGACAGACCCGCGTCGTATCTCTTTTTCATGAATGTTGTGAGCTTGCCGGGGAATGTGAGCGCCTCAAAATCGTTCGGGTCCTGATCGGGCTTGTACTCTATGCCCGCCTCGGTGGTGTTCGAGATTATGTAGCGCAGGTCGGGATTCTCGGCGCAGGCGTAGAACGCGTCGGTATCCTCAAAGGGATTGATGCCTCTGGTGATACACTCAACGACTCTTGTCTCCTCGACCTTCTCGCCGTTTAAGAGGCCGCGCAGATACAGAGTGTAAAGTCCGTCCTGCTCGTTGAGGAATTTCACAACGGGCCCCACGTTAACGGGCTGGACCACAACCACTCCTCCGTCGTAGCCGTTTTCTTTGTTCAGGCGATCGATCATCCAGTCCACAAATCCGCGGAGGAAGTTGCCCTCGCCGAACTGCAGGAACCGCTCTTTAAGCTGACATTGCTCTTTTCTTTTTAACCTTTCCATTTTAAACCCTCCTATTTATTAATCAATAATTGTCAGTACTGTCTGATTTTCCTTGTCGCTGACAGCGACGCCGTTGATGGCAAGAGACTTGTTGGACTCCTCGTCTACCTCAAGGAACGTCTTGGCGGTTGGCGAGATCAGCGAGTTGCTGAGCAGAATGTCAGTCGACTTTCTGATACGCACCGCTGTGTTGTCTCCGGGCGAAGTCATGCCGCTGATCTTTACCGAGTCGGACTGCTCGATTATGATCGAGGGCGAATGCTCGGCCGTGATGTGAATGTTGTTGAAGCAAACATCCTTCATGTTGGCGCAGTAGAAACCGTAGTGACTAACCGGCTTAACATGCCACGCCATGATGGGCTCGCTGGCAACGTTGTGCTCGCCCTTTGTCATGGTGCACACAAAGTTGTCGATATGCAGGCCCTTGACGGGCATCTCGGGCAGGCCGTAGATATATCCCGCCGCGCACTTTACCTCGCGGGCCGTTACGTTGCTTATGTAGATATTTTTGAATACCGGCGTGTTGTCCTCGACCGGTCTGGCCTTCAGGCTGAACAGCTCCTCGTCGTTGGGGTCTGTGCCGCCGCACTGATAATATCCGTTTATGGTAAGAGGCGAGAACACATCATACATGATAATATTGTCGATCCTGACATCCTTTACGAATCCGCCTCTCTTGCGGCGGGTCTTGATTCTGATGCCTCTGTCGGTGCCGTTGAACACGCAGTTCGAGATCGTCACGTTTCTGACTCCGCCCGACATCTCGCTGCCGATAACAACGCCGCCGTGTCCGTCGTTCATTGTGCAGTTGGTGATGGTTATATTTTCGCAGGCATGCTGCTTCTGGAGGTCATCGTCCTCTGTGCCCGACTTGAGCGTTACGCAGTCGTCGCCGACTGTGATAGAGCAGTTGGAAATACGCACGTTGCGGCAGCTCTCGGGGTTGATGCCGTCGGTATTGGGCGAGTCGGCGGGGTTCCTGACCGATATGCCGTCTATAACAACGTTCAGGCAGCAGATTGGATGAACCGTCCACATAGCCGAGTTTCTGATGGTTATACCCTCAAGACGGACATTGTTGCAGAGAATGGGCTGGAACGCTCTGGGTCTGTGCTGGTTGTCGGGATCGTCCCACCAGTAGTAGCCTCTGCCGTCAATAATACCGCGGCCGGTGACCGTGACGCGCTTTGCCTTAACGGCGCAAACCAGACCGGCGTGTCCGCCTCTGTTGTAGCCTTCGATCTCCTTATTTGTAAGCATGGGGTAGTCGTCGGGATTCTCACTGCCCAGGATCACCGCGCCTCCCTCAAGATAGAGAGTCATAAAGTCGCCGAGCATGATCGAGCCGGTCACGTACTCTCCGGGAGGGAAGTATAAGGTTCCGCCGCCCAGCTCCTTAAGCTTTGCGATAACGCCCGCGATCGCCTTTGTATTGTTGGTTTTTCCGTCGCCGATTACACCGTATTCGGTAACGTCAAGAACAGATGATAATGTGCCCATAGTTAACCTCCGTAAATGTTAATGTAAAATTTATTATTCAAAATTATTATATAACTTTAGCCAAATAAAGTCAATCCCTAAACGGGAAATATTGTGATAATATTTATTAAAAACAGCCGCCGAAAATGAAGTGAACCCCAAAGTTTAGACAAAATTTAACATTAAATTAACTGGTAATGAGTTCGGTACTGTACCGGGCT
>CANQQJ010000038.1 GCA_947625905.1 uncultured Clostridia bacterium | reverse complement strand
TAATAACCGGCCGCGTAAGTGTCTCGGTTGGAAATCTCCTAAAGAAATTTATGTTGCACTTGCTTGACATTCCGCCCTGGCGCCGAAGGCGACTGAGGGGGGTAGGCCTAATTACTATTTACTAATCCCTAATCACTACGTTCGGGCGGATAATATCAGCCCCTACAACCAAAATCGTCGGATTGATGATATTTTGTTTGAATTTCAAAACCGCTTTTTGGGCGGGACGCCGTGGTCGTCGTCCCCTACGACCGAGGTGAGCAAAATGCCGTAGGGTCGGACGACCTTGAGCCCCTGGCGGAGCCGGCGGAGATGAATTTGTAAAAAATTATTCTTCCCAATTAAATAAGGCGGCATAACAGGCCGGGGACTGTCTTATCCCCGGCCTGTTGCAATAAAAAATATTTTGTTCTTGCTATGGACAGAGGGTTGTGTTATAATCATAATAACAAAGTATGCGTGAAAGGCGGTGCGGTATATGGAAGTCGGATTATTCCAAAAAATAATCGGCAGTATATTGGCGCTGCTTTTGGTTCTGGGCACCGTTCCGATCGGGCTGCTGTATTTCGCCACTCCGGTCATAGCCGAGGACAGCGTGATACGACTGGCGCCCATCGACGAGACCTTTGTGTACAGCGGCGCCAAAAACAAGAGCCGCGAGAGGCTCGACGGCGAGAACCTGATCGTGGGCAACTACTGGAACACATATTTGAAATTCGATCTGACCTCGCTGGGCAACTTAAAGCGGGCCGATATGCGCAGCGCCAAGCTGCGTCTCGCGGTGATCGACACCGGAGCGGATCTCTCGGGCGCCGCCGACTGCACATTCAACGTCAGCTACGTTGACAACGATAACTGGAACGAGGGCATGACCTGGGAAGGCCGCCCAATGGGCGAGGAGCAATATCTCTGCACCGCGGGCGCCGCGGGAAGCAACAGCGTTCTTGAGATCGACCTTTCCGAGTTTATCGCGGACACAGCGGGATTCGACGACAAGATCATAACGCTTAAGTTCAGCCCCAGTCTCAGCAACAGTTCCCCGGTGCGGCTGGGCTCCGCCGCGAGCTCCGACCCGTCGTACCGCCCCTATCTCAAGGTGACCGTGGGCGACGCCGCGGATAACGATCCGCGTGACCTCAAAAAATCGTATTTGATAGAAAACGGGTATGTTTCCGCTGCTCAGCCGGGCAGACGGGCGGACAAGCTCACCGAGGCGAACGGCGGCATGATGTCGGTCGACAACGGCTCGGCGGCGTATCTCAAGTTCGGGCTCGAGCTTGAAAATATCAGGGGCGCGGTGACCTCGGCGGAGCTGGTTCTGCGTCCCGAAAACGGGACCGTCAACACCAAGGTCGATATTTACAGTCTTGAAAACGACGACTGGAACTGCGGCGGCCTCACTTTTGACTCCCGTCCCGAGGGCGGAATGACAGAGGTGCGCTCACTTGACGGCGTGGACACGGACGGCGCTGTCAGAATAGACGTGACCGATTTGGTTTACGAGGCGGCCGGCAATGGAAAGTCGATCATGAGCTTTATGATAGACGGGACCGCCACTCCGCCCGAATCGACCGACAGTCTGCTTTTGCGCTCGTCATATTCGGACGCGGGCGCGCCCGAGCTGAAAATAACCTGCACCGATGAGCCGAACACCGTCGCCCTGCGGGAGGCGCTTGTGAACCTCAAGGGCGCCAACGAGTCGTTCGACAACGTGACGGCCGATCTGCCGTCGCAATATACCGCGTCAAACGGCCGCCGCGTGGCGATAAGATGGAGCATAAACGAGAATTTCTCGCTTGAGAATCTGCTCACGCTGCACAGGCGTATCATAACGGGCTCGGGCCGCGTGAACCCGCCGACGGCGTTCGAGGGCGCGCGGCAGGTCCAGGCAAAGGCCGAGCTGAGCTGCGGCGGAGAAACGATGACGAGATTCGTTCTGATGACGGTGCGGCCCGATATAGGCGCGCCCGGCAGGCTCCGCCCGCTCTACGACGCGCTGTGGAAAAACTGAGACATACAAAACGGAGGTTGATATAATGAAAGCTGCGATCATTGATCTGGGTTCAAACTCGATAAGAATGGATATAGCGGATATAAACGAGGACACGGGCGATTATTCCTACGCGGAGCGCAGGCGCATACTGGCGCGGCTCAGCGAGGGGATGGATATCGACGGCTGCCTTCGCCCGGAGGCGGTCGAGCGGACGATCGACGCCCTGCGCGAGTTCAAAAAGATCATAGACAGCCACGGCGCCAAGGATATAATTGCCGTCGCGACCGCGGCGGTGCGCGGAGCGGGCAACCGCGACGAGTTCCTGCGCAAGGTATACGACGAGACGGGAATAAGCATACGCGTGATAAAGGGCGAGCAGGAGGCGGAATACGACTTTCTGGGCGTGACCTCCACCCTTGATATAGACGACTGCGTGATCGTCGACACGGGCGGCGGCAGCACCGAGATCATATTGGTAAACGACCGCGAGCCGCTGGCGCGCACAAGTATTCCTGTGGGCGCGGTCAACATGACCGACAGATTCCTGTTCCGAGGCGAGAGCCCCGAGGCGCTGCGGGCCATGTCGGACTATATCAGCAGCTGTCTCGACAAGATCCATTGGCTGGACGACGCCGAGCTTATGCCGATCGTGACTATGGGCGGCAGTATGTTCAATCTGGCCGTTGTGGAAAACGGAGTGCCGGGCATAAACCGCGCGGAGCTCCACGGGCACGAGATGTCCGCCGATTCGGTCAAGGAGACCTACGAGCGTATTTTAGACATGACCGAGACCGCCAGAGAGGACGTCGGAATAGAGCGCGGCAGGACCGACACTATCCCCGCGGGCGTCACCCCGGTCATAGAGCTTATCGACAAGATAGGCGCGGAGCGCGTGATCGTTTCCTCGTCGGGCCTTAAAGAGGGGATACTCGCCGAGTTTATCGAGGGAATAAAAGGCTGATGGATAAATATGAGATACTGAAACACTATTTCGGACACACGGAATTCAGACCCGGCCAGGAGGCGCTTATAGACGGCTGCCTCGGCGGCCGCGACGTCTTAGGTATAATGCCGACGGGCGCGGGCAAGTCGATATGCTATCAGGTGCCCGCCATGATGATGAACGGGATCACGCTGGTGATATCGCCGCTGATCTCGCTCATGAAGGACCAGACCGAGGCTCTCGAGGCCGCGGGCGTGCCTTGCGCGTGCATAAACAGCTCGCTTGATTACGAGGAGCTGCGCGATATTTACCGCGGCGCGGCCATGGGAGAATACAAGATCATATACATCGCGCCCGAGCGTCTGACCAATAATGAGTTTCTGAGCTTTATATCGGGCGCAAATGTGTCAATGGTGACGGTCGACGAGGCGCACTGCGTTTCGCAGTGGGGGCAGGATTTCAGACCCGGATATCTGAAGATCGCTGACTTTATAAACAGCCTGCCCGAGAGGCCGGCGGTGAGCGCGTTCACCGCCACTGCCACGGCCGAGGTTCGGCGCGACATAATCAAGCTGCTGGAGCTTGAGGACCCGCTTATTAAGACTACAGGATTTGATCGAAAAAATCTGTATTTTGAGGTAAGGCGGCCGAAGCCTTCCAAAAAGCTCGACGAGCTGATACATTTTTTAAACACCCGCGGCGCGGGCAAAAGCGGCATAGTCTACGCGCTCAGCCGAAAGAACGTCGAGAGCGTCTGCGACGAGCTGTGCGCGCGCGGCATAGCGGCGACCAGGTACCACGCGGGGCTCAGCTCCGACGAGCGTCGGCGCAATCAGGAGGATTTTCTGTACGACCGCAAGACTGTCATGGTGGCGACCAACGCCTTCGGCATGGGCATTGACAAGTCAAACGTGGGTTTTGTGGTGCATTACAACATGCCCAAGAACATAGAGAGCTATTATCAGGAGGCGGGCAGAGCCGGCAGAGACGGCAGCCCCGCTGACTGCGTGCTGTTTTACGCGCCCGGCGATGTGCGCGGCAACAAGCTTTTGATAGACAATACAGACGAGAACAAGGAGCTGACCGAGCAGGAGCGCGCGCTGATGCGCGAGCGCGACTATGAGCGGCTGAAGCAAATGACATTTTACGCCGCGACCGACGGCTGTCTGCGGAAGTTTATGCTGAATTACTTCGGCGAGGCCGCGCCGAGTGAGTGCGGGAACTGCTCGAACTGTCTCGATAACTCCGAGACGGTCGATATCACCGAGCCGTCCAGAATGATACTCAGCTGCGTCACACGGCTGATCAGACAGAACACGCCTTACGGCAGGACCATGATAGCCGACATAATGGCGGGCTCGGAAAACGAAAAGATAAAAAGCCGAGGTTTAAACAAGCTTTCGACCTACGGCCTGCTCAAGGATTTTAAGAAAAATCGGATACTTAGGATCATCGACCGCATGATCGAGCTTGGATATATGACGGTCGACGACGAGCGCTACGGCGTGGTGGTTCCGTGCCGAAAGTCGGCGCCGCTGCTCCGCGGCGAGGAAAAGCTGATGATGCGGCTGCCGAAACCGCGCCCCGAAAAGGCCGCGAAAAAGCGGACGGACGGGGACACGGACGACGAATTGATGAGCGAGCTCAAGGCGCTGCGGCTGGAGCTGGCGAGGGAGCAGGGCGTGCCGGCCTACGTGGTGTTCGCCGACGCGGCGCTCCGCGAGATGTGCGCCGCTCTCCCCGAGACTTTGGAGGAATTTTCCGAGATATCGGGCGTGGGAGCCGCCAAGCTGAGCCGATACGGCGAGGTGTTCGTCGATCTTATCAGCCAATACAAAAACCGAAAAAACATGAGGGAGTGACATAAAATTACCGTTAAATTTATCACACTGGGCTGCAAGACCAATCTGTACGAGAGCGAGGCCATGGCCGAGCTGTTCAGAGAGCGCGGCCACGAGGTCGTAAGCGGCGCCAAAACGCCGGCGGATATCTGCGTGATCAATACCTGCACCGTCACGGGCACGGGCGCGGGCAAATCGCGGCAGGCCATAAGGCGCGCCAAGCGCCTGAACCCGAACGCGGTCATCGCGGTGACGGGCTGCTTCGCCCAGACCGAGCCCGAGGCTGTTCGGGAGATCGGCGCGGACATAATAATCGGCAGCGGCGGCAAAAAACGCGTGGCCGAGCTGGCCGAGCTGGCGGTTTTGGGCAAAACCGCCGACATTGTGGGCGATATAATGCGCGAGCGCGAGTACGAGGAGCTGCCGCTCACATCGGCGCAGAGCCGCGTCCGCGCCAACCTCAAGATCGAGGACGGCTGCGACAATTTCTGCGCCTACTGCATAATACCATACGCCCGGGGCCCGGTGCGTTCGCGGCGGCTCGAGAACATAACCGCCGAGGCCGAGGCGCTGGCCGCGCGCGGCTACAAAGAGATCGTGCTGACCGGCATACATATCGGCTCGTACGGCAAGGATATGAGCGGCGGCTCGCTGATCGACGTTGTCGAGGCGCTTGATAATATCAAAGGCATCGAGCGGATACGTCTCGGCTCGATAGAGCCTCCGGTCATCACCCGCGAATTCGTAGAGAGGGCGTCCGCCCTTGAGCATCTGTGCCCGCAGTTCCATATGTCGCTGCAAAGCGGCTGCGGCGCGACGCTCAAGCGCATGAAACGGCGCTACACTCCCGACGAGTACATGGCGGCGGTCGAGGCGCTCAGAGCCGCGGTGCCCGACACGGCAATAACTACCGATCTGATGGTGGGCTTCCCGGGCGAGACCGACGCTGAATTTGAGGAATCCTATCGCTTCTGCGAGAGGGTCGGATTCATGCGGATGCACGTTTTCAGGTACTCCGTAAGGCGCGGGACCGCTGCGGAGAAAATGTCGAACCGCGTGAGCGAGGCGGTCAAGGAAAGGCGCGCCGCGGAAATGCTGAAGCTGGCGGAACGGATGAAAAACGAGTTTTATGAAAAATATAAGGGCAAAAAGCTCTCGGTGCTGCTCGAGCAGCAAGGCGAAGGCGGCATATATCACGGGACCGCCCCGAATTACATCGACGTTTATTTAAAGGCGCCGCCCGGCATGGAGGGGCGGATAGTCGGGGCCGAGTTCGAGCCTCGCGGCGAAAGCCGTATCATAGTTTAATATATTATAAGGAGAGACAGACATGAAGGACGGATTTATAAAAGCGGCGGCCGCCACTCCGCGGATCAAGGTCGGAGACGCAAAGGGGAACGCCGAAGAGATAATAAAGCAGATTAAAACGGCCTCGGCGGGCGGCGCGAAAATCATAGTTTTTCCGGAGCTGTGCGTCACTGCCTACACCTGCGGGGACCTGTTTTTGCAGGACAGGCTGATAAAGAACGCCATAGACGCGGTCTTTGAGATCGCCCGCGGAACCAAGGAACTTGACATACTGATCGCCGTGGGAACGCCCGTTCCGCTCTGCGGCAGTCTTTATAACTGCGCCGCGGTCATAAAGGACGGCGCGGTCCTGGGCTTTGTCACCAAAACCCATATCCCCAACTATTCCGAGTTCTACGAGGCGCGGCATTTCGCGGCCCTTGACGAAAACGCGGCCGTTATGCTAAACGGTACGGAGTACCCGATCGGCCCCAAGCTGCTGTTCGCGGCCGAAAATATGCCGGACTTTGTCGTCGGGGTCGAGATCTGCGAGGACCTTTGGGTCGCGTGCCCGCCTTCGAGTGCCCATGCCGAAAACGGCGCGAGCGTTATATTGAATTTGTCCGCCAGCGACGAGGTGATCGGCAAGGCGGAATACCGCAGGAGCCTCGCGGCGTCTCAGTCGGGACGTGCCGTGTGCGCTTACGTGTACGCCGACGCGGGCCGAGGTGAGTCGTCGACCGACATGGTTTTTTCGGGCCACAATTTTATATACGAGAACGGAACTCTGCTGGCCGAGTCCAAGCTGTTTGAAAACGGAATGATAACCGCTGACATAGACGTTGACCGTCTGGCTCTGGAGCGGCGGAAGATCAGCACGTTTAAAAATAGTTTCGACGCGGGCTATAAAAAAATATATTTTAAAACAGAGATAACCAAGACGGCGCTCGAGCGGTCCTTTGACCCGCACCCGTTTGTGCCGAAGGACAAGGAGCGGCTGCGCGAGCGCTGCGAGCTTATATTCACCATGCAGGCCGAGGGCCTAGCGAAGCGGCTCGAGCACATCGGTGCAAAGTCGGTGACGATCGGAGTCTCGGGCGGCCTCGACAGCACGCTGGCGCTTTTGGTGTCCGCCCGAGCCTTTGAGAGGCTGGGCCTTGACAAAAGCGGCATAAACGCTGTGACAATGCCCTGCTTCGGCACCACCGACAGGACCTACAAAAACGCCAAGCGTCTGGCCGAGAGCGTGGGCGCCAAGCTGATCGAAATACCGATAAGCGATGCGGTCACCGTCCACTTAAAGGACATAGGCGCCGACATAAACAACCACAACACCACCTACGAGAACGCCCAGGCGCGCGAGCGCACCCAAGTCCTGATGGACTGCGCGGGCGAGACGGGCGGCATCGTGGTAGGCACGGGCGACCTCAGCGAGCTGGCTCTGGGCTGGGCCACCTACAACGGCGACCATATGTCGATGTACGGCGTGAACTGCTCGATACCCAAGACGCTGGTGCGCTATCTGGTGTCATACGTGGCGGAGACCGGCGGCGATGGCCTCAAGGAGACGCTTTTTGACATTCTCGGCACTCCGGTCAGCCCCGAGCTGCTGCCGCCCAAGGACGGCGTGATATCCCAGGTGACCGAGGACCTTGTCGGCCCGTACGAGCTGCACGACTTTTTCCTGTATAATTTCGTCAGATTCGGATTCGAGAAGTCCAAGATATACCGCATGGCGAAGCTCGCGTTTGGGGACGCCTACGACGAAAAGACGATAGCGAAATGGCTGGACGTGTTCTACGACAGGTTCTACAAAAACCAGTTCAAGCGCTCATGCGTGCCCGACGGCCCCAAGGTGGGCTCGGTCACCCTGTCGCCCAGAGGCGACTGGCGCATGCCCAGCGACAGCGTTGTGATAATTTAATAAGCGTAAAAATTTTTGAGGAGTTACAATATTATTATGAAGAAACTGATATCTTTTTTGGCAGCCTGTCTGATATTGGCGGGCGCAGCGTCGGCGGCCGAGGACATCTCGGTCTATATCGACGGCAATCCGTTAAACACCGCCCGTGCCCCGTATCTAAAGAGCGATCGGACCATGGTGCCCATGCGCCCGATATTCGAGAGTCTGGGCTGCGCCGTCGATTGGGACGAGGCGTCGCAAAGCGTGACCTCGAGAAAGGGCGGCAGAGTTATAATCATGTCGATAGGCTCCGATATCATGTATGCGGACGGCGCCGCGGTGAAGCTTGACGTTCCGCCGGAGCTTTTGTACGACACGACCTTTGTGCCGCTTCGGGCGGTGTCCGAGGCGCTTAATTGCAGCGTGACATGGAGCGGCGACACAAACAGCGTGTTTATAGTGACGCCCGCGGCGCCCGAAATACCGATGTATGACAAATTCGGGTCGGTGCCCGATTTCGGCCTGATCGTCGGCGTTACTCCGAACCCCGTGCTTGACGACGGAAAAATATACTGCTACGAGAACGCGCCCTCGGACGCGGCCGAGAAATACGCGGATGTCATGAAGTCTTTGGGATTCGACGCGTTCGACGCGGGCGAATATGTTGTGTACACAAAAGGCGGTATTTCCGTGCTGGCGGGCTCCCGCGGCGGGGTGTTCAGGATCGTTATTACGAATTATTAAACCTTTTGTAAACTTTAGGTTAAAAAAATATTTCATTAGTTGACAAGACTTCGAGTTGTGATATATAATTATTAAAAAATTGTCGGATTTTTTCGTGTATTAAATTAGGTGAACAGGCATTAAATAGAATTATGAAAATATCGGAACCGCGCAAAAACTCAAAAGGAAACATATATGACAAAGAGATTTAAAAGAATTGCCGTTATTATTTCTGTAATAACAATGATCATTTCGACATACGCCGGCGTGCTGGCGGCGCATATGCTCGACAACATACCCCTCGGCAGCACGACGGACCTTCTCTCGCTTGACGAGCCGGACGAGAACGTGGGCATGGTCAACGTGCTTCTGATTGGCGTTGATGAGGACGGCTACAGAAGCGACACGATCATGCTCGTTTCGCTGGATGATTATTCAGACAGGGTCAGCGTTTTGTCGATCCCCCGAGATACCATGGTGAGGATAAACGGAAGCGTGCAGAAGATCAACGCCACAATGGGATTTGTGTCGTCCAAGCCGTCTCCGTCGCCCAATTCGGACAAGGAACGGGATGAGGGCGGCGAGTCCGAGGAAAGCGCCGATCCCGAGGAAAATCAAAACAAGATCCCCGAGAGCAAATACGACGACATTCATCCGTCCAAACTGGCGCTCGGCGAGGGCCATGAGGATCTGCTTATAAACAAGGTCAAGGAGATCACGGGTCTCCCGGTCCACTATTATGTGACGGTCGACTTCGACGGATTTGTGGAGCTCATCAACGCGGTCGACGGCGTTGATTTCAACGTTCCCTACGATATGGACTACGACGATCCGATCCAGAGCCTCCATATCCATCTGGAGGCCGGAGAGCAGCATCTGGACGGCAAGCACGCGCATGACTTTGTGCGTTTCCGCCATAACAACGACGGCACCGCGCCCGGCGAGTACGTTATGGGCGACGAGGGCCGCGTGTACTGGCAGCAGCGCTTCATAAAAGAGATCGTCAGACAGAAGCTGAATCCGTACTACATTTCAAAGCTGGACAGAATTTTCGAGGTTTTCCGCAACAACGTGAGGACCAATCTGACCATGAGCGACGTGGTGAAAAACCTGAACGCGCTGACAGGCATCAGCCTTGACGACATAAGCACATATCAGCTGCCCGGCGAGGCGGAATATATAAACGAGACATGGTACTATATCCAAGACGTGGCCGCAACGCGCAGCCTCGTGAGCGACGTGTTCCTGCCGCAGACCAGAGAGGAATGGGAAGCCTATATCGAGGAAAGCAAGGCATCGGAGCCGTCGGATACGAAGAGCACTCCCGAGGCGGAGAGCGGCGCCGAGGACGACAGCGAATAAACAGCCGAAAAAACGGAGCGCCGATCTTATCCGCGCTCCGATTTTTATGATTTTTTGAGATTTTCGGGAACTTTTCCGCGCAAAACACAGTCTTATATTATAGGTGGTAATTATGAAATTTGCAAAAACACTTTTAGCCGCTCTGCTGATATTAGCGCTCGCGCCGACCGCGCAGGCGGCGGATCTGTACGAGAGCGGTGTCACGGTGACGCTTGACGGGTCCGCGATCGACTATTCGGGCGCCCATGAACCGGTGATAAAAAACGGCAGGACCCTTGTTCCCATGCGAAAGACCTTCGAGGCCCTGGGCGCCGAGGTAAAATGGAACGAAAGCGATATGTCGGTCACCGCGGTCAAAGAAGGAGCGGAGATCCAAATGAAGATAGGCTCGCCCGAAATGACGGTCAAAAACGGCGGCGAGCGCGTCGCGGCTCTTGACGTTCCGCCCGAGCTGCTGCCCTATGACAGCTATTCCGACACGACCATGGTCCCGCTTCGGGCGGTGTCCGAGGCTTTCGGCTGCGCGGTGGACTGGGACGAGAAAACTTATCTGGTTTCGATAACGACATCGGCACCGACAGCGGAACCGACTGCGGCTCCCAAGCCCGAAACGGACGGTGGTTTTGACCCGTCGAATATTCAAACCGACGGCCGCATGTCGGCCTATCGGGACAAGCTCGCCTATATCAAGGACGACGGCACGGTTTGGTACCAAGGCGGCGGACAGGTGCCCGGAGTCGGCCGCGCGGTGCGCGTAGCGCTCGGCAAGAGCGGCGGCATCGCCCTGACCGACGGCGGCGAGGTATACGCCTGGGGTTCTTCGAACGAGTACGGGCAGCTGGGAAGCGAGTCGGCGCCCGCGGACGGAACGGCTCGAAAGGTCGAGGGCCTGAGCGGCATAACAAAGGTCGCGGCGGGCGCCGACTTCGGGCTGGCGCTCTCGAGCGACAAGACAGTGTACGCCTGGGGCCGAAACGACAAGGGCCAATTGGGAAACGGCGTTTCGGCGGACTCCGCGGCCCCGATTGAGGTCAATTTGGGCGGCGCGTCCGACATAGCCGCGGGCGGCGCCTTCGGAGCGGCCGTGACACTCGGCGGCAGGGTCTATACCTGGGGCGAAAATTCAGAGGGTCAGCTTGGCAGAGGTTCCGAGCGCGTTAAAGCCTCGGCAGAGCCCGCTGCGCTCAAAGAGGTGTTGGGCGCCGTGTCGGTCAGCGCGGGTCCCACGGGCGCGACGGCCGTAAGGCAGGACAAAAGCGTGTACGCCTGGGGCACGGTCTATCTCGGCATTCCGATCGACGGCGAGGAAGTCATGTACCACGACCAAGACGAGGACAAGCCGATAATAGTCGATGAGGACGGCTATTATCGCTACGACCGCCCGAGAAGGATACCCTATCTGGAGTACGACCTCGAGAAAAACGAGCTCGTCGGTCATGTCCTGCTGGGGGTAACGGCGTTGTCCTGCGGCGAATACCAGTACGCGGCGCTGAGCGGCGGCAAAATTTATATGTGGGGCCGCAGCCCCGTCCTGCCCCCGAGAACGCGCTCTCAAAAAGAACATTATTACGCCTCCGAATATAAGGGGCTGAGCGGTGTTAAGGCGGTCGTATCCGCGGACGAGGGAGTGGTTTACGCCCTTGCCGAAAACGGGGATATTATTAAAATAACATACGGAAAAACGGAAGTTATAGCAAACGTGAGGTAGAAAACGGGAATGGGAAAAGCGATTTTAAGAGGTCTGCTGTGCGGGATATGCGCGGCGGTGTACATATTCATAGCGCTGATATCGGTGTATTTCAATATTATACCCGAGGACTGCGCGGAGATCGTTGAGCTTATAGTGCCTATCGGCTGCGCGGTCATTGTGCCCGTGTTTTTGGAAAAAAGCAGGATATCAAGATTTTTTGTGTCGGCGCTGTTTTTCGCCGCTGTTTTGGCGGCGGGAGTGTGGCTTGAGCTGCGGTTCGGCCTAACGGGCATGCTGTTCCGCGTGTTCTACGGCTTTGTGCCCGGCGGGGCTTTAGGAAAAGCTCAGCTGACGATATTGTTCGCGGCCGCATCGGCGGTGGTTTTGGGGCTGGCCGTCGCGTTTGTGATAAGCGCGGTCTGCTCCGCCCGCACCAAAAAAATGATAGATAAATTGGAAGTAAAAGAATAAAGCGGAGGAAAATTGCCTCTCCCCTTGGGGAGAGGTGTCAGGCGAAGCCTGACGGAGAGGGGTCATGATATTACCTTATACGGCCTTCCTTCTATTGATAAAGGGTCCCCGTTCCAAATGACTATGTCGCCGTCCTTGCCGGGCTCGATCGAGCCCACGCGGTCCGCGATCCCGCACGCCTTGGCGGGGTTGATCGTGACCGCGCGCAGGGCGGCTTCTCTGTCCATGCCGTATTTCACGGCGACAGCGGCGCAGAGCGGCAGGAATTTCTCGGGCGTCTCCGGGTGGTCGGTTATGATCGAGACCGGGACTCCTGCGCGGTCGAGTATCCCGGGCGCGGCCTCGGTCTGGTTTTTGAGCTCGGGCTTGCTGCGGTCGGTGAGTATCGGCCCCGAAAGCGCGGGGTACCCCTCGGCGCGCAGCTCGTCGGCTATCAGGTGCCCCTCGGTGCAGTGCACCAGAACCAGGTCAAGGTCAAATTCCTTGGCGATCCTGACCGCGGTGAAAATATCGTCCGCGCGGTGTGCGTGGGCGTGCAGAGGTATCTCTTTTTTCAGCACGGGCAGCAGCGCCTCGGATTTTATGTCAAAGTCGGGCTTGTCCTCGTTTTCGGGGTCGGCCTCGTATTTTTCAAGAGCGTTTTTGTAGTCCGCCGCCTCGCGCAGCGCCTCGCGTATCAGCGACGCGGTCGCCATTCTTGTCACGGGCATGCGGCTTTTTTCGTTATAGGCGGTCTTTGGGTTCTCGCCAAGAGCGATCTTCATTCCGACGGGAGCTTTTATTATCATGTCGTCTATTCTTTTGCCGCTTGTTTTCACGGCCGCGAGGCTGCCGCCGATCGGGTTTGCGCTTCCCGGGCCCGTCACCACCGCGGTGACGCCCGCCTCAAACGCCTCCGAGAACGCGCGGTCCAGCGGGTTTATGCCGTCGATCGCCCTCAGGTGCGGCGTTATCGGCTCGGTGTCCTCGTTGCCGTCGTCGCCCTCAAAGCTCAAACCGTCCTCCCACATCCCCAGGTGCGAGTGTGCGTCGATCAGCCCGGGGGTCACAAGGCGTCCCTCGGCGTCGATGGTGTCCGCGTCGGTGTCCGGCGCATCCGCCATATCGCCCACGGCGGTTATTTTTTTGTTTTGGATATTTATATAGCCGTTTTTGATGCTGCCGAAGCGCCGGCTCATGGTCATTATGTTCGCGTTTGTTATAAGCATTGTTTGGTTCCTTTCGTTAATATTATATAATCTGCCTCCTCCCGGGAGGAGGCGTCAGGCGCAGCCTGACGGAGGTGGGAAAATACACTATTGATAAATCACCTTCGCGCCGTATTGTTCCGCCAGGGCCCGGCCCTCGGCCTCGGGCAGCACCATGCACGCGGTCGAGAGACAGTCGGCGGCAAGGCCCGACGCGCATATTATCGTGGCGCTCTCGTGTCCGTTCGACGCGGGCATGCCGGTTTTCGGGTCAAGGATATGGTGATAATTAACGCCGTCTTTAACGAAATGCCGCTGATACGTGCCGCTTGTCACCGCGCTCGCGCCGGAAAAGACCTTCTCTGTCATCGAGTATGCTCCGTTTTCCCCATCGGGGCTCTGAATACCCACCGTGAATGAGCCGTCGTCGGAGCGCGGATTTTTGCCGAAAACGCCCACGTTCCCGCCTAAGTCAAGTATAGCCCAATTGTTCGGATAGTTCTCCGAGATATAATCAAGCGCCGCCTGGCAGCAGTACCCCTTGCCGCAGCCTCCGAGGTCGATCATAACGCCGTCCTCGGTCTTGGCCAGCGTCTTATTTTCGGCGTCGAATATAAGCTTGTCTCCGCCCACGCGCTCAAGCGCCGCCGATACCGAGGCGGGGTCGGGCACGGTCGGGTCGTCCGACTTAAAGTCCCACAGGTCCTCGACGGGCGCCACTGTTATGTCAAAGGCGCCGCCGCTCTCGCCGTACATATTAAGCGCCTCCGAAATTATCTCCGCGCAGGCGTTAGTGAGCGCGGTCTCGGTTCCCGCCGGGGCCGAATTAAAAGCCGACACCGCGGAGCTTTCGTCAAATCGGTCGATCTCGCCCTCGATGCGCGAGATCAGGTCAAAAACCTCGGAGACGAGCCGCTCGGCGTCCTCTCCGCCCGCCGTCACGGTGCAGACCGTGTCGAGCATATACCGGGTGTCCGAAAAGCTGCCGCGGTCGGTTCGCGTTCCGCAGCCGCACGCCGCGCAAATAACAAATATTAATGAAACAATAGCGCAAATTCTCTTTTTCATATTTTAATATTATATTTACGGAGCGTGAAATGTCAATATATTGTCGATATTTTTTAATCTTTTTGAAAAAATTCAAAGAAATTTTAAAAAAACACTTGAATTTTCTTTTAAGTAGGTGTATAATAGTACCGTGTCATAATAGAGAAAATCTATAATGCGGCAGTGTACATAAATAATATGTGAACGCCGCGAGAAATTTTGGGGAAAGGAGGATAACCTCGAATTTTGAGATGATAAGTAAAATTGCGGATTTAATTGGGAAGAAATCGACGATTTTATAAAAACGGCAAAATTAGGAGGAAAAGTTAGATGAAAAAAAGAATTTTTAAATTTGGTGCGGCTCTCACCGCCGCATTGATGATTTGTTCGGCGACAGCCGGTCTTGCGTTCGCTGACGAGATCGACGCGGAAGTTCCCGAGACGACCGAGCCCGCTGCGGTTGATACGGTCGATGAGGCTGCTCCCGCAGATGAAGCTGTCGAAGAAGAAACACCTGCAGTTGAGGAAGAGGCTCCCGCAGAGGAAGCCGAGGACGTAGAAGAAGTTGTTGTACCGCTGGAAAAAGAGGACGTTACATCCGAGGATATCGCCGAAGCGGCGGCTGACGATCCGAATTATGATCCGGATCTTTCCGTTATCCAAATAGGCGAAATCGGTGTTAAGCAGGACGGCAATTATTTCACGGTAAACGTTCCCTTCACCATGAAGAACAGTCAGGCTGTTCCCGCTCAGGTAACATTATTTGTTTATGATATAACAAATATCCTGGCAGGCGCGGGTGAATACGGATTCACATCAACCGCACAAACGCCCGTTGGCTACATCGACCAGAAGGCGGCTGCGGTCTCGTTCCAGTTCAAGCTTGACAGCGCCAAGTTTGCGGCGGATCATATCATGCTCGCCAAGATCGGCGGAACCGACATCGACACGCCCGACGCTAAGTCGTTTAAGCTGGAAGTTGGCGGCGAAGTACCGGATGTTAAACTCGGTGATGTTGACGCGAATGGTACAATTGACATGGATGATGCTAATCTGATTATGCAGTTCTATCTTGATAAGAGCGAATTAACAGATACACAGAAAACTGCTGCAAATGTTGATCCTGCTCCCTCTATCGATATGGACGATGCGAACTTGATCATGCAGTATTATCTTGATAAAATAACATCATTCGAATAATATTTGTTTAAATAACAATATTATTTAAAATTCATGAAAAACATTTTACTGAAAGGAGTAATTTTAAAACATGAGAAATTTTAAAAAGGCATCGGCCATTGTTTTGGCTATTGCTATGGTGTTCAGCCTTGTTTCCGTAAATGTTTTCGCAGCGGACAGCACTCAGAACGTATATTACTTATTTGAGGCGACACCTGTTGAAAACGGAGTATTTAATTTGAATGTTATGTTATCAGACAACCCGACAGGCACAATAAGCAATCCTGAAGGTTTTTACCTTTGCATGACCCAGCTCGAGTTGACTTATGATGACACAATCGTAAGTGTTGAGAACGCTTCTACACGTAAAAACTCGTATGGTACTGGCGGTGTAAGCGTTACAAAAGATGATAATGGCAAGGGCTTGATTAAGTTTGCTTCGTTAAATAATAACGGTACAGAGTTTAATGGATCTGAAATTCCCGCAGCTATTTTGAAGTGTACGATCTTGAACGCGGATGCGGAATCTATAACATTTACACCTCAGAACTACAAAGCAAGTGACGAGGCAGCTGACTTGGTTCCTGATGCATTAAAGCATGCCGAGCCTATAACTGTACAGCTTAAGAGCGGCCCCGCTCCCACACCGACAGTGGCTCCTACGCCCACGCCGGCTCCCACGCCGACAGTAGCTCCTACGCCCACGCCGACAGTAGCTCCCACGCCGACAAAGGCTCCCACGCCGACAGTGGCTCCCACACCGACAGTGGCTCCTACGCCGACGCCGACACTGACTCCCACAGAGCCTCCCGTTGAAGAGGGTACTTTCGAATTCGTTATCGACGGAAAGAATATTCCCGATGAGGTTACCGAGCTGGTTGTAAAGAGCGACGACGGTACAGAGACTGTTGTAAGCAGAGGCGAGGACGGCAACTTCACGTACACGCTGCCCAAGGGCTATACCTACAGCGTTTCGGGCGCTAAGGATGCCGAGGGTAAGGATCTCAGCATTGATGTCGTTAACAGCGGCACGCTGACGTTCACCGAGGATACCAAGCC
Organism: uncultured Clostridia bacterium; assembly: GCA_947625905.1. Taxonomy (GTDB): domain Bacteria; phylum Bacillota; class Clostridia; order Monoglobales; family Monoglobaceae; genus Monoglobus. Next base: position 14,542 of record CANQQJ010000038.1, on the reverse strand, counting down.
CGAGGATGTTAAGGTTGCAGTAGGCGAGACTAAGTCGGCCGGTAAGTTTAAGACCGACCCCGCGCCCTTCACTGTTCCCGCTGATACGGAAGAGCCCGAAAAGGCGATCACTCCCGATAACTACAGCTTCACGATAGTAACGGGCGACAACACAGAAGTTGAGTACACTGCCGCAACGCAGGCCGACTTCACCTTCAAGCTCGTTGATTACCACAACATCACCGTTATCTATAAGGACGGCGCTGTTGAAGGCACTATCCCCGTAGCAAGAGAAATGAGCATATTCGGAGCTTCTATAAAGGCTCCCACGGTTAACCAGACTCTGCCTATCGCGGTTAAGACCAGACCCGGTCACTATACCGTATCGACGACTTGGTATTTCGTAGACGGCGAGAACGAGAGCGTTATCGCTGATCCCGCATACAAGGCTGAGTACAGAACCGACTATAAGGTACGCATCACGATCGTTCCCGAGCACGAGACCGATGTAATATCGGCTAAGGCTGTTTACTACCTCAACGAAAAGGAAGTAACCGGCGTGGACGGCGTTGTTGACTATCCTTACACGACACCCGGTAAGGGAAGCGGAATCGGTAATTCCGGATTTGGCACAGGCGGCAGCACAGGCGGCACAACAACGGGCACATCAACACCCGCTCCGTCCGGCGCTCCCGTGGTAGAGCCCACAAATGCTCCCAACAACAACCAGGTATTCGAGGATGTACCTCCCACATACTGGGCTTATGATTACATCATGGATCTCTACAACGCGGGTATCATCAACGGCGAGACTGCAACTCAGTTCATGCCCGAGAACAACATCACGCGCGCAGAGTTCACAAAGATCGCGGTTAGCGTATTCGGTCTCACTGCAACATCGACAACTTCGCAGTTCGTTGACGTACAGGCAAGCGACTGGTTCGCACCGTACGTAATCGCGGCTACAGAGGCCGGACTGGTTAACGGTATTTCCGAGAACGAGTTCGCTCCCAACGCCGACATTACCCGTGAGCAGATGGCCACGATCATCGGCCGTCAGATGAACATGACTTCATCTAACGTTATGACATATCCCGACGTTGCGTCGATCTCCGACTACGCTAAGGATTATGTTGCCGGACTGTCAGAGAACGGTCTGCTCCAGGGCGACGAGACAGGCTTCAGACCGCAGGCTAACGCTTCGCGCGCAGAGGCTGCTACGCTGCTCGACAGAGTATATGTTCTGACCAGAAGCGAGGCAGTTCCCGAGGAAGTTCCCGAGTCGACAGAGGCTCCCGCGGCTGTTCCCACACAGGCACCCGCAAACGATAACGGCGGCTTCTCGACCGGAAGTGACGCGGCTCCCACAGCCACGCCCGCGGCGACAGATGCTCCCGAAGCTTCGGCAGCTCCCGCAGCTGAATAATTTGCCCGACACGGCAAGTTGAAAAAGATTTTAAAGGAACCCCGGAATGGGGTTCCTTTTTTAACGTAGAGATTAGTTATTAGCGAATAGTGAATACGCGGGAATAATTCGGCATATTTCTTTGTCATGTTCCCGCGTATGTTTCGTATAACCCCGTGGCCGCCCGTGGCGCCCCCCTTGGGGGCGGATGATATCCGCCCCTACAACAATGAGTGGGGCAAACGGGCGGATGATATCCGCCCCTACAACAATGGGCGAGGCAAACGGGCGGAAAATGGGGAATTTTTGTTTGCAATTTTTTGCATTTGTGAAAGTGTACAAACAAAAAATCGAAATGGGGGGGGGCATTTTGTTAATTATGACGAAAAAAGTTTGTATATGAAAAAGTGTATATGTACAACTTGACAATTTTAAAACGGAGTGATATAATTGTGCAAAACGGGCGTTTAATACACATAATCGAATAATTATTGAAAAATTATTAAAAATTTTTTATAAACGGAGGAAAAGTTTATGAAGGCAAAAAGAATTTTAGCATTGGTTCTTTCGCTTTGCATGATCGCGAGCGCGCTCGGCGTCGGCATGCCCGTATTCGCCGCGGGCAGCGACGACACGGCGGCGGACACCGCGGCTGTTGCGGCGCAGGACGAGGCGGCTGTCGATCAGCCGGCGGAAGAAGCATTGACGGAAGACGAGGCGGCACCCGAACAGGCGGCTGCCGACGAGGCTTTGCCCGATGAGGCTCAGCCCGACGAGGCTCAGGCCGAGGAAGCTCAGCCCGAGGATTCGGAGGAGGAGGCCGCTATCCCCGCGATAGCGCAGCCGGACGCCAACCGTTTTGTCGGCCTTTCGGGCGAGGAGATCATCAAGGTCTTTAACCAGACGAGCGCGGGACGCGAATCCCTGCTCGCGGGCATGACCGACGAGGAGTGGGCCACGATCAACGCCACCCTCACCGAGGACGAAAAAGCCCGTCTCGACAGCATACTCGCCGGCGGCGAGGATCAGCCCGACGCGATCGCAAGCGAGTCCGGCATAGAGCTTGCCTCGATAGACGCGCAACAAGTTACTCTGTCGGATGAAACAAAGGAGTACCTCGCGGCTCACGCCGGAACCTTTGTGACCGAGAAGAACAATTACCAATCCGGCGCCAACAATTATGAGGGCGATCAGTGGAAAATTGTAATTCCCGAAACAGGAGACGATATCCAACTACATTATAATAATGTGGATACTGAAGCGAAGGTAACGAAATTGACGGTAAATGCACAGGGTGTGCCCTCGCGCATTGAGTTTACATTTACCAAAGATTGGTATACGACCGAAGCAAAAACTACCAGTAATTTTGCAACAATTGCTTTTACATGGAACGTAGCAGGTTTTATAAGTTGTGCTGATAACAATAAAACAATTTATTATGATGGCAACAGCGAAACGCGAGATAAACATGTATTCTCAAACGCTGTTTATATGTACAACGAGACCAAGGCAAAGGCGTACTTTGCGAACTATGATGATACATATACCATTAACGACGGTTCGGGCTGGACGATAACCGCCGGTCAAGACGGAATCAGTATGACCGACGCAGAGGATGAAACTGACAATATTATAGTTCGTTATGTCAGCTTCGGAACCACAGCCGAGACATACGGAAACGTAACCTCGGTTACATTCGAGAGCCCGACATGGTATGATGCGAAGGGCACAACGCCGTATGCTGCGATCGCTTTCACGTGGGAGCATACTATCGGCGTAAACGCGACTCAAAGACCCGATGGCTTTGTTCGCAATGCTTTCAGAGCAAATGCTACTGCATATGGTGAAGGCGGTAAGATACGCAAGGTATTTGTAAATAACAACACTTTATTCACACCGAATAAAGGCGATTTCTCGACAAATTATTTCAAGGATTACGCGGGCACATATACGATGTCCACAGATCTCGGAGCGCACTATTCTCCCATATTTGAAAATATGAAACTCGAGATAGATGTGAACGGCAAGGTGCAGGTTACATATGGCAGCAACGGCACATACCCGGCTTCGTTTTCGACAGGCCGCACAAGGCAGATGGGGGATACATATGATCCGTCGGTCGAAAAGATGCTTGTATATTTGCCCGGATATTATACAAATACGGCATGCACAACGCCCGCGTATCTGACGCTTACGTGGAGTATCAACACATCCGCCAAAAACGAGTCCGAGGGTAAGGGCGCGTGGAGATTTTCCATTGGTGAGGCAACCTTTTATAAGCCCGTAGCCGACAGTGATCCCGAGGTATTGAAAGTGTATAACTTATACATAGACAGCGACGAGCATTATACACAAATGGCTAAGGACTTCCTTAAGAATTATGCCGGAACGTATCAGTACACCGCAAGCAACGCTCCCGGTGAGTATATGCAGATAACAGACCAAGGCGAAGTTGTTTGGTTTTACTACAACGGAACGGAGCTTGAAAGACGCGTACCCGCTTATTATAATATAGCGGGAGCCAATATTAACGCGCAGTCGCCTAATAATAACAGCGCGTTTAACTATATAAACGGCGAGTCAAGCTTTACTAATCCGTGGTATGTCAACGGAGTTGTGTTTACCGACAGCAGTTGGTATACCGCCGCAAACAATAAAACCACCGACAGAAGGTCTGTGCTGACGATCAGCTTTGATTACACGACAGACACCTTCACGCTTCCTAACAATACGTCAATATATACCGCCTCTCCAGGCACGGATATTCCGGGAACCGTTATCCGCACGTTTAACGCGTACGGACGTAACAGCAGCGGCAGCAACCGTGAGAGATATATCAGATTCGACAAGGTAAAAGAATTCCTCAGCGGCGCTCCGACGGAGTATGCCTTAAACGACGGCTCCGGCTGGAAGATCACTATTGACGATACAGGTAAGCCCACGCTCACCAACGGCGATATTTTGACCGCGGGCAATATCCAGCTTACAGCAGTCGCATATAAAACCACCGATGCTAAAAGCGAAAAATACCCGTATGAAAAGACAGCGTTGACATCGTTCTCATTCAGAAGTCCGGATTGGTATGATGCCTCCGGCAAAACGAATTATAATACGCTGACCGCTACATTGTCGCGCTTTGTGAGCGCGTCGGCGACTTCGCCCGAGCATCCCGATGGCTTTGAACGCTATGTGTTCACAACAGACGTAACTCTCTACAGCGGTTCACAAGATGTCGGAGAAGACGGCGTTACTCCGGTTATGGCGGGTGATGTTTTAAAGGTTTTCAGAAAAGACCGCAGCTATTTCGCGGCCGAAGGCGGATACGCCAATGATTACTTTAAGAGTTACACGGGCGAATATCCGCTCGGACCCGGATTCGGCAAGAACTATAACGATATGTACACAAACTGGAAGATCGTTATAGATGATTACGGTTCGGTAACGCTTCATACAAGCAATGGCGACTATAAAGCGTCGCTCGCGTCCGCGAACAGAATGCAGAAGTATGACGCGGACGGTCAAAGGGTTGACAATGAATTTGTTCCGTCGGTTGCCACGATGTATGTATACATGCCGGGATATTATAATAATGCGGCATGCACGGAACCCGCGTATCTGACGCTGACATGGAATGTAATTAATGCCGCTGCCGCAAAGGATCACAACGGCGAGCCATATAAGTACTTTAGCGCGGCTGCCGCGACTTTGTATCAACCCGACGCGGACAACGACGGTCAGCCCGAGATGTTCAAGGCTCCCACGCTGTACTTTATGCACACCGATTATGTGAACTGGTACAAGAACTACTACAAGCAGTTCGCGGGCAGATATTATGTGAACCGCCCCGGAACCACTGACGCGTATACGGATGAGTATATCGAGATCAGCGACGACGGCACGCCCACATACCATGACTTTAACGGCAACGACCACGAGGCGATATATGTAACAAGAAGCAATGACAGTCAGTATATACTGGGTGATCCGGCGGTTTATCCGTCCACGGTCCAGTTCACGCAGAACGACTGGTACAACAATAACGATAACGGTGAAAAGAAGAGCCCCGGAGCGGCATACAGCTTCACATGGGCGAACGACCAGACGGCCAACTTCACGAACGCGAGACGTTTCACGGCTCCGAACGCGGCGGCAGTTTACGCGCCTCAGCAGCAACTTGAGGACGGCAATTGGGAAGATAAGACCAAAACCGGGCTCAAGCATTACTTCATGAACAGTGTGACCTACACCTATGAGGGCGCGAACTATAACGCTGAGGCTCCCGCCGACAATGATAAGGCGTCTATCGCCGAGATGAAGGACTACTTAAAGCAATTCGCTTATATCGACGGCGGCGAGTCTCCGGAGTACACCGAGTACAGCTTCAACGCTCCCGATATCGACTGGGGTATCAGGATCACCAAGGACGGCGATGTGCTTGTTGACTTTGACGACACTTCAAACGACTTTGTTAAGGTAAATCCGAAACCGGTATTCGGCTATAACGCGACAAATCCGGCGGTCGGCATAAACGGCAGATATCTGAGCACTTTGCTTATCGAGGTGCCGAATCACTATGCAAACACCGAAGCGACACAGCCGGCGTTTGTAACGCTGACATGGGCTAACGGAAACAGCACGAATATAACAACGCACTATTTCACTACGAGCGGCACTCTCTACCACAGCCCGGATTCGGAGGCTGATCACAAGGTAATATTGAGCAGCACCGAGCGCTTTGTTTGCGACGCGGAGCTTGACGAAGACAGAATATATATGGCGCAGTACGCGGGCGAGTATTACGCGAACGACGGCTCCGACTTGAAAATGAATATCACCGAAGACGGCAAGGTCCAGATCAAGTTCGGAACCGAGGAGTATGAGGACGTTGTAGTCGCCCCGACCTTTACCGAGGACAAATACGGAAGATATGTTTCGAAAATAGTTGTTCCGTTTAAGGGTTATTATGCCAACGAAGAATGTACTCAGGAAGCGGCGATCACGTTCGATGCGCATCTGACGCAGACCGGAGAGAACCAGGATTATATCAACAACTACTTCACGGCGACCCCGATTCAGTTATGGACGGCGGATACGAATGACGACGGCAAGGGCGAACCTTTCACGTTCCCGGCGTTCGAATTCTCGTCGGAGGCTGACTATGATAACGCGAAGGAGTGGCTCAAGCAGAACAAGTACACCGGAGAGTACCACCCGCAGATGACCGACAAGTGGTACGCCGAGATAGAGGAAGACGGAAGCGTATACTTCTATGTTGACGATCCCGCGGTTACGGAAGAGCCTCATAAGGGCTACAGAAAGATCAAGCCGCATATCACGCTCAAAGCCGAGCTCAATGACACGACCCACGTTGCGGGCGGCGTAAGCGGATTCAGTGTAATGTTCCCCAACTCCCGCGTGTATCAGGCGAACAACAATTACCAGGCCGTTCAGCAGATCCAGAAGGTTTCTTTCGACGCGATGACGGTAGGCGGTCAGGCTCCCGTATTGGGCGACGAGACGGGATATATCTACGCGAAAAACATAACGCTTTATGACGCCAAGAAAGCTGACGGCAGCGATTGGGAAATCAAAAAGAGCGGCGAAGAAGATTACAACAAAACATTCACCAAGCTCTACACAAATGACAGAGCCTACAGCGACGCCAATAAAGAAAGAGCGCGTGAATACTTCAAGCAGTTCGCGGGCAGATATTATATGGATGACCCGAGCGTCCGTCATTATATAGACATCACCGAAGCGGGCGACATTGTCTGGACGCCGACCGAGAATGTATCGGCTGATAAAACTTTATACAACGCGGATGTGGCGTTCAACAGCGACAACGCGACGCTTAAAGAAAACGAGGACGGCACCAAGGAGCATCTGCCCAAGACCATCTATATGTGGTACAACGGATTCAGAAGCGTCGCCAATGATCAGGATGCGGCTACAAACGGCTTTACTCCGTTCCAGAGAGGCGACGTGACATGGAACAATTACAACAGAAACGCTTCGGAACAGCTGACATATCAAACATTCGCAGGCACAGCCACGCTCTATCCGGATAATCCGGGAACGACCGGTGAGCAGCCGCTCGCGATAAACGGCAGTTACCACTATATAAAGTCCGATGAGACGGTGCCGCAGATAGTTCCCGACGGCGACTATGAGACCGCGGATCTGCAGTACACAATATCCGTTAAGACGACGGACGGCAAAACGACATACACATTCAAAACTCCCGACGGCGGCGAATATCCTCTGTCGGCTCTGGGAACCGAGGAGAGCGGCTACTACCTCAGAGGCAAGATAGGCGAGAACTTCGTATTCGGTCAGTTCTCCGAATCATACGGCGCGCTTATTTCGAGCTCCGCCGCTCAGATAAGATACCTGAACAAAGCCGGTGAGTATGTGACCATCCCCGTCAACACGCCGTTCACGAACTTCGGCGCTCCAGAGGACGGCAATATAGTTGTTGTCAACGACGGCGAGACGATCGACACCGGCAAGACATACGCGCGCTTTGCCAAGGCTATGGCAAATGTTGAGAACGGCGGCACGATCTACTTAAAGGGCGACGTTTCGATCGGCTATATGGCGGAGATCGCGGGCGACAAGACCATAACGATCGACGGTCAGGGCCACACGATCAGCCGCGCCACTACCGGCGGCGTTACATACACAGGCTCGCTCTTCAAGATCGACCAGGGCGACAACGTAACGTTCAAAAACGTCAAGATCGACGCGGGCGCGTACTGGGATTGGAACAACACGCTGGTTGACAGAGACATTCAGATAAGCACGTTCGGCGTTCAGCTCCCGGACGGCAGAGGCGGAAATACTAACAACTGCTACGCCTACGGCGGAGGAAAGCCCGTCAAGTACGGCACGAGAAACACCGAGTCGCGCATGCTGCCGAGTGACAGAGATATGCAGAAGCTGATCAATGAGCATTTCGGCGGCGGAGAGCGCTATCACTATGATCCCGACAATCCCGAACCCGCCGCGGCATCGCTGGCTGAGGAGACGACGGGAACCAATGTTGTAACCACCGGCAACCTCATTCAGGTGGGCGGCACGGTCAACCTTGAGGACACCGAGATCGCGAACATGAGCACATACAACGACTCCACAGGCAGTTACGGCGGATACGGCGTATTCGGAATCGCCAACGCGGGAGCGACGATCAACCTCAACAGCGGAACGGATATCCACCACCTCGACACGACGGCCAACGCCCTCGTGCGCGGAATGAACAACACCACCGTTAACTTCAACGACGACGCGAAAGTCCACGAGGTATACGCGAGCGGCGGAAACGGCGGTCTTATCGATATGAGATCCAACTCAACCGTCACATTGAACGACAGCGCCGAACTCTACGACGTGTTCGCCTACAACAGTAACGGCAGCATTATCATGGATTACGGCGGCAAGCTTGAAATAAACGGCGGAAGCATACACCACAACGCGGGCGTCGGCGGAACCAGCAACGGCCACGGCATGACGCTTTATATCTACAACAACAGCGACTTTACGATGACCGACGGCGAGATTGCCTACAATATCGGCCACGGCACCAGCACGATCTATCAGCAGCCGAACTCGCTGGGCATGAACTTCCAGGGCGGACATCTGCACGACAATTTGAGATGGACGCAAATGTCCGTTTCGAGCGGCGAGCGCACTCCCACAGACTGCGATATTTACGTGCTGAGGGGCGCGACGTTCGGTCCCAACATGACCGTTGACGAGGATGTTGTCGTTAACGAAACGGGTACTGCCGAAAACTACGGCAAGCTTAACGGTTCGGTAACGGTACTCGGTAAACAGGAGGGCGAAGGTTCCACAACGTTTACGAACCACGGAGAGATCACCGGCGACCTTTATGTTCAGAACGGCGCGAACGCTGTAAACGAGAAGGACGGTAAGATCGACGGAACCGTGACGGTACAGCCGCCGACCACTTATGGCACAGCGGGAAGCGATTACTTCGTAAACGCCGGAGAGATCCACGGCAGTCTCAATGTCACAAAGGACGCGAAGGTATTCAACAGCGGCTATGTTGACGCCAACGTTACGGTAGAAGCGGGCGGCGAGATAGTTCTCGACGGCGCCGGATATATCGACGGTGACGTTACCCTCTATCCCGGCAGCGAGCTGAGAACAAACGACAATTCACAGCAGGCCGAGGTACACGGCAAGATCACCATTGAATACAGTGACGATGAGGACAGACAGCGCTTTGAGGATATACTCAGAGACTCGAACATAACGTATGAAGACATCGAATATGTACAGCATGTGCATCAGGGTGAGCAGATAACCGTAGAAGCGACATGCTACCGTGAAGGCTACAGCTATACCGACTGCGTGTGCGGAGAGCAGGGTGATTACACGGTACTCTCCATGCTGCCCCATAATCTGCAGCCCGACAGCGACCTGAGCTCCGAAGCGACGTGTAACGAGCCGGCAAAGACGGGACTCAAATGCGTGAACCCCGGATGCACATATGAGATGGTAACCGAAGTCGGCACAACGCTTGCGCATGTACCCGTTATCGATCCGGATAACTGCGTGCAGCCAACGACTATCAGCGAAGGCGTGATCGCGCTGAAGTGCGAGCACAACTGCGGCTGGACAGAGACGCATACCGTTCCCACACTTTCGATCGGCATGAAAGCACATGATTTTAAGGAGAACACAGCGGAAGAAATACAGCCCACCTGTGACACGCCCGGCAAATATGTTCTGGTGTGCAGCGACTGCGGTCAGAGTATCGAGATGCCTATACCCACAACGCCTCATAACTTCGGACCCACCCCTGAGAAAGATATCGAGACCGAAGTGCCGGCCACATGCACAACTGAAGGACATTATGACACATACAAGGTATGCCAGGTATGCGGCGAGAGAGAAGAGTCGTCAAAAGAGACGGTAACGACACCCGCGCTCGGACACCGGTGGATAAATTCCGAGATCAACGACGGTTGGAAAATTGACGAGGCAAGCAGAAGATTCTGCACCGACGAGACCACTCAGACGCGCACATGCTCGGTATGCGGCGAGAGCGAGACAGAAACAGCCAGAGCCAAGGCGCATGATTGGCAGCCGACAGGCCACGGAACCATTGAGGAATGCTCGGTTTGCGGCATGGTCCAGGGCGGAATGAATATCGATCACACCTTATACGGCGGCACGCCCACACAGGCGCTTATGGACGAGATGAAGATGACATACGTGCCCGGAACGACCGGAATAGTGCTGTGGCAGCCCACAAACGAAGATGACGACGATAGCACAGGCATAAAGAGCGGAAAGTGGACCAAGCAAACGGCGCTCGGCCAGGCGGTATTCGTAGGCTGGAGCACGGTTGACTGCGGCGCGGAACCGTTCTACAATGCGGCGCCGGATAACGCGAACTTCGTCACTACGTTAGACTTTGGCGACACAGCGACAGACCTGCAGGTATACGCGGTATGGGCGCTTGACAGAAACAGCAACCTGATCGCGGACTATACCGAAAGCAAGGTAACGCTGGTCTACAACGCGAATGGCGGCGACGGCGAGCCTCCCGCTATGATGGAGGATCTGCTTGTCGGAGCGCAGTATCCGTTGACGACCCAGACAACTCTGACAAAGAAGACGGAAAGCGGTTCGGACGCGGTATTCGCGGGCTGGAGCACAGTTCCTTACGTCTACAATATTCCGGCGGACGCGAGCATTGAGGCCGGTTCGGACGAACAGGGCAATCCGATAGTGGACGCACAGGGCAATCCGATATCAAAAGTAACATGGAAAGACGGTGAAACGGATCGCACCGCTGAGCTGATAACAAGCCCGTACACGATCCCGCAGCCGCCCGCGGGTACAAACTTCGTATATCTCTACGCGGTATACGCCGAATCGGACGGCTCGGGCAACGCGGGATTTGACAAGGGTTATCACCATGTCAGCTACTACGCGCCCGGCGCGACCGGAAACCGCTACAACGTAGATGAGACGACAGGATGGTTCTACACCTGCAACGACCATCATGCACCCGGCAGCATGGCCGACCTTATGACAACACAGTCGGCGTCTGTAATGATCTACAAACCCGGAGCGGTACTGATAGGCTGGACGCAGAACGAGGATTGGAACTCGGCCGGACATCCGCTTATCACAAGCGCGGTCGATGAAACATTCACGCTCATGACGCAAGTGGAGATACCGGCTAACGAAGACGCCAAGGTATACGCGGTATGGGCGGTCGACTCGAACAATAACGGCATTCGCGACTACGCTGAGGATACTGTAACGCACGCGTACAATCTGAACGAGCGCTTCAGCAACCACGCTACCGGCGGCAGTGACATTCCGACGCTTCCCTATGAGGACGAGAACGGCGATCCCATAACCGAGGATAGGATAAGGATATCCGATGAGAACAGAGCCAAGCTGCCCAACAGACAGGATAATATCCTGCTCGGACAGTATGTACCGTTCCCCGGCACAAATGCAGACAGCCCGGACGAGAATATCAAGTTCGAGGACAGCAATGTGATCAAAGAGGCTGATCTGTACCTCGCGGACGGCGAGACCCTGTATCACCACTACGCGCAGATCGGCTGGAGCGGATACCCGCACGGAGTTTCCGAGTCGCCTCAGAACGAGGCCAACTGGATAATCGGAAAATTACTCGTGCCGGATACCAGAAATCCCGATAATCGCGGCGGCCAGGTTGATTCTAACGGATATCTCACCGCGGACGGATACTATTACAGATCCGTTCCGGACACGAGATTTGTAAACGCCTACGTAGTATGGGCGGTTGACGACAACCACAACTACATCGCGGACTACAACGAGACGCCTTACAAGGTAACTTTCGACGGCAACGGCTGCGACGCTTCATCGGTCGTTCCGGAAACCATCGAATCGATACTTCCTCACATGACGATCGACATCGACGCGAGCAAGCTGTCCAGAGATAAGGCTGTCCTGATAGGCTGGAGCCAGACAAAACTGAACGGACTTGCTGCATCGGCAGACGGACTGCCCGAGGATATTACCGAGGCAAACGAATATCAGATACCCGACAGAGCGGAGGACGACGAAAGAACAGAAATCACTGTTTACGCGGTATGGGCGGCCGACGAGAACGAAAACGGAACGCCCGATTACGAGGAATCCGAGCCTCAGACGACGACCGAGCCTCAGGCAACGACCGAGCCTCAGACGACGACCGAGCCTCAGACAACAACCGAGCCTCAGACGACGACCGAACCTCAGACGACGACCGAACCTCAGACGACGACCGAACCTCAGACGACGACCGAGCCTCAGACGACGACCGAGCCTCAGACGACGACCGAGCCTCAAACAACGACCGAGCCTCAAACGACGACCGAGCCTCAGACAACGGATGAGCCTCAGGCGACGGATGAGCCTCAGGCGACGGATGAGCCTCAGGCGACGGCTACGCCCAAGCCCACGCTCAGACCGTCATACTCCGGCGGAGGCGGCGGCATCGGAGGCGGAAGCTTCGGCACCGGATCGGGAAGCGCGACAGCCACTCCCAAGCCCACGGCTACGGCCGCTCCGGGAACGGATAGCTCGCCGAGCGCGACGGGAGCACCCGGAACAACGGATGTGGGACCCGTTACAGATCAGGTATTTGAAGATGTGCCTGCCGATTATTGGGCATACAGCTACATTATGGACCTCTACAACATGGGTATCATAAACGGCGAGACTCCCACATTGTTCGTTCCCGACGGAAATGTGACAAGAGCCGAGTTTGCCAAGATGGCTGTGCTGATGTTCGGCTTGACGGCGCAGACCACCGAGTCGAAGTTCGAGGATGTGACGCAGGACGACTGGTTCGCGCCGTACGTAATAGCGGCGACAGAGGCAGGAATCGTTCTGGGCACGAGCGAAACGACTTACAGTCCGAACGACAACATCACCCGCGAGCAGATAGCGGCGGTGATCGGCAGAGAAATGAACTGGACGTCAGAAAATCCGCTTGACTACAGCGACGCGGACACTATAGAAGAGTACGCGAAGCCTTATGTGGCCGGACTCACCGAGCAGGGAATCCTGACCGGAGACAACGGAATGTTCAGACCGAAGGATAATTCCACCAGAGCCGAAGCCGCGGCGATCGTCGACAGAGTGAAGAATCACTAAGATAAAAAATCTCCCCCATCGGGCGGCATGACATAAGACAGTATAAACAATAATTTTATGACAGGCTGTCGAAACGGGATTATGAAAGAGCGTATCAGCAAATGATACGCTCTTTTGCTATTAATATTAAACTCGTTAGTGGAATAATAAAGCTTTGTAAACGGCGCAAAAACGTTGATTTTAAAGCCATAATCGAGCACGGTCATATAATTATATTAAAACCCCTTAAAATTAAGTTCTATTGTTCCACTCTTGTGATATCTGATGGACATAGGGCTGTCAAGAAAAATCATAAGCTAAAAATAACGTGAGATGTCACGCAATAGAAGCTTAGAATCAACGTAAATATGTTAGTTTTAAGATCAAAACCAAGTCATTTGATATCTTTATTCAAATACCCCTAAAAACATGGTTTAACTGCGTGACAATAAAGAAATTTATTGAGATTGCGAAAGCACAAGACAAGTATGTAGAAATCAAATTGAGATTGATTGGGACAAGTTTTCAAATCTATATGGGGAATAGAAAGTGAGGAATATCATGGGCAGGATTTCATACGGAAAATGAATCAGCAAATACATTCTAAGAATAATGATCTTATCCATAACTATCACCTTATTTTCGAGCAATACTACACTTTAAAGAGCTATATCTAACAATATATGAAACGAAGAAGTGGACAATGCCGCTGAGAAACTGGATCAGGGTTTATGATAAACTGTCTATCATGTACGGGGACGGCTCAGATAACACAATTTTTCCAGCAATCAAGGGTAAAATGCATAGACTCTAACATGTCCTCCTTTGACATACCAGAAAATCCATGCTATATTTTAGCTAGGGCAGGAAAGTCGGGAGCCGGCTTTCCTGCCGATAAAACAATGTATTTTATCATAAGAAAAATTGGAGAGCCAATCCCAGATTTTGTGTAAAGTAAGTTGTCTAAACCTCCAAGATGGTATATAATAAAAATATCAAATTGGA
>CANQQJ010000037.1 GCA_947625905.1 uncultured Clostridia bacterium | reverse complement strand
TGATCGACGGGATCGACACCTCGGACGAGAGCCGTCTGTTTGACGTACGGCGCAGGGTCGGCATGGTCTTTCAGAATCCCGACAACCAGATGGTGGCCACCATCGTTGAGGAGGACGTGGCTTTCGCGCCCGAAAACCTGGGCGTGCCGCGCGAGGAGATCCGAAGACGCGTTGACGAGGCTCTCGAAATCGTGGGCATGAGCGCGTTTAAGCAGCACGCGCCCCATATGCTGAGCGGCGGCCAGAAACAGCGCGTCGCTATCGCGGGCGCTTTGGCCATGCGGCCCGAGCTTTTGGTAATGGATGAGCCTACCGCGATGCTCGACCCGGGCGGACGCGCCGAGGTCATTGAGACCGTTAAAAAACTTAACCGCGAGGGCGGCATGACGGTGGCGCTCATAACCCACTACATGGACGAGGCCGTCAGAGCCGACCGCGTGATCGTCATCGACAACGGAAAGATAGCGCTTCAGGGCAGACCGCGGGAGGTTTTCTCGCAGGTCGAAAAGCTGACGGCGCTGGGGCTTGACGTGCCGCAGTCGACATATCTGATACACATGCTGAGCGAAAAGATCCCCGGCCTTGACAAAACGGTGCTTAACGACGAGGAGTGCGCGGCCGAGCTGCTGCGCGCGATGGGAATAAAAAAGGAGGCGCGGCCATGATAAAGCTTGAAAATGTCAGCTACACATATATGAGCGGCGGACCTTTTGAGAAAAAAGCTCTTGACGGGATCAGCCTCCAAATCGACCCGGGCGAGTTTGTCGGCATAATCGGCCACACAGGCTCGGGAAAATCAACGATGATACAGTTGCTGAACGGCCTTTTAAAGCCCGACGGCGGCAGGGTCATAATAGACG
The DNA here is from genome assembly GCA_947625905.1 of uncultured Clostridia bacterium. Lineage (GTDB taxonomy): Bacteria > Bacillota > Clostridia > Monoglobales > Monoglobaceae > Monoglobus. The sequence goes on along the minus strand of CANQQJ010000037.1, from coordinate 32,182 downwards.
GCGAGGACCTGTCCGACAAAAAGACCGATCTCCGCGGCATAAGATTCAAAGTCGGGCTCTGCATGCAGTATCCGGAATATCAGCTGTTCGAGGAAACGGTGCTCAAGGACATATGCTTCGGGCCGCTCAACATGGGGCTTTCCAAAAGCGAAGCCGAGGACCGCGCGAGGTTTGCGGCGAACATGACGGGACTTCCCGAGAGCCTGCTCGACAAATCGCCGTTTGACCTCTCGGGCGGACAAAAGCGCCGGGCCGCGATAGCGGGGATACTGGCGATGGAGCCGAAGGTTTTGATACTCGACGAACCCACGGCAGGGCTCGACCCCGCGGGCAGAGACGAGATACTTTTCAAAATACGCGACATGCACAAGCGAATGGACCTGACGGTGCTGCTGGTGTCGCACAGCATGGAGGACGTTGCGAAGCTGGCCGACAGGATATTCGTGTTGAACTCCGGAAAAGTCGAGATGAGCGGCAGCCCCTCCGAGGTGTTCGCCAAAAGCGCGCGCCTGCGCGAGATCGGGCTGAACGTGCCGCAGATAACGAGAGTGGCCGACAGGCTGCGCGAGGCGGGGGCCGACATACCGCCCGGGATATACACGACCGGCGACGCCTACAGGATACTGCTTCCGCTTTTAAACAAACAAAACAACTGATCGAAAGGCAATATTATGCTTAAAGATATAACTTTGGGTCAATACTTTCCGGGGAACTCTTTTATTCACCGGCTTGACCCCCGAACAAAAATATTAATAATAATCGCGTACGTGGTGATGGTGTTTCTGGTGCAAAACTTTGTCGGATACGCCGCGCTTGCTCTGTTTCTCGCGGTCTGCACCGCGGTCTCGAAGCTCTCGCCGAAATATCTGATACGCGGTCTCAAGCCGATTTTGATCTTTATCGTGTTCACGGGAATATTTAATCTGTTTCTGACGAGCGGCGAGGTAATCTGGAGCTTGGGCTTTCTGAAGATCACCCGCGAGGGTGTGCGCTTCGCGGCGTTTATGGTGCTGAGACTTATATTTTTGATACTCGGGACCTCGCTGCTGACGCTGACAACGTCGCCTATCGCGCTGACCGACGGCATGGAGCGTCTGCTCTCGCCCTTTAAAAAAATACATCTGCCCGCGCACGAGATCGCGATGATGATGACGATAGCGCTCCGATTTATACCGACGCTGCTGGACGAAACCGACAAGATCATGAAGGCCCAGTCCGCCAGAGGCGCGTCGATCGACAGCGGAAACATATTCGCCCGCGCCAAGGCCATGGTGCCGATACTGATACCGCTGTTTATCAGCGCGTTCCGCAGGGCCGACGAGCTGGCGACCGCCATGGAGTGCCGCTGCTACAGAGGCGGAGAGGGCAGAACGCGGCTTTATGAGCTGAGATTCGGCAGAGTCGATTTTTTGGGCTGGGTGTACACGGCGGCGCTTTTGGCCGCGATCATTTTGCTAAATATAACATTTGGAAGTTTTTGATATGAGAAATATTGCGATGCGCCTGCGGTTTGACGGCGGCGCGTACCACGGCTGGCAGTTCCAGCTGAACGCCGTGACCGTGCAGGAAACAATTGAAAACGCTATGTCCGAGACCTGCGGCGAAAAGATCCGCGTGACAGGATGCAGCAGGACCGACGCGGGGGTCCACGCCCTTGACTATGTGATGAACTTTAAGTCAAACACCGGGATACCCGCGGAAAAGCTGCCCTACGCGCTGAACTACCGCCTTGGCGGAGACATATCGGCGCTTGAGGCCTGGGACGCGCCCGAGGATTTCAACGCCCGATTCTCGGCGAAGGGCAAGCGGTACATATATCTGATACACAATGCGCCGCACAGCGACCCGTTTTTGAATCGGTACAGCTGGCACTATCCGTACGATTTGAATTTTGAAAATATGCGCGAGGCTGCGAAGCACTTTGTGGGGACCCGCGATTTCAGAGGTTTTATGGCGTGCGGCGGACAGCAGAAAACCACGGTCCGCACGATCAGAGTATGCGAGGCGGAGATCGTGCCCGAGCTTAAAGACGTGATAAAGGTGACGGTCGAGGCCGACGCGTTTTTATACAACATGGTGAGAATAATAACCGGCACGCTGGTATACGCGGGCTGCGGAAAAATAGATAAAGACGAGATCCCCGAGATAATCGAAAGCGGAGACAGAAAGCGGGGCGGCGTGACCGCTCCCCCGCAGGGACTGTTTCTCAAAAAAGTTTATCTTTAGGAAACAAATTCGAAATAGCGGAGATGAAACAACATGAAATTTGATATCAACAAAGAATTCAGCTTGTCTCAGATATTTGATTTTTTCAAGAAAAAGGCGAATGACGCGAAAAACTTGGTTTCAAAAATCGACAGAGACAGCATCAAGACAATAAACATAAATGGCAGGAGCGTGCGCATAAACGCCGTGCGGCTGGGTCTTGCCGCCGCCGTTTTGGCGATACTTCTGGCGCTTTTCATCAATTTGGTGATCCTGCCCGGAACGGCCTACCGCCAATATTCCGGAATAGAGTTCGACACCGGCGGCGACTATGAGCAGCACGCCTGCGGAGACGACATCCTGCTGCTCAACCACAGCGGGATCAAGCTTATCGACAACCGCGGCAGATATAAGTGGGAGGTCCCGCTGACGCTGACAAATCCGTCAATCGACATAAGCGGAAAATACATACTGCTGTCCGACCTTGAGGGCAACTGCAGCCTTAACCTCTATAATCTGAAAGGCGAGAATATTGTTTCATACCCGATAAGCACCGATATTTTATCCGCTAAAGTGAACAAAAACGGAACAGCCGCGGCCGCGGTCAGCGAGGAAGGCTACAAAGGCTCGGTTGTGGTCTATGACCGAAAGGGCGAGGAGATATTCAAATGGAACAGCGGCGAGGGATATATCACCGACCTTGACATTTCAAACGACGGCAGATCCATAGCGGTGGCCCAGATGATGAGCGACGGAGACGAGACCTACTCAAAAATACATATTATAAGCATATCGAGCGGAAAGGAAACCGGCAGCTATGTGTGCGAAAGATCTCTGACCGCGAGCGTGGCTTTTGACGAGAGAGACCGGATAATCGCCGCCGCGCAAAACAAAGTATACGGCCTCAATAAAAACGGCGACGAAAAATTTGTGATCGACTTGGCGGGAAAATCCGCCGAAAAATATAACATAACCGACGGAAGCAGCCTGATATTTTTGTGCCGCGACAACAGAGGCGGCTCGGTGCTTGAAATATACAACAAATCGGGCAAACTGACCGGCTCGTTCAGCACAGACGATCAGATAAAAAAGATGTCGTTATGCGGCGGCACGATCGCGGTGTCGACTTCCAGAAACATCATGTGCGTCAGTCAGAGAGGCAAGCTCAGAAAAAAGAAGGAGATCGACCACGACATCATGAGCATCGGCGTTTACGGAAACGGCCGAAATGTGCTGGTCCTCGGCGCCAGCCGCGCGGATATTTTGAGAATAAAATAAAAATAAACATATAAAGAAGATGATAAATTGATAGATATTCTGACAGCCGCCTTAATTATCCTGTTCATATTTGTCGGCTACAAAAACGGCTTTTTAAAATCCGTGTACCGCGTGGCGGCGTTTGCCGTCGGCATATTTCTGGCATATATTCTTTATGAGCCGGCTAAAAATATATTGACAGATCTCGGTTTTATGAATAAAATAAGCGGTATAATAAAAGATTTGAATAACTCATACGCCGAGGAGCACCGTATTCGGCTCGGCGAGGAAATTTTGCCCGGTTATATGAAAAGTATGGTCGCGAACGGGCAGGTCTCGCTTAGCGACGCTCTGAACGGTTTTATAACGACAATGGTTATCAACATTTTAACATTTTTGCTTATATTTATATCGGTCAGAATATTGATAGCCATAGTCGGAAAACTGCTCCGTATAGTGTCAAAACTGCCGATAATCAGCTTTTTTGACCACGGCTTCGGAGTGATTCTCGGAATAGCGGAAAGCGTGATGCTTATATATCTGGTCCTTGCCCTTATATACGCCGTTGCACCGATGAGACAGAACCCCGCCGTCATAAAATACATATCGGAATCGACGCTGACAAAAACAATGTATGAAAATAATCCCATTATTGACCTTATTATGCCGACCGAATACGAAAATTTAATTTAAAGGAGAGTATATATGAATAACGCTTCGCAAAAAATAGAAAGCATGAAAATACTTGAGCTCAGAGATTACGCCAAAACTCTCGGTTTAAAAAGCGCGTACAAATATAAAAAGAACGAGCTTAAGGAACTGGTTTACGAACTTTTGAACAAGAGCAAAAACGCGGAGAACGTGCAGAGCGAGAAACCGGCCGATAAACCCGAAAACAAAGAGGCGGAAAAACCCGTAAAATCCGTAAAATCCGAAAAGAGCTCCGAGCCGTCTTTGATCGACTACGCGCCCAAGAGCCAAGCCGTCGCATATAAGCAGCATATCGAAAAAGAAAAAAATAAAAAAGCGGAAAATCCGAAACCGCAGGCGGATAAAAAAGAGGAAACCAAACCGCAGCCCGAACAAAAAGAAAAACCGCAGAAAAGCGACAGCGGCGACAAAAAAGACGGCGGCGAAAAAAAATATGAGCGGCCGCACTATCAGAAAAAGGTTCAAGAGATCGAGTACAGCGATCCGGTGCACAGGTCAAACCTCATGGAAGGCGTGCTTGAGATCATGGAGGACGGCTACGGATTTCTGCGCTCAAACAATTATCAGAGCGGTCCGAACGATGTTTACGTGCCGATGGCCCAAATAAAGCGCTTCAGGCTGAAAACCGGCGATTATATAGTCGGAAATACCAGAATGCAGCACGAGGGCGAAAAATTTCAGGCGCTGCTTTATGTTCAGTACGTAAACGGCGACCGAGTTGACGCCGCGCTGCGCAGGAAATCATTCGAGGACCTGACCCCGATATATCCGACCGAAAGAATAAGGCTCGAAACCCAGCGAACCGATTATTCCATGCGGCTGATAGATTTGATCGCGCCCATCGGCAAAGGCCAGAGAGGAATAATTGTGGCGCCTCCGAAAGCCGGAAAAACCACGATCCTGAAAAATATAGCCAACAGCATAACAAAAAACAACCCCGAGGTCCAGCTTATCGTGCTGCTGATAGACGAAAGACCCGAGGAGGTCACCGACATGCAGCGCAGCATTAAAGGCGACGTTATATTCTCGACCTTTGACGAGGAACCCGAGAACCACACAAAGGTAGCGGAAATAGTTCTCGAGCGCGCAAAGAGGCTGGTTGAGCACAAAAAAGACGTGGTCATACTGCTCGACAGCATAACGCGCCTGGCGAGGGCCTATAATCTGACCATCGCGCCGACCGGCAGAACGCTCTCGGGCGGTCTCGATCCCGGCTCGCTGTATAAGCCCAAAAGATTTTTCGGCGCCGCGAGGAATATTGAGGAAGGCGGAAGTCTGACGATCCTGGCCACCGCCCTTATCGAGACGGGCAGCCGCATGGACGACGTTATATTCGAGGAATTTAAAGGCACCGGAAACATGGAGGTCCACCTTGACAGAAAGCTACAGGAACGCAGGATCTTCCCCGCGATCGACCTTCAAAAATCGGGCACGCGAAAAGAGGAACTGCTGCTCACTCAGCGCGAAAAGGAAGCGATATACAGAGTTCGCCGCGCGCTGATGGGCCAGAATTCCCCCGATGTGATCGAAAGTCTTTTGAGATACGTTATCGGTTCAAAAAATAACGACGAGCTTATTGCCGTGATAGAAAAAATGTTCAGATAAATTACAGGAGAATGACAATGAAAAAATTAGCTTTAATAACAGCCTCGGTACTTATCATTACTGTTTTTGCGGGCTTCGCGCCCAAAAACAGCAGCACTCCGACGCCCAAGCCGGTCGATCAAGGCCCGCCCGCCTGGCTGATTGAAGCCGACGCGACGCCCACGCCCACGCCGATCAGACCCACTCCCACTCCGCGGCCGACCGCGAGACCCGCGGGTGCGGCGGCCGAACCGACAGCGGATGAGAGCGCCGCTCCCGATTTCGAAAATATGCCGTCCGAGCAGCCGTCAAGCGCTCCCGAAGCGACACCGACAGCCGATCCGGGATTTGTGAAAGCGGGAACGCCCGAGGCCGAGACCGTAAAAGTGCCGATACTTTTATATCATCACATATCCGATGATTTTAATTTGACGAACGCCATATCTATCATATCACCCAGAGACTTTAATCTTCACATGACCGCCATAAAAACGCAGTACACGCCGATAAGTCTCAGAGAATATGTGGAATTTGTCAACTGCACCGACGGCTCAAAAACGCTTCCTACCGACCCGATAATAGTCACGTTTGACGACGGATATCTTTCAAATTATGAAGTCGCGTATCCTATCCTGAAAAAACTGGAGATCCCGGCAACCATATTTATAGTGACCGACACTGTCGGAGAAAAAAGCGGCGACGGAAAAGTCAATTACTCACATTTTACCTGGGAGCAGGCCAAGGAAATGCAGGACAGCGGTCTGATTGACATCGAGTCGCACACAAATGACCACGTAAAACTGGGACAGCTTGATATAGACACGGTCAATTATGAGCTGAGAAAATCAAAATATCAAATTGAAAAGCATTTGGGAAAAACCTGCGACATGATAGCTTATCCCTACGGCTCATATTCCGAAGCGGCAATACAGGCTTCAAAAAAAGCGGGATTTATCGCCCAATGTCTTGTGGGAGACGACGCGACCGATATAGACTATGAAGTCAACATACCGCGCGACGGCGTTATGAATATGACAAGAATAACGGTCAGCGGCACCATGGGCAATGTCAATATAATAGAAATTGTAAGAAAATCCATCGCCAACAAAAAAATAGATTAATATATAATACCTCGTCAGTTTACGAAGTAAACTGACGAGGTATACACCTAAATTCCGTTTCCGTCTTCCAAAATCACGGTAAACGGCCCGTCATTTACAAGGCTCACTTTCATATCCGCGCCGAATATTCCGTGTTCGACTTTATTAAAATATTTTTTTGAATATTCCGTAAAATAATTATAAAGCTCCTCGGCAATGTTCGGAGCGCCCGCGTTTATAAAGCTCGGGCGGTTGCCCTTGCGGCAGTCGGCATATAATGTGAACTGCGACACAACCAGAATTTCTCCGCCTACATCATTTATCGAAAGATTTGTTTTTCCGTTTTCGTCGGAAAATATTCTGAGTCTTGATATTTTTTGAACGACTTTTTCGATTTTTTCTTTATTATCATCGTTTGAAATGCCGAGCAGAATCAAAAATCCGCGCCCAATCTTTCCCACAACCTTATTATCGACCTCGACCGATGAACTCAAGACCCGCTGTATAACAATTTTCATGACAGCCTCCAAAACAAATCAATAACTTATTTATATTGATAAATAAAAAATTTAAAAAGGGGCCGCGCTGCGCAGCCCCCTTTTCTAAAATCAAACTTATTTGAGTTCGATCTGTGCTCCAACCTCTTCGAGCTTGGCCTTGATCTCCTCGGCCTCTTCCTTGGAAACGCCTTCCTTAACGGGATTGGGAGCGCCGTCAACCAGCTTTTTGGCGTCAGCCAGACCAAGACTTGTTATCTCGCGAACAACCTTGATAACCTTGATCTTCTGAGCGCCTGCGCCGGCCAGAATTACATCGAATTCTGTCTGCTCGGCTTCAGCCGCGCCGCCTTCACCGCCGCCGCCTGCCATCATAACGGGAGCAGCAGCGCTTACGCCGAACTCGTCTTCCAGAGCCTTTACCAGATCATTAACTTCAACCAGAGTTAACTCTTTGATTTCATCAAGAATTTTTGTTATATCTGCCATTTTTTTATCCTCCATTTTTTAAAATTTTAAGATTACTTTTCAAAAATTCGTTTTGCCGATTTTTTATCGGCTGTTTTGCCGCTTATTCGGCGGCGGGTGTCTCTTCGGCCGTCGGTGCCTCTTCTGCGTGAGCCTCTTCGGCCGCCGGTGCTTCCTCTGTGGGAGCCGCCTCTGCCGCCGGCGCTTCTTCGGCCGCCGGCTCTTCCTCTGCGGGAGCCGCTGCAGTTATATCCGACATATTCTCAACGCCGGCTTCGGACGCCTTGTCGGCCATAGCCTGCAGAGCGCGGGCAAGTGCTCCGATAGGCGAAAGCATTGAACCCATCATCTTGGAAATAAGAACATCCTTTGAGGGGATCGAAGCGTATTTCTTTACCTCGTCTATCGAGATAACTTCGCCTTCCACAAATCCGCCCTTAATTTCAAGCTGCTCGTTTTTCTTTGCAAAATCGCAGAGAACCTTCGCGGGGGAAACAACATCGTCGCTGCATGTGGCGAGAGCCGTGGGTCCTTCCAGAATGCTGTCAAGTCCCTCAAGACCCGCTTCTTTTATTGCGAAATGTATAATACTGTTTTTGATTACCGTATATTCAACATTCGCCTCGCGGAGATTGCGTCTGAGCTCGGTATCCTGATCAACTGTGAGACCTCTGTAATCGGCAAGAACTCCCGCCTGAGAATTATTCAGTCTCTCAACCAATTTTTGGACCGTTGCCTTTTTGCTTTCCAATATTTTTGCGCTTGGCATGAATTTATATCCTCCTTCCGTAAAAAATCCCTCGCAAACAAAACGAGGGATAATATTACGCGTATTACAATAATATAATCATCCTCGGCAGGACTTAACGCTTTCGCCGTTTTCGCGGCTCGGCAGCCTGCTGTCTGCGGAAAAATATCTTAACAAATAATTATTTTAACACAAATATTATTATTTGTCAATACTAAGCTTCTAATCTGTTCGCGGCAATTTTAACGCCGGGTCCCATCGTCGAAGCGATGGTAACGGACCTTAAATAAATACCTTTTGCCGCCGCGGGCTTCGCCTTTATGATAGCGCTCATCAGAACCTTGAAATTTTCCATGAGCTTATCGGGGCCGAATGAAGCCTTGCCTATGGGACAATGAATAATATTAGCTTTATCCAGTCTGTACTCTATCTTACCTGCCTTAGCCTCCTGAACGGCTTTTGCAACGTCGGGCGTAACGGTGCCGGCTTTGGGGTTAGGCATAAGTCCCTTAGGACCGAGTATTCTTCCGATTCTGCCGACAACTCCCATCATGTCGGGACTTGCGATGGCAACATCGAAGTCGAACCAGTTTTCCGTCTGGATCTTTTGAGCCATGTCCTCGGCTCCTACATAATCAGCGCCCGCCTCTTTAGCGGCCTCGGCCTTATCGTCACGGGCGAAAACCAGGACTTTAACGTTCTTACCCGTTCCGTTGGGAAGAACAACGGCTCCTCTTACCTGCTGATCCGCGTGTCTTGAATCAACGCCCAGCTTTGCGTGAAGCTCTATAGTTTCGTCAAATTTGGCGGTAGCTGTCTTGCAAACCAGTTTGAGCGCCTCATCGGGATCATACAGCTTGCCCTTTTCAACGAGCTTTGCCGCGTCCTGATACTTTTTACCTTTCTTCATAAATAAATCCTCCTTCGTGGTTACACAGAATTAAAAATTCCTCCCACTTTACTAATAAGCTTACTCCTCTACCGTTATGCCCATCGAGCGGGCCGTTCCGGCTATCATGGACATTGCCGCTTCTACCGACGCCGCGTTCAGATCGGGCATCTTTTTCTCGGCGATCTCCTTAAGAGCGTCTTTCGATATCTGAGCTACCTTTGTCTTGTTGGGAACTCCCGAACCCTTGTCAATGCCGCAGGCCTTCTTTATAAGAACCGGAGCCGGCGGTGTTTTGGTGATGAAAGAGAACGATCTGTCTTGATATACCGTTATAACAACCGGTATAATGGTTCCCATATCAGCTCTCGTTTTTTCATTAAACTGCTTTGTGAACTCCATAATATTCACGCCGTGCTGACCGAGAGCCGGACCAACAGGGGGAGCCGGTGTAGCCTGTCCCGCGGGGATCTGCAGCTTAATATAACCTGTGATTTTCTGTGCCATGTGAATACACCTCCTTGTACACGTTAGCAATCGCCCGTCAAATTTTTTGATAAGCGGATGCTTTTGTGGTATTATCGGGCGTGAGCCCTCCCACAGGCCTGATAATATCAGGCATATATAAACGGAAAAATATCCGTGTGGGTAACAAATTTATGCAATCGATTCGATTTGATTAAACTCAAGTTCAACGTCGGTGTCTCTGCCGAACATCGAAACCTTGACCTTAACCTTTTTCTTTTCAAGGTTGATTTCGTTGATAACTCCCAAAAATCCTTCAAGAGCACCATACTTGACTCTGATGCTGTCTCCCACCTCAAAATCGAGCTTAATTGTCTTGTGCTCAAGACCCATTTTTTCGATTTCCTCATCGGTGAGCGCCACAGGCTTTGAACCCGGACCGACAAATCCCGTCACTCCGCGGCAGTTGCGCACCACGTACCAGCTCTGGTCGTTCATTATCATCTTTACCATAACGTAGCTGGGAAAGATCTTGCGCTCGGTAACCTTTTTCTTGTTATCCTTTATCTCGATTACCTCTTCCATCGGCACCTTGACGTCCTGAATAACATCCTCCATACCGCGGTTCTCAACGGTTTTTAAAATATCGTCCATTACTTTATTTTCATATCCCGAATAAGTATGGGCGACATACCATTTAGCTTTATTGTCTGCCATAAAATATCACCTTACTTTTATCTGTTGATTATAAACGATATTCCCCATGTGAACAAAGCGTCCAAAACCCAGATAACTATGCCGACAATAAGAACGTAAAGCATAACGACAAGCGTGTTCTGCCGGATTTTTTTGAAAGTGGGCCAAACGACCTTTTTCATCTCGGCTTTAACTTCCTTGACATACTTTGTTATTCTCTGAAAAAAGCTCATTTTTGTTTTTTCCATTTTCTACACCTCAATAATTACTTCGTTTCTCTGTGAACAGTGTGCTTTCTGCAGAATCTGCAATACTTTTTCATCTCGATCCTGTCGGGGCAGTTCTGCTTGTTTTTCGTAGTGTCGTAATTTCTCTGTTTGCACTCTGTGCAAGCCAGCGTAATCTTTGTTTGCATAATTTCACCTCAAATTCTAAAACACAAATAAAGCCTCCAAAGAGGCAATATCTATACTAACACATTTTTTTCAAGTTGTCAACAACTTTTTTAGAAAATTTTTGAATAAAAATAACATAAAAAACTTGTCCTCAATATATAGTAACATATAAATCAAAAAACACAATATAATGAGGTAAATTTGATGGACATCTTAAAAATAATTTTTGTTTACATAGGACTTATAATAGGCGCGGGCTTTGCCTCGGGAAGGGAAATATGCGAATATTTCAATTTCTGCTCAAATTCCGACTACGGCGGAATAATTCTGGCGTCGCTGCTGTTCTCCTTTATCTGTTATATAATACTCAAAAGATCGGCCGAATATAATTTATATAATATTAAAGACTATGTCTGCCATACCTTTTCATATTCTAAAATATTTCAAAAGCTGTTTCTGGCTCTGATTTTTGCCGACCTTGCCGCCGGCCTTATCGTGATGCTTTCCTCATTCGGAGAAATTGTGAGCGCGCGTTTTGAAATTTCCAAGCTTTCGGGCTCTGTCATATTGGCGCTTTTGTGCGCCGCGGTATTTATTTTTGATATCAGAGGCATCGCAGCGGTAAACATAATACTTGTTCCGGTCATTATATTGACCGTCACCGTAATATGCCTTTTTTCCATACTTACAAAAATATACAGTCCCGTCTTTGATCCGAGATACTTTTTCACGGGCCGTGAACGAAATATATTGTTAATGTCTGTATTTTACGTGAGCTACAACACTTTGACCGCCGCCTCGGTGCTGTCTCCGCTTTCAAAAACCGTAAGATCAAAAAAGAATATATTGACAGGATCGGCCGCCGCCGGACTTATTATAGGACTGCTCATTTTTCTTGTGTGGACGGCCATCAAACTAAATTTCAAAAATCTGTGGTATGAAAGCTTTCCGTTAAAAAAGCTGGCCGGAGCTGTAAGCAACAATTTTGAGGATATTTATTCGCTCTGCCTCATATTCTCTATTTTCACAACCGCTATATCCGAGGGCTACGGGATACTTTCGTATTTTAAACCCGATTCCGCCTTAAAACGTGGCATTTTTTCAATATTAATATTCGCGGCGCTTCTTCCTCTGTCGCGCCTCGGCTTTTCTTACTTGGTAAAAAACCTGTACTTTATAATGGGAGCCCTCGGAACTGTCTGGACGATTTTTATAATAACGGATTTTTTTAAAAATTAACTCTTAACACTTTAACCGTTAATAAACCGTTTATAATATGTGGAAAATTTTTTATAATCTTAAAAAAGGTATAAAATGTTAATATTAAAATTAATTAACAAACCTGTTATAAACCCGTTAATTTTAAGTTACAATAAGCCGATTATGAGTTTTATACATTTTCCACCGCCTCAACAGCAACGACACCAACAAAAAATAATAAAATATATATTATATATAACAATATATGCTTAAATAAAGAAGCGGGCGGATAATATCCGCCCCTACAGATGGTGATGATATATAGAATCGTCGCAATACGTGTAAATTCCGCCAAACCTGTAGGGGCGGCAACCTGCCGCCCACTATTTACTAAATACTATTCCCTACGTTATAGCATACCTCAAAACTTTCCTGCAATTTTCACACAGCAATATATTATCAAATTTTTTAATACCTTCCTCTTTTCCGCAGTTGGCGCATCTCGGTGTAAGTCTGAACAGCGATACTCCGATCCCGTCGGGAAGCGGCAGCATATTGGCCTCGGAATCCGGCTTTAAGTTAAATTCTTCCCGATATTTTTTGGGAACGGTTATCCTTCCTATAGAATCAATTTTGACGATCATAATAATACCTCCGTAAATTTAAGTAAAATAAAAAGGCGCGAAGCATAGCGCCGCGCCCAAAAACGCTATGCTCATGATGGCCAAATCATTTATTTTATACATATCACATTATATGCAAAAATTGAGCATGCATTTTTGACAATGCAAAAATTGCAAATAATGTGAAAAATAAAATGATTTGGCGATTCTTATTATATCACAGCCTGCAACATAAGTAAACAAAAACTTTAAAACAAATTTCTACAAAATATTTATATAATAAATATTAATATAAATTAAAATCCCCCTTGACAAAAAGGGGGATCAGATGTTATAATTAATTTAACAAAAACGGCACCGCAAACGCGGTATAGCCTCAAATTTGGTTATAATATAACCGCTTTAAATGGTATTGTGAAGCGGTTATATTACTTTGTTCGGAAAAATTGCGAACAGAATAAGTATTATGAGTTTTGAAACTGGCGGATGTTATCCTCCCTGCGGGACGCCGAGGTTGTCCACTACGACGTTTTACATACATCTGCCGTAGGGGCGGACGACTCAGCCGCCGCGGTTCCCACCTCCGTCTTTCCGCCTTTGGCGGAAATCCACCTCCTCCCGGGAGGAGGCAATAATTTGGTGGCAAAATTCGTAGGGGACGGCGACCTCGACGTCCCGGCTCTCCCCTTGGGGAGAGCTGTCAGCGAAGCTGACTGAGAGGGGTCCTAATTACTATTCACTAATTACTAATTACTATGTTGACTGAGTGGGATAATAATTCCGATATTCAAAATTTTATAAATAAATTCAAAAAATCCCTTGACAATAGGCGCTCCGAGTGTTATAATATCTAAGCTGTGTTGGTAACATGCGCCGGAGTGGCGGAACTGGCAGACGCCCGGGACTTAAAATCCCGTGGGATTAATTTCCCGTACCGGTTCGATTCCGGTCTCCGGCACCAATATCCATATATCGCGGGGTGGAGCAGTTCGGTAGCTCGTCGGGCTCATAACCCGAAGGTCGGGGGTTCAAATCCCTCCCCCGCAACCACATTTTTTTATTATCCGGGGCATTAGCGCAGCTGGGAGCGCACAACACTGGCAGTGTTGGGGTCAGGGGTTCGAATCCCCTATGCTCCACCAGCGGAAAAATGACCGCTTGTTCACGAAAGTCATGCGAAGCATGACTTTCTTTTTTGGGCGGTCATTTTTCCGCTTTATCCCACAAAGCGCACTTCGTTGGCGCTTTGCGGGAGCCCTGTTGACCGCCTTTTTACGAAAGTCATGCGAAGCATGACTTTCTTTTTTGGGCGGTTGATTTTCCGCTTTATCTCACGAAACGCGCTGCGCTGGCGTTCCGTGGGAACCAACGTAGTGATTAGTGATTAGCGAATAGTAATTACGCGGAGATAGTTTGAATAAAACTGTTCGCTTATTCCCGCGTCTTATAATAGGCTCGCCCCTTGGGGGCGATGGTTGCCGGTGACAACCGCTTATCGCTGACCGAGCCGGGAGGCGAGAAAGCTGTCGGCGAAGCCGACTGAGATGTGTGATATTTTTTTCTTGTATATATTTGTCTTTTATGTTATAATCATTTAAAATTAATTTTTGAGGTAAAATATTATGAAACTTTATAACAAATCGGAACTCATGCCGCTGCTTGAAAGTTTCGGCTTTAATTTTTCCAAATCACTCGGTCAAAATTTTTTGATTGATAAAAATATACTTGATAAAATAATCAATAATTCAAATATTAATAAAAATACGAACGTTTTGGAAATAGGACCCGGCGCCGGTACTTTAACTTATGAATTATGTAAATGTGCGAAAAAAGTTGTTTCGGTTGAGATAGATAATGCTCTTATTCCTATACTTGAACATAATTTATCGAAATTCAGTAATTTTACCTTAATTAATAATGATATTATGAAAATTGATTTGAAAAAATTAATAGAAGATAATTTCGGAAGCGAAAAATTTATAGTAGCTGCCAATCTTCCTTATTATATAACTACTCCCATTATTATGAATATATTTGAGGGAAGCTTTAATGTTGAATCAATGATATTGATGATACAAAAAGAGGTTGCTGACCGTATATACGCAGATCCCGGAACTAAGGATTACGGGGCACTGACCGTGGGAGTCGGATTTTATGCTTCGCCCGAAATTATCTGTCAGGCGCCGCCGCACTGTTTTACTCCGCAGCCAAAGATAAGCTCGGTCGTTATAAAGCTCAATGTTTATGAAAATTCTCCTTATCATGTAAATAATAAGGAAATGTTTTTTAAAACCGTTAAATCGGTTTTTTCGCAGCGCAGAAAAACCTTGGTTAATTCCCTGTCGGGAAGTCCTTTTATTAATTGTGATAAAAGAGATATAGAAAAAGCTCTGAGTAATATGGGTCTCGATATTAAAATACGCGGAGAAAAACTCGATATCGAGCAGCTCGCGGCGCTTTCAAATTATTTATTTAAAAATTAGGAGAGATAAACAATGAAAACATTTGTGCTTGCAAGTCAAAATAAGCATAAGGCCGAGGAAATAAAACAAATTCTCGGTTCCGATTTTGAAATAAAAACCATGGATCAAGTCGGACTTTCAAATTTTAAAATAATTGAGGACGGAAATACCTTTGAAGAAAACGCCGCAATAAAAGCCGTTTCGGTTTTTAAAAAAATCAATATGCCCGTTATAGCCGACGACAGCGGACTGTGCGTTGATTTTCTGGATGGAGGGCCCGGAGTATACACCGCCAGATTTGCGGGCGAAAACGCTTCAGACGGCGATAATATAAATAAATTACTGTGTGAACTTAATAATGTTCCTTTTGAAAAACGATCCGCTAAATTCGTGTGTGTGATCGCTTTTATTGAAAACTCAGCCAATAATATAAATTATTTTAAGGGCGAGTGTTCGGGTCATATAATAACCGAAAAGAGAGGTACTTCAGGATTTGGATATGATCCCGTGTTTTATTGTGAAGAATACGATAAAACTTTGGCCGAGCTTGGAGAAGACATAAAAAATACGATAAGCCACAGATATAAGGCACTTAAAGCCTTTTCCGAATTTTTAAAATAATTGTCAAATAATGTTTCATATGAAACAATTTTAAAAAAACTATTGAAAATACTTAAAAATGTGTTATAATGGTAATATTGAAAAGGACGGTATATAAGCATGGGTAAAATTATAGCTATTGCAAATCAAAAAGGCGGCGTGGGAAAAACAACCACGGCGATTAATTTATGCGCTTGCTTGGGAGTTAAAAATAAAAAAACGCTGCTGATTGATATTGACCCGCAGGCGAATGCCACAAGCGGTCTCGGAGTAAGCATCAAAGACGCGGAGTACACAAGTTATGATTTTATCGTAGGCGATGAGCCGGCCGAAAAGGCTGTTGTAAAAACCGAATATAAAAATCTTT
Source organism: uncultured Clostridia bacterium (assembly GCA_947625905.1). Classification (GTDB taxonomy): domain Bacteria; phylum Bacillota; class Clostridia; order Monoglobales; family Monoglobaceae; genus Monoglobus. The sequence goes on along the minus strand of CANQQJ010000037.1, from coordinate 15,915 downwards.
GGGTAACTCCGGGAAATCTGAATTTGGCGGGCGCGGACATAGAACTCAGCAATAAAGAAAAACGTGAATTCAGATTAAAAGAAAGACTTTTAAAAATTAAAGATGACTATGATTTTATAATTATAGACTGTCCTCCTTCTCTGGGGCTTATAACTCTTAACGCTTTTGCGGCATGCAACAGCGTTATTATGCCTATCCAGTGCGAATATTATGCCCTTGAGGGATTGTCACAGCTGACAAAAACAATAAAAAAAGTTAAGCGGACGATAAATAAAAATCTTATGATCGAGGGCGTTTTGCTTACAATGTTCGATAAGCGCACTAATCTCGCCGTTCAGGTAGTGGAGGAAGTGAGAAAATATTTTTCATCCACGGTTTTTAAAACGATTATACCAAGGAATGTCCGTCTTTCCGAAGCTCCAAGCTTCGGTATGCCTGCGATAGTGTATGATAAAAGTTCAAAGGGCGCCGAAAGTTATATGAAGCTTGCCGCCGAAATAATAAAGAAAAATAAATAATGTTTTACGTGAAACATTAAATTAAGGAAGTGAAACAATGGCATCGAGAAAAGTTATGGGAAAAAGTATAGGTGTGCTGTTTTCCGATATGGATTTCGGAGATGACGACGAAAATATAGATATTTTTAAGGATCTCAATGAAGAAATTGACGAAAGCAGCATAAAAAATATAAGAATACGCGATATAGAACCGAATAAAAATCAGCCCAGAAAAAATTTTGATAAGGAAAAGCTTGAAATATTAAGCAATTCAATAAAAAATCACGGAATCGTTCAGCCGATACTTGTTAAACAAAATGAAAATTCAACTTATATGATAGTTGCGGGTGAAAGACGCTGGAGAGCTGCAAAAATGGCGGGACTTAAAGAAATTCCGTGTATCGTCAGAGATTTTGAAAACGATGCCGTGATGGAAATTGCGCTGATCGAAAATCTTCAGCGCGAGAATCTCAATCCGATAGAAGAGGCAGAAGGTTATAAAAGCCTTATGAGCACATTCGGATTGACTCAGGAGGAAGTAGCGGAGCGCGTCGGAAAGAGCCGCAGCGCGGTGGCAAATTCTCTGCGTCTCAATAATCTTTGCGGCGAGGTAAAAAAATTTGTGATCGACGGTAAAATAAGTCAAGGCCACGCCAGAGCCATACTTTCGATAAGCGAGCCCGAAAAACAGACCGAAATTGCAAAAATAATAATTGAAAAAGGTTTAAATGTGCGTCAGGTTGAAAAAATGGTTTCCGAATTCGGAAAAAACAAACCCAAAAAGCCTGTTAAAAAAGTGTCGGGAATGATGAAAAAATATTTTGAAGAGGTCGAATCATCTCTCGGTTCAAAATTCGGTACTAAAGTTAAAATTTCCGAGGGCGCCGGCAAAGGAAAAATTGAGATCGAATATTATTCGAAAGAGGATCTTGAAAGAATATTATTTGAATTAAAAAAATAAAATATATTAAATTTAGTATATTTTATAAAAAACAGCGCTTTAAAAAAGGGGTCAATTTAATTGATTTAGACTGTTAACTATGATAATATATTAGAATTAAGCTAAATTGATTTTAAGGGCATTTTTAAAGCTTATGAAAAAAATAACTTTTTAACAAAATTAAGAAGGTGAAAATTTGAGCGGCGATAATAAAAAAGAAAATAAAAAGCAGAAAAATATTTTCAGTTATGCAGTGATTATGATTATATGTGTAATTATAATCATATTGTTTGCGGCAATGGCCGATAACAGAGAAAATGAGATCGACGACAAAATAAATGAAACTCAAAAAACAAACGAATCGATTCAAAATGAGCTGGTTCGGCTTCAGGATGAAAATTATAATTTAAAAAAGCAGTTAGAACAGAACGAAGCGGCCGCGTCGGCTTATGCGGTGATGACGGAGCAGCAAAATAAATTGACCGAGATAAATAATCTTATAAACGCGGGAAAAGAGGAAGAAGCCAAGGCAGAATTTATGGCGATAGATTCGTCGGCTTTTGATGAAAACACTATGGCATATTATTCGGCTTTGCGCGAAATATTAAAAATTGATCAATAAAACCAAGTCTTACTATATTATGGAGGAAATATTATGATTGATATGAAAGTAATCAGAAACGAGACCGAGAGAGTGAAGGAAGCTCTTAAAAACAGGAATTCGAAGGATATTGATATTGACGGCCTTCTTGAGCTGGACGCCGAGCGCCGGGCATTGTTGTTTAACGTGGAACAAAAAAAGGCGCAGCAGAATTCCGTTTCAAAACAGATACCCGTATATAAAAAAGAGGGAAAGGACACGACCGAGATATTCGCTCAGATGAGAGAGCTTTCGGACAGCATAAAAGAGGATGATGAAAAGGTAAGACAAATCAACGAAAAAATTAAGGATATTGTGTTGACAATACCTAATATACCCGACGCGAGTGTGCCGATCGGCGAAAGCGACGAGCAAAATGTTGAGGTGCGCAGATATTCGACGCCGAGAGAATTTGATTTTGAGCCGAAATCGCATTGGAATATAGGCAAGGATCTGGATATACTCGATCCCGAGACCGCGGCCAAGATAACCGGAGCCAGATTCCATGTTTATAAAAATATGGGAGCGCGCCTTGAGAGAGCCATAATCAATTATTATCTCGACACACACGGCAAAAACGGCTACAGCGAGGTTTTCACGCCGTTTATGGTCCACAGAAAGAGCATGGTCGGAACAGGCCAGCTGCCGAAATTCGAGGAGGACGCGTTTAAAGTGACCGACACGGATTATTTCTTGGTTCCGACGGCCGAAGTACCGGTGACAAACATGTACAGAGATGAGATAATTGACGGCGATAAGCTGCCGCTCAAATACTGCGCGTATACCGCCTGCTTTAGAGCGGAAGCGGGAAGCGCGGGCCGCGACACCAGAGGACTTATCCGCCAGCATCAGTTTAACAAAGTGGAACTGGTGAAATTTTCAAAGCCGGAAACCTCGTTTGACGAGCTTGAAGAAATGACAAACGAGGCGGAAAAGGTGCTGCAAGGGCTCGGTCTGCCTTACAGAGTGGTATGTCTGTCAACGGGAGACATGGGATTTTCGTCGGCTAAAACTTATGACATAGAGGTTTGGATGCCCAGTTACGGCAGATACGTTGAGATTTCGTCCTGCTCGAACTGCATGGATTTTCAAGCTCGCCGCGCGAATATAAAATTCAAAAATTCGCCAAAAGAGAAGGCACAGTATGTCCATACGTTAAACGGCAGCGGAGTTGCGATAGGCAGAACGACCGCGGCTATACTCGAAAATTATCAGAACGCCGACGGCACTGTGACGATCCCCGAAGCGCTCGTACCCTACATGGGCGGAGAGACTGTAATAAAATAAAAAAATTAGAAAAAAACACCTCATCAGTCGCCGAAGGCGACTGATGAGGTGTCTTTTAATTTTTTGAGTAGACGCAGCCGCAGTAGTTTTGGCGGTAGAGATCGTATTTTTTGGAAAGCTCGATCGACTGTTTAAAGCCTTCTTTCTTTTTAAAATCCGATGGCAGAAAATTCACGCCGTATTTTTTTGAGAGCTTGTTTCCGATCTCGTTGATTTTTTGCGCGTTTTTGAGCGGACTTACAGAAAGAGTGGTGCAGAACCAATCAAAATTATGTTTTTTAGAAATTTCCGCAGCTTTTTCAAGACGTAATTCGTAGCACTTAAAGCAGCGCTCGCCGCCCTCGGGGCAATTTTCGAGGCCTTTTGCGATTTCAAAAAATTTGTTCGGCTCATAATCGCAGTCGATAATTTCTATCGGATTTTCAGCGGGCAGTTCGGATATCAGTCTTATCTGCTCGGCCTTGCGTTTTTCATATTCGTTTTCGTCCGTTATATTCGGATTATAATATAATACCGTTATTTTAAAATATTTATTGAGATAACTCAAAACATAGCTGCTGCATGGCGCGCAGCAGCTATGGAGCAAAAGTGTTTGTCCGTTTGTATTTAAAAGTATTTTGTCAAGTTCCTTTTGATAATTTATCCTGTTCAATTTATTTCCTCTTATTTATGTTAAATAATTTTATTCGTTAACGGTGTGTTTGAAAAACTCGTACGCATAATCCGGAGTTATTTCTTTATTATTGACCAGCACTCTGAGCTTTGATATGATGTTGGTCTTGAAAAAAGCATTAAACTCGTCAAGTTTTCCGTAATATTCGGCAACCTGCGTCGGATTGATCCCGTTAATAAGCATTTTTTCTATATCGGTTTCATTTTGTTCGGTAAGTATTGCCAAAAGTTTGGTAATATTGCCGCTTTCAACGTCACAAAGCATGATTTTTTCACTCCTTTCCGTCTAAATTTAGGCTGCCTTGTAAAGAAAAAGCGATATCTTTAACTTACGATACCATAATAACATACTATTGTTAAAAATTCATGAACAAAAGATTAATTTTAAATAAAAAATTGTATAATTTACAAAAAGAAATTTTAATGATTTATGCTTGATTTAGTGCGGGAAAAATGGTATAATAATTTAGTTCGAAAAATTCGCGCCTGTAGCTCAGCTGGATAGAGTGAACGGCTACGAACCGTTAGGTCGGGGGTTCGAATCCCTCCAGGCGCGCCAGCGGAAAAATGACCGCTCGTTTACGAACACCTTGCAAGCAAGGTGTTCTTTTTTTAGCGGTCATTTTTCCGCTTTTCCCAAAAAGCGCACTTCGTTGGCGCTTTTCGGGAGCCCTGATTTGACTGTCTCATTTTACGAAAACCTTGCTTTGCAAGGTTTTTTTAATAGGTACTCTCGCCGCTTATCCCACAAAAAGCGCTTCGCTGGCGTTTTATGGGAGCCCTGATTTGACTGTCTCATTTTACGAAGACCTTGCTTTGCAAGGTCTTCTTTTTTAATAGGTACTCTCGCCGCTTATCCCACGAAACGCGCTTCGCTGGCGTTTCGCGGGAGCCAACATAGCGACTAGGAAATAGGATCTAGGAACTAGGACGGGCGGCCCTACGGCGTTTTGCATATCAATTTTCGAGGACGGCAAAAATAGGGGTCAGGCTCGCCCCTTGGGGAGAGCTGGCGCCGAAGGCGACTGAGAGGGGTTTCCTAGTCCCTACGTTCCCGCCTCCGTCTGCGGCAAGCCGCAGCCACCTCCTCCCGGGAGGAGGCAAGCAGGCGGATAATGTCCGCCCCTGCGGTGTGGTGAAGCCTGCAGGGGCAGCAATCTGCCGCCCGTCCTAATTGTTATTCACTAATCACTACGTTCGTAGGGGACGGCGCCCTCGACGTCCCGAACATTTTATATGACCGCAATTTAATGGTTATAAGGCGGTTTGTCCACAAGCCGCCGGCCGGATGTGGGCATCCGGCCCTACGGTATGGGGCGAGGCAGACGAATGAGCGGTCGAAAATTCTATTTTATTTCAAAAAATTTATTCCAAATAAACCCGTATTTTTCAATTTTGCATTGACCTTTTTTGTATAATATGATATACTGATCATGCCACATATTTTAATAAGATCAAGATGACTGCTTTTTTGTTGTCTTCATTTAAGCTATACGGTTTTTGTAAAAAACGTATGCTTTGACTTGCTTGAATGGAGACAGCGATTGTCTTGATCTTGTACAATTAAAATGTGTGGCAGCATTTAAAGTCTCAGCTGCGTTTTTATGTGTAGCTTGGACTTCAAGCTGCACATTTTTTATTTTGGAGGTATTTTTATGAAAAGGTTGGTAAAATCGACGGCGGCATTGTTAACTTTATTTTTGGTTATGTTTATGTCGATCAATGTGTTCGCATATAACACAGGTGATGATTATCCGAGTCAATATAAAAATCGCGGCGTCAGCGAAGTTGTTGATGAGTGGAATTTTTATAATCGCCAATGCACATCTTTTGCGGCATGGTGTTTGAATTCTCGAAACGGAGTCGCTTTTCACAATTATTATGGCGGTGTGCATTGGGGAAATGCCTCAAACTGGGGAAATGCGGCGCGCAGTTTGGGAATATCCGTTAATAATACGCCCGCGGTCGGCGCCATAGCATGGTGGAGTTCCGGACACGTCGCATGGGTCGAGGATGTAAGCGGCGGCAGTGTTACAATCGAAGAGTATAATAATCCCGCCGGCAGCGGAAATTATAAAAGACGCACAATTTCCGCCTCAAACCCAACGGGATATATACATATTAAGGATTTGGGCGGCGGAGGAACCCAAACGCCTCCATCGGACGCGTGGATATGGTCAAATAAGTCACTTGTCGCCGTAAATGAGGAAATTTCATTTAATTATAATGCAAGCGGAGCAACAGGATTTGTGCTTGGAATAGACAAAGAAGGTGTTGGCAGGGTAAGAACTGTTGGAATGGATGGCAATGATTGATATAAAACAACTTTTTCGGAAGCGGGTATGCTACATGCTGTAATGCGTACGGCGGTATTGACAGTGAAAAATTAGCTTTTTCGGTTTATGACCCAAATGCCACGCCGACGCTTAAGGAGCCGGAAATGCCTATTGAAACGCGGGTTATTACCAAAACGGCTACTGAGAATTTGTCGGTGGTCAACACGGTCTATGCGGAGCTTGAAAATCTTGCCGCGCGGAATATACGCTGCGATGTTATACTTATATATAAATACGCGAACGGAAGCATTGCGAAAACCGATGTCCGGACCGTTACGGTCCCGGCCAACCGGACGCTTAACGCCGAAAGCTCGGTGAGCAACAGGATAATTGATTTGGGCGGAAACTTGGTCGACTCGGTCGAGGTGTATGTCTGGAACAGCGCGGACGGCATGATTCCGCTCGCGGAAAAGAAGATCGGAAGCTTTGATTATGATTATTAAATAAAGGTTTTGACAATATAAGGGGGCCGGAGGGGGGATCCTAATCGCAGCGTTGCCACCTCATTCGACTTTTTGCCCGTTCTGGCAAAAACCCGCCTTCCCCTCAAGGGGAAGGCAACGCGGGCGGCCGGGGTCGTCGTCCCCTACGAACGTAGTGATTAGTAATTAGCGAATAGTGATTAGAATAATAGTGCACAAAACGCCGTATGGGACGACGACCCCGGCGTCCCGTTTTTTATTTTCTTTTGAACAGCTCGGGGTGGCCGATGGCTTTGCCGAGGCCGGTCACCACGCAGGTCTCTGGAGTGTCGGCGACCCGCGACTTCATGTCGAGCTCGCGGCGGATCAGGTTTGTCATGCCGTAGATCTGCGAGCATCCGCCCGTAAGTATTATTCCGTTTCTGCATATGTCGCCGATGAGCTCGGGAGGCGTTTTTTCAAGCAGGGTACGCACCGCGTCAACCACCGAGCCCGCGGGCTCTTTCAGCGCCTCGAGTATCTCGTCGCTGGAGATCTGTACCGTTTTGGGAAGGCCTGTCACCAGACTGCGGCCCCTTGCCTCCATTGCGAGAAGCTTGTCCCTGCGGTAAACGCAGCCGATCTTGATCTTCAGCTGCTCCGCCGAGCGCTCGCCGATCAGCACATTGTATTTTTTGCGTATATATCTGATTATCGCGTCGTCAAAGCTGTCGCCCGCGATCTTGATCGAGTCGCTTATAACGATCCCGCCCAGAGAAATGACCGCGATGTCGCAGGTGCCGCCGCCGATGTCGACTATAACGTTGCCGTGGGCCTCGTCAATATCGATGCCGACACCCAGCGCGGCCGCCAACGGTTCCTCTATCAGCTGCACCTTTCCTGCGCCTGCCTGGAGCCCGGCGTCGATAACCGCCCGTTCCTCGACTTCGGTGATATTGCTGGGCACGCTGACGATCATCTTCGGTTTGATAAACGCGCCGATGAAGCTGCCGCCGACCGCTTTGTTGATAAAATGCCGTATCATTTTTTCGGCTACGGAATAGTCGCAGATAACGCCTTCCTTAAGGGGCTTAACCGCGGTTATGCTGCCCGGAGTTCTGCCCAGCATTTTTTGGGCCTCGGCGCCGACCGCAATGACCTTTCCTCCCGGAGACTCGACCGCCACGACCGACGGCTCGCGGTCAACTATTCCCTTGCCTTTCACATACACCAAAACGGTGGATGTTCCCAAATCTATTCCTATATCCTGCCCGAGCATAGCCCGGCGCCCCCTTTCCGAATATTACAATTTAGTTACATTATGATTATTTTATATTAAAACTCCGTAAATGTCAATAAAATCATTAACTAAACCTGTTTGCAATTTTCGAGCAAGTTTGCGCGGGATGATCGGGATCATTTGTAGAAAGTCATCTTTTCGCCCGTCGTGGTCGTGAAGGTGTGAGGCGTCAGCCCGGTTTGCTGTTTACTCACATACGGCTTGTTTGTCCTGACGTCTCTCAGGCCCGTGTTTGACGGATACGAGTCGTAGCCTTTGTTTATCGCCCACTGCCGCATTTCTATGTCCTCGTTGGTCTCTTTTATCAGTTGATAACCGAAATAAATAATTGCTATGAGTATTAACATTTTTTGAACCTCCCGTCAAATTTGTTATACTCATTATATCACGGTATGTGTGCAAATAATTGCACAGAGATAGATTTCGGCGGGATTCGAGTTGAAATTTTGAAATATTTTTAAAAAACTTGACATGAAAAGCAGAGTGTGTTATAATCTGAGTACAGATGAACGGCTTTGGCTGTTCCGCAAACGATGTTACAAAAGTAATAGCCGCCTACGGGGTCAAACGAGGGAGGCTATTTCTTTATGTTCTTCACAAGTTCCGACAATGCGATTATAAAAACCACTAACATCAAGATCTCTATGTAGTCCATAAGCCCCACCCCCTTTATACCTTATTCCGGCCTACAGGGAGCGGAACAGCCGCCGCCGTTCCTTTGGTCTGCACTCATTGCCTGCATTATATCACAAATTTTTTGTTATTGCAAGAATAAAACTATATGTCGTTTTTGAGCACGACACGGACATCGGCCATGGTGTTTATATAGCAGTCCGCGTCCTCGCCTTTGTATATGACGTAATTGGACTATCCCGAAGCGACAAGCATATTCGGGTCGCCCCAGACCCAGCCTTCGGGCAGCGGCACCTCCGCGTAGGTCTTGTAATCGCCCGCGACCTCCATTGTCCGCGGCGGTTTATTAAGCGGTGCCTGCGCTTGCTTAACGGAATAATCAATATTGCGGCTTCCGCTGTAACCGCCTATGCCCGTAATGGTTGCCCGATACCGTCCTATTCGCACGGAGTCGGGGTAATCCACGGTATAATCCTGTCCCTCGACAAGCGGCTCGCCGTCAAAATATACGGTGAGGTCGGGATGCTGCGCCTCTTTGTTATATGGCACGCTGCGCCGATCAAATCTAATATCCGCGTATTGAAGCGCGCTGCCCTTATGTTGATCCTCGGGAAGGATTTCGTTTTTTGTGAATACCTTAATCTGCGCGACCGGCTTCTGGTTCGAGTTCACGCCATAGCTTACATTTTTCCATTCGCCGTCGGAACAGCGGAAGGTCATATCGTTAGCCGGATAAACGGCGTCGGTTTTTTCATAATCGCTCACAAAGCGTACTTTTGCTCCGTTAGTCAATTCCACAACCGCGCTGAATGTTTGGTTTTGCTCCAATTTCACCGGTTTCTTGAGCTTCACCGTATACGCTCCGGGGTACGCCAATGTATCCGATTCCGCCGCGGCGACAAGCGTGCCGGATGAGGGATCGTTTTTCGGACTGTATATGTCGATAAAATCGGCAGCCGGGTCCTTGTAGATTTCCACCTTGATTTTGTAATTGCTGCCTTCGTTCACAGCCACGTTGACGCCGGTAATAAACTCCTCTCGGTCGGCAAACGCCGTCCTCGCTTCAAACATTGCCGCGGCGCGTTCGCAATTCAGCGACGAGCTCGAGCTTGTCATTACAGACGAATCATAGTAGTAGTTGTTATCGTATGTATCGGAAGAGCACATATCGAGCGCGTAGCATTTGGACAGCAGAACGTCGTAGGAGACGTAGTAGTACCCTTGCGCGCCGGCGGACTTGCCCCAGCTGTTTTTCAAGATCCACGCGCCGTTGCGCGCAGCGGGATTGTATATATCGTCAAAGTAAAACCGGTCTTTATTCACATTGTCGTCCCAGCCGACGATAACGCTTGCGTGTCCGTTGCCGGCGTAGCCTTTGTTGTTATAGTAGTAGCGGGTCCCGCCGTTGCCGCAGTCCCAGCTTACCGCCACGCAGCCGTATTTGATGATCGCGCGTTTCAGAGCGTTTATGTTGTCTTCGCTGTCACTGCTGGGAAGTCTGATCGCGTTTTCAACCAGATAATCGGGCTTGGTTATCCGCGTGTTGTCCGCAGCGAACTGCGCGGGCGCGTTCCAGCGAAGCATCGCGTAGACCGCCTCGTGCGTTTCACCACCCGAGTACCAGCCGCTGAAGAAGTCGTTATAGTCGGGCAGATTGTTGCCCAAAGGGTCGAGGGCGAGATTTAAGCAGGCGTTGGCAAGATGTTGTTCGTTAAAGTGGAGCGACTCGGCTGACGCTTTCGGGTCGATTCCCTCGCGCAGAACGCTTGTTTCCGCCGCCCCCGCAACAGCGTATGCCCAACAGATATTTTTTCCGCCTTGATTTCTGACGGGCGTTACAATATCATACTTGCGGCTGTCGAATGTTTGAAGCTTCGCAAGCTCGTCAACAGCCGCGTCGTTAGCGGATCGAAGCTCGTCTATGGTATCGGGCGCGCTCGACGTGTCGATGTTCGGGGCCGGAGTCGGGGTCGGCTCGACTGTCGGGGTTGGTGAAAGCGCGGGTGTCGGCTCGGTCGCAGGCACCAAAGTCGGCACTGTCGAGGGTGTAGGCGCAGCCGTCGGGATTGGAATTGGCGAAGCCGCAGGTGTTGGGAGCGGTGAAGCCGCGGGTGCCAATGTCGGTTCGGTCGATGGTGTTAATGTAGACACAGCCGTTGGTGCCGGGGTCGGCTCAGCCGTAGGCGCCAAAGACGGCACAGGTGAGGGCGTCGGGACAGGTGAGGCCGTTGGCGTAGGAGTGGGCGCTGCCGTGGGTGCAAAAGTCGTTGCGGCCGTCGGTGTTAAAGTCGGCGCAGCCGAGGGTGTCGGCACGGCCGCGTCCTCTCGCGTGAGCGTTGACAGCACGTCGCACGCGGGCGCCAAGGTTTCCATATCCCAAAGGAACAGCTTTGCCGTGTCCGCTTCCGCTTCGACTACTGTTTCCGCGGAAGCCGAGCCGTTTTGCGCGGCGGCTATGCTTAAGCCGAGGAGTCTGTTGTCGGAATACACGGCCAAGATGAGCGACTGTCCGTCCTCAGTGCCCGATACGGACGCGGAGAGCGGGCCGTCGCAAAGCTTTGCGGCGCTCCACTTAACGTCGATTGCCGCGTACGCGGGAGACAGACGGCATAGCAATAAAGCTGCGCATAAAACAAGCGCCGCGAAACGCCGTGACCCGATGCGAATATTCATGCCGAACGCCTCCTCCGCAAATTTCTGTTACGGACATTTTATCATATTTCAAGCAAAAACGCAATAGCGCATGTGCGATATTGCGGCGGCGATACATAAACGGGTTTATACGAATTAAAAATCGAGGTGTTCTTATAGGATTTCGTGAAAAACACGGCAAAATCAAAGGTTTTCAGGTGCGCGCAGCGCACAATATCGCAAAAGGCTGTTAGTGAGCAAATCGGCGTTAAGACGGCGCGCTTGCAAGGCGTTAGCCGATACGAACGCGACCTTTTGCGAAGAAGGAGCGGCAGCCGGTAAAGCTAAGCCGCGATTTTTACAAAAAAATCGCGGCGAGCCTTTTGGCTCGCCGCGACGTGGTCGGAGTGACTGGATTCGAACCAGCGGCCACCTGAACCCCATTCAGGTACTCTACCAAACTGAGCCACACCCCGGCGTCGCAATTCGCTGCGCTTGTTCGCTTTCACGCAAGCGTGAAAGTCTCACCTGCTTCGCGATTGCTCCTTATTCCCACAAAACGCGCTTCGCTGGCGTTTTGCGGGAGCCCTGTGGGCAAATCCCTGCGCTCATTCGCTTTTGCGCAAGCGTGAAAGTCTCACCTGCTGCGGGTTTGCTCCTTATTCCCACAAAACGCACTTCGCCGGCGTTTTGCGGGAGTTAGCGCCGTTTTCTTACGACAGTTTTAAATTATAGCATATATGAAATAAAAAATCAAGCTTTTTTTGAAAAAATTTCGAAAAATTTTTATGGCTGCAAAAATGCGGTGCTGCGCGGGTCGATGGCGTTTTATTTTTTGCGAAAAGTTTCAAGATATTCCTCGAGGCAGATACCGCGCCTGTGGATCTCTTTCGCGGCTTTTAGGCCGACGTAGCGAAAATGCCAGGGCTCGCCGCTAATGCCGGTTATGTCGATCTTGTCCTCGGGGTAGCGCTTTATAAATCCGTATTTATACGAGTTTTTCTCAAGCCATTTCCAAATGACGTCAGCCGCCTGAACCGACGCGTCGGCGGTGGTGATGTCCACGGCGAGACCGGTTTGGTGCTCGCTTGTTCCCGGGATCGCGGCCCACTTTTTCGCGGTCTCAAGCGCCTTTTCGCGGGAGTAACCTTGTCTTATATATTCCTCGGTTTTTTGGTCAAGCTCCTCCTGCTGCTGTTCGGCCGTCCTGTACGATGATGATATCGCGGGGCGTATGCCCTTTTGCCTCGCGTCGTCGAACATTTTTTGCAGGTGCGGATAGACGCGCTTGTCGATCCTGTGCCCGCCCGAGAGCTCGGTCAGGTCCGGCCGAAAGCCGTCGGGCAGAGGGTTGTCCGCGTTTACAAGAATCAGCTGCCACGCGTCGTCCTCGGAGCTTTCGTCCGTTTCCGACAGCTCAAGACGCGATGATAAATTTGCTTTTATCTCGCCCGGCGCGTCGATATCCGCCAAGCGCGGCAGAGACAGCGGCAAAGCCGCCGCGCCGCAGACGCAAAGAACCGTGACTAAAATTTTAATTCCGAAATTGTTTCTCATGATCGCACCTCTCATTTTTAACGGCCCGAAAAAAGGCCTTTGCTCGTTTTTTATTATAGCAGGCAAAGGGCGCGCAAACTTTAATATTTAATTGAGGTTTTCATAAGAAATTATTAAGATCACAAGTTTTCGGGGATCTGCGTCGGTATGCGGACGGTGAAGGTCGTTGTTTCGTTCTCGCTTTCGGCGACGATCGTCCCGCCGTGCAGTGCGACGATCTCCTTGGCGATGGCCAGACCCAGCCCGGCGCCGCCCGTGTCAGACGCGCGCGAGTCGTCCGAGCGGTAAAACTTTTCAAAAAGCAGCGGCAATTTATCTTTCGGCACGGTCTTGCCCTTGTTTTTAACGGAAATGACGGTTTCGCGGTCGTTTTGAACGGCCGAAACAAGGATCTCGGTATCGGGAAAGCTGTAGGCCGCCGCGTTTTTTAAAATATTGTTGAAGACCCGCGCCAGTTTGTCGGGGTCGCCGCAGATCGTGATGTTTTCATCCGCTTCGACCGCGGCGGTGTTGCCGTTTGCCGACAGAGCGGGCGAGAGCTCGTCGCAGATCTGCAGAAGCATATAATACAGGTCGATCCGCTTTTTTTCGATATCTATATTTTGAAGATTATAACGCGTGATCTCGAAGAACTCGTCGAGCATTTTGTCCAAGCGGTTCGCTTTCTCAAGCGAGATATTGACATATTTGGCTCTTTGCCCGGCGGGCATGTCCGGCGCTTCGGACATAAGGCTGAGGTATCCGATAACCGAAGTGAGCGGAGTGCGTATATCGTGCGCCAGATACATGACCAGCTCATTTTTGCGGCGGTTCGCAAGCTCGGCGGCCAGGGCGCGCTGTTTGAGTTCGGATTTCACGGCGCTCAGCTTGCGCTCGGTCTCAGACATTTCGGGCGGCAGCTCGATTTCCTCGTCGTCCGAAAGCAGGGCGTCTATACCGCGGTTTGTCATATCGAAGTATTTTGAGAACCAGCGCAGGATAATCCGCAGCAAAACGACAAACACGATAAGCACGGCCGCCAGCCAGATAATTTCCGAAAAATTCCTGAACCCGTATTGATAGACATAATAGGCTTTGTCGTACGGCATATTCAAAATATTCTGCAGCGCGTCAACGACCCGGTCACCGCCGCGCCCGCGCCATATTAAAATATATAGGGCGAAAATTATCAGGAACGCGGCCGCCGCGATTCCGACAAGGCGCGGATACAGCTTTTTCTTTAGCCGCAGATATTCATAGGCGCTATTTTTGTTTTTCAATTTTATATCCCACTCCCCATACGGTTTTTATATATTTCGGATTTTCAACGCTGTCGCTCAGCTTTTCGCGCAGGTGCCTGACATGGACGGTGATCGTGTTGTTTTTGGTATAATACTCGTCCTTCCAAATTTCGCGGAACAGGTCCTCCGAGCTTACAACGCAGCCCTTTCGCCGCAGCAATATTTCCAATATCGAAAATTCCGTCGGCGTCAGGGCGAGAGGCCTGCCGCCCAGCGCGCATTCGTGCGTTTTGGCATTAAGCTCGATATCGAGATACGAGAGTATATTATCGGGATCGGCTTCCGCTCGCGGCGAGTTGTATCTTTTGTAGCGCCGAAGCTGCGCTTTCACGCGGGCTGCCAGTTCGAGCGGGCGGAAGGGTTTGGTCACATAGTCGTCGGCCCCGAGGGTCAGACCGGTTATCTTGTCCGCCTCGCCGTCTTTCGCGGTCAGCATGATTATGGGGCAGGAGCTGAGTTCGCGTATTTTGCGGCACAAAGTATACCCGCTGATATCGGGCAGCATAATGTCCAGAACAGCAAGGTCGATGTCCGTGTTTTTTACGCAGTCAAGCGCCTCTTTCGCGGTGTAGAATTTATACACCGTGTAATCCTCGTTTTTAAGGTAGAGTTCTATCAAGTCGGCGATCTCGGTCTCGTCGTCCACGATAAGTATCTTGTCGGACATTTTGGCGCTCCTTTCGGGTTTTATACAAATGATTATATCAGCGCGCCGAACGCTTGTCAAATAAAATATTATTGTCGGCGGGTTGACTAAACGGTAAAATGTGTTATAATATAGGCGGATTTATATGAGAAGGAGAAGCACTATGATTTGTAAATTTTGCGGCAAAGAAGTCGGAGATAACGAGCGCATCTGCAAATACTGCGGCACAGTGCTGGCACCTCCGAGAAAAAGACCGGATTCGCGGCTGTTCCCCGATCCGGAGCCCGAGCCGCGGGAGCGGATGTCGGGTGAGAGATATGTCGAAGAAAGCGATGCGGGCGAGACGCGCGTTTATCCTCGCCGAAACGCACCCGGCGGCTTTGAAAGCAGCAGACAGGTCCGAGACGAGGTGAACCGCCGAGTCGAGCACGCGCCTCAGCCCAAAAGACAGTATTACAGATACGATCCCGAGGCGGAGGATAAGCGCGTCCGCAAGGCGAAAAAAGCGGCAAAGCGGCAGTATAAACAAAAAAGGGCGAAACCGGTCCGCAAAGAGAAGCATATCGGGCGGACGATCGCGGGACTTTTGTTCAGGGCGCTGCTGGGTTTTGTTATCGGGTTCCTGCTTTATATATTGGTAATAAATGTCGCCGCTCGGGCGGGCGGAGCGTTTGAAAACTTGAACATACCGTTTTTAAGCGAGCTGATCGGATAATAAAATAGTAGAAAGTAACAATCCCGCGGGCGCCGAGGAAACGCCCGATACAGCAATTTCAATAAAAAAAGAAAATTTTGAAAAAAGTTGTAAAAAGTATATTGACAAAACAGAAATAAGGTGATAAGATAATTAAGCTGTCAACGTAGCGATTAGTAATTAGCGAATAGCGAATACGCGGAGAGAGCATGGCGAAAAGCGTTTATGTCTCACCCGCGTATGTTTATCTGATCACTATGGTTGTAGGGGCGGATAATATCCGCCCGCTAAAAACCAAATCTTGACCGCGTCAAAAAATTTTTTAAAAAAATTCAAAAAAGATCTTGACAAGGCAGAAAAGATGTGGTAAACTTAAAAAGTTGCTACGGCAGCAGAAAAAC
>CANQQJ010000036.1 GCA_947625905.1 uncultured Clostridia bacterium | reverse complement strand
ATATAGATTATTACAACAATGACCGAATATCAATGAAATTAAACGGAATGAGCCCGGTACAGTACCGAACTCATTACTAGTTAATTTAATGTTAAATTTTGTCTAAACTTTGGGGTTCACTTCAAACGAAAGCGGCTTTTTTTATTTGTTTATTTCAAGATACATGGCGTAGGCTTGGTTTTTCGGGATCCCCAAAGCTTCGGAAACTATTTTGGCTATTGACTTGCCTTTTATGTTTTCCGCCATGCAGGCTTTGATCAGCGCCTCGGCGTCCGCCGCGGCCGCGGGCTCGGACTTTTGCTCGGCGCCTCGGATGATCAGCACAAACTCGCCCTTGGGCGGCGTTTCCTCAAAATATCTTGCCGCCTCTTCAAGGGTCAGGCTCAGATATTCCTCGTATTTTTTGGTGATTTCCCGGGCTATAACGATCTCGCGTCCGCCGCCGAAAACCTCGGCCATGTCCCGCAGGGTGTAGGGCAGCTTGTGGGGGGCTTCGTAGAATATCATGGTCCGCGTCTCATATTTGAGGCTTTCCAGATGCTCGCGGCGGCTTTTTTTGTTTACCGACAAAAATCCCTCAAACGTGAATCTCCCGGTGGGCAGGCCCGAGGCGACCAGCGCCGCGGCAAAAGCGCAGGCGCCCGGCAGAGCCTCGACCTCTATGCCGTTTTCACGGCATAGGCGCACGATGTCCTCGCCGGGGTCTGATATGCCCGGCATGCCCGCGTCGGTCACTACCGCGATATTTTCGCCGTTTTTGAGCTTGTCCAAAAGATAACTGCCCTTTTCCCGCTTGTTGTGCTCATAGTAGCTGGTGAGCGGTTTTTTAATGCCAAAATGATTCAAAAGCTTGACGCTGACCCTCGTGTCCTCGGCGGCGATCAGATCAACGCTTTCAAGCGTCCTGAGCGTCCTTTCGGTTATGTCGCCCAGGTTCCCGATAGGGGTGGGGCAGAGATACAGCTTTCCGAAATTGTTTTCCATGATATTCTCCTTATTTTCTTTCGTATATTATATTGATCTCGTCGGTGTATTCGCCGTTTTCTTCATATATATAAAGGGGCGGCTCGCAGATCAGCTTTGGTCTGCCGCCTCTTGCGCCCTCGACCAGGACCATCGACGCGGCCTTTTTGTATGACGGATAGACCGCCCGCAGGCGCTTTGGCTCGATCCTGTTTTGCTTCATCAATATAAGCAGGTCGGCCAGCCGCTCGGGGCGGTGTATAACGCTCAGCTTTCCAAGGGGTTTCAGGAGCGCGGCGGCTGACTTTATCACATCCTCAAGGCTGCACATGATCTCGTGGCGCGCAATGGCGGCCGACGGATTTTTGCTCCGCAGCCCCCCGCCGCTCTCTTTGTACGGCGGATTGCACACGATATTGTCGAAAACGCCCCTGCCGAGTATCTCGGGGGCGCGCCTAAGATCGCCACAAACCATCTCGGCTCTGTCCTCAAGGCCGTTCATTCTGATAGAGCGCGAGGCCATCTCGGCCACATCCTCCTGTATCTCAAGAGCGGTAATGCGCTCCGCCTCGGATTTGTGGGTCAGCAGCAGCGTTATTATCCCGTTTCCCGCGCACATGTCAAGAACTTTCGCACTCTTTTTGGTTGATTTCGCTGCGAAATCCGCTAAAATCACCGCGTCGATCCCGAAACAAAACTGTGTCGGGTTCTGAATTATCGTTAAATTCTCCAGATTTAAGTCGTCTATTCGTTCATTTTCTTTAAGTGACGCTTTTTTCACAGCAATTTGCCTCCTAAATCTGTTCACATTTTATTCATATTTATCCAAGTTTATTCACATTTTATTCATATGTTAAAACTGTATAATGTTTTTTTAAATTAATTGTGCAAATTTCACAAAACGGTTTGCACTCTCTTTGTCTAACGAGTTTAAAAACAACGTAATCACGGCGTTTTCGGCGGTTTTATGCGCTATGATCCGGCAATGTTACATTTGTGTTACATTTTTGTTACAAAGCAAAATATTAGTTTTTTCGCGCTAAATTCCTGATATAATGCCATAAAATAAGTATAACAGAAAACCGCTTTTAGCACAATAACCAAATTTACCGACCCATCGAAAAAATATTGCGAAAACGCAAGAAATACAGAGATAACTTGAGTATACGCAAGGAATTGATTTATTTTTTAAAAATATTGAGGTTAAATCGGTTTTAATAAATTTAAAGCGGGTTCGGGCTTTTGACGGATTTTTTGAAAGACTATATAATAGCAACAGTGACAAGGACATTTACCGGTTTTTTCCGGATAAAATTTTATTTGAGGTGATTCGATGTTTACACGACTGATAAGAAAATTAAGCTTGTCAGCCCACAATTTTATATCCGCGGCCGTATGCGCGGCTGTTATAGCGGCGGTAGGAAGCGGATTCGCGTACGCGACGCCGAGCAATGTTACCATATATGATTCGGGAAACGCGCCCATCACTGTTAAGACGACAGGCGCGACCGTTCAGACGGTTCTCGACAAGCACGGTATCGAGCTGGGCAGCGGCGATAAGACCAATATTGCGCTTAATGAAAAGATTACCGATGATTCGGTTATCGAGATCTACAGAGCGATGCCCGTTAAGATCACGATCAACGGCGTTTCGTCTCAGTACACCACAACCAAGAAGCTGGTGGCCGACGTTTTGGCCGAAGTGGGAATAACTGCTTCCGAGGACCAGGTTACGCCCAGAATGACCGATGTTATCGAGTCGGGCGACGAGATAATGATCAACAGCGACAACAGCCAGATCGTTACCGTGACCGAGCCCATCGCTTATCACACTATCGAGCGTGAGAACGCGTCTCTTGCGCCGGGCGCCAAAGTTGTTGTTCAAAACGGCGCGGACGGAGAGAGAGAGATCAAATACAGCATTAAGTACAGCGACGGAGCGGAGGTCTCCAGAGAGAGGATCGGCGATATAGTTCTCGCCGAGCCGGTCGATGAGATCGTTGAGTATTCTCCTCAGGAGGAGTTCCAGGTTGGAAAGATCCCCGCGAGCCGTCCGACAAACTATTCGAAAATGGAAGTGTTCGAGGCGACAGCCTATGACGCGTCTCCCGCGGATAACGGTCCCTGGGCGGGTGTTACCTCAACGGGTATGCCGATGGGATACGGAGTTATCGCCGTTGACCCCAGCGTCATTCCTTACGGAACAAAAATGTATATCGAGTCCTGCGACGGCAAGTATGTCTACGGATACGCCATCGCCGGCGACTGCGGCGGAGCCATCAAGGGCCACAGAGTCGATCTGTTCTACTGGTCGAGATCTCAGTGCTATGAGTTTGGCAGACGCAACGTAAACGTATACTTCCTCGATTAAGCAGCACACACAAAAATCGGGCGCTCGGCGCCCGAATTTTTTTGCAAAAAAACCTTGACAAATTGTTGTAAATGGTTTAAAATATATAAGCTGTAAAGCAAAACGGCTTTACTAACGTAGGGAATAGGGATTAGGGAATAGAGAATACGCGGAAATAATTTGATAAAAACGTTCGAGTATCCCCGCGTCCTATGGGTGGCACCGCTAAAAATTGTGCGGGCAGATCATTGAAACGGGTGTTATATCATGGAAAAAAATGTTAAAATTTCACTTTTGTTTGATTTTTACAGGAATCTGCTGACCGAGCGTCAGGCGGAGAGCATTGACCTATATTACAACGAGGACCTTTCTCTGTCCGAGATCGGAGCTCATATGGGCATCACCCGCCAGGGCGTGCGCGACAACATAATCCGCGCCGAGAGCGCGTTGCTTGACGCCGAGGACCGTTTGGGTCTGGCGGCGAAATTTTTAAACATACGCGGCGACCTTGAGCGTATCGACGAGATAATCAAGGAGATCGAGGCGTCGCCCGAAAACAAGGACCTGTCCGATAATATGAAACACAAGATAAACGACATACTTATGATAATACAGGAGATCAACGGTCTGAATTAATAGACGAGGTGTATTTATGGCATTTGAAAGCTTATCCGAAAAGCTGCAGAACACTTTTAAAAAGCTGCGCGGCAAGGGCAAGGTGTCCGAAAAGGACTTAAAGGCCGCCATGCGCGAGGTCAAGCTGGCGCTGCTTGAGGCGGACGTTAACTTTAAAGTTGTGAGAAACTTTGTCAAAGATGTCTCCGAGCGCGCGAGCGGCGCCGAGGTGATGGAGTCGCTGACTCCGGCGCAGCAGGTGATCAAAATAGTAAACGAGGAGCTTATAAAGCTCATGGGCGGCGAGGCCGAGAAGCTGACGATCTCGCCCAAGCCCCCGACCGTTATAATGATGGCCGGTCTTCAGGGCGCCGGCAAGACCACTACTGCCGCCAAGCTGGGCGGTATGCTCAAAAAGCAGGGCAAGCGTCCGCTGCTCTGCGCCTGCGACGTCTACAGGCCCGCCGCGGTCAAGCAGCTGCAGGTGGTCGGCGGACAGCTGGAGCTTCCCGTGTACGCCGAGGAGGGCGTGACCGACGCGGTCGGCATTGCCTGCCGAGGCCTTGAACACGCGAAAAATCACGCGAACGACGTGCTTATCATAGACACCGCGGGCCGCCTCCATATCGATGAGGAGCTCATGGACGAGCTGAAAGAGATCGAGGCGGAAACCGAGCCGACCGAGATACTTCTGGTGGTCGACGCCATGACCGGACAGGACGCGGTCAACGTGGCGGATAAGTTCAACAGCGAGCTTGAGATCTCGGGCGTGGTGCTCACCAAGCTGGACGGCGACACCAGAGGCGGCGCGGCGCTTTCGGTCCGCGCGGTCACGGGAAAGCCGATAAAGTTCTGCGGCATGGGCGAGAAGCTCACCGATATAGAGCAGTTCCACCCCGACCGCATGGCGTCCAGAATACTGGGCATGGGCGATATGCTCAGCCTGATCGAAAAGGCGGAACAGGCTCTTGACATGAAAAAGGCCGAGGAGCTTGAAAAAAAGCTTAGGACACAGCGATTCACGTTCACCGATTTTCTCGACCAGATGGAGCAGATGAAGAACATGGGCCCGATCCAGAACGTGCTGGGCATGATTCCGGGCATCAATTCCAAGGTCTTAAAAAACGCTCAGGTTGATGAGAAAAAGATGGCGCATATCGAGGCGATAATCAAGTCGATGACCCCGAACGAGAGGGAGCTTAAAGATAAGCTGACGCCCTCGCGAAAGGAGCGCGTCGCAAAAGGAAGCGGAGTCTCGATCGTGGAGGTCAACTCGCTGCTCAAGCAGTTCGACCAGATGCAGCGCATGATGAAGCAGCTCTCGGGCGGCAATATGAATAAAAAAATGAAAAAAATGGGCCGCGGAGGCTTCCCGCCCGGAATGTTCATGTAGGGACTGGGGAATAGGAACCGGGGACTAGGCTTGATTTAGAAAAAATTTGTAAAATTAATTAAATAAATATATATTTTTTGGAGGATTTAAAAAATGGCAGTAAAAATTCGTTTAAAGAGAATGGGCGCAAAGAAGAATCCGTTTTACCGCGTGGTAGTCGCGGACTCGAGATTTCCCAGAGACGGCAGATTTATCGAGCAGGTAGGAACCTACAACCCGATGGTCGAGCCTGCGGCGGTAGAGTTTGACGCGGAGAAGATCCAGAAGTGGATCAAAAACGGCGCTCAGCCCACCGACACCGTTAAAAGATTGTTAAAGAATAAGGGCATTATTGATTAGTTAAAGCTTACGGCAAAAAGGAGAATCAGTATGAAAGAACTGCTGACATTTATAGCCAAATCCATGGTGAGCGAGCCCGACGCGGTTGAGGTCGAGGTTGTCGAAAAGGAAAACCTGACCGTCCTCAAGCTTCATGTCGCCGAGAACGACATGGGCAAGGTCATCGGAAAACAGGGCAGGATCGCCAAGGCTATAAGAACCGTAATCAAAAGTGCCGGCAACCGCGTGAATAAAAAAGTGGTTGTTGACATTATTTAAACACGGCCAGGTTCAGATGTCCGCGCGCAGCGGATGTCTGAATTTTTATTGATTTATTATCGGTTATCTAAGGAGAATGTTATGAACGATATGCTTGAAATAGGCAAGCTTGTAAACACGCACGGGATACGCGGCGAAGTCAAGATACAGCCCTGGTGCGATGACCCGTATGTGTTTGACGAGCTTGAGTATCTTATAATAGACGGCGAAGAGTATGAGATCGAGCGCAACAGGTACCACAAAACCTGCCAGATAGTCAAGCTTGCGGGAGTCGACGACATGAACGCGGCGGAACTTCTCAAAAACAAGATCGTGCATATAAACCGCGAGGACATGCCTCTGCCCGAGGGACGGTACTTTGTGGCGGATATTTTGGGCCTTGAGGTCCGCGAGGAAAACGGCCGCGTGCTGGGCGAGGTCGGCGACGTGATCAAAACGGGCAGCAACGACGTGTACGTGCTTAAAAACACTTTTAATAAAAAGCAGATCTTGATCCCGGTGCTCGACAGCGTTGTACTTGAGACAAATATCGAGGGCGGATATATTGTCGTCCGCCTGATGAAAGGCTTGATCGACGAATGAGGTTTGACATACTGACTCTGTTTCCCGAAATGTTTGAGGCTGTGCTGGGCGGCAGCATAATCGGCCGAGCCGCCGCGAGCGGCCTTATCGAGCTGAATTTTGTGCAGATACGCGACTTTGCTTTTAACAAGCACAGAAGGGTCGACCACTATCCATACGGCGGCGG
Organism: uncultured Clostridia bacterium; assembly: GCA_947625905.1. GTDB lineage: Bacteria > Bacillota > Clostridia > Monoglobales > Monoglobaceae > Monoglobus. The sequence continues at coordinate 27,249 of CANQQJ010000036.1, read as the reverse complement.
CCAGGGCATGATAATGCAGGCCGAGCCGATATTTTTGGCATACGAGAGCGTGACCGCGGGCCTTGAACATAAGCCGTTCACGGTGTATATGTCGCCCCAGGGAAAAACTCTCAGGCAGGGCATGGCAAAGCGCATAGCGAAAAAATACGAGCATATCGTGATACTTTGCGGCCACTACGAGGGCGTGGACCAGCGGGTGCTTGACGAGATAGTCGACGCCGAGATATCGCTGGGCGACTTTGTGCTGACCGGCGGCGAGATCGCGGCAATGGCGCTTGTGGACTGCGTGGCGCGGCTGCTGCCCGGAGTGCTCAAGTCCGAGGAGGCGTTTTCCGAGGAGTCGCATTACGGCGGGCTGCTCGAGTTCCCGCAGTATACCCGTCCCGAGGTCTGGCGCGGCAAGCGCGTGCCCGAGGTCCTGCTCAGCGGCCACCATAAAAATATCGAGGCGTGGAAGCGCGAACAGGCTATAAGGACCACCTTTAAAAAGCGCCGCGGCATGCTGAGCCGCGCGAACCTGACCGACGCCGAAAAGCAACTGGTTGAAAAGCTGAAAAAAGAGTAAAAAATAATAAAGCTCTTGACAAATATGAAATATTCATATATAATTGTCTGTAGAAAGAGAAACGGCAGAGCGTAAAAACGGTTTGGCCGCTTCAGATTTGTTTGATAAACAACCGATCCTTGGCGTCCAAACTTCGGATCGGCTGTTTTTTATTGCACCACAGGTGCAAACGCTATAAGTATTATAGCGACAACAAACAACATTACTGCTGCTTTTAAAGCCCAATATTTCATAGGCATCATCCTCCTTCGTGAGCTGAAACAATTATGTTTCGCAAAGAAGAAGCGACCAACCGTCCTTACGTTTCTATGTCTGCCTTTTAAATTGACATATTTTATTTACATCAAAGTGTTTCTCCGCACGGAATATTCCGCACTTGCAGTTTTGCTACCATAAATATAATACCACAATATTACATTTTTTTCAAATTAAGAATATGTTACAGGCCAGCAAGTCTGATTTTTACTTATAAGATCCCTGAAAAATAAAAATTTAATAAATTTTCACAAAACAGTTGTTTTTTGTCTTTTAATGTGGTAAAATTATTACTATATAACTATTATTAATCTGAAAAACAGGCGTTATTTTTGACGCCGCGAAAGGTGGTCAAGCGATTATGAAATGCGGAAAATGCGGTGCCGATATCCCCGAGGGTGCAAAGGTGTGTCCCAACTGCGGCGCAGCCGCGGCGGGTTCGGATGCGGCGGCGAAAAAATCGGGCGACGATTTTGACAAGGAATATTCGAAAATGTTCTCGGACAGCGCGCCCGAGGAAAATAAATATCAGATAGACGAGGAACTTCGCAAAAAGCGGGAAGCCCGCTACGACGACAGCTTTGCCAACATGACCGACGACGAGAAGATCAAGGCGCTTGAGGCTGCACGTCTCGCCAGGAAAGAAAAACGCGAGCGCAAGCAGCAGAAAAAATCAGAAAGATCCGTCAGATCCGGAAGCACGGACAAGCGTAAGCCCCGCGGTGAAAGACCCGGGACCGAAGGAGCGGCAAAGACGCGCGAAAGCGGAGCGTCAAAGAGCCGCCGCAAAAAATTCAAGCCGTCGCCAAAGGCCGGCCTGATAGCGGGCGGTATTCTGGCGGTCCTGGTTATCGCGGTGGTCATCGCGTCGGTGAACATGGCGACAAAAGTCACGGTCGAGATGCCCGAGACACCCACGGTCTACGCCAAGGGCAACACTCTGTTTTCAGCGTACGACGGCAAGGAACTTGAGGTAAGCGGCAATTTTGTTTCAAGCGAGTATGTTGAGCCTGCAGAGCCCACGGCCACTCCGCCAAGGAGGAACGATGACGACGAGGACGAGGAAGCTGTTCCCACGCCCGAGCCGGTATTTTATCCTTTGCGTGAGAAGGATATAGTGACGTACACGGCCGACGGCACAGGCACGTATTTTATAGATAACGCGGACTTTAACAACAGCAAGGGCACGCTTAACTATACCCAAAACGGAAAGAGAAAGAGCACTGTCAAGATAGCCGACGACGTGTACGCCAAGTTCCTCGTCTCGGACGACGGAACGGGCGTTATGTATCTGGCCGGCGCCGACAAGTTCGGAAACGGCGGAACCCTTTGGTTCTGGTCGTCTGTCACAAAGACCGCCTCGGAGCTGGCGCCCGGGGTCCTGCCCGAGCATTTCGTGTTCGGACAGAACACAAACAGCCTGCTCTATATAAACGAGTATAACAGCGAGTACAACGTGGGCAATCTCCACATGGCGACGGTCGACAAGGGCGTCGTTACAGGGACAAAAGCCGTTGATTCCGATGTTTATGACGTGTTCGGCACAAATCCGAGCGGCAAGGCCGTTGTATACGCCAAGAATTACAACTCCGAGAACCAATGCTTTGACTTGTATCTCGAAAAGGCAGACTCGGACGAGAAGGTCATGATAACCGGCGGTTCGAGGTGCGAGCCCATATTCTGCGCTGCGTCCGACGGAATGTACGCCGGCGGAACCTACGGTGAGGCCGAGGAATATTATCAGTCGCTCTACTACGTCAGTCTGGCGGGCGGCGAGAAGGAGAAACTTTCAAACAGCCTGACCGAGCTGGTTTCGATGAGTTCCGACGAGCAGGCGGTCGTTTTCAGAAAAGCCAACGCGGAGGGTACGGCGTTTGATTATTATTACGCTAATCTCTCGGGCACCGAGGGTCAGATCCTGGCGCAGAACATCACCGTGCTTGACGACGAGGATCACAAGAGAGTCGTTCAGTTTGACATAAACGACGATTTCACAAAGGCCGCGTTCATTCAGGGCTATGACATTGCCAGAGAATGCGGAGCGCTGTTCTCCGCCGCGATCACCAACGGAGTTGTCGGAAGCGACACCAAGATCAGCGACACGGCTCATTCCTGCGATATAACCCCCGACGGACAAGTCATCAGATACGCCGACGGTTACGACATTACATGGAACCTTGTGAACCTGAACGCGTGGAGCGGCGAAAAGATCACCGCCCTCGCAGACGAGGTCGGCGCGGGAGCGTTCACGTTTGACAAGAACGGAAATTACACTGTATACGCCAAAAATTACAGCCTTGAGACCAGGACCGGAGACGTGTACTGCGTCAGCAACAAGGGCAAGACCCGCGAGGTCGTTAACGGAGTAAGCTCATACGGGCTCAAGAATAACGGCGACATAGTTTACTATAACAGCAACGGCGGCAATTCCGCGTTTGAGCTGTTCCGCACCCGCGACGACGGCAAAAAGGCGAAGACGGTCGACACGGATGTGACCGAAGTGGTTGTTTACTAATAAAGGCGGCTTATGGAAAAAGGCGTAAATAAAAAAATCGGAATAATGGGCGGAACTTTTGATCCGCCCCATTTCGGACATTTTGTGATCGCACAGGCGGCTCTCGAGCAGCTGGGCCTTGACAAGGTGGTTTTTATTCCCAACGGCAATATCGTATATAAAGACGCGTCGGGCGAGGCGCAGAGCCGCCACAGGTTCAATATGCTCAGAGCCGTGATCGAAAGCAATCCGGATTTTGAATTGTCGGATATTGAGATCAGCCGCGCGGGGACCTGCTACACGGCGGACACCCTGACGCAGCTTAAAGGCGGGGAGTATAAGGATGCGGAGCTGTATTTTTTGGTTGGAGCCGACTCGCTTGACTATATGGAAAAGTGGTACAGCCCCGACGTTATTTTTGGCCTGTGCACGGTGGCCGCGGCGGAGCGGCCCGGATTTGAAAAAAGTGATATCGACAAAAAGATCAGCGAGCTGACCGAAGCTTTCGGCGCGAAGATAGAAAGAATCTCGATCCCGCTTATAGGAGTTTCGTCGACCATGCTGAGGCGGAAGCTGGCGGCGGGGGAGTCGATCAGATATCTTACGCATGACAGCGTTATTGAATATATAAAAAGACACGGGCTTTACGGAGGTGGATAAAATGGCGGAAGAACTGAGCGCGATCGGTATTGACGACATTAAGGCGGAACTGAGAAAGATCCTCAGCAAAAAGCGTTACGTGCACTCGCTCGGCGTTGCGGGCGAGGCGGAAAAGCTGGCGCGCAGGTACGGCGCCGATCCCGCCAAGGCGTATCTTGCGGGACTGGTCCACGACTGCGCCAAAGAGTATCCGCCCGAGGAAATGGAAACGATACTAAAAACCGAGTACGGCGTGGCTGTTGACTCAATGTCGCGGATCATGCCGAAGATACTTCATGGGCCTCTGGGCGCCTGCGACGCGCAGCGCAAGTTCGGGATATACGATCCCGAGATACTTGACGCCGTGAAGTACCACACCACCGGAAAGGGCGGCATGCGTATTTTGACCAAGATAATTTACATAGCCGACTATATCGAGCCTAACCGTGATTTTGACGGGGTAAAAGAGCTGCGTGAAACAGCGTACGACAATATAGACGAGGCGATCATCCACGGTATCGACGAGACGATAAAGGACCTTATACGCCGCGGGCTTGTTATTCACCCCGACACGATGCACGCCCGCAACGACCTGATTATGAAACGCGGATAAAAGACGCGCTCAAGGAGACGTAACATGAGAAGAAAATCACCTTTTGTCAGAGTATTGTCGGCGGTTGTGCTGATCGCGTTTATCGTAATCGGTTTTTTTGCCGGACGGACGTTTATCGGAGACAACGCGCCGTCGCGCCTGACCGATGTTACCAATATTTTGGTGGCGGGCGTGGACGTGGACGGCTACAGGACCGATCTTATACTCATGGTCCAGGTGAACACGATCGACAACAAAGTGAGTGTTTTGCAGATCCCGCGCGACACGCGGGTGAGCAACAACAGGAACGATAAAAAAATCAACTCGGCCTATTTTTCGGGCATCGACACTCTCAAAAAAGAGGTCAGGAGCGTTACCGGACTTTATACCGATTTTTTCGCCACGATAACCTTTGACGCGTTCAAAGAGATAGTGGACGCTCTCGGCGGCGTGACTATAGACGTGCCGGTCAACATGAACTACCACGATCCCGTGCAGGGGCTCACGATCGAACTTGACGCCGGACGGCAGAGGCTCAACGGCGAGAAGGCGATGATGTTCATGCGGTTCAGAAAGAACGACGACGGCACGGGTTATCCGATGGGTGACATAGACCGCAACAAGGCTCAGGCGGAGTTTTACTCGGCGGTCATGAAAAAGGCCATGAGCCCGATCGGAGTGCTGAAGGCGCCGTTTTTGTACAGCGCGGTGATGAAAAACACCACCACCGACCTCAACAACCGCGAGGTGCGGCAGCTGATGCTTCGGGTGTTTAAGATAGGCAGAAAGAATATCGGCATATACCAGCTTCCCGGAGATTCGGACTACCGCGGCGGAGTCTCGTATTTTATCTGCGACGAGGATAAGACCGAGGAGCTTATTGACGAGAATTTCAGGCATTAAAACGCGCATGCGCGAATACATAAAATTGAAAGGAGAAGGCTATGGCCAGCAAGAATGAAGTTGTAAACAAAATAGTCAAGATACTCGACGGCAAAAAGGGCCGCGACATCGAGGTCATCGACATATCCGCCCTCACGACCATGACCGAGTATTTTATAATCGTCACAGGCGGCTCCGACACCCAGGTCAAGGCGCTGTGCGACAATCTGGAGGAGGAGCTTGAAAAGGACGGCATAACCCCCACCAACAAGGAGGGCTATCGCACCGCTCAGTGGATCCTTCTGGGATACGACGACGCGGTTGTGCATATTTTCAGAGAGGAAACAAGAGAGTTCTACGGCCTTGAAAGGATCTGGAAAGACGGCGTGAAAGTTGACATCTCGGATTTAATTTCGTAAATTTATAAGAAAAGAGGATTTGATTTTGAAGTACGATTCTAAAACAATTGAGGAAAAATGGCAGAAAATCTGGCAGGAGACCGGAGAGTTCGACATCACCGAGGATACCGATAAACCCAAGTACTACGCGCTTGAGATGTTCCCCTATCCTTCGGGCAACCTGCACATGGGCCACGTGAGGAACTATTCCATCGGCGACGTTGTGGCCAGATACAAAAAAATGCAGGGCTATAACGTGCTGCACCCAATGGGCTGGGACAGCTTCGGACTGCCCGCCGAAAACGCGGCGATCAAGCACGGCGCGGACCCCGCGGACTGGACATGGTCGAACATAGACAACATGCGAAAGCAGCTCAAGCGTCTGGGCTTCAGCTACGACTGGGACCGCGAGGTAGCCACGGCCAAGCCCGACTACTACAAGTTCACGCAGTGGATGTTCGCTCAGCTTTACAAGCACGGTCTGGCGTACAAGAAGAAGTCGTACGTAAACTGGTGCCCGTCCTGCGCGACGGTGCTGGCAAACGAGCAGGTCGTCAACGGCAAGTGCGAGCGCTGCAAGAGCGAGGTTGGCAAAAAAGACCTGGAGCAGTGGTTCTTTAAGATCACCGACTATGCCCAGAGACTGCTTGACGATATAGAAAAGCTGGGCGGCTGGCCCGATAAAGTAAAGTCCATGCAAACCAACTGGATAGGCCGCAGCGAGGGCGCCGAGGTAGATTTCAAGATAGACGGCAGCGACGAGACGCTGACTGTATACACCACGAGACCCGACACGATATTCGGCGTGAGCTACATGGTTATCGCGCCCGAGCATCCGCTGGTAGAAAAGCTGATAGCAGGAAAAGAGACCGAGGCCGAGTGCCGCGCGTTTATAAAAAAAGTGCAGCACCAGAGCGAGATCATGCGCTCCGCCACCGATACCGAAAAAGAGGGCGTGTTCAGCGGAACGTATCTGATACACCCGTTCACCGGAGACAAGATCCCGCTGTATCTGGCAAACTACGTGCTGCTCGACTACGGCACCGGCATAGTTATGGGCGTTGCCGCTCATGACCAGCGCGATTTTGAGTTCGCCAAAAAATATGATCTGCCGATAAGGATCGTTATTCAGCCCGAGGGTCAAAACATGAAGTCCGAGGACATGACCGAGGCATTCGCCGCCGAGGGCATTATGGAAAACTCGGGCGAGTTTAACGGAATGAACAACAAAGACGCCATCAAGGCCATAACCAAATGCCTCGAGGAGCGCGGTATCGGACGCGGCAAGGTCAACTTCCGCCTAAGAGACTGGCTGATCTCCAGACAGCGTTACTGGGGCGCGCCGATACCGATCGTGTACTGCGACAAATGCGGCGAGGTTTTGGTGCCCGACGATCAGCTTCCGGTCATCTTGCCGCAGAACGTCAAGTTCACGGGCCAGGGCCAGTCGCCTCTCAGCGAGTGCGAGGAATTCGTTCACACCACCTGTCCCAAGTGCGGAGGCCCCGCCAAGCGCGAGACCGACACGATGGACACGTTCGTCTGCTCGTCGTGGTACTATCTGAGATACTGCGACCCGCACAACACCGAAATGCCGTTTGATAAAGCCAAGACCGACTACTGGATGAACGTGGACCAGTATATAGGCGGCGTTGAACACGCCATACTGCATTTGCTCTACGCGAGATTTTTCACCAAGGCGCTGTACGACTTCGGTTATGTGAGCTGCGACGAGCCCTTTGAGAACCTGCTGACTCAGGGAATGGTGCTCAAGGACGGAACCAAGATGTCAAAGTCTCTGGGCAACGTTGTGAGCCCCGAGGAGATCGTGGATAAATACGGCGCCGACACGGCACGTCTGTTTATCATGTTCGCGGCTCCGCCCGAGCGCGACCTTGACTGGAACGACACCGCGGTCGAGGGTTCATACAGATTCTTGAACCGAGTTTGGAGAGCGGTCGAGGACCTTAAGGACTGCGTGACCGACGAGAAGCCCGACGCCGAAAGCCTGACGGCCGATGAGAAAAAACTGCGTCTGGCGGTCCACGGCGCGATCAAAAAGGTGACCGCCGACTGCGACAGATTCAGCTTCAACACGGCGATAAGCGCCATTATGGAGATGGTCAACGCGCTTTATTACTATAAAGAGCACACGCCTAAGGACGGCTTAAACAAGCCCGTCGTTTCCGAGGCCGTAACATCGCTTATCGTTATGCTTTCGCCTTTTGTGCCGCATATCGCGTGCGAGATGTGGGAGATGATCGGCAAGACCTCGAATCTTGCGGTCGAGAAATGGCCCGAGTACGACGAGAAGGCTCTCGTCGTTGACGAGATCGAGATCGTGCTCCAGATCAACGGCAAGATCAGAGACAAAATAATGATCAGCCCCGACCTGACCCGCGAGGAAATGACGGAGCTGGCCATGAGCAACGACCGTATCAAGGAACTGACCGAGGGCAAGCAGATCATAAAGTGCATCGCGGTGCCCAAAAAGCTGATAAACGTGGTCGTTAAATAAATAATGCGAGAAGAACAAGCGCCGGCGTCTTTTGCCGGCGCTTGCGCGAGGGGTTTATGAACAGATTCAGAAAAAGGAAAAGAAGAAAGCGGCGCAGGGTCATAATTATTCTGATAGTTGTCGCGCTGCTGGCGGCTTTTCTGGTACCGTATTGTCTGGAACCCGGCATACCGGTGCTGATGTACCACTGTATTGCCGAGGAGCCGCGGACGGGCGACGAGAATCTCTACTGCCGTCCGGCGCAGCTCGAGGAGCAGTTCGACTACTTAAAGCAGAACGGGTACACAACACTGTTCGCCGAGGAATACGAGAAGGCATACAGCGCGCGCAAGCCCGTGATCCTAACGTTTGACGACGGATACGAGGATTGCTATACCGAGCTTTATCCGCTGCTTAAAAAATACGATTTCAAAGCAACGGTTTTTATGGTGGGTGATTATATAGACAAAGAGGGCTATCTTTCATCCGAGCAGATAAGGGAGATGGCTAAGAGCGGATATGTGAGCGTGCAGAGCCACACCGCCCACCATGTTGACCTGGCGTCGATGAGCGGAGAAGAGCTTGACGGCGAGTTCAGGGAATCCTGCGCCAATCTGGCAAAGGCGACGGGGAAAAACGTCACCGCCATTTCATATCCGGGCGGATACTTTAACGACGAGGTGCTTAGGCAGACAAAGAGGTATTTTACATACGGCTACGCCATTGACACGAATAAGTATTCAAAAAGCAACCACTATGAGATATCAAGGGGCGGCGTGTTCCGAAACACCACTCTTGAGGCGTACAAGCGCGCGATCGAGACATATTCCCAAAGCCGCATAGTGAGAGATTGGCTGAAGATTTATTACAAGATATTTGATTAATAAATTGCTTAAAAGCGCCTCCGCCGAGGCGGAAGCGCTTTTAATACAGACCGTTTGAGGGCACATATTTGTTTGGTAATTGTTTTGTAAAGGAGAAAGTGTATAAAATAATACATTTGTCGGCTCTGTTTAGCGGTATACAGAACCTCTCTGAAAACCCCAAACGGTCAAAACAAAAGGCGCTCACCAAAAAAGGTGAGCGCCTTTGCTCATGAAAATATTATACAACCTTTAAAACGATTTGTCAACCTAATTCAATCGAATATTTAACAAATATTTTGCGCACGAGTTATTTTTATTGGTCAAATTTCCGATTTTGTCGTTATTGCTTACGCGGACATACGCTCGAATTTTTGTTTTACGCCGTCGATCTTCGACTGCTCAGCCTGCTCGGAGGGGTACCAGCCCTTTTCGGCCATTCTTTTGTAGATGGTGTCCTGCGTCGCCAGCGAGCTGTTGAGCGCGGTGCAGAACGCCTTGTGCACGTCCTCGGTCGACGACTCGATCGTTCCGTGCATAAACAGGTCGCACACGCCTTTTTCAAGCTGCAAAATGTTTTCCATCAGGTCTTTGTCTGTCATGTTGTTTTGTGTGGAATCGCTCATAAAATTCACTCCTTTTTAAAATTTCTTTCATCAGCCCAGAAGTCCGTAAAAATTCTGAAAAGTCTCTCTGTGCTGCTCCACCAGTTTATTTACGTAGCTTTTAAGCTCGGGGTCGCTGAGCTGTCCTGCCAGCGCGCGGCAGTTGGTCTCGAAAAATTTTTCGTGGCCGAGCGCGTCCTCAACGTAAAGCAGTTCTTTTGTCGTCATAATATCACCTCCGAATACAGTTTTTCCCAAACGATAAAAAATATCCCGCAAATTTAAAAATAGTTTACGTTTATGTGACAAATCAGTTAACAACTTTACAAATTAAATCTCATAATATATAATGTTTGTGTTAAAATACGGTTAGTAAATACCGACAGGGAGAGGATATATATGCGTTGTATGTATTGCGGTTCATGTGACAGCAAGGTCGTGGATTCGCGCTCGACAGACGACGGCACGGCCATAAGACGCAGGCGCGAGTGCTTAAACTGCGGCAAGCGCTTCACCACTTACGAGAAGGTGGAAAGCGTTCCGATAATCGTTGTGAAGAAGGACAAGTCAAGACAGAGCTTTGACAGAGACAAGTTGGAGCGGGGAATTCTGAGCGCGTGCGCCAGCCGTCCCGTGCCGATGCAGACCGTGGACGCCATGGTGAGCGAGATAGAGAGCAGGCTCCATAACACGCTCCAGCGCGAGGTGTCGAGCGAAAAGATCGGCGAGATGGTCATGGAAATGCTGCGTGATATCGACGAGGTGGCGTATGTGCGTTTCGCCTCGGTTTACAAGCAGTTTAAAGACATAGAAACGTTCCAGGAGGAGCTGAAAAAGCTGACAGAAAAGCGCGGATAAGAAGGACTTTTCAAAAAATTCCTTTAAAAACCCTTGACAAATCCGGGGTTATGTGGTAACATAGATATGTTGTATGTAGAATATCGGCTAAAGAGTGAGGGAGACCTCACTCTTTAGTATTGAAAGGTTGGTATTATGCAATTAAGCAAAACCGAAAAAATCGTTTATGACCTGGCGCAGAAGCCCGCCGCGGACAGCGGACTTGAGATCTACGATGTGGAGTTCGCAAAGGAGGGCGGCTCCCGCTTTTTGAGAATTTTTTTGGATAAGCCGGGCGGAATCAGCATTGACGAGTGCGAGGATTATTCGCGGAAGATCGGCGAGATCCTCGATAAGCGCGACCCTATACCCCAGAATTATTATCTCGAGGTGTCGTCGCCGGGCATAGAGCGGCGGCTGCGCCACAGAGAGCATTTTGAAAAGGCGGTCGGCGAGACGGTCGACATTCATTTGTACAAGGCGGTAAACGGGAGCAAGCTGCTCACCGGAACGCTGGTTTCGATAGATGATGAAAATAATTTAACCGTTGACATTGGCGGTGAGAAAATAACAATACCGAGGACGGACGCGGCGAGAGCCAATATTCACTTTGACTTTTAGCCTAATGCCGCCCGTGCAAAACTAAATAAAGAGAGGATGTTTCAGAAAAATGAGTTCAGAGCTTTTTAACTTATTGGATGAGATCGAGGAGGAAAAAGGCATAAGCAAGGATATCGTGCTTGACGCTTTGTCCAGCGCGCTGATCTCCGCCTACAAAAAGAATTTCGGTGCGGTCTCGGATATAAACGTAAAGTATTCCGAGGACGGCGAAATAAAGATCTACGCGAGAAAAAATGTGGTTGAGGAAGTTGAGGACAGAGAAACCGAGATATCGGTGCTCGACGCCCGCGACATAAAGCCCGAGTACGAGGTGGGCGACGTTGTGGAGTTCGAGGTGACCCCCTCGTCGTTCGGCAGGATAGCGGCTCAGACCGCGCGTCAGGTCGTTTTTCAGAGGATACGCGAGGCCGAAAGAGAAAAGATGGTAGACGAGTACAGCGGCCGTGAGAACAACATCGCCAACGCGATTGTCAGAAAGATCGACCGCAGAAACGTTATGCTGGATATCGACGGCACCGAGTCGGTGCTTATGACAAACGAGCAGGTAAAGCACGATAATTACAAGGTCGGAGAGCGCTACAAGGTGTTTGTCGTGGAGATAGCTGACAGCGTGAAGGGCGCGCATCTGGTCGTTTCGCGCTCGCATCCCGGACTGGTAAGATGTCTTTTCGAGCTTGAGGTCCCGGAGATAGCCCAGGGAATTATCGAGTTTAAGGGAATTTCCCGCGAGGCGGGCTCCAGGTCAAAGATCGCGGTCGCGTCCACGGTCAATAACGTCGATCCGGTCGGCACCTGCATCGGCCCCAAGGGCATGAGGGTCCAGAACGTAATCGACGAGCTGCGCGGCGAGAAGATAGACATAATCAGATACAGCGACGATCCGGCGGAATTCGTGTCAAACGCGCTGAGCCCGGCGGAGGTCGTTTCGATAAGCGTTTTGCCCGACGAGAAGATGTGCAAGGTAGTGGTGCCCGAGAGCCAGCTCTCGCTCGCCATCGGCCGCGAGGGTCAGAACGTCCGCCTGGCGGCGCGTCTCACCGGCTGGAAGATAGACCTCAGCGCTCTGCCCGACGAGCAGATAGGCGAGGAGAGCGAAACAACCGTTTCGTCCGAGGAGGACATGGAAAGCGAGGTCGCCGAGATACTCGGCAGGGATAAATAATGCCGATAAGAATGTGCGCGGCGTGCAGGGGCCGCTTTGAAAAGCGGGAGCTCATCCGCATTGTGGAAACCGCGGACGGCGGCATCTGCGTTGACAAAGAGCAGAAGGCGCAGTGCCGCGGACTGTATATATGCGGCGGCTGCCTGCCCGACGCCCAAAGAAAAAAAGTCCTCGAGCGGAGCTTTCGGCGCAGGATCGAGCCGGAGCTGTACGACAGGCTGAGAGCGGAGGCGGTCGATAATGGATAGCGCCGAAACGCGCGAATTTAAAAATCTGCTTGGTTTTATAGGGCTCTGCGTGAGAGCCGGAAAGCTGGCGGCGGGAGACGCAATGACCGCCGAGGCCTTAAAGAGAAACAAGGCGTGTTTGGTATTGATGAGCGACGACGCCTCTGAAAATACCGTCAAAAAATACAGGAATATGTGCAAAAGCAGGGGGATCCCGATCATCACTCTTTGCGGACGCGGCCGATTCGGAGCCGCGATCGGCAGAGAATACGCGGTGACGGCCGCGGTAACGGACAAAGGGTTCGCGGAGCGCATAAAAGAGTTAGCAGAAAGGGTTGATGTAAATAATGGAAAAAATACGAGCTTATGAGTTATCCAAGATCTTCGGTTTTCCGAGCAAGGATATCGTGAAAATACTGCACGATTACGGCGTTTCGACCAAAAATCACATGAGCGCCTTAAACGAGTATGAGCTGGACGTGATTTTTGAGTATCTCACCCAGAAAAATATGGCGAAAAACTTCTCTGTCATAGAGAAGAAGGTCAAAAAGGAGCAGCCTCTGCGCAAGAAGCAGGACAAAGGCGAGACTCAGGAGGTGGAGCGCGACTTCGCGCCCATGACCGAGATCGAGATCGGCAGAAAGACCAGAACGGTCGATACCAGAGTCAACAACGTCGATCTTGACCGCATAGACGATGAAAAAATAGAAGAGCTTATACCCGAAAACGTTAAGCAGGGCGACAAAAAGCAGAAGATAAACCAGAAAAAGAAACAGCAGCAGCGCCAGCAGCACAGCACAAAGCAGAAGCGCAAGCCCGAAAACGTTTTCAAAAAGGTTGAAAAGAAAAAGAAAAAAGAAGAGCCGATCCATGTTCTCATACCGAACGAGATCACCGCGGGCGAGCTTGCGAGCAGGATGAAAAAATCCCCCGCCGAGATCATCAAAAAGCTTATGCTTTTGGGTATCATGGCGACGGTCAACGAGACGATCGACTTTGACACCGCCTCGCTGATCGTTGAGGAAATGGGCGGCACATACGAAAAAGAAATAATTCTCACCGAAGAGGAGAAACTATTTGATGACTTCGAGGATTCACCCGAGCAGCTGAAGCCGCGCTCTCCGGTCGTTGTGGTCATGGGCCACGTCGATCACGGCAAGACGTCGCTGCTCGACGCCATAAGGCACACCAACGTGACCGAGGGCGAGTTCGGCGGAATCACGCAGCATATCGGCGCTCACCGCGTCCGCGTGGGCGACAAGAAGATAACCTTCCTCGACACGCCCGGACATGAGGCGTTCACCGCGATGCGCGCGAGAGGCGCGCTGGTGACCGACATAGCCATACTGGTAGTGGCGGCCGACGACGGAATCATGCCTCAGACGGTCGAGGCTATAAACCACGCTAAAGCCGCGAACGTTTCGATAATCGTGGCGATAAACAAAATAGATAAGGAAGGCGCCAACCCCGAGCGCGTAAAGCAGGAGCTCATGGAGCATAACCTGGTTCCCGAGGAATGGGGCGGCGACACGATATGCGTAGAGATCTCGGCAAAGAAAAAGCAGAACATACAGCAGCTGCTTGAGATGGTGCTGCTGGTGGCCGAGATGAAGGAGCTTAAAGCCAATCCCGACAGAAAGGCCAAGGGCACGGTCATAGAGTCGCAGCTCGACAAGGGCCGCGGTTCGGTCGCGACCGTTCTGGTCCAGAACGGAACCCTGCGCGTGGGCGATCTGGTGGTCGCCGGAACCGCGATGGGCAGAGTGCGCGCCATGAACAACGACAAGGGCAAGTCGGTCAAAAAGGCTGGCCCCTCGATACCGGTCGAGATACTGGGCCTTTCCGAGGTCCCCGAGGGCGGCGACGAGTTCTATGTCGTAAGTGACGAGCGCCGCGCCCGCGCGGTCGTTGAGAACCGAAAGTTCAAGGAGAAGCAGGAACGCTTGACGGCGAACACCGCTATCTCGCTCGACAACTTGTTTGAGCAGATCGAGGCGGGAAAGATGAAGGAACTGAATATCATCGTCAAGGCCGACGTTCAGGGCAGCGTCGAGGCGGTCAAGCAGTCGCTTGAGCGTATCTCTAACGACGAGGTCCGCGTCTCGGTTATCCACGGCGCTGTTGGCGCCATAACCGAGTCCGACGTCATGCTCGCCAGCGCGTCGAACGCGATTATTGTCGGCTTTAACGTTCGTCCCACGGCGGGCGCAAGCGCCGCGGCAGAGGATTCGGATGTCGATCTGCGCATGTACCGCGTGATCTACGACGCGATAGAGGATATAGAAAAGGCCATGAAGGGTATGCTGGAGCCCACGTTCCGCGAGGAGATCACCGGACACGTGGAGATCAGGACCACGTTCAAGGTCTCGGGCGTCGGCACGATAGGCGGAGCTTATGTCACCGACGGAAAAATCAGACGCGACAGTCTTGTGCGCGTTGTGCGCGACGGCATCGTTATCCACGAGGGCGAGCTCGCCTCGCTCAAGAGATTCAAGGACGACGTCCGCGAGGTCAACGCCGGTTACGAGTGCGGTCTCAGCATCAGCAATTATAACGACATCAAGGACGGAGACGTTATCGAAGCGTATATTATGGCGCAGGTGGAACCCGAGTAAATTAATCGGAGGAAAAATATATGGCAAATTACAGCAGAACCGACAGGGTCTCAGAGGAGATAAAGAGAGAGCTTTCGTCGATAATACGCGAGCTCAAAGACCCGAGGATACCGCAGATGATATCCGTTATATCGGTGCGGGTAACCAAGGACTTAAAGTACGCGAAAGCCGGCATCAGCGTTATGGGCGGCGAAAAAGTCAAAAAAGACGCGTTCGCGGCGCTAAAGAGCGCGAGCGGCTATATCAGAAAAGAGATCAGCCGCCGCGTCAACCTGAGACAGACTCCCGAGTTCACCTTTGTGGAGGATGACAGCATAGAGTACGGCGCTCATATCAGCCAAATCTTGCGGGACCTGTAGACCGATTTGAGAGGTAGTTAAATGTTTAAACAGCTTATACCGATTTTAGAAAATTCATCCAAGGTGGGTATGTTCGTGCATACCCACCCGGACGGCGACGCGATGGGCAGCGCGTACGCGCTCAGCCTCGCGCTCAACCGTATGGGCAAGCGGACGCGGGTTTTTCTGCCCGAGCTGTCCGACGCTCAGGCGAGCGCGCTGGTTGTCAGAGGCGATGACCCATCGCTTGAGATCGAGGACTGCGACCTTTTGGCGGCGCTTGACTGCGCCGATGCCCAAAGGCTTGACGTTTATAAGGACGCGTTTTTGAGCCACCCCAACACGGTTGCCATAGACCACCATATCACGCATAAGACCTTCGCGAGCAGCTGCACGGTGTTCACTGAGATCTCATCGACCTGTGAGCTGATCTATATGCTGCTTCGGGAGATGGACGCGGAGATCACCCGCGACATCGCGTCAAACATCTATATCGGCCTTGTGACCGACACGGGGAATTTCAAATACACCAACGTGACGGGCAATACTTTGAGGACGGCCGCCGCGCTGATAGATATCGGGATAGACTTCGCGCGCATGTCGCGTGAGCTGTTCACAACCAAGTCGGTCGGATATTACAGCCTGATGCGCACCGCTCTGGAAAAGCTCAGGATAATCTGCGGGGGCAGGGCCGCGGTGGTTTATATTTCGGACGAGGATATGAGCCGCGCCGGCATAACCGAACCGGAGACGACCGGGATAGTAAATATCCCGGGAAGTATTGAGGGTATAGAAGTCGGAGTGTACATAAGGCGGCGCGAGAACGGAGAATACAAAGTCAGTCTGCGCTCGAACGAGTATATTGACGTAGCGGAGCTTGCGGCCGTTTTCGGCGGCGGCGGACACTGTCACGCCAGCGGCTACAGCGCGTATGACAAGAGCGTTGACGAGATCGTGGAAGAGCTTTCAAAGGAACTTGATAAAAGATGGCACAGCTGAGCGGGATAATAAACGTGTATAAGCCGCCCGGTATGACTTCCCACGATGTGGTGAACCGTCTCAGACGGCTGTTGGGCACGAAGAAGATCGGCCACACCGGAACTCTCGACCCGGACGCCGAGGGCGTGCTTCCGATGTGCGTCGGGCGCGCCACAAAAGCCGCCGATATGCTGACCGCGTCGGATAAGGAATATATCGCGCGCGTCACTCTGGGCAGCGCCACCGACACGCAGGATTCCTCGGGACGGCCGACAAAGACCGCCGATATGAGCGCGTTTGAGCTTACCGAGGACGATATAAAGGCGGCTGCGCAAAAATTCATCGGCGATATAAGTCAGGTGCCGCCCATGTATTCGGCGATAAAAATGGGAGGCAAAAAGCTCTACGAGCTGGCCAGGCAAGGCGTTGAGGTCGAAAGAAAGCCTCGGGCGGTCCGTATATCCGAAATTGAAATTATTAACTGCGAGCCTAAAGACGGCGTTCGCGGATTTTCCATGCGGGTCTCATGCTCAAAGGGCACATATATCAGAACGCTCTGCGAGGACATCGGCGAGGAGCTCGGCTGCTTCGCCCATATGTCGGGCCTGAAGCGGACGAGAAGCGGCAGATTTGCGGCCGCCGAAAGCCGCACTTTGGATGAGATCGCCGAAATGACGGAGCGCGGCGATATGTCGTATTTAACGCCGACCGACGCGGTCTTTGAGGAATACAAGGCGGTCGCGCTCGGCGCAAAAGCCGCCGCCATGGTAAAAAACGGCGTTAAAGTCCACGCGCCCGATAATACCGAGGAAGGCGGAATTTACAGAATTTACGACGAAAACGATAACTTTCTCACGCTCTCAAAGCGCGAGAATAACAGATTTACGATTTTAAAGACGTTTTACTGAAGGAGTTTATATAATGGAATATTACGCTCAGGACGAGTGGTTCAACCGGCACGACCTTGACAATTTAAGACTTAAAAACACCGCTGTCGCTCTCGGGGTGTTTGACGCCATGCACCTGGGGCACCTTGAGATAGTCGACACGGTCGTGAAATACGCCCGTGAAAATAATCTCAAGTCCGCGGTGTACATGTTCCGCAACATACCGAAAAGCGTGATAACCAATACCGACATAAAAAATGTTAACTTATTTAAAAAGCGGCTCAGGATACTTTACGACCGCGGCGTCGATATCGTGATCGCCGAGCGGTTCACGCAGGAGTATATGAAGATCCCCTACACCGAGTTTGTGGAAAAATATCTTGTGGAAAAGTTCGACGCCAAGTTTGTGTGCGCGGGCTTTAATTATCACTACGGCTTTCGCGGAAAGGGCAACACCGAGAACCTCAAAGAGCTGTGCGGAAAGCACGGCATCAAGGTCCGCATTGCCGAGTGCAAAAGCCTCGACTGCCCCGTGTCCAGCACGCTGATACGCCAGCTGATCGCCTCGGGCGAGATGGAGGAAGCGGCGATGTATCTGGGCAGGTATTTTTCGGTCACCCGCCGAGTCGAGCGCGGCGCGGGCCTTGGGCACCGCATAGGCTTCCCGACCGCCAACATAAGGCTGCCCGATTTTCATGTGGTTCCAAAGTTCGGTGTGTACATAACCCGCGCCAAGGTCTGCGGCAAGTGGCACCGAGCGATAACAAATGTGGGCGGCAAACCCACGGTCGGCACCGACGAGCCGAGCATCGAGACCTATCTCTTTGATCACGAGGGAGATCTGTACGGCAGGGAGATAGAGATCGAGTTCCGCAAATTCCTGCGTCCGATCGTCAAGTTCAGCGGCGTCAAGGAACTTGAGGCTCAGCTTGAGCGCGACAAAAAAGCCGCGCTTGAATATTTCGAGAAGGAATCAAACTCTGACTGAGTGCGGTTCCGATTACTATAATTTGGAGGGTTCGATTTGAACAAAACCAATACAAAAAGCTATGAAATGGACATGTGCAGCGGTCCAATACTCAAAAAGATGCTGCTGTATTCAGCGCCCCTTATGGCCAGCGGTGTGCTTCAGCTCATGTTCAACGCGATGGATATCGTGGTGGTGGGCAAATTCGCCGGAGACAATTCACTGGCGGCCGTGGGCTCCAACACCTCGATCATCGGCCTGATAACCAATTTGTTTATCGGTCTGTCGGTGGCGACCAACGTTATGATAGCCAGATTTTTCGGCTCCAAGGACATCAAGGCGCTGACAAGAACGGTGCATACCTCGATGCTGCTCAGCCTGCTGAGCGGTATTTTGCTTACTGTGATAGGCGTGGGCGGAGCCAAGTGGATACTTGAGCTCATGCAGACTCCCGCAGAGGTGCTGCCTCTGGCGGTGCTGTATCTCAGAATTTATTTTCTGGGCATGACCGCCACGATGATATATAATTTCGGCAGCGCCATACTGCGCGGCATAGGCGACACGCGCCGGCCGTTGTATTTTCTGATAACAGCCGGCGTTATAAACGTTGTGCTGAATCTGGTCTTTGTTATCATATTCAAGATGGACGTGGCGGGCGTCGCTCTGGCGACAGTTATATCCCAGTGCGTTTCGGCGTATATGGTCACCCGCTGCTTGATGCGCGAAAAGGGCGCGATACGCCTTCACCTCAAAGCCCTCAGAATAGACAAGGATAAGCTTTTGACGATATTCAGGATCGGCCTGCCCGCGGGATTCCAGGGCATAATGTTCTCGATCTCAAACGTTATTATCCAGTCGTCGGTTAACTCGTTCGGCTCGATAATAATGGCGGGAAACGCCGCGGCGCAGAATCTTGAGTCGTTTGTGTACATCGCGATGAACGCGTTCCATCAGGCCGCCGTCACGTTCACAAGCCAGAACTTCGGCGCCATGAAATGGAAGAGGATAAACAAAACCGTGGTATACGCACAAGTCTGCGTGACCGTGGTCGGACTGCTGCTCGGAAATCTTGTCTGCGTGTTCGGAAAGCCGCTGGTCGGAATATACACCTCGAATCCCGAGGTCGTCAGCGCGGGCCTCGACCGCCTGAATATCATAGCCAGGACCCAGGCCACCGCCGGAATGATGGACGTCATGGTGGGCGCGCTGCGCGGCGTGGGCTACTCGCTGATGCCGATGATCGTGTCGCTTATCGGCGTGTGCGGCATCAGGATAATGTGGATATTCACCGTGTTCCGAGCGGAGCAGTTCCACACGATACAGAATTTGTACATATCATACCCCCTGTCGTGGTTCATGACCTTCCTGGTCCACCTGGGCTGCTTCTTGGTCATCAGAACCAAACTCGAAAAACGAATGAAGACCCACGGCATGGGAATGTAAATAAAAAACCGCCAAAGGCGGTTTTTTTACAGGGCATATTTTTGTTTGTAGGTTTCGTAGTCGCGGCGGTATTCGTCGGGCATTTCGCGGTGCAGGCGGCGCAGGTACTCGTGGCGGTCGATCGAGGTGCCGCCGCGGTTGGCCTGGAGGATTGCCACGCCGATATTTGAGCAGTGGTCCGAGATCCTCTCGGCGTTGCTCGTTATCTCAAGGAGCATAACGCCCGCCTCGACCGAGCAGGTCTGAGCCTTCAGGCGCTTCATGTGGTCGTCCTCAAGCTGCTGCTGGATACCGTCCACGACCTCCTCGAGGGGCTCTATCTTGACAGCAAGAGACGTGTCGTTTTTGGAAAACGCCTCGTATGTCAGCTCGACTATGTTTTCTATCGCGTCAAACAGCGCGCTGAGGCCGTGGGCCGCGTTTTCGGAGAACTCTATGCCGCTCTCGCTGAGGCTCTCGCATATCTCGCGTATGTTGTCGCAGTAGTCGCCTATGCGCTCTATGTTCGTCACCAGATGGAAGTATGTCGACGAGCGCTCGTTGTCCTGCTCGGACAGGTGCTCGTCCGATATTTTGGTCAGGTACGAGCTTATCCTGATCTCGTATTCGTCAAGCAAATTCTCGTTGACGATCATAAGCTCCGAATTTTTCTCAATGTCCTCGCCCGCCGTCAGCCTGGCGGCGAGGCGCACGTTCTTTTTAGCGACCTTGAACATTTTGGAAAGCGCGATATGCACGCGTCCGACCGCCACGTACGGCGTTTTGAGGAAACGCTCGTCCAGCTGAGAGAAGGGGTTGTCCTCAATTTCCTGCCTGCTGTCGCGGATCGTTTTTTTGGCCAGCCATACCAGCAGCTTTGAAAACGGCAGCAGCATGATAGTGGACGCCACGTTGAATATCGAGTGGAACACGGATATGTCGGTGGCCGAGATCCTTGAGTTCCAGAACGGCAGACCGATAGTGTACTGGATTATATAAATAACCGTCAGGAAAACGATAGTGCCGATAACATTGAAATAAAGGTGGATCATGGCGGCGCGCTTGGCGTTTTTGCTTGCGCCCGCCGACGACAAAAGCGCGGTGACGCAGGTTCCTATGTTCTGACCCATGATGATCGGGAACGCCGAGGCGAAGACTACCGTGGTGCTTGAGGCGACTGCCTGCAGCATACCGACAGACGCCGCGCTGGACTGGATGATCCCCGTGATGCCCGCGCCTATCAGCAGCCCGGTGAACGGATGCGTCTGCATCGCGAATATGTTTTTAAGCGATGGAAGCTGATCGAAAACGACCTCCATCGAGTTTGTCATAAACTCCATGCCGATAAATATAAGGCCGAGGCCGACGAATATCTCGCCGATCGTTTTGATATTCTTTTTCGCGATAAAAACAAGCATAACGGCGCCCGATATAATAAACAGAGGCGCCAGCGTCGTGGGCTTGAGCATGGCAAGGTACCAGACGTCGCCCGGCAGGTCGTTAAGGCTAAGTATCCACGCGGTGATCGTGGTTCCTATATTGGCGCCCATGATGATACCCACAGCCTGATTTAGCGTGAGGACGCCGGCGTTAACAAAGCCGACCACCATAACGGTGGTGGCGGAGGACGACTGAGTGAGCGCGGCCACAACCGCGCCCAGGGCGACCGACTTTATGATGTTGCCGGTGACTTTTTCCATGATCTTGCGGAGCTTTGAGCCCGCGGCTCTCTCCAGCGACGAGCTCATCGAGTGCATGCCGAAAAGGAACATACCGAGTCCGCCAAACAGCGAAATTATCTGCAGTGCGATATCCATCAGGACACCTCCGTGTTGAATTTTTCCCAACTTTCACCAATTACAATATATCATGAAATTACGGAAAATACAACCGTTATTTTATAGAAATAAAACTGTCGCCGCGCCCGTATATTTGTCAATTTTTTCGCCAATAAAAAAAGCCCCGCGGGGCATTTTTTATATATACAATACTTCCATGCCGACGCCGAGCATATCGCCCGGAACTTCGCCGACCCGCCAGCCGGGCTCGGTGGTCTCGATGTAATAATAATTCGCGCCGCCGTATGACAGATTCCCGTTGCCGGAGGTCTGGAGCCCCACCGCCATGTGGTCGCTGCTTACAAGCAGAACCGAGCCGTAGCCCAGCAGCTTCAGAAGCTTCGCCAGCAGCGCGGCCTTGTCCTCGCAGTCGCCGCCCTGTTCAAACAGGGTCTCGATCGGATATTTGGGATATTCGGCGACGCCTTTGGTCGCCATATCGTCCATGTACTGTATGCTTTGCACAAATGCGCTGACAAACGCCGCTATGTCGTAGGCCGAGGTGTAACCGTTGTCCTCGGCGATCGACTTTAAGGTATAAGCCAAAGTGCTGAGACCGGTCACGTCGGCGTCGTCGGTGGCGTACACCGTGTAGTCATACACCCTGCGCTTAACGTTGAAATAGTTGTAATCGTAATATGAAATTTGAAGATTCAGAGAATAATCGTCGCCGTAGCTCGGATATTTCCACGAGAAATACAGATTTTTGAGGGGTATGTTCGGATTCAGCGCAAACCGAACCCTGAGGTCGGTGTTGATCGCCCTTGAAACCATCGCCGCGACTTCGCTCCTGACAATGCTCGAATAGGGATAAAATGTGCCGAACTCGTCGTTTCCGGTGACGACGCCCGCCTCATAAAGCGCCAGGATCGACGGGTAATACGGGCTTCCGGTGTTGACGTCGGGCAGAGGGCTGATGTCGTTGATCTTATAGTAGCAGTCGGGCAGGGCGCGGTACAGCAGATAGGCCAGTTCCTCGCGGGTGGCGGCCTCGAAATATCTGCCGCCGAAAGAGCTTTCCGAGACAATTCCCTGCTGCAGCGCGTATGCCAGATACGGCAGGAACCACTGCACATCCTCGCTGCTGTAGAGCGCCGCGGCGAGTCCTCCCGAGCGAAGATACCTGCCGGTTTTCGTGCCGTCGTGTTCATGTCCGCCGCTCAGCTCAAAGCCGCCGTTCCCGGTCACGGGATAGGCCTCGCGCGCGTCGGAGACCGCCAGCCGTATATTTCCGGGGTTCGGGTCGATGGAGTTTCCGTAGTGCGCCGCGTTAAGGCGCGCGGCGATCGTGACAGCCTCGGCCACGGTCAGCTTGCCGTTTGGCGAAAATATTCCGTCTGCGGTTCCCGTCATAATGCCGTATTCATAGGCAAAGCCGGCGTAACCCCAAAACCAGTCGTTTCGGCTTACGTCGGCGTATGTATTATCACTGTAGCTGTTAATTTGACCGAAGCCGCCGAGCACCTCGGCGAACGCCGCCGAAACAAACGCGCTCAGCATAAGAGCAGCTGTAATGATGGATATTAGCTTAATTGTTTTGTTTCTCATATTTCTACACCTATAAAGTTTATGTTATTCGGCCTCGCTGTCCTCTTTGTTTTCGGGGTCCTCGTCCACAAGAGTAACGACGGCCTCTTCGATCCTGTGCTCCTCGACGCGGGTGACCTTTATGCGCATCCTGCCGAATTTGAGCTCGGGCGTTTCGCCGTCCGCCGGAACGGTGCCCAGAACATCGAGTATCAGACCCGCGAACGTGTTGTAGTCGTCGTCGGGTATCTCGATCCCGAGCTCGTCCTCCACGTCCTCGATATCTGCGCCGCAGTCGATGAGCCATGTGTTTTTTTCGCTCGGTATTTTGTATATCTCAAGTTCCTTTTCGGGCTCGTCATACTCGCTGTAAAGCTCGCCGACGATCTCTTCGATAAGGTCCTCCTGGGTAACTATTCCGCAAAAACCGCTGTACTCGTCCAGCACTATGGCAAAGTGTGCGTTTTTGTCCTGCATTCTCTGGAACATCTCGTCCGCCTTGAGCGAGTCGGGAACAAAATAGGGCTCCCTAAGTATTGATTTAAGGTCGGCGTTTTTGTCGTGCAGCATCGTGCGGTAAAAGTCGCGGCTGTTGAGCACGCCCACCACATCGTCAACACCCTCGCCGCAAACCGGATAGCGGGTGTGGTTGGTCTCGTTTATTATTTTCTCCCACTCGTCTGCGCCGTCCTCCAGCCAAAGGATCACCGCGTCGGTGCGGTGGGTCATTATCTCCTCAACGGGCTTGTCGTCCATCTCAAAGATGTTGTGTATCATTTCTTTCTCATCATCGTCGATCGCGCCGCTTTCCGAGCCGATGTCGACCATCATGCGGATCTCTTCCTCGGTGATGTCCTCGTTCTGCTCGCCCAGATTTATGCTGAATATCTTGAGCACGGCCTTTGAGAGTATTCCGGGCAGCGACACAAACGGCATTCCCGCGTAGGTTATGACTTTAAGCAGAGGCAGCAGTCTTGTCGCGAGCGCTTCGGGCTTTTTGCCCGCGATCCCCTTGGGCAGAAAAACGCCGAGAATCAGATAAAGCAGAGCCGCGATTATCACAATGGCCAAAAGCGCGGCCATTTCGGGCATCGGGAGCAGAGCCGTCAAAGCCGGCTCAAACATCGCCGAGACCGCGCCGATGCCGAGCAGCAGAAATACGCTGAAAAACCTGACCGACGCCGCCATGATCCGCGAATGTCCGTCCAAAAACCCGATCAGCGCTTCGGCGCGCTTGTCGCCGCCTTCCGCCATGTATTTAAGCCTTGTGTCGCCCGCGGCCACCGCCGCGTGCCGCGTCATGGCTATCAAAAAGCTCAGAATGTACAAAATAAACAGTGTCACCCATAAAGGGGGCTGCGTGTCCAAAAAAATCATCCTCTCCGGCACAGCCGATAAAATATACATTACCATTATATCACCGCTTTCGCCGGTTGTCAACACGTAATAAATCAGCGCTCGGATTCGGCTGTTATTTTGCACAATAATACAGTTTGCCGCGGCTAACTTATTATGCAAAAAACCAAACTTACATTTTTTCAAAAAAACTTATTGACAAAAATAGTTAGTCATGGTAAACTTTTAACAGTTAGTCAAGTCTAACTTAAATTTACGGCGATTAATAATCGCTATGTTGAGGTGTTTTTATGCCGTTATCAATGATGAATATAGGCGAAAAAGGCATGGTCACAAACGTGACCGGAAAGGACGAGACCCGACGCTTTCTGGAGAATCTCGGATTCGTCCGGGGCAGCGAGGTCACGGTCGTGTCCGAGATATCGGGCAGCATGATAGTTAACGTAAAGGACACCCGCGTAGCCGTTGACAAAACGATGGCCAACCGCATTATGGTATAGAGCGGCCGCGGATATTAAACCAAACACAGAAAGGACAGAATAATTATGAGAACTCTCAAGGATGTCAAGATCGGAGAGACCGTCACGGTCGCGCGTTTAAACGGCGGCGGCGCCGTTAAGCGCAGGATTATGGACATGGGAATAACAAAAGGCACCGAGATATACGTGCGCAAGGTGGCGCCGCTCGGCGACCCCGTGGAGCTTACGGTCCGCGGCTACGAGCTTTCGATAAGAAAGGCCGATGCCGAAATGATAGAGATCGCGTAGCTTGATTTGGGAAAATTATTATTTTTTGCGCCAAGGTTAGCTTTGGCTAATTTTAGTCGCGCTTTTTTAAAAATCAAAGGTTAGCCGAGGCTAATCATTAAGAAGTGGAGATGAGTCACAGAATGTCGATTAAAATCGCGCTTGCGGGAAATCCCAATTCCGGCAAGACAACACTGTTCAACGCTCTGACCGGATCAAACCAATTTGTGGGCAACTGGCCGGGCGTTACCGTTGAGAAAAAAGAGGGTAAGCTCAAGGGCTTCAAGGATGTCACGATAACGGACCTTCCGGGAATATACTCTCTGTCGCCGTACACGTTAGAGGAGGTAGTGGCGAGAAATTACTTGATAAACGAGCGTCCCGATGTTATACTTAATATTATAGACGGCTCGAATTTGGAGCGCAACCTGTATCTGACGACGCAGCTGACCGAGCTGGGTATTCCGGTCCTGACGGCGGTCAACATGATGGACGTCGTCAAGAAAAAGGGAGACACGATCAACATCGAGCGGCTGTCAAAGGAACTCGGCTGCCAAGCGGTGGCGATCTCGGCGCTCAAGGGCACGGGTATCAGAGAGGCCGCGGCAAAGGCGGTGAAGCTGGCCGAGCAAAAGTCGGCAAAGCCGGCGCACAGGTTCGACAAAAAGGTTGAGGAACTGATCTCGGAGATAGGCGAGAGGCTGGGAACTTCGGTTCCCGAGAACCAAAAGAGGTTCTACGCGATAAAGCTGTTTGAGGACGACGAAAAAATAGCCGGGATGCTGAAGTCCGCGCCCGACATTTCGGATATAGTGAAAAAGGCCGAGGCGGAGTTTGACGACGATACCGAGAGCATTATCACCAACGAGAGATACAACTATATCGCGTCTATCATAAAAGACTGCTGCAAAAAAGGCGGCAAAAAGAAACTCAGCACATCCGACAAAATAGACAGAGTTGTGACCAACCGCTGGGCCGCGCTGCCGATATTCGCGGTCGTTATGATAATAGTTTATTACATATCGGTAACTACCGTGGGAACATGGGCGACCGACTGGGCCAACGACGGACTGTTCGGCGACGGTTTCCACCTGTTCGGAATAGGCACCTCGGCCTATGAGGAAGCCGCGGCGGATTATGAGATCGAGGCGGCCAAGGCCGACGCGTTTATAGCGGCGGCGGAGGAGCAGGGCATCGATACCGAGGCGCTTTCGGAGACGCTCGAATCCGAGGAACCCGACGACGGTGTTATAGACGAGTTTATGACCGCAGCGGCGGGCGTCGAGGCGGTCGCTGATATAGAGAATGAGGACGGCGAGGTCGAGGAGTCGATAACCGTGGACGCGTCTGCTTTTGAGGCGGCTCTCGCCGCGGAGGAGCCCGATCCGGCGGATTTCGGAGTGTGGGTGCCCGGTATTCCCGCGGCGCTTGAGGGCCTGCTTGACAAGGTCGGCTGCGCCGAGTGGCTCAAGAGCCTGATCCTCGACGGAATCGTCGCCGGAGTCGGCGCGGTGCTGGGATTTGTTCCGCAGATGCTGGTGCTGTTCATATTCCTCGCCTTCCTCGAGGCATGCGGATATATGGCGCGCATAGCGTTCATCATGGACAGGATATTCAGGCGCTTCGGCCTTTCGGGCAAGTCGTTCATACCGATGCTGATCGGCACGGGCTGCGGCGTTCCGGGCGTCATGGCGTCCCGAACGATCGAGAACGAGCGCGACCGCAGAATGACGATAATGACTACCACATTCATTCCCTGCGGCGCCAAGCTGCCGATCATCGCGCTCATCGCGGGCGCGCTGCTGGGCGGAGCCTGGTGGGTCGCTCCCAGCGCGTATTTTGTGGGAGTTGCGGCTATAATAATTTCGGGCATAATATTAAAAAAGACAAAGATGTTCGCGGGCGATCCCGCGCCGTTCGTAATGGAGCTTCCGGCCT
>CANQQJ010000035.1 GCA_947625905.1 uncultured Clostridia bacterium | reverse complement strand
TTTTTTTGTTTTTTCCCTTTTTTGCTCATAAAATATGCACCTCCAAAAGTGTCTAACTTTTGGGGTGCATATCAAAAACGGCGGCTGTTATTGACTTTAATCAAATCGAAAGATCTTCCGATTACTCGGCTGCGGGTGCCTCCGAAGCTGCCGCGGGTGCGGCATCGCCTTCTGCTGCTGCCATTTCGGCCTCTTCCTCTTCGATAGCTTTCTTGGTTCTCTCATAAACGGTCTTCTGCAGCTCGATGAACTCCTGCAAACCAACCGCGTTCATGTCAGAGATGTATCTGTTCCAATCAGCGTCGTTGTTGGGGTCAACATCGCCCGTGAAGAATCTCTGGATGTACTCGTCTCTCTTGAAGTTAAGAGCCGTCTCAAGATCAGCAAATCTCTGTTCCTCATCCTCGTCATATCTCATCGGGATCTGATCGAAGTGGTAGTAGTTGGGCTGAGCCTGGAACGCGTTGTACAGTGCCTCAACATCCTTACCGCGGATATTGTCGAACATGTGCTGCTCTTTCGCGAACTGCGAACCCATTGAGCCGTACTCTGACGTAAGTCTCTTATCCTTATCCTGATCGGTCGCGGGATTACTCTCATCATACCAGCCGGGATTGTATTTGGGCTCGCCGTCAACCATTGAATAGCTGAAGTTGCCGGGTGCAACGCCCGCTTTGATCTCGTCGGGATCGTCCTCTTTTACACCGAAGGTGTTGTAGAGCTGACCTTCCTCGGTCGCGAACCAGTTGAACATCTTAAGCAGAGCGTTGTATCTGTCCATATCCTCCTCGATGCCTTCGCTGAACGCGGGGCCCCAGTTGGAGTACAGCGGGTCTCTCTTATAGATAGTGCCCTTCTCGGGGAACGCTGTTACCATGTTGGCCGTCCATGCCCAGTCGGAAGTCGCGTCGGCGTTTGTGCCCTTGGTCTTCTTGTTGAAGTCATCAATGTTATAAACATAGTTATAAGTGATGAAGCAGTTGCCGTTTGCGAGCTTTGACGAGAAGCTGTCCTTATCCATCGACAGGATCTCCTTGTCTATAAAGCCTGCGTCGTTGAACTTCTTGAGGGTCTTGAACATCTCGCGGGCATTGTCCGTCGTAAGAGCGTAAGGAACATACTCGCCCGTTACGGGATCAACATACGAATGCTGGCTGAGAACCAGCTCGGGGATCCAGTATGCCTGGAAGAATCCCGTCAGAGCGGAACCCGGGGATGTGGCGCCCATACCGTTACAAGAGATTATGATCTTATCGGGATAAGCGGCCTTCAGCTTGGCGCATACGTCATAGAGCTCGTCAATGGTCTTGGGGAACTCGTTGATGCCCAGCTGATCAAATATGTCTTTTCTGTAGTCCCAGCACATCTGAGCCTTTTCCTGTCTCAGTGTGGGGAGATAGTACAGTTCACCGTCGGAGCTCTTAGCCAGAGCCAGAACGTCCTTAAAGTCTTCCTCGCTCCAGAGAGCTTTCCAATCCTTTAAGATACAGTCGTCGCCGGTGTAAGCTTCCTGAGGAATGGGTGCCAGATAGTCTTCCGAAGCCCACTTCTTGTACTGGGGCTCCTTGCCGCCCGTCGTAACGTCGGCTTCGTTGCCAACGGCGTAGGACAGGTTTGTCTTGGTCTCCCAGTCACCTCTGGGGATCCTGTCATACTCAAGCTGAACATTGAACTTCTCTCTTATGAGCTGAGCGAAGTTTGTGTCCTGGCCCTCGGCGTAACCCTTGCTGTCCTGGGTATACATATTGAGGTAGTATGTGTAAATTGTCTTGCCGTCCTGCTCAATGTGGCCCTGAGTTGAGCTCGTGCCGCAGGAGGCGAGAAGCGATACCGCCATAACGGCGGATGTTGCCAGAGCAACTATTTTCTTTAATTTCATCTAAATTTCCTCCTTATATTATTGATAGTTTGCCAAACAAGTTAATGAATATTAACCCTTTACGGAACCTACCATAACTCCCTTTACGAAGTACTTCTGGATGAACGGATATACGCACAGCATCGGAACGATAGAAATAAACAGCGTTGCGTATTTCAGCGAGGCTGTGCTTACCTGAACGGTGTTAAGCTCGCCCGCAGCAGCAGCCTCGGCCGCGATCTGGTTCTCCATAACGATCTGTCTGATGATGTACTGCAGAGGATAGAGGTTCTTAACGCGATCGCTCAGATAAAGCATAGCGCTGAACCACTGGTTCCACATGTATACGCCGTAGAACAGACCAACCGTAGCCAGAGCCGCCTTTGACAGCGGAAGAATTATCTTATAGAAGATAGTCAGCTCGTTGGCGCCGTCGATAAACGCGGCTTCCTCAAGCTCAACCGGAACGCCCTCAAAGAACGAGCGCATTACAACCAGGTTGTAGGTCGAAATAACCGCCGGCAGGATAAGAGCCCATCTTGTGTTTAAAAGGTGCATCTTCTGAACTATCAAGTATACAGGGATCATACCTGCGGAGAAGAACATCGTGAAAACAACCAGCTTGGTGATAAGGCCGTGGAACGGAACTCTCTCTTTCGCTCTTGAGAGCGGATAAGCCAACGTTGTTGTGAATGCCAGCGACAATATCGTGTAGAGTATCGTGTTGATAACCGCCTGCAGGAACGACATGGGAACAGTCTTGCCCGTTACGATCTCTTTATACGCATCCAGGTTGGGCTGTACCGGCCAGAGCCAAACCTCACCTGCGTCAAACGCGGCGGAGCTGGACAGCGAAACCGAGAAGATGTATATAATCGGATACAGGATAACGATCATGAGCAAAATCAGGAATACGTATATTACTATATCCAGAATGATTGATGACATTGAATTATCTTTTACCATTGTATGTTATCCCCCTCTCTTACCATAATCCTGTGTCGGTAAGCTTGTTAGAAATGAAGTTGGCTACTATAACGAGGATAATGTTGATTATCGAGTTAAACAGACCAACCGCGGTCGAGAACGACAGCTCACCTTGCGTAAGACCCTGATTGTAAATGTATGTACTAAGGATCTGTGACTTCTTGTATGTCGCGGGACGCTGCAGAAGCAGGGCCTTGTCGGCGCCCAGGGACATGATCTTACCAATCTGCATAACCAGCAGAATAACGATTGTGGGTCTGATCAGCTGAACAGAAATGTGCCACATTTTCTGAACTCTGCTCGCGCCGTCGATAGTGGCGGCCTCGTAGAGCTCCTGGTCAACAGCGGACAGAGCGGCGATGTAAACAATGGCGCTCCAGCCTATGCTCTGCCAAACATCGGATGCGATGTAAACCGTTCTGAACCAGTTGGCTCTGTCGAGGAACGGAATACCTTCTTTGATAAGTCCGAGCTTCAGCAGCATCATGTTGATGATACCCTCGTTAGCGAAGCTGCCTGCGTCAGCAGAAGTCTGCTGTGAGGATAAGAACAGTGTCAGCATACCGCAGACAGCGGCAACCGATACGAAGTGAGGCAGATAAGAAATCGTCTGAACGACCTTCTTGAACTTCTGCGATCTCAGCTCGTTGATGAACAGCGCCAGTATGATAGCCAGCGGGAACAGCCACAGGATGTGAAGAATACTCAGCGCTATGGTGTTCCAAATGTAGTTCCATACATCGGGTATGGTGAAGAATCTGATGAACTCCGCCAATCCGTGTTGATCGGCCCAGGGACTTCCCAGGATACCGAGTTTGGGTTTGTAATCTTTAAACGCCGCCAGCAGTCCGTAGAACGGCCAGTAGTGGAACAGTAAAAAGAATACAACACCGGGGATCATGAGGACCATCAAAAATTTGCCTCTGCTGAACTTCGAGAACTCATTCTTGAAGTATCCGACGATGCCCCTGCTTTCCTTTTTTGTTTGATTACTCAAAGCGTTTTCCTCCCCTACTATAGTATTTTTGGGCTAGGGTGCCCTAATTATTTTGATGTATATATTATATAAGATTTGCACAAAAAAATCAAGAAAAAATCTATTGATTTTGCAAAAATCACAATAAAACCTTAATCAGCATATATTTTCCTTATTTTTTGTGCTTTTTTCCTAAAAAACATTAGGTTTTCTTATTAATATTGCACTTATTTTGTTACGAAATTGTAAATAACCTGCGCCGCTTCGGCTCTATCGGCAAAATTCTGCGGGTTAAAACAATTATTTTCGTCACCTTGCATAATGCCTCGAGCGGTCACCGCGGCGACATCTCCGTAAGCCCAATCCGAAACAGCCGCGGCGTCCGCGTATTTGTCCTCGATACCGTTGCTCTGTGTTCCGGAGCCGAACATCCTGCCTATCATTACCGCCATTTCCTCGCGGGTGATCGGCTTTTCGGGCTCAAATGTCACATCGCTTGTACCCTGCACCAGTCCGTTCGCGTACGCCGTATAAATGTATGGCGCATACCATGCGTATTCGTCAACATCCGTGAAAATATGCGGAACATCGGTCTCCGAAAGCTTTAAGCCGGAGGCGGTTGAGATCATCTTGGCAAACTCGGCGCGGGTCACGTTATCGCCCGGGAAATAATAACGGTCGCCCGTCACGGGGCTCACGTCGCCGTTTACTATGCCGCGCGCGGTCAGTCCGCTTATCGCGGGCTCCGCCCACTCGTATCCGGCAAGATCGACATAATCGCTCAAAGCGCCATCGGTCTTAACGCTGAAGTCGCTCATGGTGAAGTTCGAGATCTTGAACTCCTCGTTTGAGGCTCCGAACACGCCCAGATAATAGGTGTCGTTAATATCGCAGTTTTCCTCGGTTCCGACGTCTATCCAGTCGGTGCCGTTCTGCGAATAGTCCATCTTTAATGTCTTTCCGGTCTTTGTGAGGCGTATCCAGGTCGGCAGCTTCTTATATTTCTGCTGCCCGATCAAATCATACTTTTTGCCGTACTCGCTCGTTTTTCTGAACATCTCGCCGTAGTAGATCTCGTGGTAGGCCGCGTATGACGTGCCGTCCTCCTGCGGATCGAGGGAGTTTTTAACAACAAAGCCCATGTGGTCGTAGTCGGCGAGTGTCTGCTCGTCTACCTTGAACGAAGCCTCAAAGTCGCCGGTAAGCTGCTTGTACATCATCGGGTATTCCTCGTTATCGACGCCCTCTATGCCGAAGCCCGTGCCTGTGATCTTAAGGGTGCTGCCGTCTAAACTAAACGCGCCGTGTCTGATCGTGGTTCCGCTTGCCTGGATGTCCTTGGGATAGTGTATCTCGGACACCTGCCAGCCGCCGCTCACGTTTGAAACGCCCACATTCTGGGTCGCGCTGTTCTTGGCGCCGTCCGCGTCGTAGATGACCGCCGTGATATAGTGGTTTCCGGGAGTGTCGATCGTAACCGACTCATGCTCGTAAACAATGTCTGAACTCTTGTACAGCTCGCCGTCTAAGTATATCTCAAGCTTGTCGGCCGTCTCAAGCTCACTTGAAGCGATCTTGAGGTCGATCCTGTCGCCAACGCTGAATTGGGATTTATCCTGCCATAATAATGCGCTGGGATTGACCCCGTTCTGCTCGCCCGCCGTACCTGTGCGCATCTCGATATCGGGGAGCTTGTTCTCACCGTAGTTCTCAAGACTTAAATCGGTGAACTTGCCCCAGGCGTAGGTTGAGATTTGGTTAGTCTCTTTGTT
Source organism: uncultured Clostridia bacterium (assembly GCA_947625905.1). Classification (GTDB taxonomy): domain Bacteria; phylum Bacillota; class Clostridia; order Monoglobales; family Monoglobaceae; genus Monoglobus. The sequence goes on along the minus strand of CANQQJ010000035.1, from coordinate 28,502 downwards.
GCCGTCCTGAGCGATTCCGCCGTAGTTGGTTCCGCCGAAGCTCATTTCCACGCTGTCGAAATACTCCCAGTCAACGCCGTTGATGCTGTGATAGCCCGTGACGGTATTGCCGATCTTTATCAGCTTGATATATCTGGGAAGCTCGGAGAGGACGATAAAGTTCTTGGTCATCTTGCCGTCTTTTCTATATTTGAACGACAGGCCCGCCCCGCCTTTTTCGTACTCATAGTTGACCATCACGAAATCGGATGTGGGGGTCAGCTCGTCGCGGAACATTATGCCGCTGACGCAGTTGTTGTTGAACTTTGAAACCGAGTCGATCTTGGTCGACAGCACCGCGTTGGTGTCCGCCTCTTTGTACATATAGCTGAACGCGTCGGTGCCCTCGTCGCCGTCCATAACGTTGAATTCGTTGCCCGCGCCTATAAGGCCGCTGCTCTTGACGGTGTATACTCCGTCGTGCAGCGAGTAGCTGCCGGGCATGGTCGCCCGGCCGATATCCATGGTGTTCCAGTCGCCGGGCGCCTCGGTGTAGTTGACGTTTATCACTTTGATATCCGATGTGGTAGACTCGCCCGCGCTGTCCACGGCTTTTGCGGACATGAACGAGATACCCTCGGGCGCGCCGCTGTAGCTGTACTCATAGGGTGCCGAATCGTCGGTATAGAGCAGCTCGTCGTTTCTGTAGAACCGAACCTCCGATATGCTTCTGCCCTCTTTGCCGCTCGCCTCGGCCTTCATATTGATGGTCTCGCCATAGCCGTAGATCGCGTTGTTCTCGATGTTGAGCTCAACATCGGGATTTGCGGGAGCCGACGCGTTCTCAACGATAGAGTTCAGATAATTCTCCAGGTTGCTTCTGCCGTTTTCTGTTATAACGGCACCGTCGGAGGGATCATTCTTATCGAAGTTATGGGAATCCTCATACTCGTCGGGCATTCCGTCGCCGTCGGTGTCGGGCTTCGCCTCGCCCGACTTGAGCTCAGGCCATCCGCCGACCTCGGCCTCGTTGTTTATCGAGCGGCCCGTGCCGTTCTTGACGTCGTTGGTTATTCTGGCGTCGTAGCTGTCGCGCCTCGGAATGGTCGCTCCCGCAGATGCCAGGACCTTCTCGTAGGCTTCCTCGGCCGTGTCGATATTGTCAAGAGGTATCAGGCCGTTTTCATAGGTGGGCGCGTCAAGGAACACGGTCGCGTCGCCGCTCTCGTCCACGTCGATTCCCTTCATATTGTCGTTGGTGACTTCCTCGTTGCCCTCAAGCACGTTGCCCGCACAGTACATGGTGGTTCCGCCGGGGTTCCAGATCCTGTCGAGCACGTCCTTGTTGGTTATCGGGCCGCTCTTGTAGTAGTTGTTCATGAAGTTGAGCGTAACTCCGCCGCCGCCGTAGCCGTTGTTGAAGCCCCAGTTATATATAACGTTGTTGACCTCGTCGTTGCTGCTTAATGCGTCGGTGTCGCTGATCTTATAATCGGGGTGTGAATCCTTGACGCCGTGGTACCTGGGCAGACGGCTGGTGTGGGTGGCGACCAGATTGTGATGATAGGTTGTGTTGTAGCCGCCCCAGATTCCGCCGTAGCCGTGGCGTCCCTTGGCGTGGCGCGCCAGAGTCAGGCTCTCGGTGATGTAGCACCACTGCACCGTGGTGTTGGCGACGCCGTAGAGCGACATGGTCTCGTCTGTCGACCAGCTTGTTGAGCAGTGGTCGATGATTATGTCCTTATAATATCTGGCGAATATCGCGTCGTTCTCGGTCTGGGAAATGTCGCCGGGGCGAACGCGGATATAACGCACGATAACGTTGTCGGTGTAGATCATCAGATTGTAATCTCCGAGGCAGATACCGTCGCCGGGCGCGGTCTGGCCAGCGATCGTGATGTTGGGGTTCTCAAGCCTCAGGTCGGACTTTAAGTGTATGGTTCCGCCAACGTCGAACACGATCGTGCGGTTGGGCTTGCTGACGCCGTCGCGCAGCGAGCCGGGGCCGTCGTCGTTTAAGTTGGTAACGTGGTACACCTCGCCGCCTCTGCCGCCGGTGGTGTATTTTCCGCCGCCCTCGGCGCCCGGGAACGCGGTAACGTTATCGGCCTTCGCCTGCTCGGGCGAAACTATGGGAGCGGTCTCGTCCTCGGCCGCAAACGCGGCCGGAACAAGGACTGTGACCATAGCGATCGCTATTATTAATGAAGCAACACGCTTAAAATTTGATTTCATTCGGTAATTCCTTCTTTCTTATTATTACTAATTATTAGGCGTTATCGTAATCTTCTCGACGCAGACGCCGTAAACATCAATGCCGTCAGCGGCATAAATTTCAATCGTGCCGTCGGTTCCTTTGTAATCATATTTCAAAGCAACTCCGTCCTTTACTTTATACTCGGTCCCGTTAATAAACATTGAGCGTTCAGAGCTTGAATTTGCCGACGAACAGTATAAGTAAACAGAAGAGCCGTTCTTTACCGGAACCGTGAGGGCGCCCGCCTTGTTTTTGTTAAGACGTATTCTCTTTGCGAAGTGAACACCTGCCACGTCATAGCCTTTTGTTGCAAGAGATCCGGCATTCGAAGCTACATTCATTTGAGTTCCGGTCGACTCGCCGCCATCTATCTCGGTTTTTCCTTCAACCGTGAACGCGCCCGAAATCGACTCAACACCGCCGAATGTATACCATGCTGTATCTTTTGACACAATATATGCGCCCCTATGCTGGGTTACTTTCACGTTGTCGATATAATACTTGCCGCTTGCCGTCGAAACGGGCTCGAAGTATACCGCGTTTGTCACGTCGTACTTCTTTTCGGTATTGATCTGCGTTCTGAACTCGCCGCCGGTGCTGATCTCGATGGGCCGATTGTCAACAACCGCTGTATCGCCCTTCTTGATAGTCAGCTTGGCGGAGTTTGCGCCCGTCTCGTCCACATCGGTGGTTATATTAACATTGTACCAACCGTCCGCGGTGTCCCAAGCTCCCATCTCGGCTGTTCCGTTCGCATAGATCTTGCCGTCGTCCGAGAAGGTTATCTTGTACGCCTTGTCGACGCCGCCCGTCTGGAAATAAACGTTAAAGGCAGGCTCATCTCCCGCGAGCAGCACGTCCGCGCTCATGTCGGGTGTCATGCCGTCCTGCGGGATATATTCGCGGAATATATAGCGGTTGCCGCTGTAGTCTGCGGTGGGCTCGATCGCCATAACGCCGTTGTCGTGTCCGCTTATGTTCTGTGTCCACGCGGGACGCAGCACGTTTTTCTCCTGCGACTGCCACTGCCAGTCAAGACCGTAGTCGAAGTCCCAAACAGTTCCCGCAATATCATTCGGGTCCGAATCATCTCCTTTAAGCGCCGGGCTCAAAGGCTCGATATTCCTGAGATCGTTCCAAAGATATACCACGTGTTTATCACCGTCAACCGTGCCGACATTTGCGGTGCTTCCGGAAATCTCCGCGTACTTTGTGTCGACCAGAACGTCATTGCTGTCATATCCGCAAACAATGGCGGTCGCTCCGGAAAAGTCGCTGCCCGGATTTATTGTCACTACACCGTCTTTGTATTCGACTATGCCTGTCGCATCACCATAATCTTTTTCGGAATAAACCGGCCTCTCGGTGGATACCCAGCCCACATCGGGAATAAACGCATTCGGATCATATCCCACAAAGCCGAAGCCCATATAGTAGCTGTCTCCGATACCGGGAATGTCAACGCTCGTTATAAGCTTCTTGGTCTTGTAAACCGTGGGACTGTTCTCGCTCTGATAAATATAGAGCTTATTGCCAAGCTTCTCGGCAATTATCATCTGCGTCGCGTTCTCGCCGATCACGTCGGTAACGTCTTGAACAAGCTCCATATTGCCGCCCTTTGAGGTCCTTCTCATCAGCTGATAGTCGATCTTGCCGTCTGCTCCGAACGTGCCGCCGAAGAAATAGGTCACGCCGTCGGGATCAAGGTCGCTTTTAATCAAAAGTCCCAGCTGAGAGCCCGAATTGAGGCGGCTCCTGTAGTAAATTCTGTTGTCGCCGCTGAACTGCTGGTACATATATCCGAACGAGTCGGAAGTTCCTCCGATGCTGCCGGTCGACGAGTTGTAAAGCTTGAATGTGAAATCGTCGGTCACTTCGGCAAACGTCTGCGCCTGACCCTGAACATAGCCTATATCGGCCAGCTGCCAGGGCGAGCCGTCCTGCGAGATCGAAACATTGATCGTTTTTTCGCCTCGGCCCAAATTATCGTCAAAGGCGTAAACCGTTAGCGCGCCTTTTGCCGGCGCCGCGAACTCCAGCGGGATCGCAAGCTCCTGCGTGCCGACTATATTCACGTCGCGGCGGGCGACAGCCTCGCCGTTTAAGTAAACCCATATCTCGGTCACGGGGGTATCGCCGTCGGATGTGACATTGAGTTTGAGCTCGGAACCCGCTATATCGATCCTGTCGTTGTCGTTTATATTTGTTATCTCAACCTTGGGATTTGTCGCCGTCTCGATCAGCTTCAGCATGCTGAACTTCGAAACCGACATTTTCGGCTGCGCGGACGTATCAACCGTCACGCCTCTCTCCTTCAGCATAAACGCCCAAACGGTGAATGTCTCGCTCGTGACATCGCCTTCCGCAACAAGATTTGTTTCAAGATCGGCTAGGCTTGTACCGGCGTATAATCTTATTTTGCCGCCCGCTTTTTCTATCTCGAAAAGCGAGTAATCTTCGGCGCTCCCGCTTGCGGGCGTCCAGATCTCCGGTACGCCGGTTCCGCTTGCAGCAATATAATAAATTATTGCAGGCTCGTAATTCTCATTAAGAGTTTTGGCGATCATTACGCCTTCGCTCGCACCATTGTTGGCGGCTCCGAGACCCGCGCCGACCTCGTCAATATCCTCAATTCTGCCTACCAGCTTGAAATCTCCGCTCTTTTCACGGCTGAACTCCGCGCCGGACGTCAGAGTGTAGCACTCGCCGTCAAATGACGCATCTCCGTCGGCTGTCCAGCCTTCCGCCGCCTGCGCTCCGATCACGTGAACGGTCTTTATCGGGCTCAGGCTGTAGCTGCCGTCTCGCATTTCCGCCTTGGCGGTCAGTATATTATTGCCCGTGGGAAGTCCGGTCAAATTCGCCGTCCATACGCCGTCCGCTTTCTCGGCTTTAGCCACGGCCTTTTCGCCGCAGTATATCTCAACGTCGGTTATATCTCCCGAACCGCTCTCGGCCGCCGTCACGGCGATCGTGTCGCTTGTTTTGTAGTACTTATCCTCGGCGCTGAGCGTGAGGCCCGCGGGCTCCTTGCCGCCCGCTATGCTCTCCTCAACAAATATCTCGAGCCATGTGTAGCCGTCGGGGCCTATCTTAAGGCTGTCGTACTTATTTGTTTTGTCAAGGCCCATTTTATCCTCCCACGAGTCGGCAATGCCGTCGCCGTCCGCGTCATATTCGGCGGGTCGGGTCTCGTTTGAGAATATCGGATATCCGCGGTCGTCATACTCGGCCTCGCTGCCCTCGGGAACGCCGTCAAGAGGATCGTCCAAAAGTCCTACGCTGCCCTTGCTGCCGCTCGGCGCCGTGCGAGTCCTGACCTCGTTTATAACTCTCTCGTCGACCTTGTCGCGCTTGGGCAGGGTCGCGCCCGCGTTATTCAGCACATCCTCATAAACACTGTCGATCGGGTCGAGAGCTATGGGATAATCCGCCTCGTACTGCTTGTACTGCTCGTCGGGCTCGGTGATCACCATCTTGCTCTTATCGGTCGAGTTGTAAAACTTTGTGTCCACATAAACGCCGGTATGCAGATCGTCCTGCCAGTTGTTTTCGTTTACCTTTTGAGCGTTCGCGTAATCGGGGTCGTTTGCGTCAACATCAATCTTGTTGCCGACGGCGTACACGCTGCCCAGCATGTTTGTCTCGTATTTCTGGCCCACGCTCAGCTCGAATATTCTCGCTCTCTTTCCGGCGGAAGTGGCCGGACCCGGGCGGTAGATATTATTTTGAATATAGGTCTTGGCTCCGTTCTCGGTGCCGTAACCGCACTTGTCGCCCCAGTTGTAGAACACGTTGTTCTTCATATCAACAATGGTCTGGGCGTCGGTATAGCCCGCGGTCATCGCGACCGTCTCGGATGTTCCTACCTTGGGGTTGCGGCTCTTGTGACTGGCGATCAGGTTGTGATGGACCGACATATTAACGCCGCCCCAGATCGCCGCGTAGCCGTGCTCGCCCTTGTCGTGCACACTCTGGTTGAGTGCTTCGGAAATTATGCTGTACTGCACTGTCAGGTCCTTGACCGCGTAGGCCGCCAAATTCTCGTCGGTTCCCCAGGATACCGAGCAGTGGTCGATTATGATGTTGTTGCCGTTGTCGGGGACCTCAAGGCCGTCCTGCGCCTTGGTATCCGAACCGTCCTTGAGCTTTGAGCCCACGCGGAAGCGCAGGTACCGCAGTATCACGTTGTTTCCGCCGACCTTGATGTTGTTGCCGCGGAAGCAGATTCCGTCGCCCGGCGCCGTCTGGCCGAGGATCGTCATGTTGTCGTGACTGATATTGACATTTGTGTCAAGGTCGATATAACCCGAAACGTCAAACACGACTATGCGGTTTCCCTTTGAGACCGCGTCGCGGAACGAGCCCTCGCCGCTGTTGTCAAGATTGGTAACATGGTACACCTCGGGCTTTTCGGCACCCCTGGCACCCGTCGCCCACATGCCGCCGCCTTCCGCTCCCGGGAATGCCGGAACTTTGCTCAAATCGGCTGCGGGCTCCGCCTGAGCCGCAAGCGCGGGAAGCGAAACGCAGCTCAGCATTACCGCCAGCGCCACAAACAACATGCCCGCTCTTTTCAGGATCGTTTTCATACTCATTCTTCCTTTCTTATATAAAGATTGTGAAAGCGAACAGCGAATTTTTCATTCGCTATTCGCTGTTCACCGACCGTTATGATTCTATCTGTTCATCTCGTCCTGCCGTCCGATCGACTTGTGGCTGTCAATAACGCTGTTGATCTCGCTCAGACTGCTGACCGCCATATCGCCCAGAACCGTGTTCTTGACAGAGGACATGGCGTTGCCGTACTCGACCGCTCTCTGGATATCGTCATGCACGATCATGGCGTACAGTGCGCCCGCAAGGTACGCATCGCCGCTGCCAACGCGGTCAACGACCTCGATATTCTCATAAGGCTCCTCCTGATAGAACTTTCCGTCGTAGTATATCATTGACGAGAAGTTGTGCTTCTTGGGGCTTATAACCTCGCGGCGGGTGGTGGCCACGACCTTGCAGCCGTACTCGTCGCTGTAGCTCTTCATTATATCCTCGAGGGTGCCGGTCTTTTGCAGCATGCGGCGGGACGTCTCCTCGGACACAAACAGAATGTCCACATACGGGAATATCGACGTCACCGTCTCGCGGGCGGTGGCCTCGTCCCATAAGGAGGCGCGGTAGTTTATGTCAAACGAGATAACGGTCCCGTTCTCCTTGAACTTCTTTATGACCTCGATAGTGGTCTTGCGCAGCGACTCGTTGAGCGCAAGAGTGATTCCGCTCACGTGGAAAACGGCGGTGTTTGAGTACACATCGTCGGGGATCTCCTCTATTTTGAGCGTGGTCATCGAAGAATTGGCGCGGTCGTACACAACGGACGACTTTCTGGGATACGCGCCCATCTCGTAGTAGTATATGCCCAGCCGCTTCTCGGGCGAGTGGTCGTATACTATCAGATCGTCGCTCACGCCGCCGTATCTTATCATGTTGCGCACAAAGTGTCCGATCTTGTTTTCGGGCAGCTTGGTGATAATACCCGTCTCGATGCCGAGTATGGCGCTGCCGTTGGCGACGTTGAGCTCGGCGCCGCCCGCCTTTTTGTCAAACACATAGCTTTGGGAAATCTTGTCGGTTCCCGGAGGCGACAGTCTGAGCATAACCTCGCCCATTGTCACCAGATCATACTTTTTGTCTCTTTTGATAAAATCCATGAGATATACCTCCTATTCAAACCGTGCGGCTTAGATCTCTATACCGAAATAATTCTTGGCATTGTTGAAGCAGATACCCTTGACGATTGTCTCGAGCGTGTCCATATCCGCGGGGAACTCGCCGGCCTCTACCCAGCCGCCGAGAATGTTGCACATGATCCTTCTGAAATACTCGTGCCTTGTGTAGGACAGGAAGCTTCTGGAATCGGTCAGCATACCCACAAACTTGTTGAGCGCGCCTAAGTTGCCAAGAGCCTTCATCTGCTCGGTCATGCCGTCTCTCTGGTCGTTGAACCACCAGCCGGAGCCGAACTGTATCTTGCCCGGGACCTCGCAGCCCTGGAAGTTGCCCAGCATTGTGCCTAAAACGTAGTTGTCCTTGGGATTTAAGGTGTAGAGTATGGTCTTGGGCAGTTTGCTCTTCATCTCAAGAGCGTTCAGGAGCTTCGAGAGCGGAGCCGCGATGCAGTAGTCGCTGATCGAGTCAAAACCGGTGTCCGCGCCGAGCTTTTCAAACATTCTGGTGTTGTTGTTCCTGAGCGCGCCGATATGCAGCTGGAACGCCCAGTTTAAATCATAATATTTTTCGCCCAGCTTGATAAGCGTCATGCTCTTGTAGGCGTCGACCTCGCACTGAGTCAGCTTCTCGCCCGCCATGGCCTTCTTGAAGATGGCCTCGACCTCGGCCTCGGTAACGTCCTCATAGGGAACGCTGTCAAGAGCGTGGTCCGAAACGCGGCTGCCTACCTCGTGGAAATAGTCGATTCTCTTGTATATCGCTTTTATCAGATCCTCGTAGCTGTTTATCTCCATGCCCGCGGCCGCCGCCAGCTTGCCTATGTAGGGCGCGAAAGTGGGCTTGTCAATGTTTATCATAAAGTCGGGTCTGAAAGCGGGCAGGACCTTTGCTTTGATATGGCCTTTTTCCTTGATCTTCTTGTGCCACTCAAGATCGTCGATCGGGTCGTCGGTGGTGCAGATGACCGCCACGTTCGACTGATTGATGAGCTTCGCGGGGCTCATCTGCGTCTCTTTTATGACCTTGTTGGCCTTCTCCCAGATCTCGTCGGCCGTATCTGCGCGACAGACCGTGTCGATGCCGAAGTATCTCTGAAGTTCGAGATGCGTCCAATGATAAAGCGGGTTGCCTATTCCGTACTGAAGAGCGGAGCAGAACGCTCTGAATTTCTCTTGATCCGGAGCGTCGCCGGTCATGTACTTCTCGTCAAGACCGCAGGAGCGCATATAGCGCCACTTGTAATGATCGCCGCCCAGGAATATCTGGGTGATGTTGTCAAACGGCTTGTCCTCGTACATCATCTGCGGGATCAAATGACAGTGATAGTCGAAGATCGGCATGTCCGCCGCAAAGTCGTGGTACAGCTTTTTGGCTGTCTCGTTTTGCAGCATAAAATCCTTATCCATAAATTTTTTCATAATACTTACCTCCCGGGCGTAGGCCCTTAAAAAATGTTTAATTAATTCCAATTTTGCGTTTTCGGCAATTGCCCAAAATTTTTCGAGCATAACACTCCTATTATTATTTATTATACACTATCACATCTCAATATTGCAAAGGTTTTTTTGTTTAGATTAACTGAAAATTTGCCTAATAAATTTTAATTTTCCGCAAAATGTAACAATCTTTAAAAATCGGCTCAAATATTCAGTATTTTTTAAAAAAACTATTGATTTCTTGCTATGGATATGATATAATAGCCGTACCAAAAATCACGGAGGTGATAACTTAATGGGCCTACCCGAAAACAGAGATATCTACATTGAGCGGGAAGAAAACACCAAACCCTACGTCATGAAAAATTCCCACATGCATGATTATTACGAGGTGTACTATCTGATGTCGGGCACCAGGAGATATTTTATAAATCACACTCTCTATAATTTGGAACCCGGTGACGTGGTTCTGATTAACAAAGGTGATTTGCACTTAACCACGATGATTACATCCGAGAACTACTACGAGCGCTATCTTATGACCTTCAACGAAAAATTTGTTGAGCGCGCCTGTGAAAATATTGACCGCGACCTGTTTATGAACGCCTTTAACGCGAAAAAGGTCCATGTTCCGGTCTCCAAGCGATACGCCTTTGAGGCTCTGCTGCACAAGCTGAGCTCCGAATGTGAAAAAAGCGACGAGTACGCCGAATATTTGACCCACTCGCACATGGCGGAGATCATGATTTTTTTAGACCGCTGCACCGGCCACAGCGTGGCGCCCTTTGACGATATAAGCGTCCATGAGGAAAGGATCCAGCAGGTCTGCAAATACATAATCAATTATTATAACCAGCAGATAACTCTGGCGGATATTTCCAAGATGGCGTACATGAGCCCCACCTATTTTTCAAAGAAGTTCAAAAAGGTGACCGGCTTCGGCTTTAACGAGTACCTCAATAACGTGCGCATCAAAATGGCTACAAACATGCTGGTCGAGACCCAGTACTCCGTGACCGAGATAGCCCGCTTCTGCGGCTACAAAGACAGCAACTATTTCGGCGACGTTTTCAAAAAAATCATGGGCGTCTCCCCCAGCAAATACCGAAAAGCAAACTACACATTCTGACTTAAAACGGATAGAGAACATCGGCTCTATCCGTTTTTCTGTGCTTTTTGTCAATTTTAATAATATAAAGCGGGGCCGAAGCCCCGCCGAATTTAATTGGGAAGTGATATATCTTTTATCCTTCCAACGCCTCAATAAGTGGTTTGATTTCATCGGTGTTATTCCACAGGAATACTTTGGTATTTTGCGGATCATTTACCGTAATGTTTTCGAGTGTCACAATATTTTCGCCGCTGCCAATTTCAGTGTTTTTTGTGAAAATATTAAGCAAAGCGCCGTTTGAATCATATTCGGCGAGCAAAACAACGCCCTCCACCGATTCACTGCCGAAATTGGATATTGTTATATCCGCTTTTTCGTTTTCAAATACCGCGTTTTCGATAATTAAATCTTTATCCGTGACCGTAACCGGATATATCAGCTGAAGATCATCAACTATTATCGTTATTGCAGTTTCTCCTTCACGGTTTGCGGTCACATATCCCGTTTCACTTACGGACAGTACGTCGCTGTCTGAAACATATACCGCCTTATCAGTAATGTTAATTCGATTTCCTTTATTTGTGGTTCCGTATACATCAAGTTGGAAACCTTCTCCCGTCTTAATCGAATGTACGCTGCCCGGGACCTCAAGCGAGGTGATATAATCTCCGATCTTTATTATATCATCATAGGTTGTCTCGGAGGTTCCCGACGGGCCCGACACCTTAAGAGTAACGCTGTATATTCCGTCATTTTCATATTTGTATATCGGGTTTTGCTCGGTGCTGTCGGTCAGTCCGTCTCCGTCAAAATCCCACTCCCATGACGTGATCTCGCCAAGAGAAGCGTCTGTAAATTCAACTGTGTTGTCAGCCTTTTGCGAATAGGTGAACGAAGCCTCAGCGTTGTTGTAATTGTGAACGCCTGTGTCATAGCCGCCTTCGCCGTCCTCATAAACCGGGATCACATAATAATTCACGCAGTCCTCGCTGAAATCGCCAAGCCAAACATCGTTTGTCTGATATGAAGTTTCGGTCGTGTTTCCGAGCAAGGTATAGCTTTCACCGCTATATGGTTTTGAATATACATTATATGATAACGCGTTTTCATTTTTGTCCCAGATCAACTCCGCCTTGCCGCCGTTGTTTGCCGAGCGCAGTTGTTTTACTGTTCTGTTATCTATGTTCAGCATTCCGTTTTCAATAGTGAAAGTAATGCTGTTTACATCATTTATGAATGAAAAGGTTTCCATACGCAAATTTTCCTCTTCCACATATGTCAGTTGAACTGTCGCGCGGTTTTCATCAGTATCTTTTTCGGCTGTTATCGTATATGTGCCGTCGGGAAACGCGTCGGCGCTGTAACCGCTTGTTATATCAATTTCATCATTTACGCCGACAAGATCGGCCGCCACTGTGCCGGTGACTTCTATCCTTATTGATCCCGCAGGCAGCGGCTCCGTATCCTCGGCAGCGGAAAATATATCTAAATTATCCATGATCGCGGCGTCCGCAGCTGTTACCGCGTTTGCGTCGGAAAGAAGCCTTCCCATTTTACCTTTGAGTGATTTCATCATTTTCATATGTTTTCCGTAGCTTCCGCTGTCCACCGTCCACAGATCGTTCAGACCGTCCACACTGCCGGTTGCGCTGCGGGTCAGCACCGTACCGTCACCAACGCTGTCAACAGTATCAACCAGCTTAATACCCATTACGGCTTGTGCCTCATGTCCTAATGTCGTCTTGATCAAAGCTCGTTTATAAGGCATTGATATAAAGCCGTCTTTGCGGTTAACTTTGATTGCGTTCGGCGTGTCCTCGGCATTCGAGGCAATAAGCATTGTGCGGACTTTGTCAGGATCAGTACCGTCTATCTTTTGATAATATTCGCCGCGCATAGCCTGTCGGTTAAGCTCGGTTAAAAAACTGTTGCTCACATTAGCAAACGGGCGGTCCGCTTCTATGTCCCAATAGTGAGACGCATAGGTGGGCAGCAGCTGCGTTGCGCCGATTACCTTACTGTTAACAAAGTTTTTAACTTCCGCCAATGATGCTTGGTTGTAGTCCTCTCCGGTCATTTTGCCGTAGTTATACGCCAGCACCGTGGCCTGCGCTCCGTCAAACGGCGCGCCGAACTCCGCTAATGGAATGATCGCTGTTGAACCCATGTTAGGTGTTCCCAGCATATACAAAGACGAGACATCGTTTTCATAATATCCGCTTTGGATATAACTGCGCGAGACCAGTCCGCCCATAGAATGAGCGACCAAGATCACCTTGTCGGCATGATTTATTGATTTGACCTGATCTATCAGCGGCTTTAGATACAGTTCCGCCGCCTTGTCTATCGAAAGACGCCAGTCGTACGGGCAGGCATATACAGCGTTTCCGTTCGCTCGCAGCGCGGCCATAAAATCATTGGCTCCGGTATCGGCGGCAAGACTGTCGGCGATCTCCATATCCTCCTGCGGAATAAAATCAAGATTTTCGGTCAGGACGGGAACGCCGAGACCCGGATTGCTTCCCGTCTTCAATGTGCTGCCCATAATGCCGGGCAGTACGATTATCGGATAGTTTTTACGCTCATCTATGTTTCTGTCAGCGACATCGATATTCCATATCCGGTCCGTTCTGTCTTTCGCGTCGGAATAAGTCATGGCTCCCGACTCAAACACCGCGGTTATTTGATTATCATGAGAAACAATGCCTTCCATCATCGGTATAGCCGTGACAGTCTCCGCCTTTTGGGGCAGTCTGAGCGCCACGCTTTTGCCGCCCAAGTTAACATAATAGTTGACCTTCGCCGTTGTCGGATCGTCATAAATCAACAGATTGCTCTTGTTGTCTCTGCCGTAGGATTGACTGAGCACCAGACGTCCGCCCACAGCGGCAGCACCCTGTATCTTGCTCGGCAGCTCGCAGAGATAATCGGGCGCGTAATCAAATTTTTCTCCGCTTACCCTGCTTGAATTTTTAAATCCCGTGCCGGTACCGGGATCGAGAACATAGCCTTGAAGCAGAGCAAAGTGCGTCATGCCGACCTCGGTATCTGTATAGGCGGGTTTGTTGTAGGCCTTACCGCCTTTGTAATAAAAATTGCCCGTCCATAATATTCCGTTGCTGTAGCTGCAATATGAAAGATTGGCGTCCCCGAGCGCGAGCTTTACTGTCTGAGTGAAATGGATGTCGCCCTTGGGCGCGGTGCCGTCTATCTGCGACAGCGGCACTATCGACAGTCCGCTGCCGTTTGTCACATAAAGGTTGCCCGCGCCGATCGCTATACCGCCCGTGTGCCCCGTGAACGCGCTGCCGTCGGAATTATGAAGATAATACTCCCCGACATACTCTCCCGTGTCCGCGTCAAGCACCATTATCACGGAAGGCGTGGTCTCTGTTTTCGCTCCGGTCTTCTTTTTGTCGTCCGGGTCTCCCGAGATATAGTATTGATTTGTGTCCTCGCGGTACGCAATGCCCTGCGGCACCACATATTCCTTAAGCCCGGGAATGACCGCGCCGATCTGCGCCCTGCCGAGGAACTCATCATAAGACGAACCCTTGTATGTATTGTCCGTCACAGACGACTGCGTGTATTTGAACCGTACCGGCATTTTGCTGTTAAAGTGGATCTTGGCTTTGAGTAAGCAATCGTTAAACCACCGATCTATAATAATTCTGTTCCATTGTTCTTCACTTCCACCATAATATACATCAGATAAGCTGTCGCAACTCTTAAACGCTTCTTGACTGATGGATGTAACACTTTCGGGTATGCTTATATTAGTCAGGTTGTCGCAGAGGTCAAACGCCCCATCTCTTATAGTTTTGACACCGGTCGGTATGATTATTTCGGTAAGACTGTGGCAGCCGCCAAACATCCCTTTCCCTATAGATGTGATGCCTACAGGTATGATTATATCAGTTAGTCCATCACAGTCTACAAACGCCTCATCTCCAATATAAGTGACGCTATCTGGTATCATTATTTCGATTAGGTTGCAGCTATATTCAAACGCCTTATTCCTGATAGAAGTGACGCCTCCAGGGATTGTATAAGATGACCCCAATTTTCCACTAGCGTATTTAATTAGCTCTGTTTTGTCTTTATTAAAAAGATTGCCGTTTAAGGAAGAGTAATATTTATTGTTTGGACTAACTTCTATATCCGTCAAATTTTCACAGCAGTAACCACCAAATGAACTATATTCAATATTAACTACACTATCCGGAATTTTTATTTTTTTTAGAGCTCTACAACCACCAAAAGCATAGTCGCCAATATTGACCACGCCGTTTGGTATTTCTATACTATCCAGCTTCTCACAAAACCAAAATGCCATATCTCCTATATCTGTTACACTATCTGGCAATTTTAAATCCAACAAATTATAACAACTATTAAAAGAATCTTCGCCAATTCGCGTTATTCCGTATGGCAAATCTACACTGATTAGGTTTTCACAGTCAGCGAATGCAGCGTTTCCTATACTTGTTATTCCGTTTTCTATGATAATCTTTTTTATATTTTTATTTTCATAAAATGGTGAATGTTCGTAATGCCAAGAAACACTATAGTCAATCATATCTCCTTTCCCGCTTATGATGAGCGTGCCTTTTTCGTCAAGCGTCCAAGTTAAATTGTTACCATACACACCATTTGTAACAGCGTAACTTATTTCCGGCACAAAGATAATTGTTGATATAAGCGCGAGCGCCAGAACCAAACTTAAAATCCTTTTCATAACATTATACCCCCACATAATTAAAAATGCGCGGTGTGGGATCACAGCCGCGCAAATAATAAAAACGCAGCTTGATCTCTGTTGCGACACAGCTCATTCCAAACACGGATATGATACACCAAGTCTTGCGCTTTTACCAACGCAAAACCGTGTTTGAATTATTAAACTATGTCGCAAGATAAATATACCACACCTCGAAAAAAATAGCAAGTATTTTTTATAAAATAAAAAGTGTGTGGTCACAAACGGAACCACACACGAAAAATGCACAGCTCCGATTGTCGCCAAACAAAACTTCATTACAACTGCTTGTGTACATGAAAAAGAGCATAAGCATTTTTGCCGAAAAGCAAAAATACACATAGCAATTGTAAATATTCTGTTTTGTTTGGCAAAATATATTCTATCACATTCTTCCGAAAAGGTCAATGAAATTTTCAAAAACAATATCATACCTAATCACTATTTACTAATCGCTAATCACTACGTTGACCCCTCTCCGTCGCCTTCGGCGCCACCTCTCCCCAAGGGGCGAGGCAGACGGGCAGGCTGCGGCCGGAGCCGCGAAGCGGGTTTGTGGCACCATAATATTCCATTTCCTCAGATAAACGAGGCCACAAATCATATGACCATTGAGAACATGCGAGGTCGTCCGCCCCTATGGCATATGCGTTGTCATTATTATAAAAAATAGGCGGCATAGCCGAAACTATGCCGCCGCCGAAATTTAATTTTTTACTGTTTTATGGAATCGCGTCTTTTGTTGCCCTAATTACTATTCGCTAATCCCTAATCACTACGCTGCCCTTAGCCCAGGGCTCGTTGAATATTATCTCGCCTACGCTGTCGGCCGTGACGGTGCCGCTCAGCGGGTTCTTGACGCTTGTGATCTCTCCGCGCACATCGGCGGTCACCTCGCTCTTTTCAAACGACAGGTCACAGTCCCGCATTTCGCAGTCCTCGAGGATCAGGCCTTTGGCGTAGCACAGCGGCTGGGTGCCGCTTATCTTGCAGCGCGCGAGGCGCAGGTTCTCGCTGTACCACGCGAGGTACTCGCCGTCTATCACGCTGTCGTACACCGTGACGTTTTTGCTGTGCCAGAACGCGTCCTTGGTGTTGAGATTCGAGTTCATTATCACCGCGTTTTCCACGTACTGAAACGAGTATTTTCCGGTCATCGTCAGGTTGTCGATCTCCATGTCGCGGCTGCGCAAAAACGGGTACTCGGAATTTAACTCGCAGTCCGAGATACTGAGGCCGCGGCAGAACCAGCCGAACTCGACCGAATCTATATCGCAGTTTTTGAGCGTTGAGCCGTCACACTCGCGCAGAGCCTTGATGCCGCCCAGCTTTGAGTTTGTTATGTATATATTTTTATCGTACCAGAGCGCCGCGCGGCAGGTGTCCGCCATTGAGCAGCCGTCGATCTCGGCGTTTGTCACGTGCCAAAGCGGATAGCGCAGCCGAAAATCGCAGCCGCGCGCGACAAGGTTCCCGCACTCCTTGAGCGCCGATTCCCCGTCTGCGGGGCCGCTGAATTTCGCGTCCGTTATCTCCGCGTTATGCAATCCGTATAAGGCGCGCTCTTCATCAAATGTTTTGTCTTTAATTCGGGTAATTTCTCCGTCAAAGCGCATAAGCATGACCCCTTTCTGTAAATTATATAATCAAGTCGTTAAAATATGAATTTTATGTTCGAGCCTTTTCTATGTACGGGTTGACATGGACCATACAGTGCTTGACCTTCGGGAAGCTGCGCTCTATCGCGTGATGGACCTGCTCGGCTATGGCGTGGGCCCTTATCAAACTTATGTTGGCGTCGGCCGAGATCTCCACGTCCACGTATATTTTGGAGCCGAACATCCTCGTCATCAAAAGGTCGAGGCTTATAACTCCGTCCTGGAGCTTGATTATCTCCGCCATCTCGCGCTCGGTCTCGTCGTCGCAGGATTTGTCGACCATTTTGTCGAGCGCCTCCTTGCAGATATCATAGGCGGCCTTCAGGATAAACAGACAGATCACGACGCTCGCTATCGGGTCGCACACAGGGAAGCCCAGCCGCGCGCCCAAAATTCCGACAAACGAGCCGACAGACGACAGCGCGTCGCTGCGGTGGTGCCACGCGTCCGCCATGAGAGCGGTCGAATCGACCTTTTTCCCATAATGTCTGGTGTACCAGAACATGGCCTCTTTGACGATTATGGAAAGAGCCGCCGCGCCCAGCGCCAGCGCGCCCGGAACGACAAGAGGCTCAAGCCGCGCGGAGGCGATTTTTTTAACACCGTCCACTCCTATACCCAGGCCCGTCACAAACAGCACCGCCGAGAGGATCACCGCCGCGATGCACTCCATGCGCTCGTGGCCGTAGGGATGGTCGTGGTCGGCCTTTTTGGCGGCCGCGCCCGCGCCGATCATAACGATTATCGTACTGAAAACGTCGGAGGCCGAATGTATCGCGTCACTGATTATGGCGCCGGAATTCGCAGCGAATCCGGCGACCAGCTTGACGGCGGACAACAGCATGTTGATCACGATGCTGACGTTCGACACGCGCATTATTATTTTTGTTGAATTATCCGCCATTTACAATTTCGCCTCACTTTTTCTTCTCTGTTCGTATTTGCTTCGCCGCTCACGTTTGCCTCGCCCCTTGGGGCGAGCAGGGACGTCGAGGGCGCCGTCCCCTACGGTCATGGTGTGTAAAATGTCGTAGGGGCGGACGACCTCGGCCGCCCGTTCCTATTCGCTATTCGCTAATCACTATTCTCTATGTTTATGTATGCCGAAAGACTGTGTTTTGTGATCAAATATATAAAAATTTTTAAACTATTCCAGATAATCTTTCAGCTTTTTGCTGCGGCTGGGGTGGCGCAGCTTTCTGAGCGCCTTGGCCTCGATCTGGCGTATGCGCTCGCGTGTTACGTTAAACTCCTTGCCGACCTCCTCGAGGGTCCTGGCTCTGCCGTCGTCAAGGCCGAAGCGGAGACGCAGCACCTTTTCCTCTCTGGGGGTCAGGGTGCTGAGCACGTCCACCAGCTGCTCCTTGAGCAGAGTGAACGTCGCCGCGTCGGAGGGCGCGGGGGCGTCTTCGTCTCTGATGAAGTCGCCCAAATGACTGTCCTCCTCCTCGCCTATCGGGGTCTCGAGCGATACCGGCTCCTGAGCGATCTTGAGTATCTCTCCCACCTTGTCGACCGGCATATTGAGCTCTTTTGCGACCTCCTCGGGCAGCGGGTCGCGGCCGAGCTCCTGCACCAGCTGGCGCGAAACGCGCACCAGCTTGTTTATCGTCTCGACCATGTGCACCGGTATCCTGATGGTTCGGGCCTGATCGGCGATTGCTCTTGTGATGGCCTGCCTGATCCACCATGTGGCGTAGGTCGAGAATTTGTAGCCTTTGGTGTAGTCAAACTTTTCCACCGCCTTGATAAGTCCCAGGTTTCCCTCCTGTATCAGATCGAGGAACAACATTCCCCGGCCCACGTAGCGTTTCGCTATGCTGACCACCAGACGGAGGTTCGCCTCGGCCAGTTTGCGCTTGGCGTACACGTCGCCCTCGCTCATTTTCTTTGCCAGCTCGGCCTCCTCCTCGCCTGTCAGCAGGTTTACCTTGCCTATCTCCTTGAGGTACATGCGCACCGGATCGTCAATGCTGACGCCGTCGGGCACCGACATGTCCTCAAGCTCCTCCTCGGTCACGCGGTCCGCCTCGTCAACGACCGGCTCGGGGTCTATGCTGCCCACTATCTCGATGCCCTGCTTCTCGATTATCTCGTAGATGCGGTCCATCTGATCGGCTTCGAGCTCGAGTTCCTCGAGCTTGTCCGCCACGGTCTTGTACTCAAGCATACCCATCTTTTTGCCCTCGTCGAGCAGACCCTGGATGATCTGCGCCTTTTTCTTCGCGACGCTGATATCGGGCCTGGTCTCCGGCGTCTTTTTGTTCGTGTCATCGTTTTTACTGCTCATTATTTTGCACCTCCGGCTGCATTTTTTCTGTTTTTCTTCTTTTCAAAGAGCAGTTTAAGCTGCTCATCGTCCTGCGCGGCGTTCAGCCGCTGCCGCTCCTCCTTTGCCCGAACCAGGATCCCTATCGGCCCGGCGCAGGCGAGAAGCTTGTCCTTTGTTTGCTTGTCGCTCATAAGTATATCCGACACCGTTCCCGCGTCCTCGGGAGGGCATCTTCCTATTATATCTGAAGGCTCCGGCACCGCGCCGCTCTCGGCAAGGCTTATCAAAAGTTCCGCCAGCCGCCGGTGCGCGGGCTCGGACGCGAAATCTTCGGGCGTCAGGCCGCTTTCCAGAACCTTTTTTATCACCCGCTTGTCGCACATCAGGTTGAGCAGGAACCGCTCCGCCCAATACACGCCCCGCACGTTTTTCTCCTCGGGCAGCGGCTTGTGCATCGTTCTGCGCAGCCGTTCCGACTCCGCGCGGCGGCGGTCGGTCTCGGCGTTTTTGAGCTCGATCTCCGAGACTCCGGCCATTATTCCCGCGGCGCTTATCTTGAGCTCCTCCGCCAGCCGCCCGACGTATATCTCCCTTTGGGCCGCGTCCTTTATACGCGCCAGAACCTCCGAGGCTTCGCGGGTGAAGTCCACTTTATCGTCCACATCGTTTAGGTTATATTTTTCTCTGATACCGTCGATTTTATACTCGATCAGCGGCCGCGACCGCTCTATCAGCACGGAGAACATGTCGGGGCCTTTGTTTTTGATAAACTCGTCGGGGTCCTTGCCGTCGGTAACGGTCAAGACCCTCACCTTGACTCCCTCGTCAAACAGTATGTCACCCGCCCTGAGCGTGGCCTTGATACCCGCCTCGTCGTTGTCGTAGCACAGCACCGCGCGAGGCGCATAGCGCTTGACAAGCCGCGCCTGCTCGGGGGTGAACGCCGTGCCCAGCGAGGCCACAGCGTTTCCGAATCCGCTCTGGTGCAGCGCCACAACGTCCATGTAGCCCTCCATCAGCAGCAGCCGTCCCGACTTGTCGTTTTTGGCCAGGTTCAGTCCGAACAGATTGTCCTTTTTTTTGAAAATAAGCGTCTCGGGCGTGTTCCAGTATTTGGGCGCGTCGGTCCCGTCTCTTATGATCCTGCCGCCGAAGGCTATCACCCTGCCGCGGACGTCGATTATCGGGAACACGACCCTGCCGTCGTAGAACGCGTCATAATATGTGCCGTTCTGCCTGCGTCTGACAAGGCCCGCGTCGACCATATCGTCTTCCGCGCAGCCCTGCGCTCTCAAGTAGTCGTAAAGATCGGTCCAGCCCTCGGGCGCGTAGCCTATGCCGAACTTTTTTATCGTGGAATTTTTGAGCTTTCTCTCCCTTAAATAGTCAAGCCCCGGCTTTCCCTCGGGCTTTGACAAAAGTTCAAAATAGTACCGTGCGGCCATAGCGTTTATTTGATACAGCCGCTCCTTTTTTTTCGAGAGCATAAGCTGCTTCTGCTTGTCTCCCCCGCCGCGGGTGCTCGGCATTTCCATATGCACCCTATCCGCCAGATACTTCACCGCGTCCATAAAGTCAAGGTTCATCGCGGCCTCGACAAACTGGATAACGCTGCCTCCGGCTCCGCAGCCGAAGCAATGGAATATCTGTTTGTCGGGCGAGACCGAAAGGGACGGGGATTTTTTGTCATTATGCAGCGGGCACAGTCCCATCATGTTGTTTCCGCTGCGCTTTAACGTGGTAAAGCCCGATACTATCTCAACGATATCGTTTCTCATCACGACCTCGTCGAGAAAGCTCTGAAAATCATTGTTTGCCATCGGGCCCGCCTCCTTTTATTTTACCCAGAATTTGGGAACGTACAGTTCCTCGTACCGCTTGACCGCGAACGGGTCGCTCATGCCCGCGATGTAGTCGGCGGCGATCGTGTGCTTATCGTCGGTGCGGCTGTTTTCCCGCGTTTCCCGCGGTATCAGTTCTATGTCGCTTAAAAACTTTTCGTAAAGACTCTCGATAATATTCTTCGCTTTTTCCTCCTCGGACGCGATCTCAAGCCGCGGGTTTGTGTATACCCGATCGAACAAAAACTGCCGAAGCCCCGTCATTGCCGCGTGGATCTCGGGCTCCATGGCTATGCCGCCGAGTTTTTCGCTCTCGCCGATGACCGCCTTTATCATTGTGTCGATCCTGACGGAATGGCGGCTGCCGAGCACCGCGGAGAAATCGGAGGGTATGTCGCTTTCGCTGAGCACCCCGCCGCGCACCGCGTCGTCGATGTCGTGATTTATGTAGGCTATCCGATCGGAGAGCGCCACCACCCTGCCCTCGAGAGTTTCGGCTTTTCGATCACCCGTGTGATTGACTATCCCGTCGCGCACCTCGTATGTTAGATTAAGGCCCTTGCCGTTTTCCAAAACGTCGACCACACGGAGGCTCTGCTCGTTGTGCCTGAATCCTTTGGGGCAGATGTCATTGAGCACCCTCTCGCCCATGTGTCCGAAGGGCGTGTGCCCCAAGTCGTGCCCGAGAGCTATAGCCTCGGTCAGATCCTCGTTGAGGCAAAGCGCACGCGCGATCGTTCTCGCGATCTGCGCCACCTCGAGAGTGTGGGTGAGGCGGGTCCTGTAGTGGTCGCCCTGCGGCGACAGGAACACCTGCGTCTTGTGCTTGAGCCGTCTGAACGCCTTTGAATGGATGATGCGGTCGCGGTCACGCTGATAGCAGGTGCGCAGCTCGCACGGTTCCTCGCTCTCGCGCCTGCCCTTCGACTTTGAGCTGAGGGCCGCTCCCGCGGACAAATACTCGCGCTCTCGGTTTTCGATCATCTCTCTGACATTCATAAAATCACTCCTATGTTTAATATTCTACAAAAAATCCTTTTTTCCTTTTATTTATTCCGCGTTGACAAATTATCCGTTTTATTATATATTAATATATATTTATTGAAGAAAAGGGAAATTTCTATGATAAAACTCACGCCGCGGCTTGAAACTTTGGCCGCCCTTGTTGACCGGTCGGAACTGACCGCCGATATCGGCACCGATCACGCCTATCTTCCCGTGTATTTGATCGAGCGGGGAAAAGCAAAAAGAGCGATCGCTTCGGACATAGCCGAAGGTCCGCTGGCGCGGGCGGCCGAGACAGTGCGCAAGCACGGCATGAGCGGAATGATCTCGCTGCGCTTGGGCGCGGGTCTTGAGCCGCTGACGCCCGTAGACACAGCGGACACGATAATTATAGCCGGAATGGGCGGCGAGACGATCGCGGAGATACTTGAACGCTCGCCCGAAAACGTTAGTGCCGCAAAGCTGATCATAACGCAGCCTATGTCGTCGGTGCCCGAGTTCCGCGACTATATATACCAAAGCGGATATTCGGATATACGGGAGTATTTGGCGGTCGAGGGCGGCAAAATATATAATATAATTTCAATGTCGCCGACAAGAACGGTCCACGCGCCGCTTGAGCCCCACGAGCGCCTTGCCGGACGGGACCTGCTTGAGCGGAAACCGAAAAATTTCGACAAATATCTCAAAAAACTGACAAACGCCCTTGAGGCGAAAATAATCGGACTGAGCCGCTCGGCGGCGCCCGAGGCGAAAGCCGAGCTTAAGCGCACGAAAGCGATTCTGTCAAAATTGTCATAGCTTATCCGCCTCAAACTGTTGAAAATGTGTTTTTGATGCAGCGGTAATAAAGCCGCGTATTTTCAGGGGTTTTAGGGAACGAAGTCCTCTAATCCGTTCCGACCGAAGGGCGGAGCGGACCCGCCCGGGTGTGGCGGGCGGAATTGGGCATGGGCTTTTTAAATTTTGAAAAACAGAGTTTTTCTATACTCAAGGGCGGATATTATCCGCCCGTATATAATACGTACAAATACATCAATCGTAAAATATAAAGGAGTGATCTTATGTCAACAACCGTTAAACAGATCGCGGACCATATCGAGAGTCTGGCTCCGCGGGAACTGGCCGAGCCCTGGGACAACGTGGGCCTGATGGTCGGCGATCTTGAAAAGGAAGTGAGCGCGGTCTATATCGCGCTGGACGGCACGAGCCGCAATGTCCGCGAGGCGATAGACATGGGCGCGGATATGATCATAACCCACCATCCGCTGATCTTCACTTCGGTAAACCGCGTTGTCGAGCAGGACGTGACCGGCAGCGTGATCATCAATCTTATCAAAAACGACGTCGCGCTCTACAGCGCCCACACCAATTTTGACATCGCGGACGGAGGCATGAACGACATACTCTGCGACAAGCTGGACATAGTTGACACGCGGCACTTTCTCGACTCGGAGTGCGTTGACGGCGGAGGCAAGCCCCTTGACAACATCGGCAGGGTCGGACGGCTGGACACTCCCACCGAGCTGGCGGACTATGTTGATTATGTCAAGAGCGTGCTGGGCTGCGCCGCGATAAGCTATGTGGGGGACCCGTCAGAGGTCGTCACCACCGCGGCGGTATGCAGCGGCAGCGGCGGAGACTTGATCTACTGCGCCTACAACGCGGGCGCCGACGTCTATATTACCTCGGAAATAAAGCACCACGAGGCGCAGCTGGCGCTGGAGCTGGGCATAAATCTGATCGACGCGGGCCACTTTGAGACCGAAAATATCATATGCGGCTTTATGGAGGACTTCCTGAAAGAACGCTTTCCCGATCTCCGAATAATAAGATCCACCGCGGAGCCCTACAAAAAAAGATAAAAAAGTTTCCCTTTGAGGGCAAACTTCCATAAGACAGTAATAAATATCAAATTACGAGGTCTGCCAAACAGAGTAAAATTTAAAACGGATAGAAAAGAATTAGATCTATCCGTTTTTTATGTATAATAATTGGTATTGTAGAGCGTTTAAGAGTACGTGAAAAAGTATATTTTGTGTTAAACCACGTGTTATTTTAGAATATGTCAGCTAAAGATGAGCTCTTTAAATTTTACAAAAAATATTGATTATTATGTCGTAATATGATATATTATATATAATCATTAAATATGAAAGTGCGAAATATACATAAGGAGAAATATTATGGCTTATAAAAACCCAAAACCGATTATAGAAGATGATTTACCTTCTATAGATGTATTATCTTCTGAAAACGCAGCTATGCTCGAATATGATGAGCACAATAATATGTTTTTTTCTTTTATTGATATACTAGGTTTTAAACAAACATTTGATGATAATAAAAATAATAATGATAAAAAATCTGTATCAAAATATATGGATATATTTAAATATTATAATCATTTAATGAATAACACAAGATTTTTAGAAGATAAAAATTGTGGTGCTGGACAAACCTCTGATAGCTTATACTTTTATACCGACAAAATTGATCATTTAATTGGCTTTATAAAAATATATTTGCACTTTAGCTTATATGCCATGAGTAAAGATGTCTTTTTTAGAGGCGGAATTGCAAAAGGTCGTTTATTTATGGCTAAAAAACATCAATTTTATGGAGACTGTGTGATAAAGGCTTATCTTCTCGAAAACGAAATTGCAAAATTTCCTCGCATTTCTCTTGATAAAAGAACATATGATGATTTGTCGGCCAACAAAGACGCTAAAGAATTCATATTAGAAGATAAAATTTGTGGTAGGTACACGGTGAAACCGTTTGTGGATGTTCCAACAAACGAATTGTTACAATATTTTAGTAGCAGCATAGCGTTTAAGGAAATTGATAATATTACAACCGACAAAATCAAAAAATATATAGAAGAAAATTCAGCAAGATTTGAATTTGATGACAGAAATTATCAAAAATATCAATATTTAAAGGAAGAATTTAAAAAATATAGTAAAGATATATTGAAAAAAACGTATAATAAGGGGGTATAATAGATATGGTAGGAGCAAATATCGTGAGTATTATAACTGAATCTTTGTATGATAAGCCAATAGTTGTCTTTAGAGAATATATTCAAAATTCTGTTGATGCATTTAGTAACGTGTCAACAGAATGCAATTCAAGCACTCTTGGCGCCCGTATATGGTTACATGGAAGAGACTTATATTTCCTAGATAACGGAACAGGAATCAAACACGAAGAATTTGCAAGCAAGATGCTTGATATAGCAAATTCAAATAAAATAAAAACTCTAAATATTGGATATAAAGGCATAGGAAGACTTTCGGGTTTATCTTATTGCAAAAAATTGTGTTTTATAAATATATTAGACTATAAGAATTCTTCCTTTCAGTCGTTTACAATTGATGGGGAAAAATATAACCAAATAAAAAAATCAAAAGATTTTAATTCGATGAGTTTTACTAACTTAATGTCAAAAATCGGTTCTTTTGACTATGACAACAGTATGAATTCAATAGATAATAAAAAAATAGGAAACTTATTTTCTGAAAGAAATAGTGGTTTTTTAGTTGTTCTTAAAGGGATTAAAGATGTTTTATATAGTACAATTAAAGACAAAAAATTTATTGATAGCTTGGGTTGGCTTCTTCCAGTTCCGTTTTCTGATGAGTTTAATAATCATGAGTTACATGAGCTATTTGAAAGTTTAAGCTATGAGCCAGCATTTGAATCTTCGGTCATACCAGCAAAAGCCTTTGATATTTATTATGAAAATGAAAAAATTATTAGACCGATACGAACGGATATGTTACGGAAATATACATGTAAATGCAACTTAGAAAAATATGCTGTATGTATGCACACTTTTTCTAATAATAAAATAGTAATTGACAATAAAAATTCTTTTTCTGGAATTCGTGTATACATTGATAATATGTTGCTTTGTGATGAAAATGAGCTTGTGCCAGCTTTACAACAATATGGATTAACCGACCATAGTCTATATGAATTAATACAGACCACAAAAGGAATCGGAGCAATGATTTATATAGTTGATAAATTGAATATTTCACCAAACGCACGCAGAACTTTTATTGACGTGACAGATAATGATGCATTAGATTTTTTAAATTTAATTGGAGAATTTGTTAATAATGTATATATGGCAAGGTATGCCCTCTCTAATTATAATAGCATAAAGAGGAAAAACGAAACCACAGAAGAAAAATTAATTGCGAGCAAGAAAAAGGCCCTGGAAGCATTGGAAATATTAGCACAAGATAAAATTACAATGCCAGAAGATTCTCCGCAAGATGTGAGTTTCGACTCCTTGAATGCAACGGAGAAAAAGCGTATTATTAAAAGCAAAATATCTAAAGAAATTAATTCTTTGATAAAACGGTATCTTACACAAACCGAAGTCTTTTATCCTGATACATGTTTTGATGATTTTAAAACATGGCTAGATGCCAATTATCATAAGACATCAAACTTATGAAATGACTTCAGTTATATAAATTATTAATGGTGATATAATGGAACGTATTTTATTGGTAGAACCTAATTATAAAAATAAGTACCCTCCCATAGGATTAATGAAGATAGCAACATATTTCAAATTGAAAGGTGATTTCGTTGAATTCCAAAAAGGATTGCTACCTCAAAAGGTTGTGTCCGATTTTGAGAAGGTTTTTATAACGACGCTATTCACATTTGATTTTGATGTTTGTATTGAAACAATACGGTACTATGTTGAGATTGTAGGAATTAATAATGTTTATGTTGGAGGAATAGCTTCAACCATAATGCCGGAACGATTTGAGGGTGCGATTCCTGGTATAAATATTTTAAAAGGGCAGTTAACATCATCAAATATCCTTGGATATGATGATAATGTTAATATCGATATTTTACCATTAGATTATGACATCTTATGGGATATACCTTATGATTATCCAGCTGCTGATAGTTATTTCGTCTATACTTCACGTGGGTGCCCAAGGAAGTGTTCTTTTTGTGCTGTAAAAACATTAGAACCAGTTTATTATGAATGTGAAAATATTAAAGAACAGATTTTAAATGTTGATGAACATTTTGGAATAAAAAAACAATTATTGATAATGGATAACAACGCACTTAACTCTGTAAATTTGGAAAGAAATGTTATCACATTAGTCAATTTAGGTTTTGGAGCTAAAAATAATACTATTAAAAAAAATAACAAGATGCGCTTTTACATTCAAAGCCTTATTAAACGCCAAGAAATCAATAAGCAGTATTTATATTTATTAGAAAGAATAAAAAAAGAAATTAATAGCATAAACGTAGGACGTATAAGTAATATTGACAAAAATAAATTACAACCCCTTTTTGCTTTAATCTCATCTGACGATAATGAAGGTTTTGTTAAATATTTAATAGAGCATCAAGAATACATAACAGATTTTTTTGAACGCTATAATTATCATAAAATTAAACGATATGTAGACTTTAATCAAGGGTTAGATGCAAGATTATTTACGCCCGAAAAAGCACAGTTATTGGCAAAATTAGCTATTAAGCCATGTCGAATAGCCTTCGATGATATAAACACTAAGGTTGCCTATTTTAATGCAATTACTATGGCATCAAAAGCAGGAATCGAACATTTTTCGAATTATTTATTATATAATTTTAAAGAAAAACCGCAGGACTTATGGAAAAGGTTATATCTTAATGTAAAATATTGTGAAAAAAATAAAAATATTAAAACATTTTTTTCTTTTCCTATGAAATATGCCTCTATAGAACACACAGACAGGAGTTACATAGGGAAATACTGGAATGCAAAATATTTAAAGTCAATTAACATAATACTTAATGTTACCTCTGGAGTTGTCCCAAAGGAAAAAGATTTTTTCCTACGTGCATATGGAGAAAGCGAAGAAGAGTTTGAATCCATTCTTACTATGCCAAGTGACTTCATAAGATATCGAGAGTATTTTGATAACAATGGATTAATTAATAAATGGAAAACGGAATATGAAAAATTATCTGATACAGAGCGAATTGAGCTCTTGAATATATTATCTAACTGCAAAAATGAACAGGCAGTTTTAGAAAAATATCACAGTCCAAGTTTAAATGAAATTTTACCATTTTATTTAGTAAAAAAAAATAAGATGGAAAAAAACAAATCATATTATTATAGAATGTTTGGACTTAATTAGATTATATAAGAAAATATACATACAATTTTAAAATGGATAGAGAAATATTTGCTCTATCTATTTTCTGTTGGGATTATATCAGCATTTTAAATATTTAAAAATAGAGAAATACCTTGTATTAGAGTATAATATAATTAAAAGTAATGATAATATATAGAAAATATTTTATATGACTGGAAATACAAACAGCGCATGTTTTGGCACTATCCCGAATTTTGTGTAAACTCCAAAACGGTAATATAATCTGTTTTACCGAGGCAGAAATTGACTTG
>CANQQJ010000034.1 GCA_947625905.1 uncultured Clostridia bacterium | reverse complement strand
TTTACACAAAAGTTGCTATGTTGTCTATTTTTATTTACTGTTGCACTTCACATGATAACATGCCCAGCTCCCCCTCCTAAAGGAAGGGGAGCCTTCCAAATTTGCCTCCCCTGCCGTAAGGTGGGGAAGGGGACAAACTCAAAAAGGGCTGCCCGAGGGCTGCCCTTTTGATTCGATTTTCAAAAACTATTTGATGATCTCGGTAACAACGCCCGAACCAACGGTTCTGCCGCCCTCGCGGATAGCGAAGCGCAGTCCGTTCTCGATAGCGATGGTCGTCGTCAGCTCAACCGTCATTGTAACGTTGTCGCCGGGCATGCACATCTCTGTGCCCTCGGGCAGATAAACAACGCCCGTAACGTCGGTTGTTCTGAAATAGAACTGGGGTCTGTAGTTCGTGAAGAACGGCGTGTGACGTCCGCCCTCGTCCTTGGTCAGAACGTAAACCTCGCCCTTGAACTGAGTGTGGGGCGTGATCGAACCGGGCTTAGCCAGAACCTGTCCTCTTTCGATCTCTGTGCGGGCAACACCGCGGAGCAGAGCGCCAACGTTCTCGCCGGCCTCGGCGTAATCCAGAGTCTTTCTGAACATCTCAAGACCCGTAACAACAACCTTGCGGATCTCATCGGACAGACCAACGATCTCAACCTCGTCGCCGGTCTTGATGGTGCCTCTCTCTACACGGCCGGTAGCAACAGTACCGCGGCCTGTGATCGAGAAGATATCCTCGATGGGCATCAGGAAGGGCAGATCACTCTGTCTGTCGGGTGTGGGGATGTAGCTGTCAACAGCGTCCATAAGCTCATGGATGCAATTGTACTGAGGATCGTTGGGGTCTGTAGAGTCGCACTCCAGAACCTGCAGAGCCGAACCCTTAACGATCGGGATATCGTCGCCCGGGAACTCATACTCTGTCAGCAGCTCTCTGATCTCCATCTCAACCAGCTCGAGCAGCTCTTCGTCGTCAACCTGGTCAACCTTGTTCATGAAAACGATGATATAGGGAACGCCAACCTGACGCGAAAGCAGGATGTGCTCTCTTGTCTGAGGCATCGGGCCGTCGGCGGCCGATACAACCAGGATAGCGCCGTCCATCTGAGCGGCTCCCGTGATCATGTTCTTAACGTAGTCGGCGTGTCCGGGGCAGTCAACGTGAGCATAGTGGCGGTTCTCTGTCTCGTACTCAACGTGAGCGGTCGAGATAGTGATTCCTCTTTCTCTCTCCTCGGGAGCCTTATCGATCATGTCATAAGCCTCGTACTGAGCCTTGCCCTCCATAGCCAGAACCTTTGTGATAGCGGCTGTAAGAGTTGTCTTACCATGGTCAACATGGCCGATAGTGCCTATGTTAACATGGGGCTTACTTCTTTCGTATTTTTGCTTTGCCATTTTACAATGACCTCCTTAATTTATTATAATTATTTTTAATCAAAATTTATTTATGCAATATCAAAATCAATTCTCATTGTACTATTAAACTTGAAAAAATTCAAGTCTTTTTTATGAAAAATTTTAAAATATTTGCACAAAAGTGATAAATTTCCGACTAAATTTCGTTAGAATCAGTCGTTTTGAGCTCTTTCCTTGATGATCTTCTCGGCGATGCTCTTGGGCAGCTCCTCAAAGTGGCTGGGCTCCATGGAATACTGACCGCGGCCCTGCGTTCTCGAGCGCAGGTCTGTGGCGTATCCGAACATCTCGGAAAGCGGCACGTTGGCCGTGATCTCCTGAGCGCCGTTTCTCGCCTCCATGCCCTGGATCTGTCCGCGGCGGGCGTTAAGGTCTCCCATAACGTCGCCCATGTACTCCTCGGGAACGGTGACAACGACTCTCATGATAGGCTCAAGGATAACCGAGCTGCCTTTCTTGCAGCCGTCCTTGAACGCCATCGAGCCGGCGATCTTGAACGCCATCTCGGACGAGTCGACCTCGTGGTACGAGCCGTCTACCAGCGTGCACTTAACGTCAACGACCGGATAGCCGGCGAGAACGCCCGTCTGCATAGCGCCCTGGATACCCGCGTCAACAGCGGGGATGTACTCCTTGGGGATAGCTCCGCCGACGATCTTGTTCTCGAATATATAGCCTTCGCCGGGCTCAAGAGGCTCGATGTCCATAACAACGTGTCCGTACTGTCCTTTACCGCCCGACTGACGCGCGTACTTGTGGTCAACGTGAACGGGCTTTCTGATGGTCTCGCGGTAGGATACCTGCGGATTGCCGACGTTGGCCTCAACTCTGAACTCGCGGAGCAGTCTGTCAACGATGATCTCCAAATGGAGCTCGCCCATGCCGGCGATGATCGTCTGACCGGTCTCGTCGTCGGTGTAGGTCCTGAAAGTGGGGTCCTCCTCGGCCAGCTTGGCAAGCGCGATGCCCATCTTTTCCTGACCGGCTTTGGTCTTGGGCTCGATGGCCACGCGGATAACGGGCTCGGGGAATTCCATCGACTCCAGTATTACCGGATGATCCTCGTCGCAGAGGGTGTCGCCCGTGGTGGTGTTTTTAAGACCGACCGCCGCGGCGATATCGCCAGAATATACCATCTCGATATCTTCTCTGTGGTTGGAGTGCATCTGAAGGATGCGTCCCACTCTCTCTTTGTTGTCCTTTACCGAGTTATACACGTGCGAACCGCTCTTTAAGGTTCCGGAATATACTCTGAAGAAGCACAGCTTACCCACAAACGGGTCGGTCATGATCTTGAACGCCAGAGCCGAGAAAGGCTCCTCGTCGGACGCGTGGCGCACCGTCTCCTCCTCGGTTCTGGGAACCGTGCCCGTGATCGGCGGAACGTCCAGCGGCGACGGCATAAAGTCGATGACCGCGTCGAGCATGTTCTGCACGCCCTTGTTTCTGTAGGACGAGCCGCACAGCACGGGAACCATCTCGTTGGCTATAGTCGCCTTGCGGATCGCTGTTTTTATCTCCTGCTCGGTGAGCTCGCCTTCCTCGAGGTACTTATCCATGAGCGTCTCGTCGGTCTCGGCAACAGACTCAAGCAGCGCCTCTCTGTACTCGGCGGCCTTGTCGACCATGTCCGCGGGGATCTCCTCAACTCTCTCGTCCTGTCCGAGCTCGTCGTAGTATACATACGCCTTCATTTGGATCAGGTCGATGAGGCCCTTGAACTCGTCCTCGGCTCCTATGGGGAGCTGTATCGGGACCGCGTTGCACTTTAAGCGCTCCTTCATCATGTCAACAACGTTGTAAAAATCGGCGCCCATGATGTCCATCTTGTTGACGTAAACCATTCTGGGTACCTGATATTTGTCAGCCTGACGCCAAACGGTCTCAGACTGCGGCTCAACGCCGCCCTTCGCGCAGAGGACCGTCACACTGCCGTCCAGCACGCGGAGCGAACGCTCGACCTCAACGGTGAAGTCAACGTGTCCCGGCGTGTCGATAATGTTGATCCTGTGGTTCTTCCACTGCGCCGTGGTGGCGGCCGAAGTAATCGTGATACCACGCTCCTGCTCCTGCTCCATCCAGTCCATCGTGGCGGCGCCTTCGTGCACCTCGCCTATCTTGTGAACGCGGCCTGTGTAGAACAGAATACGCTCGGTGGTTGTCGTCTTACCGGCATCAATATGAGCCATGATGCCTATATTTCTGGTTTTCTCTAATGAAAACGCTCTACCCATAAAAAACTCCTTCCAACAACGTAGTGATTAGCGATTAGTGAATAGCGAATAGAAACGCCATTCGCGGATCATTCGCAAAAACATTACGTTGTCAAATTCCATAATGTCTGATCTTGCTGTATAATTTTGTAACACTCATTTCAGTTTGCTCGTGCGCTTATCCGAACGTTTTCGGATCTCGCAAAGAAATTTTGCCCGGATTTTCCTGCTGGGCCGCCCGCCGCGTATCGAGATACGCAAGGACGACGAAGCGGTAAAGACGGGTGAAATTTCACAGCGAGATTACCAGCGGAAGCTTGCGAAAGCCTTGTTGGCTTCTGCCATTCTGTGAGTGTCTTCTTTTCTCTTGTACGCGCCGCCTGTGCTGTTTGTGGCGTCCATGAGCTCGTTTGCGAGTCTCTCGGCCATCGTTCTTTCGCCGCGCTGTCTCGAGAACTGTGTTATCCATCTGAGTCCCAGTGTCTGGCGTCTCTCGGGTCTTACCTCGATAGGCACCTGATAGTTGGCTCCGCCGATACGGCGCGCCTTTACCTCTAAGACCGGCATAACATTGTTCATGGCGTCCTCAAAAACGTCAACGGGATTCTTTCCCGTTCTTTCTTTTATGATATCAAAAGCATCATAAACTATTCTCTGAGCTACGCCCTTCTTTCCGTCGAGCATGATGTTGTTGATCAGTCTTGTTACGATCTTGCTGTTGTAAACAGGATCGGGCAAAACATCTCGACGGGCAATATGACCTCTTCTAGGCACTTTCTTCCCCTCCTTACTTCATTAGCGGCTTATCACCGCTAAGGTACTCAATGTCTTTTGATACACTGTCGCGCACATAGGCCATATATAAATTTTTATATATAAACATAGTGCACACATTTAATTCCGCACGGCCGAGACTTACTTGGGTCTCTTTGTGCCGTACTTCGATCTGCCCTGTCTGCGGGTATCAACTCCCGAGGTATCAAGCGTACCGCGGATGATGTGATAACGCACACCGGGGAGGTCCTTGATACGTCCGCCGCGAATCATAACAACGCTATGCTCCTGCAGGTTGTGTCCGATTCCGGGAATGTACGCCGAAACCTCAATACCGTTTGTAAGACGCACTCTGGCAACCTTTCTCAGCGCCGAGTTCGGCTTTTTGGGCGTCATGGTTCTTACCGAAGTGCAAACGCCTCTCTTCTGGGGAGAGGACTGATCTGTCGGGCGCTTCTTGATGGTATTCATACCCTTCTGCAGCGCGGGAGCCGTTGACTTTTTCTCAACCGTTGATCTGCCCCTTCTTACTAATTGGTTAAATGTTGGCAATATGTTCACCTCCGTACATATAAATTTGCTCGCCGCCATTTGGGCGCACTACGCCCAATGAGCGACTTTAATATTATAACACATTATCCCCGTTTGTCAAGCATTTTTTGGAATTTGTACGTTATAGCCAAACAAAGTATTTTTTATTTTTTGTATGCGGTAAACTTGACCATAATAAAGCTTGAAAAAAATTTTTTCTTCTGATATAATGTCAATGTACCGCAAAATACGACAAATTATCAACTCGAAAGGAGCATTGGCCGTGAAGCGAAAAATGCTTGTTTGTTTAATAATCGCGCCGCTGCTGATAACGGCGGTCACTTTCGCACAAGAATACTTTAGGACCGCGACGGTGTACCGCCCGGGCGAAAGCCTCGAGGTCCCCGCGAGGGACATAGACGCGTACCTGAGCGACGGCTGGTACGACGCGCCCGTCATCAATATTTACCGCGCCGACGATTCGGTTTCCTGCGTCTATCAAAGCGACGCCGATCTTTATTTAAGCGACGGCTGGTTCACCGAGCCGGTGGTTCTTCTTTACAATTCGGAGGGTCACGGCGAATACATAAAGAAAACCGAAGCCGCGGCTTATATCGAAAGCGGCTGGTCAAGCGACCCGCCCTCAAGGGAGAGTCTTGAAGAACTGAAAACCGGGATCGTCGAATACTTATCCGAGCGCGCGGGCGACTGGGGCGTCTTTGTAAAGCGGACGGACACCAACGAGTATCTGTCGATAGGCGAGCACCCGTATTCAAGCGCCAGTCTGATAAAGCTGTTCTGCATGAACGCGGTGTACTCGGCGATAAACGACGGCTCGCTGGCCAAGACCGACGAGATAACGGAAAACCTTGACCTGATGATAACCGAAAGCAGCAACGACGCCTTTAACCGCCTGACAAATATTCTCGGCGGCGGCAGCACGGTGAAGGGATTTGAAAAAAGCGACGAGCTCATCAAATCTATGGGCTTTAACAACACACGGCACATGTCCGAGCTTGTTGACGAACGCGGCCAATACGCGATATATATCGCGTCAAACCTTACGTCGCCCATGGACTGCGGGCTGCTCCTCGAGAAGATATATGACAGGGAGCTAATTTCGGAAGAGGCCAGCGACGAGATGCTGAGCCTGCTGCTGCGCCAGACGCGGACATGGAAGATCCCCGAATCGCTGCCCGAGGGGACCGTGGTCGCCAACAAGACCGGAGAGAACAATAAAGTCGAGGGAGACGCGGCGATAGTGTATTCGCCCGCCTGCGACTATATTATATGCGTGATAGGCAACGGAGATATGGCGAGCGGAGTCGATACTATACAAACCGTGTCAAGAATGACATACGATTACTTTAACGGAGGAGAGACGGAAGGGGAATGAACATGAGCGCGCCCGACAGAGCGAAAGAATTATTTTTAAGCGGAATGAACTGCGCCCAGGCGGTGGTCTGCACGTTTGCCGACCGTTTCGGAATTGACGAAAAAACGGCGATGAAATTCTCGGAAGGCTTAGGCGGAGGCATGAGCCGCCTGCGCCTGACCTGCGGCGCGGTGTCGGCAATGGCGATGGCCGCGGGGCTGAAACTCGGCAAAGGCGAGGCGGGCGATGTCAAGACCCGAAGCGAGGTGTACGCGGCGGTCCAAAAAATGGCGGGCGAGTTTAAAGAAAAAAACGGCTCGCTGATCTGCCGCGAGCTTTTGGGCAGCGCCCTGCCGAAGGACAACGGGCCGAGCCCCGAGGCGCGCACCGCGGAATACTACAAAAAGCGCCCCTGCGCCGAGTATATCCGCGACTGCGCCGAGATAATCGAAAGAAATCTGTTTTAAAAAATTTTTGCCGCGGGTCCGAAAAAACCCGCGGCAATTTTTATTCTTTGCACTCCAGGGCCTTCAGGCGCTCGTCGTGGCGCCCCAGCTCCTGGCTGTGCTTGCTGAGTATCCCGGCCAGCTCGTCGAGCTCTCTGCTGTGAGAGTTGAGCCGTCTCTCGTGCTTGTCGTAATTACGGTTCAGCTGGTCGATGGCGTCGGTCAAACGCACAATGTTCATATTCAGGTCGCTTATAGGCTTGAAGCATTTGAGCAGCAGCCCGGCGAATCCGCCCACAGACACCAGCGCCACGATAAGCATACCCAAAAATTCACTGCCGTTCATTTGTATCACCTTTCTTTGATTCAATTTATATTTCGCCCCGATATTATTATATAACAATACCCGTGCCTTTGTGTGCCGACGAACGTAGTGATTAGTGATTAGCGAATAGCGATTACGCGGAGATAATTAGGCGAAAATCATTGGCGTATTCCCGCGAACGCAGGAGTCAGGCTCGCCCCTTGGGGAGAGGCAGCAAAAAATAGGCTCCCCCTCGGGGGAGCTGTCGGGCTTTGCCCGACTGAGGGGGGAACCTAGTTCCTAGACCCTATTTCCTAGTCCCTATGTTGGGCCAAACGGGCGGATAATATCCGCCCCTACGGATTTGCAAATCACGTATCGGATCGACACATTCCGTACGAATTCCACCAAACCTGTAGGGGCGGCAATCTGCCGCCCGCTAAAAATCAAAGCATTATCACGCGCCGAATGCGGGCGCCTTTACATATTCTCGTACATGCTGTACAGGTTATAGTAAATGCCCTTTTGCTCCAGCAGCTCTTTGTGAGTTCCTTTTTCCTCTATTCCCTTGTCGGTGAGGACGAGTATCAAATCGGCGCTGCGTATGGTCGTGAGGCGGTGGGCGATTATGAACACCGTTCTGCCCTTGGCGAGCTCGTCGAGAGATTCCTGAACGAGCCGCTCGCTCTCGTTATCAAGGGCCGAGGTGGCCTCGTCGAGAATAATTATCGGCGGATTTTTGAGGAACACGCGCGCTATGCTTATGCGCTGCTTCTGACCGCCCGACAGCTTGACGCCGCGCTCGCCCACATAGGTGTTGTAACCCCTCGGAAGCTCGGAGATAAACCCGTGTGCCCCGGCACGCTTGGCCGCGGCTATGACCTCCTCGCGGGAGGCGCCGGGCATGCCGTAGGCTATGTTTTCAAAAATCGTGCCCGAGAACATATACACGTCCTGCTGCACTACTCCGATCGCGTTTCTCAGCGATTTGAGTGTGACGCCGCGAATGTCTCGGCCGTCTATCATTATCCTGCCGTCGGTGACATCGTAGAACCTGGGTATCAGGCTGCACAGCGTGGTTTTTCCGCTGCCCGACGGTCCGACAAGCGCGACTTTTTCGCCTTTTTTTATATCAAGATCAATGCCGCTCAGCACGTTTGTTTTGTCGTCGTGATAGTGAAATCCCACATTGTCGAACTTGATGTCGCCGCGCACCGCGCCCAGCTCTTTCGCGTCGGGCGCGTCATGGATATCAACGGGCGCGTCCATTATCTCAAGAAAACGCTCGATGCCCGTCATACCCCTCTGGAACTGCTCGGTGAACTGGATTATCGTCTGAATTGTCGTCAAAAGTGTGCTGACATAGAGCAGATACGCGGTGAAGTCGGCCGCCTCGATCTTTCCCTTCATCAGGAACACGGCGCAGGCGATAGTCACTATCAGGTACATCATGCCCTGGAAAAAACGGTTCGAAGTGTTGAAGCCGGCCATATAGAAATATCCCTCTTTTTTGGCGTCCAGGAACTGCTCGTTTCCGTCCTCGAACTTTTCGGCCTCTATGTCCTCGTTGGCGAACGACTTCACCACGCGTATGCCCAGCAGCGTGTCCTCGACCTGTGAATTGATCTCGCCGAGCTTGTCGCGCTGGCGCTTGAACGCCGCCCGCATACGGATGTTGAAAAATTTAACGAACACCACCATCAGCGGCAGCGCCGCGAAAATTATCACGGTAAGCGGAACGTTTATGCCGCAGAGTATAACGAACGACACGACGATCTTGAGCATGCAGATAAAAATTTCCTCCGGGCAGTGGTGCGCGAACTCGGTTATGTCGAACAGGTCCGAAGTGATGCGGGCCATGATCTGGCCCACCTTGTGCTCGGAGTAATAGGCGTGGGAAAGCCGCTCCAGATGCTCGAACAGATCACGGCGCATGTCGGTCTCCATTTTGGCGCCCATGATATGGCCCGTGTCGGCCATATAGAAATTGGCCGCCGCGTCGATCAGCCTCAGGACCAGATAGAACAGTCCTATCCGCAGGATAAGCGCGGCCGTCAGAGCGGCTATGTCGTTGATCGCCATATCGGTTATGTAGCGGACCAACATAGGAAAGACCAGCTCGCACACCGTGGAAAGGGACGCGCAGAGCAGGTCGAGTATCAAAATATGCTTATAGCGCCCGAAATAGGGCACGAATCTTTTTATCAGATAGCCGAGCTTCATCGGCTGACGCGTTTCACTCATAAATTCACCTCAATAAAATCAATCAAAAGTTAATTCGCTTGTACCTGAACCTGACGTTTAAGACCAGACCGACCGCCAGCATATTGGTTATCAGCGACGAGCCGCCGTAGCTGAAGAACGGCAGCGTGATACCCGTTACCGGAAATATGCCTATGCACATGCCTATATTCTCAAATGCCTGAAACGCCAGCATCGCGGCCACTCCGGTGCAGATATACATGCCCTCGCTGTTTCTGGCGTTTATGCCGATATAGAGGCAGCGCAGGATAAGGGCGGTCAGCAGGATTATGACCAGCGCGCCGCCTATCATTCCCAGCTCCTCGCAGACGATCGAATAAATAAAATCGGTGTGCCGCTCCGGCAGCAGATTGCTGTAGCGGCTGGCTCCGTTATACAGCCCCATTCCGGTCAGCTTGCCGCTGCCCACCGCGATTTTTGACTGGGTCACGTGGTAGCCGCTGCCCATGGGGTCGATGTCGGGATTGAAAAGAGCTATTATCCTGTCCTTCTGATAGGGCCGCAGCAGGAAGAACCAGGCGATCGGGCAAAGGGCCAGAAGCGCTCCGAAAGCCGCGAGCCAGTATTTCCAGTTAAGCTTCGCCATAAACAGCATGGCGGCGGTCATCATCACAAATACCACGACCGTGCCGAAATCGGGCTGCAGCAGCATCAAAAGGCAAAGTATCGCCGGGTGCAGCAGCACTTTCCACAAAACTTTGGGTTCGTTTAGGCTGCCTCCGACCTCGCTCAAATGCTTGGAAAATGTGATAACAAAACCGACCTTCACGAGCTCGGCGGGCTGAAAACTGAGCGGGCCCAGGCTGAACCAGCTGCGCGCTCCGTTGCGCAGCGAGCCGATCCCGGGAATAAGCACCAGCACCAGCAGAACCACGCAGGCGATATATATATACTTAGAGAGCCGCGCCAGATAGTCGTAGTCCAGAATACTGATTATGATAACGCCTATAAGGCCCAGAACAAGGGCCGCGCTCTGCATGATCACATACCGCGCCGGATGGTCACCCGCCGCGCTGGAGATCATAACGATCCCGAAAACCGCGGCAAGAACAGTAATTGCTATTAAAAAAAAGTCAATGTTGCGTATCGCGTCGCGAACGCCTCGGGTTTTTTCAAGCATTTTTATGCTCCTTCGGATTTAGTCTGTTTTCTTGACGCTGAGCGCCATGCCGTCGCCCACCGGAACAACGGCGGTGTCGAAGGCTTTGTCGCGGCACAGCGCGTCCACATATTCGCGCAGCCTTTTCACGATAGTGCGCTTGCGGTGAAGGACCAGCTCGTCTGTGGCCGTCATGCCCTTATATAAAATATTGTCCGAGATCAGCAGTCCGCCGGGCCCCAGCATATCGCGGCAGTTTTCGAAAAAACCGCCGTACTGCGCCTTGGCGGCATCTACGAATATCATGTCGTATTTCCTGCCCTCAAGCCTAAGCTTCGGCAGAATATCGGCCGCGTCGCCCTCAAACAGAGTTACGCGCCCGCTCACGCCGGCGCGCTCAAACACTCGGCGCGCGTAACCGGCGGCCTCCGGATTGATCTCTATGGTGTCGACCGAAATATCCTCCGCCTGCCGCGCCATGCGCACCGCCGAATAACCTATCGCCGTTCCGACCTCCAGGATATTTTTGATACCGCCCAGGCGTATCAGCACTTCGATCAGCCTTATGGTCTCGGGCTGAGAGATCGGCACCTCATGCTCGGCCGCGAATTTCTCAAGCTCGGCAGAAAGGCCGCCGCGCTCGGGCAGCACGTCTCTTATATACCTTATTATATACTCATGGTTAATACTGTCGTCGATCATAACAAAATTTATTCATCCTCATCGGTATCGGGCGTCTCGAGCGGAGTCTCGGTCACGGGCTCGCCGTTGGCGATCTGCCGCATTTTTTGCTCGTGCTGCTCGTAGGTCGTTGAGAAATAGTTTTTCGAGCCGTCGGCCGCAGCCACGAAATACATGTACGGCGTGGCCTCGGGATAGAGCGCGGCGCGGATCGCCGCCAGTCCCGGCGAGCTTATGGGGCCTATCGGCAGGCCCTTGTTGACATACGTGTTATACGGCGAGTCTATCTCGGTGTCCTCCTCGCTGAGTACCGGCTTGCGCTCGCCCAGAATATACTGAACGGTCGCGCACGACTCCAGCTTCCTGCCCTCGTACAGGCGGTTGTTGAACACCGACGACACGATCGGCATTTCCTCGGCGGACGCGGCCTCCCTCTCGATCACCGACGCCATTGTCACAACGTAGTCCACCGGGTCGGTTGTATTGCTGGCGTTATAGACCGGCATGACTTTTGAGTTGAACGCATCCAGCATCATCATTACTATATCGTGAGGCGAAGTGCCCGGGTATATCTGATAGGTGGCCGGATAGAGATAGCCCTCAAGCCTGTTTTCCTCTCTGGGTATCGCGTTCACAAAATTATAATCGAAAACGCCGTAGTTGACCTCGTCCATAAAATCCTGCGCCGCGACAAGTCCGCTCGCCTCGAGTATGGAGGCAATCTGCTTGAGCTCGCTGCCCTCGGGGATCACAACTTCAACCTGGTCCCCCACTCCGCCGTCGGCATAGCTGGCGAACGTGGTCAGCAGCTCGCCGTAAGTCATCGACGACGACACCGAATGTCTGCCCTGCTGGAACATATAGCGGTTGCCCGCGTACATCCGAAACAGCGGGGCGTATTTGATAATTCCTCTGTTCGCCAGAAGGTTGGCGACCGTTGAAGCGCCCGCGCCCGCGGGCACGTCGATCACGTACATCTTGTCGTCTCCGCCGCGGCCGCTTATGTCGGTGTACACCTCAAAACCGGCGACGCTCAGCACAGCGATCACCAGGATCGCTATTATCGAGCCCACAAAGATTCGTTTAATGCGCTTTCTGCGTTTTCTCTTAAGGTTCCTGGCCGCTTCCCGAGCGGCCTTCTTCGCCTCAAGCTCCTCTATGGTTCTGACTCTCTCTGCCACTTGTTTTCCCTCCGTTATGAGATTATTCCTGCGCGTTTTCCGCCTCGATCAATCCGTTTTCGGTTATGATAAAATCTACTTTTTGATCGTGCGGGCCGCCGCAAATATTGTCGCGCAGACACGCGCCGCAGCACAGGCCGACCGACACGCCGCGATAATTTTTCAGATATCTGTCATAGTATCCCTTGCCGTATCCGATACGATTTCCGCTTTTGTCAAAACCCAGCCCGGGCACGATCATCAGATCAATATCGTCCTTTGAGAGCAGCGGGCTGCTCTCCGTCGGCTCGGGCACCCCGTAAGTTCCGGGGCTCAGCTCGTTCCGCGCCCTTATGACGCGCGCGGTCATTTCCGCCCCGTCTCCGCACAGCGGCACGGCGGCGGTTTTGCCGTCGCTTAAAATTTTTTCGATTATCGCGTCGGTCCCGACCTCGCTTCCGAACGAGACGTAGGTCATGA
The DNA here is from genome assembly GCA_947625905.1 of uncultured Clostridia bacterium. GTDB lineage: Bacteria > Bacillota > Clostridia > Monoglobales > Monoglobaceae > Monoglobus. The sequence goes on along the minus strand of CANQQJ010000034.1, from coordinate 27,460 downwards.
CAGCGCGGGCTTTTTTGTATATTTCCCAATCCGTAAGCAGCTTTAAAACGGCGGCGCTTTTCTCACGGCGCTCGCTTTCGCTCATGCCGTCTCTTGCGGCTTTAAGCAGTTTCCGTTGTTCGGCTTTGTTCATATCACAAAGACTGAGGGAACATCATTTTTTTGAGCACTTTCGCTCCCTTGCCGGGCTCGTTTGAGACATAGTCGCAGATAGCGGCACCGAACTCCAGCGCGCGGCCCGCGCCCATTGCCGTTATTATGTTGCCGTCCGTCACGACGCCGTCCGTCATTATCTCGGCTTCGCCGAGGCTGTCCTCAAAGCCCGGGAAGCAGACCGCTTTTTTGCCGTCCAAATAACCCATCTCGCCTATGATCATAGGCGCGGCGCAGATAGCCGCCACCAGCTTTCTGTTTTCCATGCAGTATTTTATTGCCTTGGTCACACCCTCGTCTTTTTGAAGATTTAGCGTGCCCGGCATTCCGCCCGGCAGTATCACGCCTTCCATATCGTCATAATCGACCTCGGTGGTGTCGGCTTTCACGACTATTTCATGGGTCCCGAAAATAAACTCGCCGCCCACGCCCACGGTCTTTGTCTTTATGTTTCCGCGGCGCAGCACGTCAAGCGTGGCTATGGCCTCGGTCTCTTCAAATCCGTCCGCTAAAAATAAATAAAGCATAACATCTGTCCTTTCTCCTCTGTTAAAATACCAAAAACAATTACCTCTTTTTGGCGTCTTTCCTGACGGTCATCATAAATTTCGGCAGCGCCGCGAATCGTCCCAGTCTGCTGGGATTGGTGACAAATCTGTAGAACCACTCAAGATTCATTTTTATAAAAATTTCCGGAGCGCGCTTCGCGACTCCCGCGAACACGTCCAAGGCTCCGCCGACGCCCATGCAGAGATTGACTCCGGCGAGCTTTTCGCGGTTTTTGTATATCCATTTTTCCTGCTTGGGCGCGCCCAGGCAAACCAGCAGCAGCTTGGCTCCCGACTCGTTTATCTGCCTTATGATCTCGTCGTTCTCATCGTCGGTGAAATATCCGTCATGCACGCCGCAAACGTTAAGCCCCAAATATTTTTCTCTGAGCTTGTCGGCGGCGGTCTCGGCCACTCCGGGCTTGGCTCCGAACAGGAACACGCCCTCTCCGGTCTTGCGCAGGCTCTCAAGCAGTCCGCACGCCAGGTCAAATCCCGCCACTCTCTCGGGCACGGGCGTTCCCAGCATTTTCGCGGCGTATACCACGCCGATCCCGTCGGGCGTGCACATATCCGCCGAATTTAAAACGTCTCTGAACTCCGTGTCCTCATAAGCCGCCATGACTATCTCGGGATTGGGCGTGAATATCATGGATACCCCCGGCGTGCGCACCAATTGTTCCGCTCTTTTAAGAGCGTAAGCCGCGGTCACCTTGTCGATTTTTACTCCCAAAATTTCAATTGTGTTTCTCATCTTCTAAACTCCTTGCCCATATTTATACATACTGAATATATTATAACATAAAACATCAAATTATGCAAGCCCTTAATTCGCGCGGCGGGCGCAAAAAACGGCGGCACAGCGTTAAGCTGCGCCGCCGCAAAACTTTGTTTTGATCAGTCTATAATTATTATCGTCGCGACGAAGTATCCGGTCGTGTCGGAGCCGGTCACGCTCACGCTGCTTCCGGCGACTATATCCTTGGCCGTCGCCGACTTTCCGTTTGACTTGAGGAACGTGGTCGACGAGTCATAGTAGACCGTTTCGGTTGATCCGCCCACGCCCTGCAGCGAGATGACCTTAAGTGTGTTGTTGACGCTCTGCACCTTTCCGGAAACGGAGGTTTTGCCGTACGCCGCGGTTGCGCTCGACTCTATGCTCGACAGCATGCTTCCGTCAACCACAATGCTGGCCGAGTTGCCGGGACGGAGATCGTAGATCGTTCCGTCAACGTTGTTGACTTTGACCTTTGTGGCGGTGGACATATAGTATGTCTGATTTTTGCCGTCTATCTCGATCGTGATCTCGGGCTTGTCGCTCAGCACGATCTCTCTGATGGTGCCCACGTGCTCGGACGTGTCGCTCTTGGCGCTGACCTGCGTAACTCTGCCGTTTGTCATTGTGAGAGTGACGTTATCGCCGCGGCTCAGATCGCGAAGATTGGCGTTCGCGCCGTTGCGCTTTACGGTAATATTTCCCGTGGAGAGCTGATAATTCGTCGTTTTGTCGGCTTTCTCGTCGTAAAGAACCATATAGGAATCACTCGAGTTTTCACCCTGCAGACTCTCAAACACTCCGCTCACCGAGGTCTCCTTTTCGTTTACGGTGATCGAAGTGATCGAGTCGCCCGAAAGGACCGCCTCTACGTTATTGCCGACCTTGAGGTCCTTAAACGTTCCGCGCGCACCCTTTATATTGTAAACGCAGGCCGCGGAAACGTTATAAGTAGTGCCCTTGTCGTCGGTCTCGGGATCTCTGATGATTACCTGCTGGCGTCCGCCGCTCTCGCTGAGCTGGCCGATTACGCCGTAAATCGTCTCGACCGTCTGGCCCGCGATCGCCTCGACAAGTCTGGGTGCGTCGTTTGTGAAGGTGACCATGATCTCGTCGCCTTTTTCTATATCGTCGATCTTGGCGTCCTTGCCGTCAAACTTGATGACTGTGCCGACTTCGGTCTCGCAGCCCTCGGTGCGTCCGTCCCGGGTCGCTATCTCGATCGCGCCCGTCTCATAGTCGATCGAGTCAACCGTTCCCAGCGCGGCCGTCCTTCCGAGCATAGTGATCATTCGGTCGAGCAGCACCGCCATCTGAGCGCGCGTCAGAGTGGTGTCGGGCGAGAAATAATCCTTGCCGTTTTCGTCCTTGCCCATGCCGTTCATGATATTTGAATTTGTGGCGTATACCACATACTTTTGAGCCTCCGCTGGGATCTTGTCAAAGTCGGAGTAAACGCTATTGTCCTTTATATCAAGCGCCTGCGCGTCCGCGTCCTTTCCGGCCAGCTTGACCATCAGATACGCCGCCTGCCATCTGAGCAGCGATGTGTTGGCGTTGGCGCTCGAGGCATAATTGCGGAGATCGGTCAGATCGAGCACGTTGAGGTACATGAGATAGCTCAGCTCGCTCGGGTACTGCGAGTTGATAGCCGTCACCGTGTCCTCATAGTTTTCCGCTGCCCATTCGACCGACATCTCATAATCCTGCTCGTCGACGCCCATGATCCTGGACATAAGCAGCAGCGCTTCCACTTTGGTGATCGCCTGCTGCGGCTTGAAGTTTCCGTCTTCATAACCCTTTATGTATCCCTTGTCGGTCATGCTGTTGATGGAGGTTTTGGCCCAGGATACCGAGGCGTCGCCCTCGACATCGGGAAAAGTTTTCGCCAAAACCGGGACCGCCGCGGACATGGCAATAACCGCGCCGCACAGCGCCGATGCGATAATTCTCTTGAATTTCATCATTAGTTTTACCTCCTAATATAATTAACTTACGCATATAATTGACATACACATTATGTTGATAATTGTCTCATTTAAATATACCATAGGTTCTATAATAATGCAACTGTCAAATTTTTAATTTTTTGTGTTTTTCTTTACAATTCTGTAACAAATGCGCATTATTCAAACATTATGACAATATTACCATAATGTTTTCGGTGTATTTTCATTTGCGCGGCGAATACTAACTTTGTAAAAAAATAAAAAATTTACAACGCTATTTTTGTAATAGGAGGACTGAAAATGAAAAAGACTTTCATTTCCTTTATCACGGCACTGAGCATAGCTCTGTATTCGGCGGCGGGATTCACAGCGTACGCCGACATAATGCCCGGTAAGGGAACGGGCACCGCGGCATCGGGCGCGCCTGCGACCGCGGGACCCGGCATAAACAACGGCCGCGAAGCCGAGATAATATCCTTTGACGGCACCAACGCCGACGGCACGGTCGACGTCACAAACGGAGTGAGCACCAACCTTATAGAAAACGGCTCGAAGTACAACGGCATGGCCGCGCAGCCCATAAGCGGAGATCAGGCGCAGTCGAGATACAGCAATGTGCGCGTAGCGCTGTCGCCCGATATCGCCGACACCAAATACGCCGAGGCGGCCGAGCTCCTTGGTGCTTTGGGAATAATGGTGGGCGATGCCGAGGACGGAGCGTTCAGACCCGACGATCCGATACTCAGAAGCGAGATGGCAAAAGTCGCGGTATATTCTATCGGTCTTGAGGACGTTGTCAAAAGTTCAAACGGGTCCACCGGGTTCCCCGACGTGCCCGACGACCACTGGGCGACCGGAGCGATAAACGTCGCCGACCGGCAGGGCATGGTCATGGGCGACACCGAGGGCACCTTCAGACCCGATGACTACGTGACATTTGAGGAGGCTGTGACTATCATCGTCCGCGCGCTGGGCTATGAGCCCGCCGCCAATGACAAGGGCGGATATCCGAACGGATATATGTTCATCGCCTCGTCGAACCAGCTGCTGCGGGGCATCGACGCGGCCGCGTCCGAGCCCGCCAAGAGAGGCGACATCGCTCAGCTGGTATTCAACGCCATGACCGTCAACCTGATGGAACAAGTGGGCTACGGCACAGAGAGCAGATATGAAGTCGTTGACAAGACTCTGCTCTATGACAGACTGAACGTGGAAAAGGCATACGGACAGATAACAGGCACGGACGAGACCTCGCTTGAAGGCGGCTCCACGACCGCCGAGGACAGGATCCAAATCGGCGAGCAGACCTATCTGGCGGGAGATACGACCGCGGCTCAGATGCTGGGCTACAACGTTTTGTATTACGCCAGGATCGACAAACAAACGGACGAAAAAACCCTTATTCTCGTGACCGAGCAGCAGGGCAAGAACAACACTCTGACCCTCAACTCGTCGGATATAGTCGACGTGACGGGCGAAAGCGATCGGACAGTTGAATACTGGGCAGACAGAGTAAACGACAGAAGGACCAGAACATCGACCATTACAAAAGACGCGGTCTATATTTACAACGGCAAATATAAATCGGACGTCGAGCTTGACGACTTAAAGCCCGAGAGCGGCAACCTTGTGCTGCTTGACTCGGACGTGAACGGAGTTTATGACATCGTATTCGTGAACCACTTTAAGAATCTTGTGGTCGACACCGTCTCGGATGTGACCGGCCGAGTGACCGACAAGTATCTAAACGGCTCGCTGGTATTTGACGAAAACAACGAGGAAGTAAAATACAGCATCGTTAAGGACGGCTACAGGATCGGCCTTGAGGACCTCAAGGAATGGAACGTGCTGTCGTACACCGTAAGCGAGGACAACAACCTTATCAAGGCCTACGTTTCCGACGCTTCCGTGACCGGCTCGGTGACCGAGGTATCGGACGACGGCTACAGGATCGGCGAAAGCTCGGAGATCTACGAGAAAGCCTCGAGCTATCCCAACGAGATAAAGATCCGCGACCGCGGAACCTTCTATCTCGATATAGAGGACAAGATCGCGGCGGTCAACACCAACGCCGGCGCGGGCTCGTCGATAACCACCAACTACGCGTACCTTGTGGGCGCGGCCATGAACGACGGCTTTGACAAAACGGCTCAGTTCATGCTGTTCACCAAGGACGGCGAGACCGTGATCCTTGAGAGCGGCACCAGAATGAGATTCAACGCGGACTACTCCAAGACGCCCGATGAGGTCGTTTCGGCTCTGGCGCCCGGCGGAGACACGACCGAGCAGCTGATAGTTTACGAAACCAACAGCGACGGCAAGATCACCGCGATCGAGACCGCGGCCGACGGCACCGGAACGGGCGCACCCGCGATCGACAAGTTCACCAAAAACATCAGCCGCGACGGCATGGTTTACAAGCGCGCTTCCGGCAAACTGGGCAACGTGGGAATAACCGACGACACGATAATATTTGATATCCCCAAAACGGCGGGCGATGACACCGACAAATATTCGATCAGAACGCAGGCGACACTCTCGAACGACTCGTCATATGACGCGATGATCTACGACCTTCAGGAAAACTACACCGCGAACGCGGTAGTCATCACAAGCTCCGTGGGCGTCACCGCCGCGGAATCTCCGATAACTGTCGTTAGCTATATCGCCGAAGTCCAGAACGAGGACTACGAGTATACCGACAAGCTGTACGGCTACAGCGGCGGCGAGGAAGTCGAGCTGCTGGCGGCGGACAAGAGCGTGTTCAAAAAGAGCGGCGAGGCCCTCGAAGCGGGCGATATTATCCAGTACAAGACCAACGCGAAGGGCGAGGTCGACGGAATAACCGTGCTGTTTAATTCCGACAACAAGGAATCCGAGACGCTCACCAAGGTGACAAACGACCTTACCACCGTCTACGGCAAAGTGACACGCAAGTTCAGCGGCAGCGTGAACATCGACGTATCGGGCGAGATATACAACTACTCCACCGGAGACGCCACGGCCTATATGTACGATTCCGCAAGGAGCAAAAACCCCATATCCGTGGTATCGGCGGCAGATATAGAGATTTACGAGGAAGGCAACGAAGCCAGACTGTTCGTGAAGATCTATCAGGACGAAGTCCAAGAAATGGTTATAGTAAAATAAAAAACAGGCGGGGCCCCGGCCCCGCCTCCCGTTTTTGATCTTACACAAAGCCTCGGGTCATGATAAACAGCGCGATGTTGAAGAATATAAAGCACGAGAACGCGTCCATTATAGTGGTGATCAGCGGCTGCGCCATAAGCGCCGGGTCGAGACGGCACAGCTTTGCCAGAACCGGCAGCAGCGCGCCGAGGCACTGGGCCAAGACGACTATGCCCACAAGACTGAGGCCGGTCGTCACCGACAGGAACAGCGGATCGTCGCCTTTGTACATGATAAATATTCTCACGCAGTTGACAAGCGCCAGAGTGACGCCCGATATCAGCGCTATCCTGAACTCTTTGAACAAAATTTTCGCAATGTCTCTGGGGCGCATCTCGCCGAGGGCCAGACCGCGGATTATCATGGTCGAGCTCTGGGAGCCGCAGTTTCCGCCGGTTCCCATAAGCATGGGAATAAAGCCGACCAGTATCGGCACCGCGGTGAACGCCGTCTGATAGCTGTTGATTATGGTTCCCGTGACCGTCGCCGAAAGCAGCAGCAGCAGCAGCCACACTATGCGGTTCTTGGCGTGCTTCCACACCGGGACCTTAAAATAATTCTCATCGCTCGGGCTTACCGCGCTCATCTTCTGGATATCCTCGCTGTGCTCCTCGCGCAGAACGTCGATAGCGTCGTCGAACGTTACGATACCCACAAGGCGGTTCTCCTTGTCGACCACCGGCAGCGATATGAAGTCGTATTTATCAAACTTATTCGCAACGTCCTCTCTGTCCTCGGTGGTCTCGACGCTGATTATGTTCGTCTCCATTATGTCGCTGACCGCGGTGTTGTAGTCCGAGAGCAAAAGCTCGCGCACAGACACCAGGCCCAGCAGCTTGCGGTTCGGCTTTATCACATAGCAGGTGTATATCGTTTCTTTGTCCACTCCGGTGCGGCGTATTCTCTCAAACGCGTCCGACACGGTCATGTCGGGCCTAAGGCTCACATACTCGGTCGTCATGATGCTGCCCGCGCTGTCCTTGGGATAGCGCAGTATGTCGTTTATGGCGCTGCGCGTCTCGGGGTCGGTGTGGCGCAGTATGCGCTTTACCACATTGGCGGGCATTTCTTCGATAAGGTCGACCGCGTCGTCCACGAACAGCTCGTCTATAACGTCCTTGAGCTCGCGGTCGTTGAACGCGTTGATCAAGAGCTCCTGCTCGTCGCTGTCCATCTCGACAAAAGCCTCCGCCGCCAGCTCCTTGGGCAGTATCCGAAACAGGATCGGCAGGCGGCTGTCGTCTACCTCGCCCAGAAGCTGCGCTATGTCCGCGGGCTCCATAGAGACAAGCAGTTCCCTTATGCTGCCGAACTTTCGTTCTTTTAAGTAATCGGTTATGAGCTCGGCCGTCTCGTCTATATTTATAATATCGGGCATAAGGGCACCTTCTTTCTTGTTATGGCTGTTTTTTGTTATTTTTGATTTTGTATATTGTTATACAGTTTTTCAATAAGCGCGTTGTAGCGGCTGCGGAAGAATCCCGTCTTTTTCGCGGGCTCGGGCTCGGGCACCGGCTGCGGTTTGGGCGCCGCAAGCAGAGCCTTCGCCTCCTGCTTTGCCTCGCTCATCAAGACCTCCTGGGCGTTCACCGAACTCAGTGTGTCGGCCTTTACGGAGTATGTTCCGTCGCTGCCCAGGACTCTCGCCTGCAGCGTGTCGCTCAGGCATATTTTTATATAGTGATGTATTTTTTCCTTGACTTCATCGGAATATATGGGGCAGCCCACCTCGACGCGGTTGTCCATGTTTCGGGTCATTATGTCGGCCGAGGCTATGAACAGCTTTTCCTCGCTGCCTCTGCCGAAGCTGTAGATCCTCGAATGTTCCAGGAACCTTCCAACAATGCTGTAGACCCTTATATTTTCGGTCACGCCGGGGATCTGGGGCAGCAGGCAGCATATGCCGCGCACCAGCATGGTTATGTTGACGCCCGCCGCGCTGGCGTCGCGCAGCTTTTTGATAATGTCCTTGTCGGTCACCGAATTGACTTTTATAAAGATCTCGCCGTCGCGGCCTTTTTTTATCTCCTCGTCGATATAGCCGATGATCTTGTCCTTCATGGCGTTTGGCGCCACCCACAGATGCTTGTACTCGCCGTCGAGATTCGAGATCGAGATGTTGCTGAAAAAGGCTGCCGCGTCCTCGCCGATCTCGCGATTTTGGGTGATAAGCGAAAAGTCGGTGTACTGCTTGGCGGTCTTTTCGTTATAGTTTCCGGTTCCTATCTGGGTTATGTACCTAGTCTCGCCGCCCACGTTTTTGGTGATAAGGCAGACCTTTGAGTGGACCTTGTAATTCTCAAGCCCGTATATTATCGTGCAGCCCGCCTGCTCCAGCCGCTCCGACCAGTCGATGTTGTTCTGCTCGTCAAACCTTGCGCGCAGCTCTATCAGCACCAGCACCTCTTTGCCGTTTTCGGCGGCGGCGCACAGGTGCTCGATTATCTTGGCGTTTTTGGCGAGACGGTAGATAGTGATCTTAATCGACACGACCTCGGGGTCGCGCGCCGCTCGCTTGAGCATATTCAGAAACGGCTCCATGCTCTCATACGGGTACGACAGCAGCACGTCGCCATCGCTTGCGTCCGTCATGATGTCGCCGCGGGTCACCTGCGGCTCAAACGGCCGATAGCACAGGCTCAGCCGCTGCTCGGGCGTGAGCCTTGACTCAATGCTGAAAACATAGCCGAGGCTTATGGGCGAGCGCGTGACGAATATCTGCGAGTCGCTTATGCTCAGCTTGTCCCGCAGCAGCTTTTTGGTAAATTCGTCCTCTAGGGGCGACGCGGTCTCAAGCCGCACCACTGCCAGGCGGCGCCGCTTTTTGAGCACCTTTTTCATCTTGCTGCGGAAGTCCTCGTTTATATCGTAAGCCTCGTCGTTGGGATTGATATCGGCGTTTCTGGTGGCGCAGATTATGTTCTTTTTGGTTATCGTGTATTTTCCGAACAGAGAATCGAAGTACATATAGATTATGTCCTCGATGTGTATATATCTGATCTTCTTGCCGGGCATAAACAAAATCGGCGGCAGAGTCGGCGGGACAGCCGCGAATCCCACGCATTGGTTCTTTTTGCGCTGTATTCTGCCTATGATGCAAAGCTGCTTGGACGCGATGAACGGGAACGGGTGGTGCTCGTCCAGAAGCTGGGGCGAGAGTATGGGCTCCACGTAGTTGTTGTAATAATCCCGCACATACTTTACCTCGTCGGCCGTCAGGTCGTTCGGCTTTAGGTGGGTTATGTTTTGTTTTTTGAGCTTGCGGCTGACTGTGTCGTATATCTCGTCCTTCTTTTTATAAAGCGGCGCGGCCGCCTCGTAAATTTTAGCGAGCTGCTCGCTGGGCGTCATGCCGGTCTTGGTGTCGATCGCTTTTTTATCGGCTATCGAGAGATCAAACAGGCTTCCCACGCGCACCATGAAAAACTCGTCCAGATTGCTGACGAATATCGAAATGAATTTCAGCTTCTCGAATAAGGGCGTGTCCTTGCCGACAGCCTCCTGAAGCACGCGCTCGTCGAAACGGAGCCACGAAAGCTCGCGGTTCTGCATATACTTATACTTTGATTTTGATGCGCTCTCAGCCACTTAAAACCAACCCCTTTAAATTATATTATACCACTATCTGCCGCGTATTTCAAGTATTTGTTAAAAATATGCAATTAAAAAGCGGAGCCGAAGCTCCGCGGGTGTTCCGACGTTAGCAGCCGCAGCCGCAGCCGTTGTCGCTGCCGTTATCACAGCCGCAGCAGCAGCTGATGAGGATAATAAGGATTATGATCCACAGGCAGTTGTTTCCTCCGCATCCGTTTCCGAACATACTTCGCACCTCCTTTGAATTTGGGCTGTACCTCGCGGCGGCACGCGGCATAGACTTATGTATCTCTCAAAGAATACGCCGCCCGCCGCCGCGTTATTGTTTCACATTTGCCGCGTCAGCAGCAGCCGTTGTCTCCGCAGCCGCAGCAGCTGATGAGAATTATCAGGATAATTATCCACAGACAGTTGTTTCCTCCAAAGCATCCGTTCATGTAAGCACCTCCTAAACTGTTTTCAATTTATACTATGACAAAACGGCCTTTTGGTGAAATTTTTTCAAAAAAATATTTACATCACGGGCAAACTGTGATATTATTCTGATTAGAAAGAACGAGACAGGATCGGCTGTGATTTTACAAAAGCGCAATCAAATAAGGAGGCAAAATTATGAAAACTGATATCGAGATCGCTCAAAGCGCGAGCATGCTGCCAATAGGCGAGATAGCCCGCACTCTCGGAATGGGCGCGGACGACATCGAACTCTACGGAAAATACAAGGCGAAGATCAGCGAGGACTATTTGCAAAGCCTTGAAAACAAACCGGACGGCAAGCTTATTCTTGTGACCGCGATAAACCCCACGCCCGCGGGCGAGGGCAAGACCACGGTGACCGTCGGCCTCGGCGAGGCGATGCCCAAGATCGGCAAAAACGCGATAATCGCCCTGCGCGAGCCCTCGATGGGCCCCGTTATGGGAATTAAGGGCGGCGCGGCCGGCGGCGGCTACGCTCAGGTGGTGCCGATGGAGGACATCAATCTGCACTTCACGGGAGACATGCACGCCATCACCGCGGCAAACAATCTGCTGTCGGCGGCTATCGACAACCACATACACCAGGGCAACGAGCTTGGGATCGACGCCCGCAGGATAACATGGAAGCGCTGCATGGACATGAACGACCGCGCCCTGCGCGAGGTCGTTGTGGGTCTGGGCGGCAAGATAAACGGATTTCCGCGTCAGGACGGATTCAACATCACGGTCGCCAGCGAGATTATGGCTATCCTGTGCCTCTCGACCGATCTTGACGACCTGCGCGCCCGCATAAGCCGCATAGTCATAGGCTACAACCTCTCGGGCGAGCCCGTGACCGCGGGAGAGCTCAAGGTGGACGGCGCCATGACGCTGCTGCTGCACGACGCTTTAAAGCCCAATCTGGTGCAGACGCTCGAGAACACGCCCTGCCTGATGCACGGCGGCCCGTTTGCCAACATAGCCCACGGCTGCAACTCGATCCGCGCCACAAAGGCGGGCCTAAAACTGGCGGACTACTGCATAACCGAAGCGGGATTCGGCAGCGACCTGGGCGCCGAGAAATTTATGGACATAAAGTGCCGCGCCGCGGGTCTCAGCCCCTCGTGCGTGGTTCTGGTTGCCACCGCCAAGGCGCTCAAATACAACAGCGGCAGCCTCGCGGCGGACGCGCTCAGGAGCGAGAACCTTGACGCGCTCAAGGCCGGAATCGTCAACATGGGCAAGCATATCGAAAATATGAAGAAGTACGGCGTGCCCGTGGTGGTTGCGATAAACAGATTCGACACCGACACCGACGCGGAGCTTGACTACATAAGAGAATACTGCGCGGATATGGGCGTTAAGTGCTCAATGTGCGAGGTGTTCGCAAAGGGCGGCGACGGCGGCGTAGAGCTGGCGAAGGCGGTCGTTGAAACAATCGAGAGCGAGCCTGCCGACTTTAAGCCGCTCTATAACGCGAGCCTGCCTATCAAAGAAAAAATCGAGATCATTGCCCGCGAGATCTACGGCGCGGACGCCGTTAACTACACAAGCGCGGCGAACAGCCAGATATTGAATCTGACCAAGCTGGGATATGACAAAATTCCCGTATGCATGGCAAAAACTCAGTATTCTCTGTCCGACGATCCGCATCTTCTGGGAAGGCCGCAGGGCTTCTCTATCACGATACGCGAAGTGACGGTATCGAGCGGAGCGGGATTTTTGGTTGCGCTCACCGGAGCGGTAATGACGATGCCGGGACTGCCGAGGGTCCCCGCCGCCAACAACATGAGCATAGACAAGGACGGCACGATCGTGGGCCTGTTCTAAACATAACGGAGTGATAATTTGAACGGACCGACATTTATATCAAAAGACGAATATGACGTAATAGTAATAGGGGGCGGCCACGCCGGAATAGAGGCCGCCCTCGCCTCTGCGCGCCTCGGAATGAGGACATGCATCTTCGCGATAAGTCTCGACTCGGTGGCAAACCTGCCGTGCAACCCCAGCATAGGCGGCACCGCCAAGGGCCATCTGGTGCGCGAGATCGACGCGCTGGGCGGAGAGATGGGCAAGGCTGCCGACGAAAACATGATACAGTCGCGCATGCTCAACCGAGGCAAGGGCCCCGCGGTGCACTCGCTGCGCGCGCAGATCGACCGCGTTGATTACAAGGCCGACATGAAACACCGAATCGAGCTTCAGGACGGTCTCGACCTTAGGCAGGGCGAAATCGTGGACGTGCGCCTTGACGAAAACAATAATGTGCGCTCAGCGGTGACCGCCTCGGGCGCGGAGTTTTTGTGCCGCGCGGCGATCGTCTGCACCGGAACGTATTTAAAGGCGAGAATAATCATAGGCGAATATTCCGAGGAGAGCGGCCCCGACGGGGTTTTCCCCGCGAGGGAGCTGTCGAAGAACCTTGAAAGGATCGGCGTTAAGCTGCGCCGCTTCAAGACCGGAACGCCGCCCCGCGTGAACCGCCGCAGCATTGACTTTTCGGAGCTTGAGGAACAAAAGGGCGACGAGGAGATAATCCCGTTCTCATTTGAGACCGACCCGAAAAACCTTGAAAACAAGATCTCCTGCCACATAACATACACGGGAGAGAAAACCCACAAAATAATCAACGAGAACCTGAGCCGCTCGCCGATCTACGGCAGCGGCGGCATAACAGGGATAGGTCCGCGCTACTGCCCCTCGATCGAGGACAAGGTGGTGCGCTTTAAAGACAAGGAGCGGCACCAGCTGTTCGTGGAGCCGATGGGACTTAAAACCGAGGAGATCTATCTGCAGGGCTTCTCAAGCAGTATGCCCGAGGAAGTGCAGATAAAGATGCTGCACTCGCTGCCCGGCTTTAAGCACGCAAAAGTGATGCGCAGCGCCTACGCCATCGAGTACGACTGCGCCGACCCGCTGCAGCTTTATCCGACGCTGGAGTTCAAGAAAATAGGCGGGCTCTACGGCGCGGGTCAGTTCAACGGCACCTCGGGCTATGAGGAAGCCGCGGCGCAGGGGCTTATCGCGGGAATAAACGCGGCGCTCAAGCTTTCGGGCAGACCGCCGTTCACCCTCGACCGCTCCGAGGCGTATATAGGAACGCTGATAGACGACCTTGTGACAAAGGGCACCAACGAGCCCTACCGCATGATGACATCGCGCAGCGAGTACCGCCTGCTGCTCAGGCAGGACAACGCCGACCTGCGCCTGACGCAAAAAGGCTACGAGCTGGGTCTGATCTCGGAAGAACGCTACCGAAAATTCCTTGAGAAAAAGCAGCTGATCGAAAACGAGATAAATCGTCTGGGTAGGCTGATATTCCCGCCGTCCGAGACGGTGAACAAATATCTTGAGAGCGTCGGCTCGGCTCCGCTGACGACCGGGGCAAGGGGCGAGGAGCTGCTGAAGCGCCCCGGCGTGACTTACGACGGCATGGCGGAGATCGACACAGAGCGCCCGAACCTTCCGAGGGACGTGCGCGAGCAGGTCGAAATCAGCATAAAATACGCAGGATACATAGAGCGCCAGAAAAAGCAGGCGGAGCGCTTCCGAAAAACCGAGACAAAAAAGATGCCAGACGACATCGACTATGAAAAGATCGACGGGCTGCGCCTTGAGGCGCGCCAGAAGCTTAACGCTATACGGCCCGCGTCGCTGGGCCAGGCGTCCAGGATATCGGGCGTCAGCCCCGCGGATATCGCGGTCCTGATGGTGTGGCTCAAAAACAGAAAATCAGGCGGGTAACCGAAATTTTATAATTTGTTTAAAATAAAGACATATATTTGAAACGGTTCCGTTGTATAATGTATGCACAAAATCAAATTAATTTTTTACTATCGAAAAAGGAGAATTTAAAATGACTAAGACAAAAAAGCTTATTTGCATAGGCCTCAGCGCGCTGCTTGCGGCGGGAATATTCTCGGGCTGCGGAAAAAAGGCGTCAGACTCGGGAGATCTGACCGAAAATAACACGAGCCAATCCGAGGGCGAGCACCGCGACACGCTCGAGCCGGGCGCAACTCCGTATGTGGCTCAGTCGGTGCCCCATCAGTTTGAGGCCGAGGGCGACAACGTGACAAAGCGCGGCGACGGCGGAGTGGACGTGGCGGTCGACGCGCGCGACGGCGATGACCGTTACGAGTTCGACGACGAGGACCTGGGCTTTGTGGACACCATGAGCGGCGCGGTCATCACTATCGGCATGTCTATCGACGACGTGGAGAGCCTTATCGGCGAGCCCCGCTATATCGACGGACAGGACAACAGATTTTATAGCGGCATCGCGGTCAAGTATGACGGCGACATGAACGTTTCACGCCTCGTTGTGGCTTCGGGCAACATGGAGCAGGGCGACAGCCCCGAAAGATTCGTGACGCCGCGCGGCATCAAGCTCGGCGCATCCGTCGAGGAGTTCGCCTCGGTATACGGCGATCAATACAATAATCCCGAAGAGGGCGGCGAGGATATCTCGGTCACCAGAGCGGTGAGATATTACACCCAAAGCGGCGACGGCTTCGCGTACGCCGGAAACGACTTCAACACGCTGACGGGCGACAAGTCGTCGGTTATAACACAGTCCTTCATCTTCTCGCCCGAGACCGGGGGCCTGAGCGTTATCTCGCTCCAAAAGGGAGCCTGAGCCGCCCGATATATTTCGGCAAAAATCGGTGAATTATTCATAAAGAGTTAATTTTTTCTTTACAGATTATTCACCCACAAAATTTAAACCGTGGTATAATAATAATCGTAGCAAGTGATTGTTACAGAGTTTAAACATAACTCCCTCCCTTTTAATCTATAAGGCCGTTCCCCCAAACGGCCTTATTTTTATTGCGCAAAACCATCCCCGGATTTGCCGGAGACGGTTTTGTGCCGTTTCCCCTCGGTCAGCGTTAGGGAACTTTATAAATAAATTCATATCAAATTGTTCCCTAACCGCCAAGCGATTATTTTGAAAAAGGCGTTAATCTGTTAAATTGTATTTGTCGTTCATTTGTCTTTATATTGACCTTTTCCTTGTAAAGCAGTGTCATTTTTGTCTGACCGTATGTATAATCCACAGTATCGTTTTGAATAAATGATTTGCAATATTGATTTTGCGAGTACGAACGTTTTTCTATAAATAAATAGAATGTCAACGCTTTGTATATGTTTTTCAATTCAAAATCGGCGGTTATGCGCGAAAATTTATTCAATGTAGAAGTGTTGCATTTAAAAATAATTTCATTGCTGTCAAGCATTTCCTCTAATTTGTTAAAATATTCAAACCTATTCCCCAGTTCTTCAAAAAATATACTTTGAATTATTTGGTCATAAGTGATATGTCCTTTAAGGCAATCATAAAAAATCTTTTCGGTCGGCATTCTGCCGTTAACTATATCGGTCAGCTTATGTAACCCGATCAAGTGAAAGAAATCTAACGGCTCAAAATTTATTGTAAATGAAGTCAGTTTGCCTTTCCTCCCGAGTTTTATTATATATTCATAATCCATCAAATTCCGAAACGCCGCAGCCCGCTCGCGTAATTTATCCATACAGTCCTCCGTTTCAAAAAGAAAGGCTCTGCCGTAAAAGCAGAGCTCTGAATGTTTTCTGTCTGCGCATCTGTGCGCGCATAAAGTCAGCTTGCGGTCTGCACATACAACCCATCGAGAGCCACACGAAGCGCTGAATGCTGACACAACCCCTCGTGTTATTGCCCTAACGGACACTCGCTGTTGCCCGCCTTTACATTATTATTATACATGTTTCTTTAAATTATGTCAATACTTTAGATTTAATTTTTATTGGTTTTAACCCCGGTTAGGGAACTTTATTGGCATAATTATATCAAATTGTTCCCTAACCACCAGGCAGAAATTTTTAAAAAATCAATTTTTGTCAAGCCTTATATACTCTGCGGCGCCGGCTATCGGCTCAATGTTTCCGTCCTTGTTCCACACAAAAGTCAACTAGTCTTAGCAAATCTATCATTAAGCGTTATTTTCTATGCAAATGACTAATATTAGTTAATTTAGCTATGAATAAAATTATTATTAGTCTATTATGAAGCTAAAAACTCTACATTTCCTGTGTTTTTGTTTATCTGAATTCCACCACCGCCATATTCTGGCATATAGTATGGCGGAGATGCATAAGTCACCAAATAGCATTGATTGTTTAAGCCGCCAATATACCATATTGTATTATCATTTTTTCCAACATAATTTTTTGCTATATTAATTGCCTCATTCATAGTAATATTAGACATAGGATACAACCATACAATGCTATGATACTGATCCCAATAAACATCATAATTTAGTGACTCACCTAATGCTCGCAACGGAACCAAAGTTCTTCCATTAACAATTGTGGGTGCTACATCTGTAATATATTCCAATTCGTTTATATAAAATTTATGCTGCCCTATAATCATTATTATAGTTTCATTAGATCCTAGTGCAGTAATTTTTTTAGCTCTTTCATCCCAACTTATATTGTATCCAAGTTTTTCAAAAATAGCACGCATAGGAACCATAGTTCTGTCCTCAATAATCTGCGGATTGACATCAAAATAAATATCATTTCCATTGAGCTTGACTGAAATATTTTGTGCAAACACATCTGTGTTTATGTAGCACATCATCATAACAACACAAATAAATATACTTGTAAATTTCTTTTTCATTTTAATTCCTCCTCAAATATAGTTTTAATTTCTAATACTTCATATATGTAGTCTCGTCAACACCCTTTTATATCTTTACAATTTTGACATATTGTGGTACATTAATATAGCCACATATTTAATAAGGATTTTATATACACAGTTTCATAATGCTTTAACCTCCGTTTATATTTATTTTTTCCAACTAAAAAAGTGCGGCGCAACGGGGCGCCGCACTAAAAATGCTTTGCTCCTATTGCTACCACACAAATTGATTTCGCAGGTTTTAACAACAATACGCGAAACAGAGCCGCATTTTTAACAAGTAAAAATGCGTATATTGTTAAAACCTTAGCATACAAAAATATTCAATTTGTGTGGTGAATTAATTATAGCACAATTATCCGATATTGTAAACAAAAACTTTATTGAATAATTATCGTAATTTTGGGCACAAAATCGAATAATACTCTACTATTTTAAAACAAATTGACTAATTTGTCAATATTTTATTAAAAAATAGATTTATATTCTATAATAATCTCATAATAATATATAGGGTGTGATGATATGATAGGCGAAAGACTTTCGGAGCTTCGGAAGGACGCGGGACTGACGCAGGATCAGCTGGCGGAAATTCTCAGGATCAACAAACATTCGATCTCATCTTATGAGCGGGACAAGAGCGAGCCTCCCGACGTGATAAAGATCGCGGCGGCAAAATATTTCGGCGTGTCGGTCGACTATCTGCTCGGCGTTACGCCGTACACAGAGACGTTTGATCCGGACGCGGATTATTTGAAGCTGCCCGCCGGCCTCTCCGCCGCGGACAAAGAGACCCTGAAATCATATGCCTCCTTTTTGGCGCACAGAAATAAAAAATAAGGCCAAACGGCCTTATTTTTGTGCGTTTTTTACAGTGTTTTCAAAAGCTCAATAGCGTCGAGGAGGGTTTCGCATCGGTAATCGGCCAGGGCCTTCATGCGGTCGTTTAGGACCAGGTCGGGCACCAGTATCGTCAGAGCTCCCGACGCGGCGGCCGAGACCACTCCGTTTTCCGAATCCTCGATCACGGCGCAGTCAAACGGCGTCAGGCCCAGCCGCCCCGCGCCCAGGATATACGGGTCGGGATTCGGCTTTCCGTTTTTTATCATCTCGCAGGTTATTATATCGTCAAAATATTCAAGCATTCCGCCCGCCTCAAGATTGAACCTCGCTCGTGTCCGCGTGGTGGATGTGACAAGCGCGCGCTTCATGCCCTCCGCTCTTGCGTATTCCAGCAGCTCCATAGCTCCGGGCTTGAGATCCGGCCCGCTTTGGCGCACGATCTCCTCCATTATCTCAAGTTTTCGGGCGCGCAGCTTTTTGTAATCGACTTTTTCGCCAAAACGCGCGTAAAAATTCTTCTCTATCACGCCGGTCGGCAGACCGATACAGCTCATCATGAAATCCTTGTCTATTTTAAGGCTGAACTCCCGCCCCACTGCGCCCCAGGCAAAAAGTGATGTCAGCTCGGTGTTAAGCAGCGTGCCGTCCATGTCGATAAGCACGCCTTTAATTTTTCTTTGGCTCATATTGTTTCTCCTCTTTTCATGACTTGCGCAAATATCTCAGCACGGTCTCGGCCGACTTCCGCGGCAGAGCCGCTGACAGGCGCTTTCTCAGAAATTTATCCCTATCGGCGCGGCACTCCTTAAAGACCGCGGGGTATTCGGGAGCGGCAAATCCCGCCTCGCACACGGGCAAGAGCTGCGCCGCCGCGTCGCAGTAGCCGCACTCGATCAGCGCTTTGGCGTAGTCCTTTTCGAAAAGCACCAGCGACGCGGGTTTTTCCAAAAGCTTTAACGAGGCGGCTCCGGGCAGGATGTTGGTTATGTTCGCGCCCGGAAAATCGGCCGCGTCGGGAAACTCCCTCACGTCGCCGCCCTTGCTAAGCGAGATGTACACCACGATAAGTTCCCTGAACCCGTCGTTATAGAGCGGCTCTATCGGCACGTTGTCGCCAAAAAATCTGAGTCCGCCGTCTATGTATCTCTTGCCGCCGATGCTCACCTCGTCGAACAAAAACGGTATTGCTGAGCTCGCCAGCAATATGTTGAGTATCTCCGCGTTGGTCTTTTTTGTAAGGTCGAACGCAACGGGCCCGGTTTTTAAATACTCCGCGGGCTCCAGCGGAGTGCACATGGCGTACACCGGTCCCGGGAACCGCCGCAGCGCGTCGAAATTCAGATTGTTGAGTATCAAATCGTGCAGTCCGCCCGCCTCCGGATCGTCGGGCATGCTCAGATTTTTGACGAGCGACGCCGCAGCGGGCAGCATATTTGTCACCGCTCCGCCGTCTGCGGATTTTTGCGGAAGGCCGTCTATCTTATCCAGAAAATTTATGATATTCACGATCATGCGCGAGTTTTTCTTGAAAATCTGATCGGGAGAAATATTCTCCCATATTCGCTCGGCGGTCGCGTATTCGCCCGCGGCGAAGATCGCGCCGTTCAGCGCGCCCACCGAGGCGCCCGAAACGCCGTTTATGTGCTCGGTCACGCGGAACTCGTTAAGCGCGCGCCACACTCCCGTCTGATAGGCTCCCCGCGCACCGCCGCCCTGCAGGACCAGCCCGATTTTGTTCATATAAATCACCTCGCTATCATTATACACAACCGCGCCCGGTTTTGCAACAAAAAAACTCGAAAACGGATCTGCGTCGGCGCTTGTCAAGCGCCTCTTTTTGTGGTATAATAACAAAAACGGCTCGGCATAGCGCCGAGCGGCTTAAAGAAAGGAATGATCAAAATGAAAAAAGATTTGGGAGCGGTTCCCGCGGTATATCCGATGCCCGTGCTTATGGTGGCGGCATACGACGAGAACGAAAAAGTAAACGTTATGAACGTCGCGTGGGGACAGATCTGCGACATGGATAAAATTATCCTGTTCATCGGCAAGGGCAAGAAAACTTGGCTCAACATCAAGGCGAGCGAGGCTTTCACCGTGGCTCTCGCGGACACCCGGCACATGGACGCCGCCGACTTCTTCGGCATCGCCTCGGGCAACAAGATCGACGACAAGTTCGAGCGCACCGGCTATCACGCCTCAAAGAGCGACAAGGTCCACGCGCCGATCATCGATGAATTCCCCGTTGTCATGGAGTGCGAGCTGCTTGAGTTCCTCCACACCGAGCACGTGGACGGCATTGTGGGCAAGATCGTGAACGTCAAGGCCGAGGAATCGGTCCTCTCCGAGAACGGCAAGGTCGACCCGCAAAAGCTGAACGCCCTGATCTTCGACCAGTTCCAAAACGGCTATTACGTGACCGGAGAAAAAGCGGGCACCGCCTGGAACGCCGGCATGGAACTGATGAAGAAATAGTTTTTTGACTCTATTTATTTTCGGATTGCTCAAGCAGACGCAGGGCCGCGTAGGCGTGGGCGGCCGCGCCGACGTGCAGGACAGAGTCGTCGAACCTGACCTTCGGGTGGTGCTGGCCGTAAATATAGCCGTCGTTTGAGCTTCCGGCGACCAAAAACATACTGACAGTGGGGACTTCGTGGCTGACAAACGCGAAGTCCTCGCTGCCGCCGCCGGGCTTTCCGCCCGAGACGACCGAAAGATTTATGGCGTCGCCGCCGAGCAGTTCCTTCATAACGCGCATGACCGCGCCTGAGAGCTCGCCGTCTATAAGCATGCAGGGGCAGAAATCAAAAAACTCGGTTTCGACCTCGCACCTCATGGCAGCGCCAACGCCCTCGGCTATTTCGGTCATGCGTTTTTTTATCAGCTCGCCGACCTTGTTTTCGGGGTCAATCGTGCGTATCGTGCCCCACATTTCAGCCTTGTCGGGAATAACGTTCGACGCCTGTCCGCCCTCAAAGCGGCCCGTGGTGAACACGCCGTAGTCGCGGCCGTCAATCTCTCTGGCGTTTATTTCCTGAAGCGCCAGATGAATGTGCGCCGCGGCGGTTATCGGGTCAATGGTCTCGTGGGGCACCGAACCGTGGCCGCCCTTGCCGCGCACCGTTATGCGGTACTGCTCGCATGACGCGGTCGATATTCCGCCGTCCGCCACCATTATCGTGCCCGAGCGCAGCGGCATACCCGCCGTCACATGGATCATCAGCGCCGCGTCCACGTGCGGATCCTCGAGCAGACCCGACGCAAGCATATCGGGCGAGCCCTCAAAAATCTCCTCGGCGGGCTGAAACTCCAGTTTGACCATGCCGTTTATGTCGTTTTCATGTTTTTTCAATATCTTCGCCGCTCCCAGCAGCATGGCGGTGTGCATATCGTGTCCGCAGCCGTGCATCCTGCCGTCGGTCTCGCTCTTAAAGTCAACGTCCGCCTCCTCGCGTATCGGCAGCGCGTCCATATCCGCGCGCAGCAGTATCGTCTTGCCGGGCTTTTTTCCGCCGCACAGCGCGATAAGCCCCGCTTTTCCCATCGAAATCGGCACGTATTCGAATTCCTCAAGCTTTTTTCTCACAAACTCTTTTGTAAAGCTTAGGTCAAACCCCACCTCGGGGTGTCTGTGCAGCTCGCGCCGTATCCCGCGCAGCTCGTCCTCAAGTTCCCGCGCCTCTTTTAATATCGTCTCTTTCATATCCATCTTCGTCTTATCCTCCTGTCTTTGAAAGATTTACTTTATAGTATTATATGTCGGCCGATCTAAGTATTAAATTCAAAACAAAAAGCATGAAACCCCGCTTTGCGCGGAGTTTCCGACAATAATTAAAGTTCCCAATCTATACTGTCAAAATCGGATATGTCGCCGCTTGCGATGTCGGCCTCTCCCTGTTTGACAGCAAGGATCTCATCGGGAAGCGGCTCATCCTCGGGCACAAATTTTATTAAGACCCGATATATCGTCTCAGCATCGGCATCATTTAGCAAATCGATCAAACTGTGCAAAACTGCTTTTCCCATAATGCAATACCTCCTATAACCTTTTATACGCTTCGCCTCTCGGCAAAACATCAACTATCGTAATCGTATATCCGTCGGAAAAATATATTACTCTAAAATCTCCTATCCGCAATCTGAAAGTGTTGGTATGACCGGTTAGTTTTTTAATATCACCGTAAGGCAGTTTGTATATGCCGTCAATAATTCTTTGTCTCGTGGGTTTATCCAAACGCTTAATTGATTTCTCGGCTGTTTTGGTTATTATTAAACGCATATACATCCGCTCCTTTATTGTCCTATTATAACACAAAGTTATTCGCAATGCAAGTACAGTTTAATTCGGCATTGATTTTAAAAGGGTCTTCCGCCTCTTTTTCCCATATTGACAGAGCAAAAAAACTGTTATATAATATTAAAAGATTTTGAATTTTTACAGGAGTGTGATAAATATGAGAAGTGACAAGATCACAAAGGGCGTCAGCGCGGCGCCGCAGCGCTCGCTGCTTTACGCGCTGGGCCTCACTGACGAGGAGATAGGCAAGCCGCTGATAGGCGTTGTCAGCTCCAAGAACGACATCGTGCCCGGCCACATGAACATCGACAAGGTTGTCGAGGCGGTCAAGCAGGGCGTGGCTCTGGCGGGCGGCGTTCCTATCGTGTTCCCGGCTATCGCGGTGTGCGACGGCATTGCGATGGGCCACGAGGGCATGAAATACTCGCTGGTCACCCGCGAGCTTATCGCCGATTCCACCGAGGCGATGGCGACCGCCCACCCGTTTGACGGTCTGGTTATGGTGCCCAATTGCGACAAAAACGTGCCCGGCCTTTTGATGGCCGCGGCGAGACTGAACATCCCGTCGATATTTGTCAGCGGCGGCCCCATGCTGGCCGGCTCCGACTGGAACGGCGACTCCGCCAGCTACTCCACGATGATCGAGGCCGTGAGCCGCGTGGGAGTCGGCGAGATCACCGAGGACGAGCTCAAAACCTGCGAGGAAAACTGCTGCCCGACCTGCGGCTCGTGCTCGGGTATGTTTACCGCCAACAGCATGAACTGTCTGACCGAGGCTCTCGGCATGGGTCTTAAGGGCAACGGCTCGATCCCGTCCGTGTTCTCGGAGCGTCTGCGTCTCGGCAAGGCCGCCGGAATGAAAATCATGGAGCTTGTGAAAAACGACATAAAGCCCCGCGACATCATGACGAAAGAGGCATTCATCAACGCGCTCACGGTCGATATGGCTCTGGGCTGCAGCACCAACAGCGCGCTGCACCTGCCCGCGATCGCCCACGAGTGCGGCATAGATCTGGCGTTTGACACGATAAACGTTGTTTCGGAAAAAACGCCCAACCTGTGCCATCTGGCACCGGCGGGCAACCACTTTATGCTCGACCTCAATAAGGCCGGCGGAGTGTACGCCGTTATGCACGAGCTCGACAAGCTGGGCCTGATAGACAAATCGCCGATCACCGTGACCGGAAAGACGGTGGGCGAGAATATAGACGGCTGCGAGATCACGAATCCCGAGGTCATCAGGACAAAGGATAATCCCTACAGCAAGACCGGCGGACTGGCGGTGCTCAAGGGCAACATAGCGGTTGACGGCTGCGTTGTGAAGCGCTCCGCTGTGGACGAGAAAATGATGAAGCACTCGGGCCCCGCCCGCGTGTTCGACTGCGAGGAGGACGCCGTTGAAGCAATTTACGGCGGCAAGATCAACCCAGGCGACGTTATCGTTATCCGCTACGAGGGCCCCAAGGGCGGTCCCGGCATGCGCGAGATGCTCTATCCCACCGCGGCCATCGTGGGCAGCGGACTGGGCTCCGAGGTCGCGCTGATAACCGACGGCAGATTCTCGGGCGCGACCCGAGGCGCCGCGATCGGCCACGTTTCGCCCGAGGCGGCGGAAGGCGGAGTTATCGGCCTGGTCCATGAAGGCGACATTATCAGCATCGACATACCAAGCTACAAGATCAGCCTCGACGTTTCCGACGAGGAACTTGAAAAGCGCCGCGAGACCTTCACCCCCAACGAGCCGAAGATCAAAACCGGCTACCTCGCCCGCTACGCCAAAAGCGTTACGTCCGGCGCCACCGGAGCCATACTTAAATAAACAAAAAATTTCCGACGCCATATGGCATGACATAAGACAGTATAATCAATAATTTTATGACAGGCTGTCGGACAAGATACAAGAAAGGCATACCGCTTGAATTACGATATGCCTTTTTATATATTACCAATTAGTCAAACATTCATTGTTAATTAAATAAACTATAATGCCTTCTGATATTTAAATAGCATAATTCTAAACATCAAGTAGTGCATGTTGACATAATGGTTTTAAGTTGAATAACATCTGAATTTCATGCTGTATCTTTATCTGCATACTCGGTTAACGGCATCATCCCGTTTACGCTGTCCCAGAGCATTGCCTTAATATTATATTTTTCACCGTTTACACCGCTAAATACAACCCTATCCGAAACCGGCTTAGTATCAACGTACTGCAGCGCACCGCCATTATCGTATGCCGCAAGTATAATTGTTCCTTCGGCTAATCTTGCGCAGCCTGTCGTTTGGACGGTTACGCTGTTGCTTGTGACATCGGATATGGCTATCGACCTTTTCTCAATCGTTGCGGTAATTTCAACATCGCGCGACGGCATACAAATTGTCGTTGTCTGACTGCCCGCATCGTCAAATATATCCTCGCCGATATTAGACTTCCAATTTACAAATTCATAACCGTCCGGAACATACGCCGTTATTTCGGAATTTTCGCCCGGATACAGCTGCTTTGACAAATCAAATGTCGAGAAATAGCCGCGGTTCAGCTTGGCGGTGTACTGTCTGCCGTCCGCGTTTTGCGAATCGAAATCTGAGCCGAGATTTTTGCTGCGCTCGTCTTTGATAACGTAACTGCTCATATTGCTGCCACTATCGATTGATGTGTATTCGCTTCCGCGTTCAAGTGCTATGTCGTTGAAATTGACTTTTCTTGTTTCGTTCTGCTTGTCGTCATATTCGGTGACAGAAATATCCATAGTACCCGTATCGTTTCCTACATATCTGATGTCATATTCGTTATCGTCGTAGAAATATACCGTTTTCTTATCGCCTTCCACGACTATGGTAAGGTTATTTTCATCCGAGCAGTACGGATTGTTATCTACAACCGAGCCTTCCAGCCCGCCCAAGGAATTATATATGTACACGTCCACGGGGCAATTTATGTTATATCTCTTTTTTATGCGGTTCCATGATTCATCGAGCAAATGCTTATATTGCGTATATTGCTCATAATTATCATTTTCCAACTGACGAATCCATGATGTGGTCAAACTTTCGTATTCGGTGTAATATCCGTCTTGTATTCCATCTATACTCTTTTTCTGAACCTCTACGCCGTTGTTGCCGAAAACCTTATTCAGTGTATTTGCCGCCGCAGAATCAACCGCATCCGCAAAATCCCTAGCATAATCGCAGTCCGTATCAAGCATATTATACATCACTTCAATTGAACGATTATATATTGCCGCCTGCGATTCGGTTCTTTGCTTTATATAATTGGATTTAACCTTATTGTATGTCTTTTTTAGAGTAGTCTCCGCCTTGATAACAGCCTCCATATCAAGATATTTTTCCGATATTTCATCGGTATTAAACAGCGCGTTGCTTATGAGTTTTCCGGCATCGTATGCCGCTTTAAACGCATATGCAGCCGGACATGAGGCTTTAAACGAGTCCGTCACAACACCCCACATTTTATCTACCATATATTGCGCTACGCCTTTGCCCGCCGAACCTGCAAAAGCCATCGCCATTTGATTGACAAAATCCTTATCGCTTGCGTTCATTACGCGGATACAATCGGATAAAGCAGCTTTCATATCGTTATCGGTCGCTGTTTGATACATTTCTTTCATTACTTGTTTCATGGCATCATTTAATTGTCTTATATTGGTATAGTTTGCAAGCAATTCAAAATATTCTTCTATATCCTCTGCATAGTTTATACCGCTGCTTATTATGCCCGCATATTTTTCATAGTCATCACCAATATATTTTTGTTTAAAAAGTCTTTCAGACGCTTTTTGAAGCTTGTTCTTTTCGTCGTATGTCATGTCCGCTATTTTTTTGCTGCTTATTACGTCGAAATTAAACATATCCTTTGCTATAGATATTATGTCTTTAGATAAATCCATTTCATCTTTCGCCGCGCTGCTTTCCAGTGTTTCCACCAATTTATAATCTGTGGAACTTTGAAATATCTTAAAAATAATCGCCGAATAGAGATCCTTTTTTTCAAAGGTATAATCCGCAAGCTTTGAGATGTTTTCTGTACCATCGGCAAGTTTTGTTATTCCATCCCAAGCCGAAGCGGTTGTATACAACCCGCTGTTAAGTCCTGCGTTGTAAAAAAGATTGCTCGGAGTAACATGGAGATTAAATGAGTAATTTTCCATCATATCGTCTATGTCGTTATCTAAAATATATTCTGCACGGTATTTGTTTACTTCAAATTCTTGTATAGTTGGTAAGGGAGAAGTCTCTGGCATTGGCGTTGGTGTTGTCGATGAAAAATCATAAAATTCATATGGTATATCGTTCTCTGTTGCATATTGATGAGCATAAGAATTTTTTTGACAGTATATAGTATATCCGCTACTATACCTAAAAGAAGTATCGCTGATTTGTGTTACGCTTGGTGGAATATATACCATTTTCAAACTTTCTGCTTTCATCAAAGCATACGAAGGTATTGACGTTGTACCGTCCTCAAATATTACAGTTTCCACATTTGACCCCCGCATTGTGGAATCACTCGACTGGTTTGAACCATAAAATTTAGTCGTAGTTTTAGGAATTGTCAAAGTTTTAATTGATGTACCACTTATAAATTCATATCCTATAGATTCCAGATTGGATGGTAAATCTAGTTTTGTAAGATTTGTTCCGGCAAATGCCAAATTGCCAATTGATGTTACGCTGTTTGGAATGGATATTGTACTCAATTGGCTACATAAATAAAAAGCTTGATTACCAATAGATGTTAAATTATCCGGCATATCAACGGCTGTTAAGTTCTTGCATTCCCGAAATGCTGCTACTCCAATTGATGTTACGCTCTTAGGAATATAGACTTCTTTTAATTGACTGGCTTCGTTCATAACATACGAAGGTATTGACGTTGTACCGTCCTCAAATATTACAGTTTCCACATTTGACCCCCGCATTGTGGAATCACTC
>CANQQJ010000033.1 GCA_947625905.1 uncultured Clostridia bacterium | reverse complement strand
AGCAATCTGCCCGGCACGAAATTCTGCCGCCCGGATTATGATTTAGTCGAGGAGGATATTGATATGGACAAATTGAATGAACTGGTGGCGAGAGTTGAGAAACTGGAAAAGCCGATGATTTACAATTATATCGATAAGAATATGCCCGAATGGGCGCGTCCGACCGTCCAGAAGCTCGTGGATAAGGGCTTCCTGAAGGGCGACGGCGGCGGACTCGGCTTGACGGACGAGCTGCTCCGCATTCTCGTCATAAATGACAGAGCAGGGTTGTACGACAGGGTGATGTGATATGACAACAGAGCAACTGAAAGCGGAAAGCAGCTACAAGGTTTCAATGAACATGGTGAAAGCCATGCTCGGTCAGGGGCTTCTTACAAAGGCTGAATACGCTAAAATTGATACAATTATGCTCAAAAAATACCGCCCTATTTTGTCTGCTTTACGCTGATGAATAATCGCCGAAATACTTGATTTTATGCGGTTTCTACGGTAATATAGACCTACAATAAATATAGGAAGGAAGATGGTTTATGGACAGAAATGTACAAAAAATCGAAGCCAAGAAACCGCTGGTACCAAAGCGGAAACGGGTATGCGCGTATGCAAGAGTGTCATCCGGTAAGGACGCGATGCTTCATTCCATATCGGCGCAGGTCAGCTATTACATGGAACTTATCCAGTCCCGGCGTGATTGGATTTACGCGGGAGTGTACGCCGATTCCGCGGTCACAGGCACAAAGGATACGCGCGATGATTTTCAGCGTATGCTCACGGACTGCAGAGCGGGCAAGATCGATATGATAATTACAAAATCGATCAGCCGTTTTGCAAGGAATACGGTAACCATGCTTGAGACGGTTCGAGAGCTTAAAAGTATCGGAATTGATGTGTATTTCGAGAAAGAGAATATCCATAGCACAAGCGGGGATGGTGAGTTAATGCTCACTATCCTCGCTTCTTTTGCACAGGAGGAAAGCCGCTCGGTGAGCGAAAACTGCAAGTGGCGGATACATCATAATTACGAGGAAGGCATAGCAAACGGATTTCAGATTTACGGCTATAATATCAAGAACCGTCAAATAACGATTAACGAGGAACAAGCCGCCGTGGTACGATTAATTTTTGAAATGTACCTGAACGGAATCGGTACGATAACCATTGCCAAGCGGCTTAACGGTCGGGGAATATCTGCTCCGGGAGGTAAGACGTGGAACAAGGCAAGCATAGTAGAAATGCTGAAAAACGAAAAATATGCGGGAGATATTCTATTGCAGAAATATTATTCTGAAAACCACATTTCCAAACGAACGCTTGTGAACAACGGCGTCCTTAAAAAATACCTTGTTACCGATAACCACGAGCCGATTATTGACCGCGATACATTCGAAAGGGTGCAGAAAATCATAGCCGACAAAGCTGAACGCAATCCTCGTGTCGCACCGTATGATTATCAATTTAAAAATATGGTATTCTGCGGCTGCTGCGGAGCGAAGTATTATCGAAAAAAGGTTCATACCGGAACGCCGTCGGAACATTTTGTGTGGAAATGCAATTCATATAACAACGCAGGAAAGGATAAATGCTCCAATAAACAGATACCCGACGACGTGCTTTTGAATTTGTCCAAAGGATTCAATAAAGAAATCAGAACAATATTTATCTTGCCGGAATGTAAGGTCAGGTTTATTTTCGAGGACGGCTCCGAGGCAATCCGTGAATGGGAGATAAACCGTAAATGGAGCGATGAGATGAAAGCGAGAAATTACGAAAATCTGAGACGGAGGTATATGTAAATGGCAAAGAACATCACAGTAATTCCGGCGACAAAGCCCATGTTTTCAAACGCGCCGGTAGCGGAGAAATCGAAGCGGCGCGTGGCGGCGTATGCCAGAGTATCGACCGACAGCGACGAACAGTTTACAAGCTACGAGGCGCAGGTCGATTATTACAGCAAGCTGATACAGTCGCGTCCGGATTGGATTTTTGCCGGAATGTACGCGGACAGCGGAATAACAGGCACAAACACCAAACAGCGCGACGGTTTCAAAAGTATGGTCGCGGACGCGCTCGACGGTAAGATTGATTTGATACTCACAAAGTCGGTCAGCCGATTTGCGAGAAATACGGTCGACAGTCTTGTAACGGTCAGGGAGCTTAAAGCGAATAACGTTGAGGTATATTTCGAGAAGGAAAACATTTATACCTTTGACAGCAAGGGCGAGCTGCTGATTACAATCATGTCCAGCCTCGCGCAGGAGGAAAGCCGCTCCATTTCGGAAAACGTCAAATGGGGCTGGCGAAAGCGTATCGCGGACGGCAAGGTAAGCATGGCATACAGTCAGTTCCTCGGCTACGAAAGGGGAGCGGACGGTAAGCCGCAGATCGTGGAGAGCGAGGCAAAGGTCGTCCGCTACATTTACAAAACATTTCTCGAAGGCAAAACGCCGAGTTATATTGCAAGAGCATTGACCGAAGCCAATGTTCCTACGCCGCGCGGCGGCAGTAAATGGTCTCCGTCCACGATAGGCTCTATTCTCAGGAACGAAAAATACAAGGGTTCGGCACTGCTGCAAAAAACCTTTACAGTTGATTTTCTCACAAAAACAACCAAGAAAAACGAGGGCGAGATAGACCAGTATTACATCGAGGACAGTCATCCGGCGATTGTAAGCAAAGAGGTTTTTGACATGACTCAGCTTGAGCTTGAGCGGCGCAGCAAGAGCCGGAACTATAAGCCCACGGCGAGCATATTTTCCGGCTTGATATACTGCGGCGAGTGCGGCAGTATGTACGGCTCAAAGGTATGGCACAGCAACAGCAAATACCGCCGCGTGATATGGCAGTGCAATAACAAATTCAAAAACGCCGAGAAATGCGGCACTCCGCATTTGACCGACGAGAAAATCAAGGCCGCGTTTATCGAGGTATTTAACGATTTGATAGACGGCGTCGGCGAGGTAATCGGCATAGTCGCGGAAACCATAGACCGGCTGCTCGACACGACGGAGATTGACAAGAAACTCAATAAGGCGAAGCGGAATGTCGCCGAAAAATCAAAGGCGGCGCAGGACTACATGAAGCTCGGAATGAGCACGGAAATCCCTGCGGAGGAGTACAACAGCACCTTCGCGGAGCTTATGGCGGAGTGCGAGGCTGCTCAGGCGGTGCAGGCACAGTGGGAGCAGGAAAAAGCCTCCCGAATAGACCGCAGCCGTAAATGTGCCGCGTTCATAAATCAGATAAAGGGCAGGGAAGTAATCGAGGATTTCGATGAAGTCCTGTTCGGAAGCATAGTAGACAAGATATCGGTGTTCCGCGATAAAATCGTCTTTGAATTTAAAGACGGCGAGACGAAGGAATATTTGTTAATTTAAAAAATATATGCCGACGGATGTGTATAGCTCCGTCGGCTATTTTATCGCAAAACTCTATGGTTTTGCGATAAACATTAAGAAAATAGCATAATTACAGGATTTTTCAATATTTCTGACCATATTTTTGACGGTAAATTACACGGACATATCCGAGAATTTTTCCATACTGTTCCGCTTATGCTCATCAAGCGAATGAGCGTAAGTTTTCAGAGTAATTGCCGCGTCCGCGTGACCGAGTATTTCGCTCAAGGTTTTAACATCAAACCCAAGCTCCAGGGCACGGACGCTGAATGTATGCCGCATCGTATGAGGATTAGCATACCTCACTCCGGCACGCTCAAGCACTTTTTTATAGTAATATTGATATATACGCGGATCGGTGACATGAAGATTTGTGTTTAAGACGTATTTTGACGAGCTATAGCTCTTTACAAATTTTAATTTATCCACAATAAACGATGGGATCGGTATCTTCCGGCGTGACGTTTCGCTCTTTGGCGGCAATTCCCGTAAAACTGATTTGCCGTCAATAGTTATTCTCTGCACTGTACGATTCACGAACAAATTCCCTTCGACAAAATCAATATCCTCCCATCTCAATCCGCAAACCTCACCAATTCTCAATCCGGTATATAAACATAACAATATCCCTATATCATTCGGATTTTCCTCAAGATTGAGTGCGTTTTCAATCTTCCGCTGTTCATCTCGCGTGAACGCTACAACTTCATTTTTCTTTATTTTTGGCAGTTCAATATCAAGCCATATCGGGGAGATATACTCATCCTTACCTGCTTTTTTCAAAGCTTCTCGCAGAAAAGAAAAAATCCCCTTCACTGTTGACGGAGAACGCTCCGACAGGGAATTCACAAAGCTCTGCAATATATCCTTGCCCATTTTTCGCAAAGCGATATTTCCAAAAAATGGCTTTATATAGTTATTTAAATAACGCTCATAGACCTTGACAGTAGTTAGTTTTATTTTGCATTCCTGCGCTTTTAAGTAATCCTCTACCCAAGCCACAAGAGATATATTTACAGATTTTCCCTTGTTTGACTCCGGACGATTTCTCATTTTAAGCCGAACCTCGGTATAACTTTTTCCATATATTGATTTATATACAGCCTTTCCTTCGACGTTATATGAATCAATATAGCGTCCTTCCCAACGCTTATCTTTACGTTTGTAGATATTTTCTCCTTTACGGCTCATGATGACTCCTCCTTAAAAAGACCATAGTTTTGACGATGAATATATCAATTATATCAGCATTATTGTGCTTTTTCCGCAATCTGCATAAAACAGCACAATAAATTTCTACATTTTTTACAAGCAAAATCACCAAATTTATCTTGCATTTTTTGTCGAAATGTGCTATAATGCAATAAACTGTGATGAAATCGGTTTATCGCAAAACCATAGAGTTTTGCGATAAATATGCTGGATGATTAATGTAATCATGCGCTCCACAAATACTAATGAGGTAAGAACAATGAAAAAAATATTGACAGAATTATCTAAAATATCTAATGAAATAGAGGTGCCTATTTTAACTTACGAGAATGTGGTAAAGCAATACCTACACGGCAATCCTCTATTAGCAAATGATTTACGTTTTATCGGTTTTGACGTAGCAGATGGAGATATAACTGATATAAAATTTTATGTATTAGAGGATAATTCAATTCAGCATACTGAGCGTTCTTTCTCTGTAGTTGATCGACCTAATCGTAAATATCGCGAAAAGATGTATTATAGAAATGATTTTACAGAAGAGACTATAGCCATGGATGAACTTCAGAAGACTTTTGATATTATTGGTATACCAGAGGAGACGAAAAAAAGATATATTTCCTATGGAAATATTATAAGAAAATTTACCAATACATCTGTTTATCCTTGCGCTGGATATGGAATCATAAAATCTGATGATGATAGAGCTATAGGTATAAAAATATATTATACATTTTTTTCTTATAAAGAAAAGTATGCAAAATTTGGGGAAGTAAACAACATTTCTTCATTGATGTGTATTCAAGATCTTTTGGCTTCGGTTCACATATCTGAAGAAATTAAAAAAAATATATATCGCCCCTTTGAAATGCTGGCTTCAAGGCTGGTCATGTCAGTTTTTGCATTAAATACTGCATTAGATGGCAATGAAGAATATAAAATATATTTTCATTTAAAAGAGGAAACTCATAGTGAGAGATATAAGAATATACAAATTATTGAAAATCAAATATGGAAGAAAGATGCCACCCAAAAGAGCAGAAAAGTTGTAGAAGCTTTTATGAATGTCGATAATATGATTATACCGGCCGAGCACTGTATATCAATAAAAAATAATAATTTAATGCATAAATTTTATTACAGAGTTAAGAAGTAAAACATAAATTAGGAGCTTCACATAACTCATATTGAGTATTTGTATATAAGCTTATAAAATATAAAGGGGGTGAAACACATGAAGTTTGAGATGCCAACTTTGCAGATACTTGTTCATGAAGAAGCTGCAAGAATATACGGTAAAGAAACATGCTCTACTGATTGGAGCGGTTGTTGCTATAATGGCTAATTGCCTGAATGCGATGACATCGGTATGGGGAATGACTCGCCGCAGGGTGAGCCGTACCCCATATCTATCTGTTAAAGTAACTGTTTAATTTAGGTGAAAAAATGTATAAGGAATTATCGATACAAGTTATAAAAAAATGCAATTTAGATTGTCCATATTGTTTTGCAAATAAGGATTCTTCTTCGGTACTGTCCGATGAAGACATGATGCGTTTTATATCCTTTTGTAAAAACAATAAAATTGACAGCGTAAAAATAACAGGAGGAGAACCATTTCTGTTTTCAAATATAAGTGCTATTTTGGAAAAATTAAAAGATATTTCTCAAATATTAATTTTTTCGAATTTGACAGTGCCGGAATGCATATCAAAACTTAAGGCTTCATCATGTACAATTCTGGTAAATGTAAATGATCGTAGTTTCGTCGGAGAACGAAAATGGAAATATATTGAAAATAATATTGAAACGGCTATAAAAAGGGGTTTTCGCATTGTTCTTGGCAAAACATTTTGGAAACTGCCATATGAAATGAATGATATCATGTATTTACTTGATAAATATAATATAAAGAAGCTTCGAGTTTCTCAATCAAGCCCTAAAGAAAACAAAGAAAATTCGTGGAGCAGTTTTAAAGAATCCAAACAGTTATATCAGTATTTATATAAGATATATCAAGAGAATCTTATGCCGAGAGGGATAGAAATGCAATTTGACTGCCCAATACCTCCTTGTGTAATAGACGAAGATATTTTTCGCTTTTTTTATAAGTTGGGTGCTATAAAGGCTGTGTGTAGACCGAGGGTGTTTTTATCCACTGATTTAGCGGTTTATCATTGTTATGTAACACAAGACTATATAGGCGGTATGCCTTTAACAGAATTTTCTTCGTATGAGAATGCATATAATTACATTGCTGATGAAATGAAAATGTATAGAAAAAATAGCAAACACCCATATTTATGTAGCGAGTGCTATTTTGGGGAAGTTGAGAATCCGTGTGGCTGTTTTTCTTTTTTAGAAAGGGATGCTTTAAATGAAATTAAATGACGCTTTTGTATTTAGAGAGGTTTATGGAACTTACTTATTAGTTCCAGTATACGCAAACGAAGTTAGCAATAATATAATAAGCTTAAATCAGACAGGCGCTTACATTGTTAAGTCTTGCAGAGAATTCAATACTAAAAGTGAATTACTAAATCATTTAGAGCAGATTTACAATAAAGATCACAGCGAATGTGTAACAAATGCATTAAGAGGATTTTTGGAACAATTAATCGAGATGGAATTGATTATAGAGGTGTAAAGAATGTCAAATAATTTTTGCCTTCATAGTAAAGTAATGCGGGATTTTGTCGCAGAGCATTTTGAGGGGATTAGAGCTCCATTTACTGCTGGAATAGAATTAACAGCAAAGTGTAATTTCACATGCGTTCATTGCTATTGTCGCCCAGAGCGGGGACACGATGACTTGACTACAAAAGAGGTAAAGGATATTATTGATGCTTTGGTTGATCGCGGATTACTAGAACTTTTCTTTACTGGCGGTGAAGTATTTACAAGAAAAGATTTTAAGGATATATATATATACGCAAAGCGGAAAGGACTTATGGTTTCTGTTTTGTCAAACATATCACTATTGAACGAAGAACACATTTCTCTGTTTAAAGAATATCCCGTCACCCAAATTAGCACGACGATGTATGGGGCTTCTGAAGAAACATATCGCCGAGTTACTGGCATATCAGGAGCTTATGACAAGTTTTTGCATTCAATACAAATGCTCAAAGAGAATAATATTCCATTTGAGTTGAAATTTATTGCTATGCGACAAAATATTAAAGATCTTTACAAGGTGAGAGAGCTAGGAATCAACCTTGGTGTAAATATGGTAATTGGATTTGATGTAAGACCAATGGTGGATGGTTCTCAGGAGCCGGTTATATTTAGGGTGACACCGGAAGAAGCATTTGAGTTTGACGTGAAAGATGAATTGCGCCGTAGTTTTTGGGAACAAGTAGCTGCTGAAGAATTCGAGGAAGAGAACGGAATGAGAGAAAGGCAAATACAGTATCGGACTTTAAATCGCTGCTTATATCCTTGCTCGGTTGCACAACAATTTGTATTTATTACATCAAATGGGTTAATGCAGGGGTGTGTAAAAACCGCATACGATCAATATGATTTGCGCAATGGAAGCTTTGACGAAGGTTGGGAATATTTGAAAGAAAAATTTATAGAACCTAAAGCCAGTAGTACATTTAAATGTTTATCTTGCGATAAAAAGAAATATTGCGAACAATGTACTGCAAATTTTGTGCTAGAATATGGGAATGCAGAGCAAGTAGATCCATTTTTCTGTTCAATTGCTACAATGCGAAAAAACTTCATTGACAAAAAGAAACAGGAAATTAACGCAAAGAAAATGTCAATCAATAGCGATGGTGAGTAGAAATGAAAGAAGATATATTAATTTTGGTAGATGATAATGATGAAGAAGTAGGCTATGCGGGGAAACAGGAAACTCATAGAATGGGATTGCTCCATAGAGCGTTTTCGGTATTTATATATAATGCATACGACAAGACTTTATTACTGCATAAAAGAGCGATGAATAAATATCATTCAGGAGGCTTATGGACAAATTCTTGTTGTTCGCATCCACGAAGGGGAGAGACACTAGATCAGGCGGTTAATAGGAGAATATATGAAGAATTAGGTGTTTCATTAAATGAGGTTGAATTGCAATATGGTGTCCCTATAGAGTTAGGCAAATTTAAGTATTTTCAAAGTTTCGGCTCGTGTTCGGAGTATGAAATAGATCATGTATACTGTGTAATCATAAAACAGGAGGAAATTGTATTGCATTATGATGTGAATGAAATAGAAGCTGTGAAATGGATTACTTTTGAAGAGTTAGATAAGTGGTTTAGTTCGAGCCCTCAAGATTTTACGGCTTGGTTTGAAGAAGCGTATTTATTATTTCGCAGACAGGGAGAAAAATTTTATGTTTAAATTATTATTAATTGCAAGTATATGAGTTTTGTGATAAGGGAGAATTAATTGAGAAAAGATATGACTTAGTTACAGCTTATACAATATAATGCTGACTTTGGGATGGTGAAAATGTTGTTAGATAATAAAGATAATACTTTCCCTTATATATATATAGAATTCTATAGTAAAATATTAGAATACGAAAAAATGAGGTGTTCGACAAGTAATAGTACAATTAAACAATTGTGTGATGAACGTATTGCAGAAATTAGGAGACGAATGAATAGCAATGAATTATAGAATTAATATAAATGAAAATATATAATAGGTGAGATTAATAAAAAATAATTAACATTATATAGGTGAGATGACAATAAAATCAATTAAAAAAGCAAAGGATTTATAGCATAATATATAGATAACTTATGAAAGGATAATAAAGAAAATGGGAATTCTTGCGCGAATAATTGGTGAAGCCATCGGGGATAGACAGTCAAGAAAAAAGGTTGAGCAACAAACCCCTGAAATGTTTAGAGCAACAAATGAGCTGATTGCGAAGGCAGAGCAAGGAAATTCTCAGGCGATGACAGAATTAGGCGTGAATTATGCGAAAGGAATTGGAGTTGCTAGAGATTATGATGCGGCTGTATATTGGTGGAAGCAAGCAGCCAAGCAAAAAAATGTTGATGCATATTTCAATTTGGGAGTCATGTATTTAGGAAACGTGTCAGTATACTATAAAAATGCATATGAATCGTATGCATGGTTCGAACTTGCTGCGAGAAATGGAAGACGTGATGCATTGGATATAATGAACACATGGTTTATTCGTGATGACATTACGGGGAGAATAGAAATTGTTGATTAATATATTTATATTATAAAACAAATTATGATAAGGAGTGTAGGAAAATGAATTATACCGAATTTCATCCTTGATCTATTTTGAAATTAGATGCAATTATGATTAGGTTTATTTAAAGCCTGATAGACTGGATGATGGAGGAGGATAAATTGCATACAGCACATACCAAATATTTTTATTCAAAACTTAATGATGTTGAAAAGGATATCTATAATAATATCGTAGATTCATGGATGGCATATGCTACGGAAACAATTATACGGGGGAACTATACTGATGTAAATTTCAAAAATATATTTGACAGCATTTGCGATGATAATCCTGGATTATTTTATATTGATTTTAATAGGATTTCTGTTTCGGTGTCATCATCAAGCATATCAATATCTGCTCAACTAAAATATAGTAGATATGAATGTGAAAAAATGAAAGAAAGTATTGATAATGTGATAAAGAAGATTTGCAGTGTGTGTAACACTTCCACAAATAAGATAAAGTGTATCCATGATTATATGGTGACTCATATAAAATATGCAGATGATGTAAATGTTCCAAATGCATATGATATATATGGGGCTCTTGTGAATAAGAATGCTGTTTGTGCGGGATATGCAAAAGCATTCAAATTACTGTGTGATATAATGAAGATAGAATGTATTGTTATTAGAGGAAGAGCAGTTGATGAACGTGAGAATTCTGATAGACATGCATGGAATATTGTAAAAATAGATGGAAAAACATTCCACATTGATATTACTTGGGATTGTGCAAGCCAAATGGTATGTGGATTATCTATGTATTATATTGTCTCAGATAATTTTATAAGCAGAAACCATACATGGGAAAGGGATAAATATCCAAGATGCATTACTCGCGGGAAAGTGGAGAAATCTATTAGCAAAATAGTAGGTGTTGAAGAGTTGTCAGCTTATTTGGAAACAATGTCTACGGCAGGAGTAAAAAAAGGTATTGTTGAATTTAATAGCACACTTGACAGTACGCAATTGGTTGAGTTAGTTAAGGATGCTATTACAAAAAATGATAATATCAAGATATCAACTTTTTCAATAATCTATATAAAAAAATTAAATTGTATCGTAATTGTATTTGAATATTAGCGAAACAAAAAGCTACACTATTTTGGTAAGGATGTGATTCAAATGTAAATTGCTATAATATATATTTTATATGATTTTTTGTTGAAAAGTTATTAAAAATGAGAATAATAAATGAGAATAATAAATGAAAGGAAGACAATAAAATGAAAGATTTTGAAAAAGAATTAGAAGCATTAGGTGAGCTTGAATTAGATGATATTGAATCAATTGATTTGAACGAGATTGATAGTTTAGAAGCTGCACAACCGATAGACGTGGGGGATAAAGAAAAGCCAACGGTTGTGCAGGATGCCCTGGGTGGAATAACAACTTATGTTGATATTGTATTTTGTATTGATGTAACGGCAAGTATGGCGCCTATTATTAATACGGTTAAAAATCTAACGCTTGATTTATATGATGACCTCATTACAAATATGCGTGAGAAAAATAATCGTATTGTAAAACAATTAAGAGTAAAAGTTATTGCTTTTAGAGACTATTACTGCGATGGTCCATATGCGATGGAAGAATCAAAATTCTTTACGCTTCCGGATCAAAAGGTTGATTTTCGTAATTTCGTTGCATCCCTTGAGGCAAAAGGAGGAGGGGATGAACCAGAGAATGCACTTGAGGCAATGGCGCTTGCAATGAAATCGGATTGGGTTAAAGTGACAAATCCTAATACAGAAAAAGCACGAAATGTTGTTGTAATCTTTACTGATGCGTCAGCTCATCCATTAGAAAAATCAGCCGATGGAGTCTCTGAATATTATCCTACTGATATGCTTAAAAATTACAATGAACTTTATGAAGCATGGTGTGGACAAGGCTCATGCGTAAATAATGGTGCATCGTACACTATGGATAAAATGGCTGAACGACTTATTATTTTTGCGCCTGAGGATGCATATCCTTGGAGTGATATGGCTGAAGAAATAGATTATGCTGCCGTTGTACCTATCTCAGCAGCAGAAGGAGGAATTGAACTTGGTCGTGATACCATTATTGCAACAATCAGTGGAAGCATGAGATAAAGTGAGGTGATTTCCTTTGGTATTTACCGTTAACAGACCTTTACAGGGGCATGATGAAGATGCACCTGCATATGCAGATGACAAATTACTTATTGTTTGTGATGGATTAGGAGGTGGAGGACAAAATTCATATCTTATTGATGGAAAAAAAAGAACAAGTGCTTACCTTGGTTCAAGAAAAGTTTCATTGGCATGTCAAGAGTATCTTTTAGCGCACTATGATGAGTTTTGCCGAAATATGAAAAATCCTAAATCTCTGATTGCCGGATTAAAATCGCACATTTCGAAATCTTTAGATGAGTATGTTTCGGATAAGGGATTAAAAAATATCGTTAGAGGTAAATCTATGCAGATGTTGCCGAGCACTCTTGCGGCTATCTTATATAAATCGGATAAGGAACATACTGAAGTGTTAGTAATATCTGCTGGTGATTCGCGCGCATATATATTGACTCCTGATAAAGGATTACAACAAATATCCAAAGATGATGTGTTTGATGAAGTAGATGCATTTGACAAGTCAGCGACAATGACAAATAACATAAGGCAGGATGGAGATTATCATATAAACTATGCCTATTATTCTCTACCGCCAGAGTGTATTCTTTTGGCCTGTACAGATGGGTGTTTTGATTATATAAGCAATCCTATGGAATTAGAGTACCGATTGGAATATTCTATAAGTAAATGTGGGGAATTGCTTGATACAGAAAAGAATGCTCTAGGAGAATACTTTGGAGATATACTTGTAAAAAGTGGACTAAAGGATGATTGCACCTTGGCTGGAACGATTATAGGATATATGGATTCCGAAAAAACAAAATCATTTTTTTTGAAAAGGGCGCTGTATATTCAAGAAAAGTATCGCAACCCATGTGTTTTATGCGACAAAGAGTCAATAAAGCGAAAAAATGAGACAAGTATAAAAATTCCGGATATAGAGAATAAGATTTGTAGCTTAAAGAAAGATATGGATGATTCAATAAAGAAAATCATTCTAGATGCATTTATACTTGAAAATCAAAACATGGTTGGAGGCTTTGCGTCAGATGCTCATAAAGAAATATTACATTTCTTGAAAGGATTTGAAATATATCAAAGTTTTATAGATGAACTAACGAAAGAGGAGATTGAAAGGAAGAAAAATGTAGAAGATAAGGATGTAGAATATCTTGATATACGTTTGCATTTACAGCAACTTTTTAAATCTATGAGGTTTGAAGAATTTGTTAATAATTTGCTCGGATTTAGTATGTCAAGGATTCTCAATCCAGATAGACGCATTTACGCTGAAGAATATAAGCGATTAAGGAAGATGACCGAGGAAGTTGAGCAAAAGTATATAAAAGCATTAGCAGATTTTTCAAAGGTATTTGAAGAATTTAAATTAATCCCTCCCAATATGCAGGACAATGTGAATAAATTTGCACCATCATCAATAAAATTCAGTGAATTACAAGTTGCGTACAACGAATATATTTCGCTGAAACACGACTTTCAAAGATGCGAAAATAATTTAAAGTCGTTCTATATGGAAGATGATGCTGATATTGAACGGGAGTTTATTAATGCATGGAGAAGAGGATTTTCGGCATATAGTAGATATCCTCAATATGCCGAATTGCGCTCAGGATATGATAGATGTATGGAATTAAAACAGGAAAAAGAATCTTATAGAGATTTAACCTGTCAAGAAAAAACACAAAAGTTTAAAGACTATCTTGATGAACATAGTGTGGAGTTTTTACGTGGGATAAAAGACAACACATATTTATTAAGATTGATATGCAAAGATAAAATAGACGATATTAATTCTCTTGAAAAACAATTAAATGAATTAAAACAATATAGCAGTGAATTTGACGAAAAGAAATACGCCTTATGGATGGAATATAAGCCGATTTATGAGTTGTATAACCACTGCATAGGAGGTAAGGTATGAGTATGGAAGTATCACATGGATATCAATATGAAAAGACTTCGGGAGTCAACTCACCTAACGGAACATGGTATAAGGCAGATTCAGCTGGAAAAACCTATTTTTTAAAGAAATTTCAGCAGCCTAAGTATCCTAAGGAGGGCATTAATCCTGAGCTTTTCAAGAAAAAAAAAGCTGAATGTGATGAATGGTTAACTGCTAAGAAAAAGCTCATCAAGGCGCTTGACGAATTAGGAAACGGTACAGGTAATATCATTTCTCCAAGAGATGTATTTAGAGAGAAACTGTGTTTTTATCAGGCCACATATTGGATAGATGTACAAACTGATTCTCTTGACCAAATTAAAAAGTATTCGTATGATGACAAAA
The DNA here is from genome assembly GCA_947625905.1 of uncultured Clostridia bacterium. Taxonomy (GTDB): domain Bacteria; phylum Bacillota; class Clostridia; order Monoglobales; family Monoglobaceae; genus Monoglobus. The sequence continues at coordinate 26,738 of CANQQJ010000033.1, read as the reverse complement.
TGATGTTATTAAAAACCTATGCAGCCGCCCTAAAAAAAGTACATAGTAAAGATATTATTCATGGGGATTTAAAACCTGATAATATATTGATTGGAAAGAGTGCATCTGGAAAACCAGTTGCTAAACTTATTGACTTTGATGACTCATATTTTTCAAAGCAAGCTTTAGCACCAAATCTGACTGTAGTTACCGACGCATATCAGAGCCCGGAATTGGCAGCATATAAACGTGGACATGAAGAGTATCGCGAAAAATTGACTTGCTCCTCGGATGTCTTTGCCTCTGGTATCATTTTCCATCAGTTCTGGTGTGGAGATATGCCGGATTATCCAGGTAAGAATGAAGGCAAGTTTTTATATGAAGCTATTTCGTCAGGGAAGGAATATCAGTTAAATAGCAGCATTCCAGACTGGCTACAAAATTTGATTAGGGCAATGCTTAAACCGCTTCCTGAAGATCGTCCCACAATGGAAGACGTACATGTTGCTGTGTCTGAGCAAAAGTTTGATTCGGGAAATATAAACCCTAAAACTTTTACAGATGCAACACGACCCAATAAAGTTAACTTTGCTGAATTGGATAGGGTTTGGAATCAAATCCCTAATGATTTATCCGGATATACGGATGAAACGATTAGAACTTTAAGAGAAACGTGTAGTAAGATTTCTTACCTTCGTACACATGCCGATCAAAAAACAATTGATAAATATACTAAATTGTTATATGTGGTATTAAAAAATCTGAGGACAAAAGAACAACCTTCTTGTGGTGCAGATTATTCCAAGATTGATAAAATATTAGCGATTATTCCAAGAGATTTATCAGATTATACTGCAAAATCGGTTGCAACATTAAAAAAAGTAATGAAATTTATAGAAGCTAATAGAAGTTTGACATCTCAGAGTGAAGTGGACAAGCTAACAAAATTGTTATATACTGCATATAAGGGCTTGCAAGAATTTGAACAGGATAATTTTACTATTAAGCCTGCAACAACCCTGCCTCCTGGATACCAAAAAGTGAAAATATTATCTGAGGATAAAGTGTGTGTTTATATGAGCACGGGTTCTAAAATGACTATCCCGAGAATGACAGCTTTAGCAATAGGTATCGTTATACCCAAGTGAGGTGATATATATGAGGCACTATTGGATATGCGAAGATTGTGCATCTGAGAATCCTTATCCAGAGGTAACTGTTTGTGAAACATGTGGAATGAATATTACACAGTCTGCAGAACAACAAGTTATACAGGAGATTAAGGAAGAGGAAAAACAAAAAATACGATTAAAAAAAGAGCATGAAAAGAGGGTTAAAGAGGAGATACGTGCAAGACGTGATGCTGAGAAAAAGCGCAAGCAAGAGTTGTTAGCAGCACAGCAAATTGAGCGAGAACGAAAGCGTATTGCTGAAATTGAGAAAAAAATACAAGAAAAGAAAGCGCGTGAGTTAAAGTTCTCAAGAATTTTAAAAAAAGTTATTAAAGTATTGAACGTATGGTTAGTGGTTTGTGCCATCACAATGACCGTGTTATCGATAGCTACTTTGTTTGAGAAATCCGACAAGATTAAATTTAATGATGCATTGTCGAATACATCTCATAACGTTCAAGCAGAATTTTATGTGATTATAGGAAATAAAGAAATAGAAGGGAACGAAAATTCAGAACGATCAGTAATCGCACGAAATATAGAAGATGCCACAAAACAAGTTGTTGCGTTTGCGTCAAATAAATATTTAAAAATTAAAAATCAATGCCAATATATGGGTTCTACATTCCACCCTATAAAAAAAATGGAGATGCTCATTGACAAGGTCGTTGAATATACTTCAGGAGGTGAATAATAATGATAATGTTTAATGCTTTGCGATTGTTGTTTAAAATATCAAATGTCTTGGCGATTATACTTTTGATTTTTTCGTGTGGACTTACAATTGCAGCTCAAAAAAGGAAGAGTTCAATATCAACAGCAGATATAGTTTATCCTGTATTCGTTGAGCAACACTCAATGATAAAATACTATTACTGGATTGGAACATTGTTTATTGTGTTAGCGTGGTTGTTGTGCTCTGCTTCTGTTTTAGAGACTGATGCGAACTTAGTGCCATCTGCAATTCTTTCAAAGGATCTATTGACATTTGGTATAGTATGGGCAGTAGCGTTTTTTATAAGTATTATAGTGGAAATTATACTTAAATTTTTTAAAAACCCTAGTACCATTTACTCTGTAATGGGAGGAATAAAATCGTCTATCCGTTATTCGATTTTATACTTTATATTATCATTTTTAATAGCGTAGAGGAGGAAAATATTTATGGATAACCTTTTTTTCTTAGAAGCAAAGTGTGCAGTGTGTGGAAAAACATTTTATCCACGCTATGATTTAGCAGCTGATGACTGCTGGGTTTTGACGTATGGAGTAAAAGAATTGCCAACCGGACAAAAGACAATTGGAATGGACAGTTCTAACATAAATATAAATAGGAGGCGTACCGGCCCGCAATACAAATGCCCTTGGTGTGGGAATACTGATTTTGTGCGATGTGGACGATGTGGTAAAATTACATGTCACGATGCTAATAAAGACACATTTTCATGTGTTCACTGTGGAAATACCGGGAAGATAAGTGGAGTAATTTCAGGGGATGATATGAAAAGTATGGTAAAGACTTCGGGTTCAGGGCAATAATAAAATTTATAGCATCATTTATAATTAAATCATTAGAAAATACTCTATAAAAAGATAAAGTGGGTGTGTGCAAATGATGTATTGGAAATGTGAAGAATGTGACGAAATAAATCCGTATCCTGATGCTAGAATATGTGAAACCTGTGGAATGCCTATTACGCCTGCTGCTGAACAAAGAGCATTAATGGAACAGAAAATACAAACAAAAAGAAATAGGGAAGAACGAGAAAAGAAATTATTACTTATCAAATTGGCCGAATATATATATTTGATAAAACTTAGAACAATAATTAGCAATAAAATTGATGTAAGTGAGAGAAAGAAGATAGCAGAAAAAACAAGCCAAAAAGTAAGGCAAAGAGAGGAATACGTACCATTACCTAAATCTATGGATAGAGTTGTATTTTCAGATTATATTTCAGGCTTTTGGATTGGATTGATAACAGGTGGAGTTATTGATATAATAGCAGCAATAATGTTTCCTATTGGCTTAGTAGCTGGCATAATAGGATGGCTAATTCCAGATAACTTTATTACTAAGTTTTCTGATTTTATGATCAGACTGGTTGCATATCCTACAGCCTTTGTTATGTATATATCTACAAATAGGGGAATATGCCCATTCAAAGAAGCGGCAGAAGCATATTGGATTTCCTTTTTAGGGAATCCCATTGTTTTTGCGATTTTTGTTGGAGTAATAGTATTAGTTTTTTTTGCTATTCGTGCTATAATATTTAATATCAACTATAATAGAAAAGAAAATAAGCACTATGCAGAATACATAAAGGAACAAAAATATTTAGATAATCAGGAATACAAAAAGAATATTGAGATAGAGGATGAAATAAAAAAATGTGATAAAGCAATTGCTATATATAAGGCGGATTTAGAGAGTGTACAGAAATTATTTAATACCTTAAATTTGAACCTGCCAACCCAATTACAATCGTCTCAAAAAGCTGATTTTATGTATAAAATATTTTACCATATAAATCAGAATAGTCTTACTAGCATTGAAGAAGCATATCAATACTTGAAAAATAATGATAATAGGCAACTCAGCAATTCAAAGAAGGCTATTATCGAAAATGAATTAACACAAATTTGTAATGATGGATTCAATTCAGATTTGGCTATTGATAAGAAAACACTAAGACACATAATAGACCTTTGTAAAAAGTATAAACTTTAACAGTTATATTAATATTGGTTTTTGTTAAATGAAAGGGAGTAACGTTATGAAAAAAAGCAATGAAGTGGTTTTTATACCGGCGAGATGTAGTAAAACGGGAAAAAATTTTTTTATTCGTGAAGATATAGGCGCTGATGGCATGTGGGTTAGAACCTATGGCTTGCAGAACATATCTACAACAGAATGTGGAGGAGAAGTCGAAACAACAATTGATTTTAATAATCACAGAGTTGGTCCACAATATAAGTGCCCCCATTGTGGAAATAAATATGTGTTTTTTTGCACAAACTGCGATGTAAAAGCTTGTTGTTATGATGGGGGTAATTACTGGCATTGCCCGATTACAAAAAAAACGGGGGAATTTTCTTCGGGTTACATAAAATCTGTGACAGGAAATAAAGGGAGGGCTCAATAGCAAGATAGAATAGAGATTTAGTAAGACAAATACCAAGTGCAATCGGGAATCGTGAATGGATTTTTAAAATAAGATTTGCCTCTTTAAATTGAAAAAATGATACAAATAATAGGCAAAAGTTAGAATTAAAATGGGCAAGTAAGATTCGCATTGAATTATAAGTACAGTATATGGGGTGCGAAATGTGATAATTGATAAGACAGTAAGCGCAGGTTGTTGCTTTGAGATGCAAGATTAATATTATTTATGAATGAAGGTATGAGTAATGAATAATACAAAGTGGGCTGATAAATTACAAAAAATATATGAACAAGCGGAATCATATATAAATGAAAAAAATGAAGCAGAGGTATATACCTGTTATACAGAAATGTTTGATATTTTAGAGCCTATTATGAAGTCTGTTATTTCTAAAGAGTTTTTCAGAAGAGGCACATCGTACACGAAAGAAGATATGGAAGACTTGCTTCAAGAATTAAAATTTGCCCTTGCAAGGTTTGCAGTTTACAATTATAGAAAATCAGATGATTGCAAAATATATTATGAATCAATTGCTAAAAATACAGATATTAAAGAGATTCAGAATCGGAATTTCATGACTTACTGTATTAAGATACTAAGTTTAACAGCGAAAGATTGCACAAAGAAAGGGCAAAAGATATACTGGAATGAAACAGCTCTATCGTATATCAACGATGATGGTGATGAAGTTTTAAAAATTGAAAATACAAAATCTGCGGAAGATAGTATGCGAGATGTGAACACAAGAGAACTATGTGTTACATTAACAAACTATATGCTTGATGAGATTTTTAACTCGCATCAATCCCCTCAGAGGTTACTTGCATTATGCTATGTGCGGTATGCTGCAATATTGTTCATGGGAGAACATAAGGGATCTCAGAAATGGGCATATGGATATATGCATAAAACTGTAGGCAGACTATCGGACATATTTGAAAGAATGGTACGTAATCAATACGGTAGGAAAGATATATGCTGGAACAGAACATATATGAATAAGTTAAACGAATTATATTGTTGTAGAGATGGCAAAGAAGAGCTATTAACCGATATTTTGTATACACAAGAGTTTACTGAAACCAATGTGCGAGTATGGAATGACAGGGTTGGAGATGCGATAAATAAGTCTGCAATACAACGTATGATGAGTGAGGGAGAAGGCGAGTTGTTGGCAGCATTAAGAGAATATAAAAAGGCGAGAAAAATATTGGACAAAATTGAGGAGGTCAGATAATGGAGCATATTAGTTTGGCGCAAGCGTATGATTTAGCAAAGTATCTTTTGAATGATAAACAACTTGATGATGAACTTGCAAAAGTGGCGCAGCATATAAAGAAATGTGATAAATGCTATGAGTTATATAGCATAGCAATGGCGGTGCAAGATTTAACGACACCAGAGGTGATTGCGGACGCTTATTTTGAGCATAAAAGAAATCCATTATCTGTGATTTCTATTATAAGGGATAAAGTTAACAGAACGTTATCTGCAATGCAGGAATATGCAAAAGACGTAAACTGGCAATTTGATTATCAGCCATCGTTTGCGGGCGCACGTGGGACAAAACATAATATAGCAGCAGACAAGTTATTACTGAAAAATGCAAATTCTAAGTATTCTCAAATTATAGTTAGAGAAAACTCACTATATATGACCATTGAGGATGACGGTAAAAGTTACATTGCTGAATGTATAACGGATGGAGGTGAAAAATATATAGAGAAATTTAAATATGATGAGTACGAGGATATGTTGATTGCAGAATTTAAAAATATTAGCAGCGACTCATACACTTTAAGAATTGTAGAAGGTGAAAATGATGAAGAAATTACTTGAAGAATATGATGCAGTGGAACAAGAACTTGATAATTCTTTAATGTCAGAATTAGTCAATGCATTTAATGAAAATATGTCTTATGAAGAACGAAAAAAATGTTCAGAAGTAAACAGGAAAATCCGCATTGCAATGCAATTTGAATTATTATATCTATTAATCTGCTTAAATGAATATGACTGTGAAACTTATCAGGAAAAGATGTTGGATGCATTAAAAACTGCCATAGGCAATGCCGAGTTTGACGCATATTATTATGAAAGTGAACAAGAAAGAGTGCAATTTACGGTGTCAATGTTAAGTGTTTTTTTGGGGGATAAATGGGAAAACATATATCCTTTCTTGCCGGATAAGTACAAAGATGTTCCGTTTACGTGCGATGGGTATACTTTGGGAAAGGTTATTTACGCATTAGAGGGGTTTGATTTAAAAAATTTCCATAGCAAATCCTCAAGGGTTATTTATTCTTTTTTGCATATTGTTGAAAATCCATATAATGACATTGAAGCTGATGTGTTTTTTAGCATAATAGATATTTTATTACGTGAATATCTTATTGACGCAATGCCGGATATAGCGGCAGAGTTATATAAAACATATGCAAAAGGTATTACTAACTATCTCGACCTTAATACTGGAGACAAACTGTTTGCTCTTGCGAATGATTTTATAGAAAAAGACAAAAAGACAGCTATAGAAATTTTTCATGGTATACTTGACTTCCGTAGAGTATATTGTGCGGAAACAAGTATTTATTGTTGGGCAGTGAAAGCAAGAATATCTGCATGTGAAATCCTTTTGTTAAAGAATATACAAAGCTGTGATAAAATGGAGGAATTGATTAAGCTTGGACTTGATAATAAAATTACTGACACTTCTGATGATCAAATGGAATTACTATATACAGACATGGCAAATTATTCAGCCTTGCTCTTACGCATATCAATAGAATTACTTTCTGTATCACGATATCAAGATATAGTGTTTTATTATTATGAGTTTTGTAGTACCCATGATTATATAAATGATTTGGTTAATATGCATACAGCCTATGAGTATATTGCTGCATATTATATGGATAGAGGAGAATATCTTCAAGCAGAGCAATATTACCATAAAATGCTAAATTGCTGCTTTTCGGAAGAGGACAAAGTGGAAGGCGGATTAATTGCTCATATAAAATTACTCATTATATATTCTATAATGAATAATGACAAGAGGTTTGCTTTGTGCGAAGAAGTATTTGACAATATATATAATAACTTTAGTTCAATGGTAACCGTTACGGAACGAGTAGAAACAAACATAAAAATGTTTCTTGGTATGTATGTTGAATGTTTTATGAATTCTCTTGATTTCAATGAACATTTTGGCAAAGTCATTGATATAATAAATAAATATCATTTGCTTTCAGATAATGTAAATAATATGGCTGATGCCTGTTTACACATAAGTGTACTACAAATGTTTTTTCAAATGTATGAAAAACTTGGAGATGCTGATAGGCATTATGATGATATGATTACAATATTAAAACCGGTAGAGAAGTTCAATATTCAACATTTTAACAGTTATTTAGACCGTACTATAATAAATTGGTATGGTATATTGTCTAGCATTAAGAATACAGAGACCGCCTTAAAATATTTTGTACAGTCTTATGAAAAGTATTCATCAAGCAATAAATATATTGATATTCAATATAAATCAAATACAGCCCATGTGATATCTGAATTATATATAAAAAATAATGATTATATAAATGCAAAAAAATATTTGGATGAGTGGATTAAAATTAATACTGAAAGATTATCACTGGCATTGCGTTATCTGGATGAAGAAAAACTGTTACAGATGATAGAGGAAACAACAGAAGCATATGAGAAGACATATAATTATCTTTCGAAGATGAGTAATGAAACTTTATATGACTACGTATTAAAATATAAGGCGTTGAAGTCGTATGTTATTCAAATAAGAAATGAACTATTAAAAATATATCCGGATAATAAAGGTTTGTTAAACCGCATACATGAGCTTAGAGATCAGATTGCTAAATTTAATACTAATAATATATTCTTTAAAAGTGTTGTTCCAACCGATGCTTTAGAAAAAAGTTTAGAAGAATTAGAAGCACAATTTGAAACCGAGTTTCCTGTAGTAGATATAACACCACAAGCAGATGTAAATGATTTATTGTTAAGAATAAAGAGCAATCAAGCTATTGTTGAATATGTCCGTCGCAACAAAATAACGAATCATTCAGATTTGATAAATAAATATTTTAATGATGAGGAACGCTTGACAGAGATAATTATTGATTCTTATGAATATGAAGCATACGTTGTCAGAAATATTGATAATAGACTTGTAATTAATAAGGAATATATAGGTTCATTAGAGAGTATTGGAGACAAGATCTATGAATTTCTTAATTGTATGTTATATGACCAAGGAGATGATATGTATAAAGGAGAACGAAGAACAACGATAGCAAAGGTGGATTTATACAAAGCGATTTTTGAACCTCTCATAAAGCACCTGAAGGGTGTGGATGAGTTAATGATAGCTCCTACAGATGATATCGCTGCTGTATCGTTTGATATATTAGGGAAAAATAAAAAAGAATGCTTAATTGATATTTATAATATCAGATATATTGAATGTGGTCGAGATTTGTTGAAAATACATGAGACCACAGCTAAGTCGGGAGCGTTATTAATAGGTAATCCTTCATATGATTACAAGAAAAAAATTGATATAAGCAAGAATTGGAGAGATGTGCATAAAAAGTTGGAGCCTCTTCCTTTCAGTGGCATTGAAGTGGATAGAATTTCTAAACGATTGGGCTGCAAGTCATATACTGATAGATATGCAACAAAACAACTTATACTGGATGCATCTGGATACAGATATGTACATATTTCAACACATGGCGATTTTGACTATGAGCACGAGAAGAATCCTATATACGCCTCATGTATGTATTTTGCTGGAGCTCAAAACTGGCTCGATACCAAAAAAGAGGATAAATACTATGGCAATGGCATATTAACTGCTGATGAAATAAGCCGTTTGGATTTACATGAAACTGAGTTGGTAGTATTATCTTCTTGTTATAGCGGTGCTGTTGATGTAGATATTGCAAAGGGCGCTTCCGGACTTAGAAGCTCTTTTAAAGCGGCAGGAGCAAAATATATAGTTATGAGTCAGTGGGATTTGAGTGATTTAGGAGCTGCAATAATGATGGATAAATTCTATGAAGGTCTTGAATTTATGCCTGTTGCAGATGCACTTAGAAATGCAAAGCTATATCTTAGAAATGTTACTGTCGGTGAGCTTCATCTTAATGGATGGCTGCAGTATTCTTTGAAAGACAATAAGGCTGTGAAATCACAAATAGATGAACTAAAAGAATGTAGTACAGCTATGAGACCATTTTCTGATTTAAAGTATTGGGGCTCTATGATTTGCCTAGAGTGTTAAATATACATATATTGCAAAAAATTTTTGTAATTGTTTTTAATATTGAGAATTTTGAAAAACAATCTCCATTTATAGTATATAAGGATAATAAATAATATAAATTGCCTTGTATTATAGAAATTGGAGGTGTTTACATATGTGTACTATTAAAATTAATGCAAGATGCAAGCAATATAAGAAGGAAGATAAAATGACACTCAAATCCATATATTCATCATTACAACGGCTATCAGAAAAAATTTCTTCAGAAAATAGTGATATTAACCGGATATATAATAATGATAATATTATATATGATAGAATTAATGATCAAATATTCATATATAAAACACATGGCATTAATAATATTCAACTAAGACTTGTTTATGGATATGAAAAAAATGATAATGATGCCATTATATATTTAATAGATTATGCAATAAAAAAGAAAAATGATAAGAGATATATAGAAGATATGAATAGCAAATTTGGGAAAACGAAATTATCGGACATGCTGTTTTGTGATATGTCCCGTTAATAAATTTTAGATGTAAAGGGGATGATTAATCTATATGTATAAAATGATCGTAGTAACGCAAAAATGAAGGGAGGGATAGTATTGGCAGAGGAAAGAAGATGTTGTGATTGTGTTTATGCCCAATATGACTACGATGCAAATAATAAATGGTACTGTACATATAATAAAAAGCATATGCGCGCTGATGAATACTGTTGGAAATATCAAAAAAAGTAAGAAATACCAGTAATATCTATGTCGTATGTCAAAGAGTATATGTCAAAAAATAAAGTTTAAGGAGTGAAAAATATGCAGTGTTATTACCATAATGACAGAGAAGCAACAGTTACGTGCAATAGGTGTGGAAAGGGATTATGTTCAGAGTGTGGCTCATTTTTCAGCCCTCCAGTATGTGTGGACTGTGCAAGACAGGAGGCTGCAGATACAAAGTCAGCAATGATTAAAAGCATTGGACTTAGTGTTATTTTAATGATTGTTGGTATAGTTGTCAACCAAAGCCCATTAGGATTTTTGTTGGCCGGCATACCGAGCGGATGGAGATTTTTAAATAAAATCACACCAGCGATGTTTATATGGATGCCATTAGTAGGTTGGCTTATTTATTTCTTGGTAAAGTTAGTTTTGTCATATTTTATTGGACTTATCGCTTTGCCGATAGAATTAGTAAGGGATATAAGAACCTTAAAGGAAGCAAAGCAGCTCGAGGAACACGTACATAGAGTAAGCTAATAATACTCATAGAAAAAATATAATCTGCTTATAAGGCAATAAATCAGTAGTAACTAAGATAACGCATTCACAATGCGCTATCTTTTTTTGTGCACTGAGATTTTTAATGAATATTAAACATTTATAATTTAATGGATGATAAATAATTTAATAGTGATGGGAATTTCATTAGAACAAGGAGGTTGGTAGCATGAGTTATTATCGAGAAATCATGGATAGCGCCGCGCCTAAACAACTCAAAAAATACATATCTACAATTGATACATTGGCAAGCAGACTTGAAGGTGAGAAAATGTTACAGCTTGTACCGGATTTATTTATTGCAAACAATAATAACTATGAGCATCTGCTCAGTTTATTATGCGGTTATTTTTCGGGAATCAATATCATTGACTTTTCGGGCGAAAACAAATGTATATCCATTCGCTTGGAACAACCCGGAGAACTGATGCCTGTATCTAATATATGTGATAAGATATCCGATATCCTGGCTCTTGCCGGAAGCTTCAAGGGTATTTTTAAGGGTATTATATGTATAGATATTAAAAATATTAAATATTTTAACCGCGATTTCAGAGAAATAATAAAATACATAAAAGATAAAACCCCCGGCTCTTTAAGAATAGTTATTGCCGGTCATAGCCGCGAGTATATAATATCTGATGCGGAGCAGGCATTAACTAAGGCGGGATTAAGAGTATATACTGTGAGAAATGACATCCTTTCTATAGACAAAGCAATAATATATTTTAAAATCAAGCTTGAAGAATACGGCTTTGATTTAAATGATAAAGCGACAGAATCATTAAAAATACTGCTGCAGCAGTTAATAGATTCAGATAAGATATGCAATCTAAACCAAGTCGATGATTTATGTGACGATTTATTATTTTTTCTGCTTGGAAATGGGATTGAAGCGATTTCACCCGAAAATATAGATTCGTATTTTAAAAAAAGTATTTTGTCTAATGAAAGTCATGGCAAAAAACATAATATAGGCTTTATGGCAAAGGGGGAATAAAATATGCTTTCACAATTTGGCGATAGATTTGCCGCTCCGGAGGAGGTAAAACAATACAGCGTGGAAGTGGATTTAGAATCGAACGATCTCGGCGGGGCGGGGTTGCCTCTGATGAGCGATGGTAAAAAAGTATATGTTTGTAACGATGATACACATTCGTTGATTATAGGAGGATCGGGAAGTAAGAAAAACAGGTTATTTATTTTTCTTCTTATACACCTTCTTGCAAAAAATAACGAAAATCTCTGCGTATACGATCCCAAAGGCGAAAACTTAGCTCGTACGGGTTCATATTTAAAATCGTTAGGTTATCGTCTCATTGTTATGGATTTTCGTCATTGCGGAAAAAGAGGAGATTTTTGGAACCCGTTATGGCTGGCATATAAAAAGTACATATCAGGGCAAAAGAATAAGGCTAATGAGTTATTCACTGATTTCATTAATGCGATAGCCGAAAAACATCGCGAAACAACCAATGATGTATTTTGGCCCGAAAGCGCCGCGGCGTTGGCAGCGGGGATAATATTGCTTTTGGCGGAGTGTGCGGAGCCGGAGGAGGTCAACGTTGCGAGCTTTGCAAGAATGTGCTGCCAGGACAATATAGAAGCGCTCGAGCAGCTGGCAAGCAAGATTCCCGAAAACTGTATCGCGGGAATAAATCTTAGAGGCGTGAGAACCGCCCCGGAAAAGACAAAGCTGTCTATATACATATCGCTCTTCGGGATGATTGCCATGTTCATAAATCAGCAGGATCTTGTAACCTCTCTGTCCAACTCAACCTTTGACATAGAGGAGATAGCAAACGAGAAAACAGCAATATTTATCATAACTCCCGACGAAAAAACAACATACAATTTTATTGTTGCTCTATTTGTAAAGCAGGCATACTCGGTATTAATAGAGCAGGCGCAGGAAAACGAGGGATTAAAGCTTAAAACACGCTTTAACTTTATTTTGGACGAACTGTGCAACGTACCCAAAATTACGGATTTTACAAATATGATAAGCGCGGCACGTTCAAGAAATATACGTTTCTTTATAGCTATACAGGGATTGCGTCAGCTGCAGGCAAAGTACGGAGATGACGAGGCTCAGACAATTATAGGAAATTGCTCTAACATAGCATACCTCCACAGCCGCGAATTGCCGCTGTTGGAAATGTTGAGCAAAATGTGCGGCGAAAGGTATTTATCGGACGGAACAACTCGCCCGCTTATCACTCCGTCGCAGCTTCAGCGCCTAAGCAAGGATAAGGGAGAAGTGTTGATTTTTACAGGTCGATTATTCCCCTATGTGACAGAATTACCTGATATTGACGAATATGAGATGTTTAAGGGATATCCGCAAATGGAAGCCGAACCGTCAACTCCAAAAGAAGCTAAGCTGATATCGCTCGAAGAACTTGTTGATGATATTAATAGCGGTATCCGTCCGATCCCGTTTGCGGAGATAAAAAAGGAGGAAGCATCATATGTGGAGAAGTGTGCAGAAGAACTCGACAAAGACACCGATGAGCTCCAAAAAGAGCTTGAACAAAAATTCCGAGAGTTGTTTGGAACAGATATCTGATCAAAGCGTATTTAATGTATACTATATAAAACTGCATGGAGACTTTCACCGAAAAACAACCGTTAAAACCAAAGTGTTTGAGATAACGGGTTTTCGCGGAATGTATATCAGATTCAAGTACATTACAACAGACAGTATTATATGCTTGCCGGATGGCGTGCGACAGACATATCTGTTAAGATTAAATGAGCCTGATACATATATTATATATGACATAAGCGAATACATGGACAACGAAGAATTAAAAACGGAATTTACAGCGGCAGAATTTATGCTTTGCGACGATGTTTATTGCGATATTTCCGAAGGATTCTTTATGAATAATATGTTCTTTGTGGTTAACACACAGGCAATGCAAACCGTACATACCCCATATAAGGATCTTGTGCCTAATTATATACTGGGAACATTTTATGAAAACAGAATGAAGAATATATCCAAAATTCTTACAGCGTATATATTTTTCAATCATTTTCTGGAATTTATAAATACTAAAGACATAGATGAGACTGTAATGAATGGACTGCTTAACGAGTTTTGGTGCGGAAGTGGAAAAATACAGTATGAATTTGCAAATTTGTTTAAAGAAACAAATTATATTCTGTATTATCTGTGGATCAGAAGCTCAATAACAGACGGCAATGAAAAAGCAATCAATGAAAAAATAACAAAATTTCCATTTACCGGCTTGGATCCACGAACCGTAACGAAATATTTTGAATATCTTCTTGATTACGGTTCACCGTATGCTGCAAGGCATTTGTATTGGGAAGCCGTGAACAACCCGCCTGCAGATGAAAACAAAATAAAAAGATATACTCAGAAGGGGTTTGAAATAGGCGGTTTAATTAATTGCTATAATTATACGGTTGAACGCAGTTTTGTTCTCGGCAGTCGTGAGGGCATCATTAATCATCAAGAAGCAATGATGGGCTTTAAAAGATTTTTTGATCTTTTTGAGCAGAAGGATGAGGATGATTTTGAGTTTTGGAAAACATCTCGTCAAATATCATATATGTATTATGCGTATATGGCGGAGCTGGATTCTGAAGACGATGATTTGATGAGAGAAAAAGCTTTGGAGTATTGCAGAAAAATCTTGGATTCATGTGATATTTTTGATGAAAAACTCCTCGGAATAGCAAAACAATATTGCGAGGAAGGTGACTGCGAGGAGGATATAGAGCAGGGAATAAATATGCTTAAGATGCTTAATGATAAAGGAGTTGACGGTACGCAGGATTATGTCAAAAGCTATGCTGATAGACTTATGCGCGCAAGGCATTATCATTTGGCGGAGCAATGCTATAAAATATGCTGTGACTTCGATAAAAGCTACTGCGAAAAATATATTATTGCAAGAATGTTTAGGGAAATTTCGGAGAAAAGCGAAAGTTAATGAGAAAAAATAACGAATATTTACATTATATTTATAACAAAGCACTGAGGGAGAAAGGAGGGATATCAATGGCTGATTATAATGAGATGTATTACAAACTGTTCAATCAGGTTACCGATACCATAGAACAGTTGAAAAAATTACAGCAGCAGCTTCAGGATGCTCTGCAGTCCGCCGAGGAGATCTACATAGAATCATCTGAAGGCGGCGAACAGTAAACATATTAACGAAGGAGATTGCGGCGCTGTCTTTCCGCAATCTCCGGCACTAAGGAGGGTCAATAATGTTAAAAAAGTATTTCAAGAATCCGTTGCTGCTGTCAATCACGGCATTAGTTTTATACATAGCCGGACTGATAGCATTAATAATTAAGGGAAGATACATTGATGAATTTTTTCTGGAATATAATTTACCGAGGAACTTACTGCATATTTCGTCCTATGTTGTTATGCTTGTATTTTGTATATTATATAAGAAGAACAACGATATAAATCCGCGTAACGCTGTTTTTGCTTTCTTTGTTTCGGAAAGCATAACGGCTATAATATGTATGTTCTTGATTGAGTGCAATACACAAATTGCCGGAGCATATCATATCGCATGGCTGTTGGATCTGGATTATGACGTTATGGACTCGGTTATATTATATATTCAAGGAATAATCATGGGACTTATCCCGTTTCTTAAGGGTAAGATAGTATCGCTATACCTGAAAATCACTTGTATCATGTATTTTGCGTGTATGATAGCGTCGGTAGTATTATCATTAGTAGAACATTCTTCAATAAATGCATATCCGTTTTTATTCCTTTTGTCCGCGATTACGCTAAATTATGTCGTAATACAAGATACTAAGAAGTTTAACGGCGAGAATATCGGCGGAGCGTGGACGGGAATATTGGAAGATGAGTGTAACGAATATTATTACGAAGACGACGATGATGATTATGACGAAGAAGAGGAATATTTCGCATATGATAGATATGATTGGGACAATAAGGAAAGCAAAGAGGAGGAATACATTACGTGGGAAGCCGCGTGGGAGCGTTTTTTCGGAAAGGAAGACGACAATGACACAGAATAGAGAAACGCCGGAGTCCATGAGAAAGGCTCTTATAAAGCAAATGCAGGACGACGGCATTGAAGTTATAGATATCATAACCTTTAGCGACGTACCGGTATATGCGGACAGAGACCATGCGTATGCGGTGATCGGCGATGAGATAACGCTCACTGATTCCGTATCTGTAATGTATGTCCGCCAAGGCGGGAAGATATTTCCAAGTCCGGAAGAACAGCGTCGGAGATGGTGGATATGCAGGTATCCGACCGGGACATGGGACGAGGTTAAGAGTATCTTGAAACAAGATAAGCGTACGCAAAATTGTTTTATATGGAAAATGCTGAAAGTTGAGAAAATTTTTGACAAACAGTACATTACTATTCCGAAGGGGTATTCGTTTAAAATAGCCAAAGCCCAAGATGATTACAATGATTTATAAGAGGAGGGGATTTTATGAAAAAAATGCTTTTACTTCTTTCGGTCTTATCCGTTGTTATAGGTCTGCAGTTTAACGCATATGCCTATGACGGAATCACGGTAAAACTGAATAACAGAACAATATCATTCGATGTGCAGCCGTTTATAGAAGACGGACGAACGCTAGTGCCTATAAGAGCAATCACAGAAGCAATGGGCTGTGATGTACAATGGCGCAGCAGTGATAGAACGGCTGTCATAGAAAATGACTTTGACGAAGTAACAATAAAGATCGACTCAAAGCATCTTGCAGTTACACGCACAACAGAAGAGTACAATGATGAAGCATTACCGGAGGACGTTTTATTGGATGTCCCGGCTGTTATAAGAGATGATCGTACATATGTTCCTTTGAGAGCTTTATCTGAAGCCTTCGGAGCGGATGTCGAATGGAAAGGGAATACAAAAACAGTAGATATATTCTACGAAGAACCCGAAATTGTTGATTTTGAAGACGCTGGAGTTGAATATTGCGCACGAAGTAATATAGCGGATAATAACGATGAAAGGGGTATATATACAGGTCCGTTGACTGAAGATAAGGTTTCAGAAGTCACTTCTATTTGCAGCATTCCATACAACGCCTATATGAATGGTTTTACATCAATGCCGAAGGGACTTATAATTGAGAGTTTAGAAGATATAAAAAGATTGCCTAACGTAGAGAAACTTGGATTGGTTGATTACGGTGATACAGATATCGATTTGACGCCTATATTATATAAAAAGACATGGGATTATATAAACTTATTTGGGACAAATATATCGGACGATTCTGTACTGGACGATATAAAATATGTCAAAGAATACATAAGTTTTCCCAATCTACATATGAATTATCATTTTGATGAAGATGATATTAATTACAGAGAGGCGTTGTCCATATACAGAAGCACACGTAATGCAATTGAATCGGCGCTGTCGGTCGTTGAACCCGATATGACAGAGTTTGAAAAGTACAAGGCATTGCATGACTATTTAGCTGAAAATATGCAATATGACTATGATGCCGTAAAAGGATTGATGCGCTCGGTTACAGATGAACCTTTATACATTGGATTGGTAGAAGGCGTAGGGATTTGCGCCGTGTATTCAAGCATATATGAATACCTATGCCATCAAGCCGGATTATACTGTGAAATTGTAGATGGAGAGGCTTTTGGCGTTATTTACGATACTGATGATCCTTCTTGGATGGGACATGCTTGGAATATAGTAAAAATCGGAAGACGCTATTATCATGTAGATGTCACATGGGATGATGAAGATGAGTATGGCGATACGGTATATGAATATTTTCTTCTGTCCGATAGAGAATTAGAAGATTATGGCGACCATATATGGGATAGAGATGAATATCCAAGCTGCGATACGGAATACGATGAGTTCTAATAACTAATGTGATATTTAATTATAAAAACCACATTAGCAAAAGTTATTAAAATATATAATATCATTGATTAGCACATAAGGTTAAGTTTATTCGCCTTATGACTAAAATAAATATTTTAAATGGAGGAAAAAATTATGAAAAAAACAAGTAAACTAATGAGTTCAATCTTAGTATGCGCCATGCTGGCGTCAGGATTGGTGTTGCCTGCAAATGCATCCGAAGATAATATGGATTATTACAATGCTGTCGCTTCGTTGGCAAGCGAAAATCAAGGTAACAATTTCATTGGCAGCATAAGCCTTACTGTCGGAGAACCTACTATGATTATTGACGGGCGCGAGGAAGAAATAGATTTCGGTCGCGATACAGCGCCAATAATCAAGAACGATCGAACATTGCTGCCGGTCAGAGCGGTAGTTGAAGCACTCGGAGGCGATATATCCTATGACAGTTCTGATCGTTCCGTAACAATTGATACTGATGAGACAACTATTGAAATGACAATTGATGATACAGAAATGTATGTTAACGGAAAACGCCAGACAACAGATGTTGCTCCGATTATAGAGAATGATCGAACCTTTTTACCGATAAGGGCGGTTACGGAAAACTTGAATTGTGATGTTGAATGGGATCAGGATACAGAAACTGTAAGTATCTATAATACATATCAGACAAAGCGCATTGTTGTTCAAACTGATTCCGATATAGACTTTGATGAGTACGATCCTGATACGATTATCGGAAGTTCTGATGGGGAGTATGTTCTGCAGTTCTCTACTATAGAGGAAGCTAAAGCCTGCTGTGAGGAATTGCAGGAAAGATCCGATGTTGAATATGCGGAAGCGGACGGTTACATTCCTCCTGACAATTCAGAAGACGGTTATGAGGAAATGTCTTCAGGCGGTTTTAAATCGTGGGGCGTTAAAAAAATTGGCGCAGACGTATTTGCGGAAGCATTAAGCAATTCACGCAAAAATACGTCAGCGGTAGTAGCGGTTGTGGATTCAGGCGTGGATTCAAATCATAGTTTTCTTAAAGGCAGGATTGCATCCGGAGGTATAGACTTTGCCAATGGTGATTCCAACCCCTATGATGATAATTCTCATGGAACGCATGTATCTGGAACTATTGTTGATTGTACTCCGGATTTAAATGTTAAAATCCTACCGATAAAAGTAATGGATGCATCAGGATCGGGATTTGATACGACTATAAGCGTTGGTATTCGATATGCTGCTGATAAAGGAGCTGATGTAATAAATTTGAGCTTAGGCGGCAGCGTAAGCAGCATTATAGATAGTGCGATGTCATACGCAATAAGAAAGGGAACTTCGGTCGTTGCCGCTGCGGGCAATGACGCAAGAGATACTAAGTATTATTCTCCGGCGAGATATAAAGATGCAATAATCGTCAGTGCAACTGACTCAGATGATGACAGAGCGTATTTTTCAAACTATGGCGACTCGGTTGATATAGCAGCTCCCGGCGTTAATATCATCAGTTCGATACCCGGAGGCGGCTTCAGCTCAAAGAGCGGAACGTCCATGGCAACCCCTCATGCGGCGGCAATAGCGGCAATGTTTAAGATTTATGACAACAGTATGTCACCGTCAGAAATAGAGAGGTCTGTAAGAAAATATGTTGACGATTTGGGAGCAAAAGGATGGGATAAGTATTACGGAACGGGACGTATAAGTGTTGAAAACGTTATGGATGCAGCTCCGACCAAGGCCCCGATTAAAGAACCGACTCCTACCCCCAAAGGATCAGATAATGAAATCGTAAGTTACACATGGTCAGTAGGTAATATATCTCTGCAAACGGGAGAAAGCAAAAACATAAAGCTTTACGCGAATTATAGAGACGGTTCAAAGAAGGATGTAACATCATCGTGCGGCTTGTACTCAGAAGATAAGAGCATTGCAACGGTGACATCAAGCGGTAATGTAACCGGCAAATCAGCAGGCAGTACCACGGTTTACTTTGATAAAGCTGTCGCGAGTTCTGTATCAGTACCTAGACCGCTTAATGTAACCGTAAAGGCGGCAAGTACACCGACGCCGAAGCCGACACCCACACCCACACCGAAGCCAACTCCGACGGCAAAACCGACTCCTGTGCCGGAAAAGGATACAATTATCAGTTATAGCTGGTCTGAAAATGAAATCACAGTAGGAGTAGGCGAAACAAAATCCATAAAGCTGTACGCAAACTTTAAGAGCGGCGCAAAGAAAGATGTCACATCTGAGGCGGAGCTTTACTCCGAGGATATAAATGTTGCGACGGTAACTTCAAACGGAAAAGTGACCGGAAAAGGCAGCGGAATTACAAATATATACTTCGACAAAGCTGTCAGCAGCGGAGTGACAATGCCCAGACCGTTAAAAGTGGTTGTTCCGGGCTCTGAAGATTCAGATATGGTAAGCTTGGAATGGTCAG
Organism: uncultured Clostridia bacterium; assembly: GCA_947625905.1. GTDB lineage: Bacteria > Bacillota > Clostridia > Monoglobales > Monoglobaceae > Monoglobus. Next base: position 6,487 of record CANQQJ010000033.1, on the reverse strand, counting down.
TAGGAAGCGTTCAACTAGGTGTAGGAGAAACTACAAGTATCAAGTTATATGCGGTCTACGACGATGGCAGCAAGAAGGATATAACAAAAGAATGTCAATTATATTCTATGGATAATTCCATCGCGAAAGTTACTTCTGACGGAAAGATTACCGGTATCGGCAAAGGAAGTACGGAAATATGGATGGACTCAATACCCGAAGCAGGCGTTGATTTACCGCGCTTCCTTAAAGTGACAGTAAAATAAGCGGAAATAAAAGGAGGGCAATTTAATGAAGAAAAGGTTATTGCTTTTTACGATGTGTCTGATACTTGTTTTTCAGTGCAGCTTTTCGCCTGTAAATATTGCGGCAAAGAGTAACGACAGTTTTTTCGATGAATTGTTTAATATGGTTTCAGAGTATTGGCAAGGCGACTACATCGAATCTATAAGCCTAACGGTAGACAAAGATACCATGCTGGTAAACGGTGAGGAACAGGAAATAGACCCGGGCAGAGGAACAGTTCCTATTATCGAAGATGATAGAATCCTTTTACCGATCAGAGCCATAGTTGAAGCTCTCGGCGGTAACATCGATTATGATAACGGCAAGGTTATTATAAGTGATGATGAAACTGATATAGTTACACAGGTTGGCAGCAACATTATAACCGTAAAAGGTAAAGACACAACTATGGATGTAAAATCAAAAATAGAAAATGACCGTACTATGCTGCCTGTTCGTGCGATTACGGAATCATTAAATTGCGGTGTGTCATGGAATCCCGATTCCATGACCGCCACAATAACAAGAGATTTCCAGACAAAAAGATTACTCGTACAGGGAAAATCATCTAATCTTGATTTTGAAAGGTATAATCCCGTTGAGGTAATAAAGGATTCGAACAACTTTTATGTGCTGCAGTTTAATACGATGTCTGATGCGGAGGAATGCTACAATAAGCTAAACAATAGCTACGATGTTGAATATGCTGAACCGGATATGCTGATTTTAGCGTCTGATGATTATGTGTCAAACGGTATATCTGACGATTGGGGATTTAAAAGGACTAATATAAGAGAATATGTAAAAAATATGTCTTCCCGTGCAAGGTCACAGCATATTGAAATTGCAGTTATAGATTCTGGTATTGATATGGATAATCCTCTATTCGCCGGAAGAATCAAGTCAAATTCCGGACTGAATACAAATGATGAAAATGGTCACGGAACGCAGGTTGCGAGTATAATAGCTTCCGCAACTGAGGATTTGAATGTCAGCATTTTCCCATATAAATGTATGGTTGATCCGGAAACGGGATTTATAGATGCTGCTTTAGTCAGTGAAGGGATTAAAGCCGCAGTAGACGAAGGTGCGGACATAATAAATGTGAGCCAAAATGCGGGTGATCATCTGCGTTACATAGATTTAGCTGCGGAACAAGCCATAAAAGACGGTGTTGCTTTGGTAGCCTCTGCGGGAAATATAGATGAATTTGGCTTTAACACTAATACCAGCCCCGCCAGAGTTAAAGATGCAATCACCGTAGGAGCAATAACGAAAGATGATAAATTATGGAATAGGTCCAACAGCGATATGGATGTGGATCTGGTCGCTCCGGGAGAAAATATAAAAGTATACGGTTTAAATAACAGAATAGAGTCCAAAGAAGGAACGTCATTTGCCGCGCCGTTCGTTTCGGCAGCTGTGGCAATACTAAAGGCGGAAAACCCGTCATTCGGTCCGAAAGAATTGCAAAAGGAATTGGAGAAACATGTGGATTATATGAGCAATAAGGACATTTACGGAGCAGGAATATTAAATATGAAAACAAAGTCAACTGCTACGCCTGCCCCTGAAATCCAAACTCCTACTCCGACACCAAAGGATAAGAAACCTACTCCTGAGCCGAAGCAGGAAAACACTCCTACTCCGACCCCAAAGGAGAAGACGCCTACTCCTGAGCCGAAGCAGAATACCCCTACTCCCAAGCCTCAAAAGGATACGCCTACGCCTAAGCCCCAGGATAATATAGTGAGCTATACATGGTCTGCTGATAAGGTAGAGATATATAAGGATAGCAGTGAAACAATAAAGCTGTATGCCAATTATGAGAGTGGTACGAAAAAAGATGTTACGGCTGATTGCGGCTTGTATTCAAACGATCCGGATATAGCGTCAGTAAGTTCAAACGGAAAGATTACCGGCAAAAGAGCGGGTAAAACAACAATTTATTTTAACAAAGCAGTCAGCAGCGGCATAACTGTGCCAAAGGCTTTGCCTGTTACTGTACGTGAGAAAAATATTCCGGTTACTGAAATATTCCTTATGCCGTCTGTCGTATCGTTATCTGTAGGAGAAACTAAAGCTATAGAAACGACCGTATATCCGTCGAATGCTACCAATAAGGAGGTAATATATACTTCCGATAATAAAAGCGTAGCAACTGTTTCAAATGACGGAACAATCACGGCTAAGTCGGCGGGAACTGCCACAATAAAGGCAGCATCAGCTCAGAATGAATCAATTTATTACAATTGTAGTGTAACTGTGTATGAAAAGGATATTCCTGTTACAAGCATAGTTTTCAGCAACAGAACAATAGAGCTTGGAAGTGACTATAAAATTGATCCGATAGTTTCGCCGCCAAACGCTACTAATGCGGAGCTTATATGGAGTTCAAGTAACCCTGATGTTGCCACAGTAAATAAGGATGGGGTCATAACGCCGAAGTCAGTCGGATATACCGATATTACGGCAACCGCTAAATACGGAGACGCTACCCGAACGAGAAGGTTTACAGTTATAAGCACATCTAAGGCTGAATATTCGGTGAAGCTTGATAAAAGCTCTTACAGCGGGGCATATGACGAGAATATCCCCGTTGATATCGAAGTGGAAACACCTGATGATTATGTGGCGGGGTCGCATAAGTATACATTATGGATTGCGTACCTCGATGGTTATCAATGGCAGCAGCTTAATGCGCCATATATCGACGGAGGGAAAATCAAGCTGCACTATACGATTAATGCAAAAGAAATGGGAATACCGGAAGATAAGAAAAAAATAACCTTTGCCTTTGCGCTGTTTGATTCGAACAATTTTACAACCGGAGCATCAATCGCTGAAAAGATGGCGACGGTATTAATAGAATAGCAATAATGAATCAGGAGGTGAACATTATGAAAAAGTTAATTGCTGCTATAATGGCAATATTAGGCACGGCGTTATTAACGATTATATGTGTAGCGGAGACAGGATCGGATTTTTCGGCTTCGCTTACAGAGATGATTAAGAAATATCAAAAGGATGATTTTGTAGGTTCAATTATAATGCAGATTGATAATAGTATGATGTATGTTGACGGCAAGGAGATTGTAATTGATGAAGACGGCACTACAACTCCCATACTAATCGACGGCAGCGCAATGGTTCCGCTAAGAGCAATAAGCGAAGCTTTGGGATATAATGTTTCATACGATGCCGATAACAGTAAAATTACTATTCAGTACGGGATAATGACGGCGGATATGCAAATAGGAGATAATCATATTAAAATTTCATATGAAAATAATATATATGATGAAAAAGTCATTGATATAAATGCCAAACCGTTTATAAATGATTTTAACCGCACTATGGTGCCTCTCCGACCAATAGTTGAAAACATATTTGCCGGCAGCGTCGTATGGAACGGCAAAAATCAAAGTATGTATATAACCAAGGATTTTCAAACAAAGCGTCTTGTCGTTCAAGGACAAGATGATGATATGGATTTTTCAAGGTATGAACCTGTGGAAATCATAAAAAATGACAAGAATATGTATGTTTTGCAATTGGACATGAACACCCCAGATATTCTCGTAAAACAGTATTGTGATGAAATCGGCAAATTGCAGGGAGTGGAATATGCAGAGCCAGATCAGTATGTGGTTGTGACATATTAGTAAAATAATTAAGATCGGGTAAGCTATATGCAATACGCATAATAAAAAACATTTTCGGTTAAAAGTACCCCACTTGTAGTTGACTGAAAGAATAAAAACCAATTTCGATAAATAGTACCCCACCGAAAATAATTCGGTAAATTGTATTAAAAAATACCACTAAACACACGATTGTACTCAAAAATTGATACACGCAAAACGGCTTGATTTCAAGCCGTTTTCGCGTTTTCGGAGAAAAATTTTAGCCTACTTTTTGATGATTTTTAAGTAGGCTAAAATATTTTTGTCCCCACCTAAAACTTTTCGGTTAGAAGTACCCCACCAAAAATGATTCGATTAAAAGTACCCCACCCACCGAATTATGCCCGAAATAATGCTAACAAAGTCTATGAAACTGCTCAGTGCATATATTAGATTGTTATTGTGTTGGATAGAAAAGTGTGATATAATTTGTACATGAGATGTTTTTGCTTAGGTTGAATTTTATGTGGAAATTCAAGAAAGGCTTGTGGATATGAAAATTGCTGTTATATCGGACACGCACGGATTACTGCATCCGGAGGTTATTGAAATAATAAAAACGAGCGACGCTGTTATTCACGGCGGGGATATTGATAACGCGGCGACATTGAATGAGATAAAAGCCGCTGCTGCCGGAAAACCGCTGTTTGCCGTTTGCGGAAATAATGACGGCGGGCTGGATTTGCCGGACAAGCTTACCTTTGAGCTTAACGGAATAAGATTCTTCCTCGTTCATAATAAAAAGGATATACCGAAGGCTGTAGAAGCGGATATAATTATATTCGGTCATTCGCATAAATATTTTGAGGAAACAATAAACGGGCAGCTGTGGCTGAACCCCGGAAGCTGCGGGAAAAGAAGATTTAATCTGCCTGTCACTATGGCTGTGCTGGATATTGATAACGGAAAATACTCGGTTAAAAAAGATGAGCTTGAAAATTGCGGACAAACAAATAAAGCTACCATGAAAAATATAAAAGATGTTATGCGGTATATGGATAAGGGGTTAAATGTTGATGAAATCAGCTGGAAACTTAATATTGACCGGGATATTGTTGATCAGGTTATAAGGATAATAGTTACTCATCCCGGCGTTACGGCCGAAGGAATAATGAATAAAATGGAAGTAAACGATATTCGCAAGAGGCGCGATTATGGGATTGATTGAAATTACGAAAAATATAAGCTATCTTCCGGCGAGCGAAGATCCGCTGTCATCGGACGTTGTGTTTATAACGAAGGGAAATAAAACGTATATTTTTGACGTCGGCGCTAATGATGAAGCGGCAGAACTGATAAACGGAATTACCGATGAGAAAATCGTAGTCGTTTCTCATTTTCATCAGGATCACGCCGCAAACGTCGGAAGGATAAAATTTGACGAGTTGTACGCGTCCAAAGAGACAATAAAGCATACTCATACCGGCAGAGTTATTTCGGATAAAATCGGTTTTGATGATATAACCGCGCTGACCGTGCCGTCGAGCCATGCGAAGGGCTGCGTTATTGTTGTATGCGGTGATTTTGCGTTCTTGGGCGATTGCGCGTATGCAGGATTCAAGCACGGTAAGCGGCTGTACAATGTCTATCAGCTTGGACAACTCATAAAACTGCTTGAAGGCTTGGATGTTAAATATTTCGGCATGAGTCATTACAAGAATTTTATCTATGAAAAGGAAACAGTATTGACGATGCTTAGGGAACAATATGCGAAACGGACGGCGGGATGTGATTTTATTGAGGCGATCGGGCGAAGGGAGGATTAAGCAGTATGAATGAGATAAAGCTGAAAAGGATATATAAGCATTTCAAGGGTGATTATTATCTTGTTGAGGATGTTGCGAAACATTCGGAAACTGGAGAGGAATATGTCGTATACCGTAAGCTGTACGGCGACGGCGGACTATGGATAAGGCCGTTGTCAATGTTTACGGAGGAGATCGACAGGGAGAAATATCCTGATGTTAAACAGAAATACAGATTTGAACTTCAGGAAATAGAGAGCGTAAACAAATAGGAGGAGTTATGATAAAACCTATAGTTAAGGATATAATGTTTTTGTCGCAGAAGTCTGAGAAGGCAACAGAGGCTGACAGGCAGGTCGTTACGGACTTGATGGATACGCTGCGGGCGCATACAAACGAGTGTGTTGGAATGGCGGCAAATATGATAGGCGTTAAAAAGAGAATAATCGTATTCAGCGTGGATATTATACAGGTTGCGATGATAAATCCGGTTATCATCAGGAAGTCGAAACCGTACACCACAAAAGAAGGCTGCCTTTCACTGAACGGAGTGCGGGAAACCATGCGATATGATGAAATTGAGGTTAGCTTTCTTGATATAAACTTCAAACCGCAGCAGCAGAAATATTCCGGATGGATAGCTCAGATTATCCAGCATGAGATTGACCACTGTAATGGGGTATTGATATGATAAAGCTCGTAATATAACATCATATAACATATGCGGTTATTGACTTTGAAACCCGACAATGCTATAATAAATTCAACAGTATGGCTGCACACGATTGAGGT